>NZ_JBQAFE010000003.1:0-655598 GCF_051915685.1 Bacillus cereus group sp. MYBK5-2
ATCGTTGCTTCGCCAGTCCGGTGCTCGAGTAGTATTTCTACACTGCGCTCCTCCTGGCTTCAGCGCCTCGATCTGCTCGGTTCTCTAAATCCTCCTTTTTAAACGTGTATTTAGGAAGAAATAAAATTCTGGTCTATGTTTTCATTCTCGAAATATGTATTTTTAGGAATTCTATAACTTTTTCTATACAAATAGTCGGAAAAACGCTAGAATACATGGTAGACCATTTTTGTAATAGGAGTGTAGAGCTGAATGTTACATCAATTTTCACGTAATGAATTAGCCTTTGGTAAAGAAGGACTTGAAATATTAAAAAATAGTACAGTCGGTATTTTAGGAATTGGCGGCGTAGGTTCTTTTGCAGCTGAAGCGTTAGCACGTTCTGGCGTAGGACGTCTCGTATTAGTTGATAAAGACGTTGTAGATATTACAAACGTAAACCGTCAAATTCACGCTTTAGTATCTACTGTAGGACGTTCAAAAGTAGAATTAATGAAAGAGCGTATCGCAGACATTAACCCAGAGTGTGAAGTAATTGGACTAGAAATGTTTTATACAGATGAAACATATGAAGAGTTCTTTAAGTACGGTTTAGACTTCGTAGTGGATGCATCTGATACGATTACGTTCAAAATTCATTTAATTAAACAATGTTTACGTCGTAAAATTAAAATTATCTCAAGTATGGGTGCAGCAAATAAAATGGACCCAACTCGTTTCCGTATTGCGGACATCTCTAAAACACATACAGATCCAATTGCGAAAGTCATTCGTACGAAGCTTCGTAAAGAGGGTATTAAAAAAGGTGTAAAAGTTGTCTTCTCTGACGAAAACCCAATCGTAATTCGTGAAGAAGTACGTAAAGAAATTGTACCAGACGAGAATGCAAAAATTCGTAAGGCGAAATTACCGCCTTCATCAAATGCATTCGTACCATCTGTGGCAGGCTTAATTATGGCAAGTCACGTTGTACGTGAACGCATTAAAAACGTAGAAGTGAAACGTGTAGGGCAAGAATAAAAGAAAAGCATATATCCATTTTGGATATATGCTTTTTTATATGTATTAAAGAAATATGAATATTTGCATCACTACTAGTTCAAATGTAAGTAAGGTTAGTAAGCAATAATCGTATTTATCTGATTTATAGGCGGATGTCTTTTTTAGACTGTTAATGGTGAAAAGAGCTAAAGTTAGGACGAGAAGGCCAAGAGTTATTTTGAAGATTATTAATGAAATAGCAACCATCTCCCTTTAAAGGTATATGTTTATAATAACATTTTAGTAAAAAATATCTAATCCGTTTTAGGAGTTTCCTTGTATGACAAGGAGGAATGTTATTGTCAATCTTTGTCGTTAAATCGATATCCTTTATTGAATCGTTGATATATTATAAGTTGTGATAGATAAATTTGAAAAATCGTTGATATATTGTAAGTTGTGATAGATATATTTGAAAAATCGTTGATATATTGCAAGTTGTGATAGATATATTCGAAAAACCGTTAATATAATTTCATTTACCGATATCTATATATGGTTCACGGAAAACAAACAGGGATGTCACTCAGTTAAAAAAGTGACATCCCTGTTTTTAATTCTCTGCAGAATAAATAATATCTAAATTCCCATTTTGATCGGTTTTGAAAATCGGGGCAATTTGCTCTTCTTGCTCTTCGACTGAAACAAGTTTTCGAGCACGATCCATAATTCGAACAAGCATCGCGTAATCTTCTTCGATTGCTTGTTGTTTTTTTGTGAGTACTGCTAATTTCGTTTCAAGTTCATGATTCGTTTTTTGCAGAGAGGTGAGTTGAGCTTGTAATACATCATTTTCAGTTTGCAACTTTGCAAGTGAAGGATTGTTATGTTCTAAATTTTGTAAAAATGAAATGACATTTTGCATTGTAAGATCTTGTTTACTTGACGTAATATCTTCTGAAAAATCGGCGTCAATTACGAGTTGTTTCGTTTTCGTGAACCGATCTTTTTCTATATTAGCTTCAGAACGTTTTAATTCTTTACGTTGTTTTTTTGCAAGCTGCACCGCATCTTCGTAATTCGGTCTTACTTCAGCATTCCATCTAAAGCCGCAAGCTGCGGAAGTGCGGTTTAAAGCGTCGCCAACTTCATCAAACGCTTTTATTTGTGTACTTCCGCTGCGAATATGTCGCAAAACAGTTTCTGCTAAAAGGAGATCATCTTCTTTTGTCCATGCATCTTGACGTGTTTTCATAAGCGAAGCCTCCATAATGGTGACGTTTTCGTTTATGTTACCCTTTATTTTTCGTTTTATTCGAAGTTTGTAATCTTTCATAAACAGTAGAAAGTGCTTGCTCAAATTTTCCTGTCGTTTTCGGTTTATAATATTGCTTGCTTTTTATTTTATCAGGTAAGTATTGTTGCCTTACCCAGCCGTTTGGATGGTCGTGCGGATATAAATATCCAATGCCTCTTCCAAGTGATTCTGCGCCTTTGTAATGACTATCTTTTAAATGGCTTGGAATGTCACCTGTTTGACCGTTGCGTAAATCGTGTAATGCAGCATCAAGTGCTTTATAAGCTGAATTTGATTTTGGTGATAAGCATAGCTCGATAACGGCATTTGCAAGTGGGATGCGTGCTTCTGGGAATCCAACTCGTTCAGCTGATTCAATTGCAGCTAGTGTACGTGGTCCAGCTTGTGGGCTAGCAAGTCCAATATCTTCATAAGCCATAATAAGAAGGCGTCTGCCAATGCTTTGTAAATCACCTGCTTCAATAAGGCGTGCTAAATAATGGAGTGCTGCATTTACATCACTTCCGCGCACTGATTTTTGAAATGCTGATAATACATCATAATGAGCATCGCCGCCTTTGTCGTGGACGAAGCTCTTCTTTTGTAAGCATTCTTCTGCAATCTCGAGTGTGATTTCAGCCGCTTGATCGTCTGTAGTAAAGCTAGATAATACAGCAAGCTCAAGTGCGTTATAAGCGGAACGCATATCACCACCAGAGGCGTTTGCAAAGTGATGTAGTGCTTCATCTGTTACCGTTACTGCATATTCTCCAAGGCCTTTTTCTTTATCTTCTAAAGCTCTTTTTAACCCAATTAAAATATCTTCTTCTGTTAGTGCGTGTAATTCGAAAATTTGACACCTGCTTCGAATAGCGGAGTTTATTGCATGGAATGGATTGCTTGTCGTAGCACCAATTAAAGTAAGAAGTCCGCTTTCTAAGTGAGGTAATAGAAAGTCTTGCTTTGCTTTATCTAGACGGTGAACTTCATCTAAAATTAAAACGAGGTGTCGATGCATCTTCGCTTCTTGTACGACAACTTCCATATCTTTTTTATTGTGAGTAACAGCGTTCAATAGACGAAACGGGGTACCGGTACTTCCTGCAATTGCACTGGCAATGGATGTTTTTCCTGTACCTGGAGGACCGTATAAAATCATAGATTGAAAATGATTGGCTTGGACCATTCGCCATAAAATCTTTCCTTCACCAACTAAATGTTGTTGCCCAATAATTTCTTGAATATTTGTAGGGCGCATTCGATGTGCGAGTGGTTGTTTCATTTGGACCGTCTCCCTTAATATATAATCTCGTTCTATCGTATCATTTTTTTCTACGGAATTTGAAATAGGATGCTGTTTTATGGGAAAAATGAAGGGTAATATTTTCATTTTTCTTTCAATTGTAATAATTTCCGAGTTTTTCAATGTGATTTTATGTTATCATTTTGATACACAAGTTGAAATTTCTTATAATACTATATTATGCTATAATTTCATAGGATTTTAAATTGTGTTCTTTTTATAAATAAGATATAACCAATAGAAGTGAAAATTTGAAAAGAGGTGCAAAATAGATGAAGATTTCAACAAAAGGCCGCTATGGCTTAACAATTATGATTGATCTTGCAAAAAAGTTTGGTGAAGGTCCGATTTCATTAAAATCAATTGCGCAGGCGCATGACTTATCCGAGCATTACTTAGAGCAATTAATTTCACCACTTCGTAACGCTCGTCTTGTAAAGAGTACGCGCGGGGCATACGGCGGATATGTATTATCTGATCAACCGGCTAACATTACAGCTGGGGATGTAATCCGTGTATTAGAGGGACCGATTAGTGTTGTAGAAATGATAGAAGAAGAAGAGCCAGCACAGCGCCAGTTATGGATGCGTGTTCGTGATGCGGTGCAAGAAGTGTTAGATAGTACAACGTTAGAAGATTTAGTACGTTATGAGGAAGAAAATCACGGGGGCTATATGTTTTACATTTAATTCCTTGTGAAACGATTTGGAAAGAAGGAGATTTAATGGAACGCATTTACTTAGATCATGCTGCGACATCTCCGACTCACCCAGAAGTGGTCGAAAAGATGATTCCATATATGACAGAAATATTCGGGAACCCGTCTAGTATTCACTTTTATGGACGTCAAACTCGTCACACAGTAGATGAGGCGAGACGAGTGTGTGCACGCAGCATTCATGCGAATCCGAATGAAATTATATTTACGAGCGGTGGTACAGAAGCTGATAATTTAGCGCTTATAGGTGTAGCACGTGCGAACCGCCATAAAGGTAACCACATAATAACGACGCAAATTGAACATCATGCGATTTTGCATACGTGCGAATTGTTAGAGCGTGAAGGGTTTGAAGTAACATATTTACCTGTCGATGAAACAGGGCGCATTCAAGCTTCTGACATACAAAAGGCATTAACAGAAGAGACGATTCTTGTATCTGTTATGTTTGGGAATAATGAAGTAGGGACAATGCAACCAATTGTGGAAATAGGAAAGCTGCTAAAAGATCATCAAGCTTATTTCCATACAGATGCGGTACAAGCTTACGGTTTAGTAGAAATTAATGTGAAAGAGTTTGGAATTGATTTATTATCAATTTCAGCTCATAAAATTAATGGGCCAAAAGGTGTAGGGTTCTTATACGCTGGTGCAAATGTGAAATTTGAACCGTTATTAATAGGCGGAGAGCAAGAAAGAAAACGCCGTGCTGGTACGGAAAATGTGCCTAGTATTGCTGGGCTTCAGCATGCAATTCTTATAGCTGAAAAAACTCGTGAGCAAAAAAATGCCCAATATGAAGAGTTTAAAGATATAATGGTATCTGTCTTCAAAAATGAAGGCATTACTTTCGAGGTAAACGGAAACTTAGAACATCGCTTACCGCATGTACTTAATGTAAGTTTTACAGGAATGAACATTGAACCATTTCTTGTGAACTTAGACCTTGCTGGCATTGCAGTATCAAGCGGTTCTGCTTGTACAGCTGGTTCGATTGATCCATCACATGTATTAGTAGCAATGTTTGGAAAAGACTCCGATCAAATACGTTCATCCGTACGCTTTAGTTTTGGACTTGGAAATACGAAAGAGCAAATTGAAAAAGCAGCGTACGAAACAGTGAAAATCGTGAAGCGATTAACACAAAATTAGCATGGGAGGTGACATGATGAACAAACTACCTCACGAAACACGCGTTGTCATCGGAATGTCCGGTGGCGTCGATTCATCTGTAGCAGCACTTTTATTAAAAGAGCAAGGTTATGATGTAATCGGAATTTTTATGAAAAACTGGGATGATACAGATGAGAATGGTGTCTGCACAGCAACAGAAGATTACAATGATGTAATTGAAGTGTGTAACCAAATTGGTATTCCGTATTATGCAGTAAACTTTGAAAAACAATACTGGGATAAAGTATTTACGTACTTCTTAGATGAGTATCGAGCTGGTCGTACACCAAACCCAGATGTAATGTGTAATAAAGAAATTAAATTTAAAGCATTTTTAGAGCATGCAATTGCGCTTGGTGCGGATTATGTGGCAACAGGCCATTATGCACGCGTTGCTTATATGGACGGCGAATATAAAATGCTTCGCGGCGTTGATGACAATAAAGATCAAACGTATTTCTTAAATCAATTAAGCCAAGAGCAATTATCAAAAACAATGTTCCCGTTAGGTGAATTAAAGAAACCGCAAATTCGTGAAATGGCGAAAGAAGCTGGCTTAGCGACAGCGGCGAAAAAAGATAGTACAGGTATTTGCTTCATTGGTGAGCGTAACTTTAAAGATTTCTTAAGTAACTACTTACCGGCACAACCAGGTGTAATGCAAACATTATCTGGTGAAGTGAAAGGGAAGCATGACGGTTTAATGTATTATACAATTGGACAACGTCATGGCCTTGGAATTGGTGGTAATGGTGATCCATGGTTTGCTGTTGGGAAAAATCTAAAAGAAAACATTTTATATGTTGATCAAGGATTCCATAACGAACTTCTATATGGTGATGAAGTTATTGCTACGAATGTAGGATGGGTAAGTAACAAAGAAAAAGAAACAGAATTTAAGTGCACGGCGAAATTCCGTTATCGTCAAGAAGACAATAAAGTAACGGTTCAAATCGTTGATGAAAATACAGTTCGTATTCTTTGTGATGAGCCAATTCGTGCAATTACACCAGGACAAGCAGTCGTTTTCTATGATGGAGATGAGTGCTTAGGCGGTGCTACAATTGATGAAGTATACCGTAGTGGTAAGAAATTGGATTATTTAGGATAAACGAGAAGCCTCTGCCGATTAGCGGTTAGAGGTTTCTTTTACATAAAGCGAATTTTCGTTCGCTTGGAAAATACATTCTTTGTTATAATTTGTTGTAGAGGTGAAGGACATGTCAAACAAACTTGAAACAGGTATTCAATATATGCAAGAAGGAAACTGGGAAGAAGCAGCTAAAAATTTTACAGAAGCAATCGAAGAAAATCCGAAAGATGCGCTTGGATACATTAATTTTGCAAATTTATTAGACGTATTAGGTGATAGCGAGCGAGCGATTTTATTTTATAAACGCGCACTAGAGTTAGATGATAAATCTGCAGCTGCCTATTATGGTTTAGGAAATGTATATTATGGCCAAGAGCAATTTACTGAGGCGAAAGCTGTATTTGAACAAGCAATGCAAGCTGGATTACAATCAGCTGATGTAACATTTATGTTAGGTATCACACATGTACAGCTTGGAAATGATCGTCTTGCACTACCATTCTTACAAAGAGCAACAGAATTAGATGAAAACGATGTAGAAGCTGTATTCCAGTGCGGACTTTGCTTCGCGCGATTAGAACATGTTCAAGAGGCGAAACCTTATTTTGAAAAGGTATTAGAAATGGATGAAGAGCATGCAGATGCGTATTACAATTTAGGTGTTGCGTACGTATTTGAGGAAAATAATGAGAAGGCTCTCGCTTTATTTAAGAAAGCAACTGAAATTCAGCCAGATCACTTTTTAGCGGGTAATGGCGTTCGTTTATTAGAGCAAGAAGCTGAATAAGATAAAAATATAGTTTAATGGGTAGTTATCCCTCATCTAAAAAGGTGGGGGATGTACTGCTCATTAAAGTGAAAATATCGGAAAGGAGAGGAAAGATGGGAAATCAACATGCAATGGATTTGTTTGAGGAAGAGAAAAAGTTTATAAAAGCGCAAGTTCTTCATACCATTTTCCACAACGAAGAAAACCTCTATTCCGTTGTCAGTATGAAAGTCATTGAAACGAATGAAACGTATGACGAAAAGAAAGTAATGATAAACGGTCATTTTCCCCGCATGCATGAAGATGAAGTGTTTACATTGACTGGTCATTTTAAGGACCATCCAAAGTATGGAAAACAATATATGGTTGAAACATTTAAAAAAGAATTGCCGCAAACAAAAGCAGGTATGGTGCAATATTTAGCGAGTGATTTATTTAAAGGGATAGGAAAGCGTACAGCTGAAAAAATTGTGGACCATCTCGGAGAACATGCTATTTCTAAAATTATGGATGACCCTGAGGCATTAAATGGTGTTGTTAATAAACAAAAGGCTCAGGAAATATATGAGACAATTGTTGAACATCAAGGATTAGAGAAAGTAATGAGCTTTTTAAATGGCTACGGTTTTGGAACGAAACTTTCTATTAAGATTTACCAGCAATATAAAGAGATGACATTAGAAGTGATTCGTAATAATCCGTATCAACTTATTGAAGAAGTGGACGGGATTGGTTTTGGAAGAGCGGATGATATAGGGCGTGCGTTAGGGATATCGGGTAATCATGACGACCGTGTACGAGCGGGATGTTTTTACACATTAGAGAATGTCTCATTACAACTTGGTCATGTTTATATGAGGAAAGATCAACTTGTAAGAGAAACGATGTCACTTTTAAACAATCAAGAAGGAAGAGTGACTGAGGAAGATATTATAGGTTGTATTGAAACGATGCAAAGTGAAGGGAAAGTCATCATAGAAGAAGAACGAGTGTATTTAGCGACGTTATTCTACTCTGAAAAAGGTGTTGTAAAGTCTATTCGCAGGCTTATGAATCAAGAAGAAACACCTTCATTTCCAGAAGCGGAAGTGTTAAAAACGTTAGGTGAAATTGAAGAACAACTGAACGTACAATATGCACCGTTTCAGCAAGAAGCAATTCAAACGGCACTTCATAAACCGATGATGTTATTGACAGGTGGACCAGGAACAGGGAAAACAACAGTTATTAAAGGGATTGTTGAAATGTATGCGTCACTTCACGGATTATCGTTAAATCCGAATGAATACAGTGATGATAATCCATTTCCAATACTATTAACAGCTCCAACAGGAAGAGCAGCGAAGCGGATGAGTGAATCGACAGGACTTCCAGCTTGCACAATTCACCGTTTACTTGGTTGGACGCCAGAAGGATCTTTCCAGCGTAATGAAACGGATCCTGTCCAAGGTAAGCTCCTTATTATCGATGAATTTTCAATGGTTGATATTTGGCTTGCAAATCAGCTATTTAAGTCGTTGCCGACGAATATTCAAGTTATCGTTGTAGGTGATGAAGATCAGTTGCCATCTGTAGGACCTGGACAAGTATTAAAAGATTTATTAAATGCAGGCGCAGTTCCGACAGTGAAGCTTACTGAAATTTATCGTCAAGCAGAAGGCTCATCTGTTATTCAACTTGCCCATGCGATCAAAGACGGCACACTCCCGCCAGATTTAGCGCAAAATAAAAAAGATCGTTCGTTTATCAGCTGTACAGGGGCTCAAATTGTTGAGGTTGTGAAAAAAGTTTGCGAAAATGCTAAAACAAAAGGCTTTAGTGCAAGGGATGTTCAAGTATTAGCACCGATGTACCGCGGGCCTGCTGGTATTAATGTATTAAACGAAGCGCTGCAACAAGTATTTAATCCGAAGAGGGAAAAGAGTAAAGAAATTGCTTACGGCGATGTTGTGTACCGAAGAGGCGATAAAGTACTGCAACTCGTGAATCAGCCGGAGAGCCAAGTGTTTAATGGTGATATTGGGGAAATTGTTTCGGTGTTTTATGCAAAAGAGAACGTTGAGCAACAAGATATGATTATCGTTTCATTTGATGGAATTGAGGTAACGTATACGAAGCCCGATTTAAATCAAATTACGCATGCATATTGTTGTTCCATTCATAAATCACAAGGTAGTGAATTTCCGATTGTTATTATGCCAATCGTGAAAAGTTACAACCGTATGTTACGTCGTAATTTAATTTACACGGGTATTACAAGAAGTAAGAAGTTCCTTATTATTTGCGGGGAGGAAGCAGCTTTCCAATCTGGTGTAAATCGCCTTGATGATGCAATGCGTCAAACAACTTTAGCTAGTCGCTTGCAAGAATCACAAGGAGAAGTACAGATGGTCACAGTTAATGGCGAGGAAATGGACGTGGAAAACATTTCACCGTATGATTTCATGTAACAAGGTGAAATTATATAGTGAAACTTTCAAACGCATAGCGTTGAAAGGCTCCAGTAATGTATAAATGAATGCAGTTTGGACATAATGGCGAATAGAATCTGGGAGACTGTAAGGAGATGAAAGCCATATGTTCATTTGTCCAAATTGCAAAGGGAAAGACATTGGAAAAATAGGTGTCAACCAATTTTATTGCTGGAATTGTTATATCGAATTATCGGTTTCAAAGGGGAAAATCCATACACATCAAGTTGAGGAAGACGGTTCATTAAGCTCTCTTGATGATTTATTTGATGAGAATGAAAGAACGATCGGATAACGAAAAGGGGGATTTACTTTGAATCTACGCAATTCATTAATCGCATTAGGTGTTGGAGCTGCAGCATATCAATATGCTCGTAAACAAGATGTATTTTCAAAACGCAATATGAAAAAAGCACGTAAGATGATTAAGTCTTACTTATAATCATTTCGATAAATTGAAAAACTCCCTTGTAGACAAGGGAGTTTTTTTATGCACCCATATGCAAATAAAAAAGTCCGATCTCTGAGAAAAGATAAGATAGACCGTAGCAGCCAACGCCAAGTATTCCATACTGCCATAATTGCTTCGCTTTTTCTTTACGTGAGGAATGAATAAAGAACCCCTTCCAAATACCGAACCCGATACAAATCCATTCAAGAATCATAAAAAGTGCTGATAATCCAAGCATAAACAAAACCATAATTAGCCCTCCTGATTATATTAATTCATGCTGTATTCTCAGGGGTGGTTGTCCTTGTTATGTTATTTATATGTACGTCTTTAAAAAACAGTATGGTCCGTATGAAAAGATTTTAAAAGTTTCGCACATAACCTACCCCATTTATTTTCAAAATAAAGGTGGAGGAGGTTTTTCATATGAAGAATCTTAAAATCATTTGGATATATCGTTTAGGATTATTGTTACTTGTTTTTCTTTGTCTGCTCGTCTTTTTAAAAATTAAGCCGCTATGGGCACCGATTATTTTTGTATTTAAAGTGGCAATCACGCCGTTTCTTATCGCGTGTTTTATTGCGTATTTATTGCACCCTTTAATTGAAAAAATTCATAAGGAAGGGATGCCCCGTACACTTGCCATTTTGCTCATTTATATCCTTTTCTTTGGCGGAATTGGTTATGGGATTTATAAAGGAACACCAGTCGTTATTAAACAGTTACAAGAGATTAATGAACAATTTCCCCAGTTTACAAAGATGTACGATTCGTGGATGGATGGCGTTACAGAACAAACAGCGAATTTCCCTTCGTTCATTCATGAAAAGGTGAAACAACTTTTTGTGGGTGTGGAAACGAAGATTCAAGCGCTTTTAAATAAAGTGATGAGTACAGCTCGTGGTGTACTCGATTCATTGCTCATTATTTTCTTAATACCGTTCATTGTATTTTACATATTAAAAGATTATGGTGAGTTTTATCATATCTTTTGGAAACTAGTCCCAAGTAAATGGCGAGGTACGGGGCAAATGCTTGCGAAAGAAATTGATAAGTCACTTGGAAGCTATATTCGAGGACAGTTATTTGTTTGTTTAGTATTAGGGGGAGTATCAGCTCTTTCTTTTTGGTTTATCGGTATGAAATATCCATTATTGCTTGGCATTATTATTGGGGTAACGGATATAATCCCATACTTCGGTCCTATTTTAGGAGCGATCCCGACGTTAATGATTGCAGCAACAGTATCAACGAGTTTACTTATTAAGGCGGGGATCACGATTGCGATTTTGCAATTTGTGGAGAGTAACATTTTATCGCCTTACATCGTTGGTAAGTCACTTCGTATGCATCCCGTTATTATTATGCTTGCCTTACTAGTTGGGGGAGAGGTAGCTGGGATTGTAGGATTGCTAATATCGGTTCCGATTTTAGCAGTTATTCGTACTGTCATTGTTCATGTGAGACCGCTCTTGAAAAAAGAAGATGTGTAAGTATAGAAGCCCTCTATGTAAGAAATAGAGGGCTAATCATATATTTATTTAGAAAGTTGCTCGTGTATTTTTTGAACGAGGGAGCTCACATCATTTGTTTGAATATGTTTTATTTTTTTCCATTCGTTATCATACATAAATATAATTTGATTGTTGAAAAGACGCTTTTGTTCTTTTAGATTAGAAATTTTTGCGAAAGAGTACTCTTCAAATATTGGATTCTTACTTACATCTGGCCCATAAAAGAATAGTCTTTTGTTCGTTAAAATTAGCAATCCTGGCCTTGCGACGGAACGATAAATAAATATGTCTAATGAACATGCTGCGTAAAATAATATCGTTTCGTCAGTCGCTAATATGTTTTTAGCTTTGCTAAGTAAGGTTGTCATTGTGATCGCTCCTTTATTTTATTAACAATAATTTAATTATAGCAAAAAAGTAATATTTAGAAATTTTTATAAATCATTCTTATAAGGAGATTCCGATTTGTTAATAAACGCATAATATATGAAAAGGCTGTTAAGAATGAATAGTAGAATACCTATGATTAATAAGCAATTAATACAATATAAATGATTATCTACATTGACAAACTTAAGAGAATTCTATTATATTTAGTCATATAATACATTAAATCAATGACGGAACAAGTACGTTACAGTCCATTTATAGAGAGAAGCTTCCATATGGCTGAAAGAAGCTTTAAATGAAGGGTAACAGAAAGCTAATCCTGAGAGCAGCTAATCACTGCCGTCTTGCCACGTTACGGCACCATGAGGTGATGAATTGATTGTTATTGTAATCAATTCATAATTAGGGTGGTATCGCGAGTTAACTCTCGTCCCTTTTATAGGGACGGGAGTTTTTTATATTTAAGGAGGAAAATACAATGAAACAACTAACAGGCGCACAAATTCGTCAAATGTTTTTAGACTTTTTCCAAGAAAAAGGACATGCAGTAGAACCTAGTGCATCACTAGTTCCACATGAAGATCCATCTCTTCTATGGATTAATAGTGGTGTAGCTACATTAAAAAAATATTTTGATGGACGTGTAATCCCACAAAATCCACGTATTACAAATGCTCAAAAATCAATTCGTACAAACGATATTGAAAACGTAGGGAAAACAGCTCGTCACCATACATTCTTTGAAATGTTAGGAAACTTCTCAATTGGTGATTACTTCAAAGAAGAAGCAATTACATGGGCTTGGGAATTCTTAACGAGCGACAAATGGATCGGATTCGATAAAGAATTACTATCAGTTACAATCCATCCAGAAGATGAAGAAGCATTCACAATTTGGAATGAGAAAATGGGCGTTCCAAAAGAGCGTATTATCCGCTTAGAAGAAAACTTCTGGGATATCGGTGAAGGGCCAAGTGGACCGAATACAGAGATTTTCTATGACCGCGGAGAAGCTTACGGTAATGACTTTAGTGACCCAGAATTATATCCAGGCGGAGAAAACGAGCGTTACTTAGAAGTATGGAACCTTGTATTCTCTCAATTTAACCATAATCCAGACGGTTCATATACACCACTTCCTAAGAAAAACATTGATACAGGGATGGGTCTAGAGCGTATGACATCTATCGTTCAAGATGTACCTACGAACTTTGATACAGACCTATTCATGCCGATGATTGGTGCAACAGAAACAATTTCTGGTGAAAAATATCGTAATGGCGATTTAGAAAAAGATATGGCATTCAAAGTAATTGCTGACCATATCCGTACAGTAACATTCGCTGTTGGTGACGGTGCTCTTCCATCTAACGAAGGCCGTGGTTATGTATTACGTCGTTTATTACGCCGCGCTGTTCGTTATTCGAAGAAATTAAACATCAACCGTCCATTTATGTTTGAATTAGTACCGGTTGTTGGAGAAGTAATGAAAGACTTCTATCCAGAAGTACTTGAAAAGAAAGATTTCATTGCGAAAGTTGTGAAGAACGAAGAAGAGCGTTTCCATGAAACACTTCATGATGGTGAAGCGATTTTAGCTGAAGTAATTGCAAAAGCAAAAGAAGAAAAAACAACTGTTATTTCTGGAGTAGATGCGTTCCGTCTATATGACACATACGGTTTCCCAATTGAATTAACAGAAGAATATGCAGAAGAAGCTGGCATGACAGTTGATCATGAAGGTTTTGAAAATGAAATGGAAAAACAACGTGAGCGTGCACGTGCTGCTCGTCAAGACGTTGATTCTATGCAAGTTCAAGGTGGTGTCCTTGGAGAAATTAAAGTAGCGAGCGAATTCGTTGGTTACGGTACAGTTGCAACAGAAAGTAACGTTGTTGCACTTGTGAAAAACGGCGAATACACAGACAGCTTACAAGCTGGTGAAGAAGGACAGTTAATTCTTGATGTAACACCATTCTATGCTGAGAGTGGTGGACAAATTGCAGACCGTGGTTACCTTCTTGCAGATGGTGTGAAAGTTCTTGTAAAAGACGTACAAAAAGCACCAAACGGCCAAAACTTGCATAAAGTTGTTGTTGAAGAAGGTACATTAACGAAAGATGCGGCTGTAAAAGCTATTATCGATACGAAAAACCGTAGTAGCGTTGTAAAAAATCATACAGCAACTCACTTACTACACCAAGCATTAAAAGACGTACTTGGAACACACGTTAACCAAGCAGGTTCTCTTGTAACTTCTGAACGTCTACGTTTTGACTTCTCTCACTTCGGTCAAGTACAAGCTGACGAATTAGAAAAAATTGAGCGTATGGTAAACGAAAAAATTTGGGAAAGTATTGATGTTGAGATTTCTCAAAAAGCAATCGAAGAAGCGAAAGAAATGGGCGCAATGGCATTATTCGGTGAAAAATACGGAGATGTTGTACGCGTTGTACAAGTTGGCGATTACAGCTTAGAGCTTTGTGGTGGTTGTCACGTTGATAATACAGCTTCTATCGGTATTTTCAAAATCGTTGCTGAGTCTGGTATTGGTGCAGGAACTCGTCGTATTGAAGCAGTAACTGGTAAGTCTGCATACGAATTAATGAACGATCAAGTAGGTTTATTAAAAGAAGCAGCAGGAAAAATGAAAACAAATCCGAAAGATATTTTAACAAGAGTTGATGGTCTATTTGCTGAAGTGAAACAACTGCAAAAAGAAAATGAATCTCTTGCTGCAAAATTAAGCAATATCGAAGCTGGAAACTTAACTGATTCTGTAATGACAGTTGATGGTGTGAATGTATTAGCAGCGAAAGTAAATGTTGCAGATATGAACAACTTACGTACGATGATGGATGATCTGAAAAATAAATTAGAGTCAGCAGTTGTTGTATTAGCGTCTGTTAATGACGATAAAGTAAACATCCTAGCAGGTGTAACGAAAGACTTAATTAGCCAAGGTTACCATGCTGGTAAACTTGTGAAAGAAGTAGCTTCTCGTTGCGGCGGTGGCGGTGGTGGCCGTCCTGATATGGCACAAGCAGGCGGTAAAAACCCAGCTCAAGTCGAAGAAGCTTTAGCATTTGTACAAGAGTACGTTAAATCTGTTTCAAAATAAAGAGATAGTAGTGTACAATGGTAGGGAGAGGAGAAGTTCTTCTCCCTATACTTACTATATAAGTGAGGTGCTTGAAATGGACGGTTTTGATAAAACAATGAAGTTTAGCATTCAAGATGAAAAACAGAGTGTCCATGTAAATGATGTACTTTTAACTGTGTATGATGCACTTCAAGAAAAAGGCTATAATCCGATTAACCAAATCGTCGGTTATTTATTAAGTGGAGACCCAGCATACATACCTCGCCATAAAGATGCACGTAGCATCATTCGCAAGCTTGAACGTGATGAGTTAATTGAAGAGCTTGTGAAGTCTTACTTGAAACATCATCGTGAGGAGTAGTTTATGCGGATATTAGGTTTAGATGTAGGTACAAAAACAGTCGGAGTTGCAATTAGCGACGAAATGGGCTGGACAGCACAAGGATTAGAAACAATTAAGATTAACGAAGAACGAGGTCACTTTGGTTTTGATCGTATTTCTGAGTTAGTAAAGCAGTACAATGTGGACAAAATAGTAGTAGGTTTACCTAAAAATATGAATGGTACAATTGGCCCACGTGGTGAAGCGTGCCAACAATTTGCAGAAAACCTACGAGAGCTGTTACAATTAGACGTTGTAATGTGGGACGAGCGTTTGTCAACGATGGCAGCGGAACGTCTACTCATTTCAGCCGATGTAAGCCGTAAGAAGCGAAAGCAAGTAATTGATAAGATGGCTGCAGTCGTAATCTTACAAGGATTTTTAGATAGTAAATAAGAGGTGACCAAAATGGAAGAAAATCAAATTACAATTGTAGACGAAAAAGGTAACGAACATTTATGTGAAATTATTTTCACTTTTGACGCTGAAAAATTTGGCAAAAAATCATACGTAGTCTTCTCTCCAATCGGTGAAGTAGACGAAGATGGAGACCAAATTTATGATGCAATGGCTTATGAGCAAAATGAAGAAGAGGGCGGAACTTTACTTCCAATCGAATCTGAAGAAGAGTGGGAAATGGTACAAGAAATGTTTAACACTCTAGCTGATGAGCAAGAAGCTGAATAATAAGTACTGAAAAGATGGACGATATACAGTCCATCTTTTTTTGTATTTATATGTAAAATGAAAGATTTTTTGTCGAAACTGTGTAAGTCTTTGTAGTATAATGAGACGGATTGTAGAAAAATAAATTGTCAATTAAAAAAGATAAGTGAATTTGTTGCGTTTTTACATCGTGCTGTATAGAAAAGTGTACATACGGTCTACAATTAAGTAAGGAGGAAATGTTTTGATAGAGAATCAAGTGAAAAAGAAGCGTAGACGCATCTTTTTATTTTCGATTATTGCACTGCTTTTAGTTTGTGGTTCAGTCTATGCGTATATTTCATCCGCATTAGGACCAGTTGATAGCGGGAATAAAAAAGAGATTGAAGTAGAAATTCCGAAAGGATCATCTACAAGTAAAATTGGAGAAATTTTAGAAGAAAAAGGCGCTGTAAAAAACGGTACAGTTTTTAGTTTTTATACAAAGGCTAAATCGAAAAGTTTACAAGCAGGTACATATTTATTAAATCCTTCAATGAATGCTGAAGATGTTATCGAACAAATGTCATCTGGCAACGTGCATCGTCCAGCTCTTTATAAAGTGACGATTAAAGAAGGGGCGCAAGTAACTGAAATTGCAGAAACGATTGCGACAGAACTAAAGTGGAATAAAGATGATGTTACGCGTCAATTAAACGATAAAGCATTTATTCAAAAAATGCAGCAAAAGTATCCGAAGTTATTAACGGATAAAATCTTTGATAGTAATATTAAATACCCATTAGAAGGTTATTTATATCCTGCAACGTATTCGTTTTATAAGAAAGATACAACGTTAGAAGAAATTGTAATTCCAATGCTTGAGAAAACAAATGCAATCATTGTTCAAAATGAGGCGAAAATGAAAGCGAAGAATTGGGATGTTCATCAGCTTTTAACATTATCTTCACTTATTGAAGAAGAGGCAACTGGTTTTACAGATCGTCAAAAGATCTCTAGTGTCTTTTATAATCGTTTAACAAAAGGTATGCCGCTTCAAACGGATCCAACGGTATTATATGCACTTGGAAAGCATAAACAACGTGTATTATACGAAGATTTAAAGGTCAACTCACCGTATAATACGTATGTTGTAAAAGGATTGCCGGTAGGGCCGATCGCAAACTCTGGTAAACATTCAGTGGAAGCTGCGTTAGAACCTGCGCAAACAGATTATTATTATTTCTTAGCTGCACCAAGTGGTGAAGTGTATTATGCGAAAACATTAGAAGAGCATAATGCATTAAAGCAAAAATACATTACGAAAAAACAGTGAAATGGGGAGGGATAGCGAAAAAAGTCGCACATCCCTCTTTTTTGTGGTAAAATATATCGGGTTAAAAACTGGCAGAAGAATCGTTTTTAATATCAAAACGGGACGTACAAGCTAAGGGTAAAGCTGGCTTGTATTTTTATTGCATTCTATGTGTGAAAAGACGTCATAGAGGCACTTCTCCATGTAAATAAGGAGGACCATTTATGGAGGATGCAGTTAACGAGTACCTATTATCATTTATTGATCCGAAAGATAAATTAATTCTTGAAATGGAAGAATATGCAACAGAAAATCATGTGCCGATTATGGATCGACTTGGAATGGAATTTATGCTGCAATTTTTACGTTTAATTGGACCGAAAAGCATTTTAGAACTTGGAACAGCAATCGGTTATTCTAGTATTCGTATGATGCAAGCTATTCCAAATTCACGTATTGTGACAGTTGAGCGCAATCGTGAGCGATATGAAAAAGCACTTGAATATATAGAACGTTCCCCAGTAACAGATCGTATTTCAGTTATTTACGGTGATGCGTTAGAGACAGGTGAACAAGTAAAAGAACACGGGACATTTGACGTTATTTTTATTGATGCAGCAAAAGGACAGTATCGTCGCTTTTTTGACTTATATGAACCGTTATTAAATCCTGGTGGAGTAATTATTTCAGATAATGTTATGTACCACGGTCTTGTAACGACAAAAGAGAAAATTGAAAACAGACGTACACGTGGTTTAATCCGTCGTATTAAGACGTACAATGAGTGGCTTATGAATCATGAAGGATATGATACAACGATTTTCCCAATTGGTGATGGAGTAGCTGTTAGTAAAAAGAGAGGGTGACCAAGGTATGAAGAAACCTGAATTGTTAGTAACGCCAAGAGCGGTGGCGGATATCGAACCTCTTGCGAAAGCAGGAGCAGATGCGGTAATGATCGGTGAGCAAAAGTTTGGTTTACGTTTAGCAGGGGAGTTTTCACGTGAAGATGTAAAACAAACTGTGAAGATTGCACATGAAAATGGTGTGAAAGTATACGTAGCCATGAACGCTATGTTCCACAACGATAAAGTAGAAGAATTAACAGATTACGTTTCATTTTTAAACGAAGTAAATGTAGATGCAATTGTTTTCGGAGATCCAGCGGTATTAATGGCTGTTCGCGAAGTAGCACCAAATATGCAGTTGCACTGGAATACAGAAACGACAGCAACAAACTGGTTCACTTGTAATTACTGGGGACAAAGAGGAGCGAAGCGTGCTGTATTAGCTCGTGAGCTGAGCTTAGATGAAATTGTTGATTTAAAAGAAAATGCTGAAGTGGAACTAGAAGTACAAATTCACGGTATGACTTGTATGTTCCAATCGAAGCGTTCATTAGTAGGAAACTACTTTGAGTATCAAGGACGTAATCTTGACATTGAAAAGAAAAAATATGAAGAGAATATGTTCTTATATGACCCAGAGCGCAACAATAAATATCCAATTTATGAAGATGAAAATGGTACTCACATTATGAGTCCCAACGATATTTGTTTCATCGATGAATTAGAGGAACTAATCGAAGCTGAAGTTGATAGCTTAAAAATCGACGGTGTACTAAAAAGCTCTGAATACATTATTGAAGTAACGAAGAAATATCGTCAAGCGATTGATTTATGCGTAGAAGATCGTGATGCATATTATGACGTGAAAGATGATCTATATAAAGAAATAGAAGAAATGCAACCAGTAAATCGTCCGTTAGATACAGGATTCTTCTTTAAAGAAACGGTTTACTAAACGAGGAGGGTGTAGGAAATGACTGTACAAGAAATTTCACGAGTGATCGATGGCAAACGTGTTATTGTGAAGAAACCTGAACTGTTAATCCCTGCGGGTAACTTAGAAAAATTAAAAGTAGCTATCCATTACGGGGCAGATGCTGTATATTTAGGTGGACAAGAATTTGGTCTTCGTTCGAATGCAGGTAACTTTACGCTAGAAGAAATGGCAGAAGGCGTTGAGTTTGCAAAGAAGTATGGAGCAAAAATATACGTAACAACAAATATCTTTGCACATAATGAAAATATGGACGGGCTAGAGGAATATTTAAAAGGGATTGAAAAAGCTGGCGTAACGGGAATTATCGTTGCTGATCCGCTTATCATTGAGACTTCTAAACGCGTAGCGCCTTCTGTTGAGGTGCATTTAAGCACACAGCAATCACTATCCAACTGGAAAGCAGCACAGTATTGGAAAGAAGAAGGTTTACATCGTCTTGTATTAGCTCGTGAAGCAAGCTATGAAGAAATGAAAGAAATTAAAGAAAAAGTGGATATTGAAATTGAAGCATTCGTACATGGTGCAATGTGTATCGCATATTCAGGAAGATGCACATTAAGTAACCATATGACAGCGCGTGATTCTAATCGTGGTGGTTGTTGCCAATCTTGCCGCTGGGATTATGATTTAGTTCAAACAGTATCACAACATAAAGATGCAAAAGAGCTTCCTCTATTCCAAGAAGGAGATGCTCACTTTGCGATGAGTCCAAAAGATTTAAATTTAATTTTATCAATTCCGAAAATGATTGAAATCGGAATCGATAGCTTAAAGGTAGAAGGACGTATGAAATCAATCCATTACGTAGCGACTGTAGCAACTGTATATCGTAAAGTAATTGATGCTTATTGTGCGGATCCAGATAACTTTGAGTTTAAACAAGAATGGTTAGATGAGCTTGATAAATGTGCAAATCGTGATACAGCTCCTGCATTCTTTGAAGGGGTTCCAGGACATCAAGAGCAAATGTTTGGAAATCATAGTAAGAAAACAACGTATGATTTTGCTGGTTTAGTGTTAGATTATAATGAAGAAACGGGCATCGTAACGATTGAGCAACGTAATCATTTCAAACCAGGACATGAAGTGGAGTTCTTTGGACCAGAAATAGAAAACTTTACGCAAACGGTGGAGAAAATTTGGGATGAGGATGGAAACGAATTAGATGCAGCGAGACATCCGTTGCAAATCGTGAAATTCAAAGTGGATCAACGAGTGTATGTGAATAATATGATGCGCAAAAGCATACTTCAATAAGAAAGAGTGATAGTCGAATGGGGACGAATAAGCCTGTTGTAATTGGAATTGCTGGTGGTTCGGGATCAGGTAAAACGAGTGTAACGAAAGCGATTTTTGACCATTTTAAAGGTCATTCTATTTTAATCTTAGAGCAAGATTATTATTACAAAGATCAAAGCCATTTACCAATGGAAGAGCGTTTAAAAACAAATTATGATCATCCGCTTGCGTTTGATAATGATCTGTTAATTGAACATTTGCAGCAGTTGCTTGCATATGAGCAAATTGATAAGCCTGTATATGACTATACATTGCATACGCGTTCAGAAGAAATTATTCCAGTTGAGCCGAAAGATGTAATTATTTTAGAAGGAATTCTTATTTTAGAAGACCCACGTCTTTGCGAGTTAATGGACATTAAATTATTCGTTGATACGGATGCTGACCTTCGTATTTTGCGCCGCATGCAGCGTGATATTAAAGAGCGCGGTCGTACGATGGATTCAGTTATTGATCAGTACGTAAATGTTGTACGTCCAATGCACAATCAATTTATTGAGCCTTCTAAGAAATTTGCGGATATTATTATCCCTGAAGGTGGACAAAACCACGTTGCAATTGATATTATGGTGACAAAAATTGCAACAATTCTTGAACAAAAAGTAAATTTGTAATAGCATAGTAAAAGATATACGATAGGAAGGGATTTTTTCCCTTCCTATCGAATACAATGAAACATGCAACCTCATCTATATATAGGTGAGGGCATATTTATATCAACTTTCCATACATATCTTCTTTATATAAAGAAGAATTGGAAATACGGGGTTGTATGTGACAACTCCGCTAGTGCAAGGGTACTAGAAACCTCCGCTAACAATGGAAGCGGAGGAGTTTTCATATGGAACTCCTCTTTTTTTCGGGGGATTGGTATATAAAAGGAGTGGAAAATATGTCAACAGAAAAAACATACCCTATGACGCAAGAGGGTAAGCAAAAACTAGAGAACGAACTTGAGCAATTAAAAACAGTAAGACGTAAAGAAGTAGTAGAACGTATTAAAATCGCACGTAGCTTCGGGGACCTTTCTGAGAACTCTGAGTACGATGCAGCGAAAGATGAGCAAGCGTTCGTAGAAGGACGTATTACACAATTAGAAAATATGATTCGTAACGCAGTTATCATTAAAGATACTGGCGAAGTATCTACTGTTGTTACATTAGGTAAAACAGTAACATTTAAAGAATTACCAAACGGAGATGAAGAAGCGTATACAATCGTAGGTAGCGCGGAAGCTGATCCATTCGAAGGAAGAATTTCTAACGATTCTCCAATCGCAAAAAGCTTATTAGGTAAGCAAATTGGTGAGAAAGTAACAATCCAAACACCAGGCGGAGAAATGCAAGTAGAGATTGTCTCTGTAAAATAAAAAAAGATTCTCCTATCGGGAGAATCTTTTTTTTCTGTAGAATGAAAAAAATTGTGTAAACCTTAGAGTGATTCGACAAAAAATGTCAAAAAAACACTTTAAGCTTTGATATCATAATTAGAGACCATAGGTTTTGAAAGGGAAAAGGGGCTAATTATGAAACATAAAATCTTTACAGGATTGGTTTGTAGTATCTCCATATTAGGACTTGCTGCATGCGGAACGAATGAAGAAACTACATCATCAAAGGGAGAAAAAGTAAAGCAAGAAGAAAAAAAGGATATTAAAGCAACTGAGAGTTCAAAAGCCTTAGAAAATCCACAAGATAAAAAGGAATTTAATGATTTTGATGTAGCGTATCAATTAGCAATTGTCATGAAAATATTTCAAGATGTAACGATTAAGTATGATTACGCAATTGGGAATCCAGATTATTTATTGCGAGATTCGATGGATCAAAAAACAATAGATGATATGAAGAATATGTTACAAGAACAGGCGAAGAATAATGATAAAATTTTAAAAGATGAAGTGAATCAAGCATATACATATTTAAAACAATCGAAAGTAAGTAATAAAGATGATATTCAAAAAATAATAGATGCACAAAATAATTATTTACATATTGTAGATAAGATGATTACTTGTATTGATTCTGTAACAGTTGAGAATGCAAAAGAAAAAAGAAATGAAATGGATAATCTTAGTAAGGATTATTTAAAAATAGCGGCTAATGTAACAACCACTGTAATTGAAGTTGCTAAAAACACTGGAGTGAATGAAACTGAATTTAGATCGCTTCTTATGAAATTTTTAGAGAAGCCAAAGAAACAATAATAGCCTTATATAATATCTGTTTTTGTTTTGGAGATTGTATAAATAAAATAGTACCTCGTCTAAACTACAATAGACGAGGTGTTTTTTATGAAAATAAAACGGAGAATTACAATTGTTTTAATTTGTTTTATGAGCGTTATGTTTTTATTGCTTTGTCGTTTAATCCAAATTCAAATTATAGATACAGAATCATTTACTGATCGCAAAATAAATTTAATTGAAAAAAGTGTTACGCAACGCACACAATCCATTACAGTAGACGATGGACGTGGGCAGTTTATAGATCGTAATGGTAAAGAAATAGGTGAGGAAAAATATCCTGTTTTAATTATTTTTCCATTTTTACAAATAAAAAATGACATGTTAGAGAAAATCGCGCATATCATTGGTGTGTCGAGACAAGAGATTAGAAGACAAATGAAAAATAACAAAAATGCATTTACCCTACAAGGAGAAACTGCTCCATTTCGAGTGACACGAGAGCAGATGGAGAAGGTAAATGAATTACATGTATTAGGTATTGTAGCAGCTGAAGTGCGATTAAAACAAACTGGAGAGATAAGTCATTTAATTGGTGATGTAGGGGAGAACGAAAGGGAATTTCAAAAGCGATATGGAGAATTGAAAAAAATTTCAAAACAAACGCCGATAGGGATTTCAGGATTACAGCAATCATTTGATGAATTTCTATTGACTGATGGAGAGGCAAAAGTATTATATCAAGTAGATCGGCAAGGAGAACCAATTTTCGGAAAGCAAGCGAAATACACTTCACCAGGAAATCCATTTTATCCAGTTAGGATTCAAACTACTTTACATAAAGAGTTGCAACAAAAAGCAGAAGAAGTGATTGAAGCAAACGAAATAAAGAAGGGGGGATTAGTATTACTTGATGTAAAGACAAATGAAATATTAGCGATGGTTAGTAAGCCGTCTTTACAAGTAAGGGATGAGAATTTATATAAAACTACACTTGAAAATCAAATGTTAACGCCACATTTTCCAGGCTCTGTTTTTAAAACAGTAGTTGCAGCTGCAGTCATTGATCAAAAAGTAAATTTGTTTAATCGGACATTTAACTGTAATAAAGATTTATATGGTGAAAACGACCCGCAAGTTAGGATGGGTACGCTTAACTTTAAAGAGAGCTTTGCTAGGAGCTGTAACAGGACATTTTCCGAGTTAGGTAACGAGCTATTACAAAAGGATAGGACGGTGTTAGAAACATACGTAGCAGCTCTAGGAGCAAATGAAAAGGTTGGATGGAAAGGTTCTGTATTTCATACACCTCATTTTGAGCAAATGTCAGAAGAGAAAGGCACTACTATTTGGGGAAATGAAGAAAATAAAAGTAATAAAAAAGCGGTAGAACAAACAGCGATTGGACAGAAAGATGTACGTATATCACCTCTAGCAATTGCCAATATGATGGCGACGATTGCGAGGAATGGAGAAAAGATGGAAGTGAAAGCTGTTGAAAAAATAGTATATAAAAATGGAGCGGATTTTTTTACATTTGAGAGCCATACGTTAAATGGAAAACAGCTTTCGTATGAAACAGTGAAAACATTACAAGAGTTATTAAGAGGCGTTGTAACAAGGGAGAAAGGAACAGGAACGGCATTCCGTTCGTTGCCACTAAGTGTCGCTGGAAAATCCGGGACAGCGCAAACGGGGAAAGGGACGAGGGTGAATCGCTGGTTTGCAGGTTATTTTCCGTATGAGAATCCAAGATATGCTTTAGTTGTTGTTGATCTAGAGACTGATAGCAAAGTGAATAAAGTTACACCTATTTTTAAAGATATGGTGGGAGCAATCTATCAATTGGAGAATGAAAAGTAATCTTGCAATTTATAGTGAAATGTCTTCATTTCATGAAAATATCATTGTAAATGTTCAACCTTTCTAGATTTAATGTTACAATAGCAATTAGGAAAAACTGCATGGAGGTTTGGAGAATGGCAGGAGGATCAAGATTCCAACAGAAACAACAAAAACGTCGTCAAAACGGTGTTTTAAATATTGCAATCGCTATTGTATTACTATTAGTAGCTATTGTAGCATATCAATTGTTCGTTCCTAGTACGAAAGAGCAAGCATCTTCTACTGATAAGAAAGTCTCTCAACAAACAACAAAGAATGAGAAAGCTGGAAAATCAGAAGATAAAGAATCTGCTAAGAAAAAAGAACAAGAGCAAGCAGAAGCTAAGAAAAAAGCTGAAGAAGAGAAGCTAAAGGCTGAAGAAGAACAGAAAAAAGCTGAAGAAGAAGCGAAAGCTAACGAGAAAGTATCAGCTGAAAAAACTGTATCTAAGGCAAAAGAGGCTTACACAAAACCTTCTTGGAAAGCTGTAGGAACAGAACAAGGTTCATCACCGGCGATGACGTTTAAACAAGGATCATCAGATTGGAATGAGATGCAAAGTGCAATTGCTGCAGGTGTTGAGATACCGAAAGAGCAATTAGTATTCCATTTTGTTGGAAGAGACAAAACTGGAAAGAGCAAAGCTTATGGTGATGTTCAAGATAAGCAAAGTGGCAAAAGATATTACGTAAATATTGATTGGGTAGACAATGAGGGCTGGAAACCAGTACTTGTTCAAACTCTAAACTAAAAAAGAGAAGCTCCTTAGGAGCTTCTCTTTTTTGTTAACGCAATTTCTTTAATTTAAAATGAACAACCGCGCTATAATAAGGTCTTTTGCTTTCAGGATCCATGACCATTTGATGAGAGATGTGATGAACTTCAAGCATAAGTGCTTTATTATTATCAATTTGTTCACTAATTTTTCGTTCTAAAGAAGCTAAGTCTCCCGCTTCAAAAAACTCTACTTTATCTTCTAACATTTCAAAGGTAAATGACATGAAGACGGCCCCTCTCCTATGTAATCAACTATAGTGTAACAAAGAAAAGAAGGAAATACCATGTACATTTCAATTGACATTTTTAGAAAGAGGGAATATCATACTGATAAAACCGATAAGAAAAAGGGGAATTTTTATGGGTACAGAATTTAATGGTTTATTTGATGAGTGGGCTCATACGTACGACTCATTTGTACAAGGCGAAGATATACAATATAAAGAAGTTTTCGCCCATTATGAGGACATTCTAGAGGATGTAGTTAACAAGTCATTTGGTAATGTATTAGAATTTGGTGTCGGTACAGGTAATTTAACAAATAAATTATTACTTGCTGGCCGCACAGTTTACGGTATAGAACCGTCGCGTGAAATGCGCATGATTGCAAAAGAGAAATTGCCAAAAGAATTTTCAATTACAGAGGGTGATTTTCTTTCGTTTGAAGTTCCAAATTCAATTGATACCATTGTAAGCACCTATGCATTTCATCATTTAACAGATGATGAAAAAAATGTAGCAATTGCGAAGTATAGTCAATTGCTAAACAAAGGTGGTAAAATAGTGTTTGCTGATACGATATTTGCAGATCAAGATGCATATGATAAAACTGTTGAAACAGCAAAAGAAAGAGGTTTCCACCAGTTAGCAAACGATTTGCAAACGGAATACTATACACGTATTCCAGTTATGCAGACTATTTTTGAAAACAATGGCTTCCATGTAACGTTCACGAGATTAAATCATTTCGTTTGGGTAATGGAGGCAACTAAGCAATAGAAAGAGGGATTAGATTGAGAATTGCTGTAATTGGAGCAATGGAAGAAGAAGTACGTATTTTACGTGACAAATTAGAACAAGCAGAGACAGAAACGGTTGCAGGTTGTGAATTTACGAAAGGGCTATTAGCAGGGCATGAAGTAATCTTGTTAAAGTCTGGTATTGGTAAAGTAAACGCAGCGATGTCAACGACAATTTTATTAGAAAAATATAAGCCTGAAAAAGTAATTAATACTGGCTCAGCTGGTGGATTCCATCATTCTCTAAACGTTGGTGATGTAGTTATTTCCACTGAAGTTCGTCACCATGACGTAGATGTAACAGCATTTAACTATGAATATGGTCAAGTACCAGGAATGCCGCCTGGATTTAAAGCTGATGAGGCGTTAGTTGCATTAGCTGAGAAATGTATGCAGGCTGAAGAAAATATTCAAGTTGTAAAAGGTATGATTGCAACAGGTGATTCATTTATGAGTGATCCGAACCGTGTTGCAGCAATTCGTGATAAATTTGAAAATCTTTATGCGGTAGAAATGGAAGCAGCAGCTGTTGCACAAGTATGCCACCAATATGAAATTCCGTTTGTTATCATTCGCGCACTTTCTGATATTGCTGGTAAAGAATCAAATGTTTCATTTGATCAGTTTTTAGATCAAGCAGCTCTTCATTCTACAAACTTTATCGTAAAAGTGTTAGAAGAGTTAAAGTAATGTAACAAAAAGGCAACTGTCTCATATAAAGAAAATACATACAGTTGCCTTTTCTTTATTGGCAAACAAGGGGGAGAACACGATGAATGTATATCGTGGAGTTCATGAGTTAATTGGTCATACACCAATTGTAGAAATTACTCGTTTTTCACTTCCGAAAGGGGTCCGTTTATTTGCAAAGCTTGAATTTTATAACCCAGGCGGAAGCGTTAAGGATCGTTTAGGAAGAGAATTAATCGAAGATGCGCTAGAAAAAGGGCTTGTTACCCAGGGTGGAACAATTATTGAACCGACTGCTGGGAATACTGGTATTGGACTGGCACTTGCAGCATTAGAGCATGATTTACGTGTTATTGTTTGTGTACCAGAGAAATTTAGTATTGAAAAACAAGAATTAATGAAAGCACTAGGTGCAACGGTCGTGCATACACCGACTGAGCAAGGAATGACCGGTGCAATTGCTAAAGCAAAAGAGTTAGTAAATGAAATACCGAATTCATACTCTCCAAGTCAGTTCGCAAATGAGGCAAATCCTCGTGCATATTTTAAAACATTAGGACCTGAACTGTGGGACGCATTGAATGGAGAGATTAACATATTTGTTGCTGGAGCAGGAACTGGCGGTACGTTTATGGGGACTGCATCTTACTTGAAAGAAAAAAATATAGATATTAAAACAGTTATCGTAGAGCCAGAAGGATCTATTTTAAATGGTGGTAAGGCTGGTTCACATGAGACCGAAGGAATTGGACTGGAATTTATCCCGCCATTTTTGAAGACATCTTATTTTGATGAAATTCATACGATTTCTGATCGAAATGCATTTTTACGAGTGAAAGAATTAGCGCAAAAAGAAGGACTTCTCGTTGGGAGCTCTTCAGGAGCAGCATTTCATGCGAGCTTACTTGAGGCAGAGAAGGCAGCACAAGGTACAAATATTGTAACCATTTTTCCTGATAGCAGTGAGCGCTATTTAAGTAAAGACATATACAAAGGATGGGAATAAAAAATGAGAGCAAAGACAAAGTTAATTCATGGTATTCGCATAGGAGAACCTTCAACTGGATCTGTAAACGTACCGATTTATCAAACAAGTACGTACAAACAAGAAGCAGTTGGTAAGCATCAAGGATATGAATATTCACGTACAGGTAACCCAACACGTGCAGCTTTAGAAGAAATGATTGCTGTATTAGAAAATGGGCATGCTGGATTTGCATTTGGTTCAGGAATGGCTGCTATTACAGCGACAATTATGTTGTTCTCAAAAGGTGACCACGTTATTTTAACAGATGATGTTTATGGCGGAACATACCGCGTTATTACGAAAGTATTAAACCGTTTCGGTATTGAGCATATATTTGTAGATACAACAAACTTAGAGGAAGTTAAAGAAGCGATTCGTCCAAATACGAAAGCAATTTATGTGGAAACACCAACGAACCCACTACTAAAAATTACTGATATTAAGAAAATATCTACTCTTGCTAAAGAGAAAGACTTATTAACAATTATTGATAACACATTCATGACGCCATATTGGCAGTCGCCGATTTCTTTAGGAGCAGATATTGTGCTTCATAGTGCAACGAAATATTTAGGAGGTCATAGTGACGTAGTTGCAGGTCTAGTAGTTGTAAATAGCCCACAACTAGCAGAAAATCTTCACTTTGTACAAAACTCAACAGGAGGTATTCTTGGGCCACAAGATAGCTTCTTACTACTTCGTGGTTTAAAAACATTAGGAATTCGTATGGAAGAACATGAAACGAATTCACGCGCTATTGCTGAGTTCTTAAATAATCATCCAAAAGTAAATAAAGTATATTACCCAGGTCTTGAATCACATCAAAACCACGAATTAGCAACAGAACAAGCAAATGGTTTTGGTGCTATTATCTCATTTGATGTAGATAGTGAAGAGACATTAAATAAAGTACTTGAGAAATTGCAGTATTTTACACTGGCTGAAAGTTTAGGAGCAGTAGAAAGTTTAATTTCTATTCCATCTCAAATGACACATGCATCAATCCCAGCTGATCGCCGCAAAGAATTAGGAATTACAGATACATTAATTCGTATTTCTGTCGGTATTGAAGATGGTGAAGATTTAATTGAAGATTTAGCACAAGCGCTAGCATAATAAAAAAACGCACTGCTAATATAGAGCAGTGCGTTTTTTTATTACATTATTTTGTGAAACATTTCACAAAATAGACATACACAAACGAAATGATTTCATGTATATTGAATTCAGGAAATGTTACTCACGAACAAACTTGTGAAACATTTCACAAACAATGAAATTCATGTAGGAAAGCATCTCTATTTTTTTATGTTAATTGGGACTTATTTTGACCTATAGGGACATATAAGGACCGTGATAGTAGAATAGGAGGAAATTTACATGGTAGTCAAAGAGAAAGTTGTAAATGAAATGCAGGAAGTAAAAAAGATGATTGATACGCTAGTAAATAATGGTCAACAAGCTTTACAAGCATTAGAAAGTTTTACACAAGAGGAAATTGACAACATTGTTCATGAAATGGCATTAGCAGGTGTTGATCAACATATGCCGCTAGCAAAATTAGCAGTTGAAGAAACTGGCCGTGGTGTATATGAAGACAAATGCATTAAAAATATTTTTGCCACTGAATATATTTGGCATAGTATAAAGCAAGATAAAACGGTAGGAATTATTCACGAAGATTCTCATGAAGAAATAATAGAAATCGCGGAACCTGTCGGTGTAGTAGCTGGGGTAACGCCAGTAACGAATCCAACGTCGACAACAATGTTTAAAGCGTTAATTGCGATAAAAACAAGAAATCCAATTATTTTCGCGTTTCATCCTTCCGCACAAAAATGTTCTGTGGCAGCGGCGAAAACAGTATATGATGCAGCGATGAAAGCTGGTGCACCAAAACACTGTATTCAATGGATTGAAAGACCGTCTGTTGAAGCGACGAAACAATTAATGAACCATGATGGTGTAGCACTCGTTCTAGCAACTGGAGGCGCTGGTATGGTGAAATCAGCTTACTCTACTGGAAAACCAGCGTTAGGCGTTGGGCCTGGTAATGTACCGTGTTATATAGAAAAATCAGCACATGTAAAACGAGCTGTTAATGATTTAATTTTATCGAAAACATTTGATAACGGTATGATTTGTGCATCGGAACAAGCAATCATTGTCGATAAAGAAATCTATGATGATGTTAAAACAGAAATGATTGAAAACAATTGTTACTTTGTAACAGAAGAAGAAAGAAAAAAATTAGAAAAGCTTGTTATAAATGAAAATACATGTGCAGTAAATAGTGATATTGTAGGGAAATCAGCACAGTATATTGCCGATTTAGTTGGGATTACTGTTCCTGAACATACAAAAATGCTTGTAGCTGAAATTCAAGGTATCGGAGCAGCATATCCGTTATCTCGTGAGAAACTGAGTCCAGTATTAGCTTGTGTGAAGGCGAATTCATTAGAAGAAGGATTTACATATTGCGAAGAAATGTTGAACCTCGGTGGTTTAGGACATTCGGCAGTTATCCATTCTACAAATAAAGATGTGCAAAAGCAATTTGGATTACGTATGAAAGCTTGCCGTCTCATTGTAAATGCACCTTCATCACAAGGTGGAATAGGTGATATATATAATGGATTTATTCCATCACTTACACTTGGTTGTGGTTCATACGGAAAGAATTCAGTTTCCCAAAATGTAACAGCCACTCATTTATTAAATATAAAAAGGCTGGCAAATAGAAAAAAGAATATGCAGTGGTTCAAATTGCCACCAAAAATTTATTTTGAAAAACATGCTACAGCTTATTTAGCAAATATACCTAACATTTCACGTGCATTTATTGTAACGGACCCTGGAATGGTTGAACATGGCTATGTCGATACAGTCGCGCACTATTTAAACAAGCATGCAAATGATGTGAAAGTTGAAGTTTTCTTTGAGGTCGAACCAGATCCATCAGATGAAACTGTTTTTAAAGGTGCGGAAATGATGAGAAGCTTTAAGCCAGATGTAATTATCGCACTTGGTGGTGGTTCAGCTATGGATGCAGCAAAAGGAATGTGGTTATTCTATGAGCATCCAGAAACGACATTCTATGGCATTAAACAGAAGTTTTTAGATATAAGAAAACGTACATGTAAATATCCGGAATTAGGAAATAAGGCGCAGTTTGTTGCGATTCCAACGACATCAGGAACGGGATCAGAAGTGACACCATTTGCGGTTATTACAGATAAGAAAAATAATATAAAGTATCCGCTTGCAGATTATGAATTAACACCAGATGTAGCAATTGTTGATCCGCAATTTGTAATGACAGTACCACCACATGTAACAGCAGATACTGGTATGGATGTTTTAACACATGCAATTGAGGCGTATGTGTCTGTTATGGCAAATGACTATACAGATGGATTAGCATTAAAAGCTATTGATCTCGTATTCAAATATTTACCGAGAGCATATAAAGATGGAAATGATGAAGAAGCAAGAGAAAAAATGCATAACGCTTCTGCAATTGCAGGTATGGCATTTGCAAATGCTTTCCTCGGTATTAATCACAGCTTAGCACATAAAATTGGACCAGAATTCCATATTCCGCACGGACGCGCAAATGCCATTCTAATGCCGCATGTAGTCCGCTATAATGCTATTAAGCCAAGAAAACACGCATTGTTCCCAAAATATGAGCACTTTGTGGCAGATGAAAGATATGCACATATAGCGAGAATGCTCGGGCTTCCAGCAAGCTCGGCAGCAGAAGGGGTGGAATCACTCGTCAAAGCAATTATTGAGCTTGGAAAAAGCTTAAATATTAATATGAGTATTGCAGGACAAGGAGTAGATAAAGAGCAATTTGAAGAGGTTGTTGGAGTATTAGCAGAAAGAGCTTTTGAAGATCAATGTACAACTGCTAATCCAAAGTTGCCGCTTATTTCAGAACTGAAAGAAATTTATATGGAAGCATATAAAGGTGAATAATGATTACAAAAGAGCCGCAGTAAAGCGGCTCTTTTTTTATTGGAAAACATCTCCCAGAATGGCTGTATTTACTGGTCTTTCAGTTTCATAGAATATGATACAGTGAAATGGAGGAGTGAGAATATAATGAAAGAATTAAAAGGAAAAATAGAAGACTATACTCGGTTCGGACAAATTCTTCTCGCTGTAAGTACATTGTTAATGGTTGGCTTGTTGATTCCGAATGGAGCAAAAGAGACAATCCAATTTTTTGTTATGATGGGGAGCATCGTTATATTTTTAAGTTTATCGTTCTTTTTCTTTCAGCGTGTGAAAGTGATGCGTGACCAGCTAGAGGAAAATGAATGTGAATAATATTGTTAACTAGAGCGCGGCGAAAAGAAAAAATCTTTTTGTCACGCTTTTTGTTTTTTGTAGAAAAATGTATGCGTTTCGTGTTGACAATGATAATTCTTATCAATTAAAGTAGAATAGTAGTTAATGATTATCATTATCAATTAGAGGTGAAGGAATGAAAAAATCTATTACGCTATTTACAGCGATTTTATCTATTTTTTTCTTGTTAATAGGTTGCAGTGCCAAAGGGGACGAAAAAGCGTCTGCAACCAAAACAGAAAAAGGAAAAGAGAAAATCGAAATTACCGACCTATCAGGAAGAAAGGTAACATTCGATAAAGTGCCAGAAAATTTCGCAACATTAAGTATGGGGGACATGGATATTATTCATGCTTTAGGTGGAAAAATAGTAGGTCGCCCGGATACGAAATTAACTCTTCCAGAGGAGTTAAAGAAAGCACAAGTAATTGGGAATGCACATCAACCGAATTTTGAGCAAATTGCTAGTTTAAAGCCCGATGTACTTGTTGCTAACAATGGATTCCAAAAGAATGTGCCAACGGTTGAAGGACAAGGAACGCAAGTTATCATTTCTTCTGCGAATTCTGTACAAGATATTCAAAAGAATATTGAATTATATGGAACGGTAATGAAGAAAGAAGATAAAGCAAAAGAAATTAATCAAAAAATGAATGATCAAATGAAGAAATATGAGAAAAAGAGCGATGTGAAAGCATTGCTAGTGTATGGCGCACCAGGTACTTATTTAGCGGCATTACCAACATCTTTATCAGGTGATATTTTAGAAAAAACAGGCGGAAAAAATATTGCTTCTGATTTTCCAGAAACGAAAGAATATCCGCAATATGCACAGCTAAGTGTAGAACGTATTATTGAGGCGAATCCAGATGTGATTTATTTAATTACACACGGAGATTCAAAAAGTGTGAAAAAAGCATTCGAAGGCGAAATGATGAAAAATGAAGCGTGGAAAAATTTAGAGGCAGTAAAACAAAACCGCGTAGTTATTTTGCCACCTGATTTATTTGGATCTAATCCTGGTACAAAAGTTACAGAAGCAATGGATTTTATGTATAAAAGTATACAAGATGTAAGGAAATGATACGTATGGAAAGTAGTGAAGTAGTAAGAGAAAAGGAACATCCTTTTGCGAAAAAAAGATGGATAATAGCAGTTACTTTAGTTGTATTAACAATCCTAGGTCTCTTGTACGGTCTTTTCGCAGGAAGTTTATCCTTTTCTATACGAGATATTTTAACAGGTATACAAGAGGAAGGTTCGACAGTTCATCGAATTGTATGGGATCTTCGCATACCGAGAGTGCTTATTGGGTTTATAGTAGGAACATGTTTAGCTGCATCTGGTACACTGCTACAAGGGGTTATGAGAAACCCTCTTGCAGATCCTGGTATTATCGGAGTTTCATCTGGAGCAGGCCTTGTAGCAATTGTCATCATGATTTTATTCCCACAGCATCTAGCTTTTTTACCACTAGGGGCGTTTTTAGGAGCTTTCATAACAGCGATGGTTATTTATGCTTTATCATGGCAAAAAGGGGCACCACCTTCAAGAATCGTCTTAGTAGGGGTGTCGATCAATGCATTAATTGGTGCAGCAACGTCAGCATTAATGTTATTACATAGTGACAAAGTACAATCGGTGTTACCGTGGTTAGCGGGCGGTATTGGTGGTGTAAGTTGGGCACATTTAAACATGATTATTTATTATGCAATATTCGCCATTATATTAGCTTTCTTTGGTATTAAGCATATTCGAGTGTTAATGCTTGGAGATGAAATGGCAAAGTTATTAGGACATAATGTGGAAAAAAGTCGGTTTTATTTAATAGTAGTAAGTACATTATTAGCTGGAATTGCAGTAAGTGTGTCTGGTCTTATTGGATTTGTCGGTCTTGTCGTACCACATATGCTACGTTTATTAGTTGGAAATGATTATAGATATTTGCTACCTTTATCATGCCTTGGCGGCGGGGTATTACTTGTTTTTGCGGATGCAATAGCTCGAAGTTGGTTTGACCCAATCGAATTGCCTGTTGGTATTTTACTGTCCTTCTTAGGTGGTCCGTTCTTCTTATATTTAATTCATAGAGGAGGAAAACAAAGTGATTTCCGTTAACAAAGTGTTTTACGCACACTCTGAAAGATTTCAAATGCAAAATATGAATGTACATATTAAGGCTGGAGAAATCGTTAGTTTAATTGGTCCGAATGGATCGGGAAAATCTACTTTGCTTCGTTTAATAGCAAGGCTACTGAAACAAAGCGAAGGGGACATCATTTTAGATGGGAAAAATATTCATATGATGAAGAGTGCTGATGTAGCGAAGCAATTAGCAATGTTACCACAAATGCATGATCATCAATTAGATTTAACAGTGAAAGAACTAATTGAGTTCGGAAGAGGTCCACATAAATCATGGAGTAGCCGCTTAAATAAAGAAGATGAAGAAATTGTTGATTGGGCATTGTCTGTTACAAATCTTGAAGGGTATGAATATCGTCTTTTACATTCTTTATCAGGAGGGGAACGGCAACGTGCTTGGATTGCGATGACGTTAGCGCAACGTACAAATGTCTTATTATTGGATGAACCAACAACCTTTTTAGATATTGTTCACCAGTTGGAAGTAATGGAACTTGTGAAACGATTAAATGAGGAGTTTGGAATGACAATTATAATGGTTTTACATGACATTAACCAAGCTGCTCAATATAGCGATCGTTTACTTGTATTAAAGCGAGGAAAGATTCAGTATGATGGTATACCAGAAGAAGTACTATGCCATGAAATGTTTCAACATGTATTTGGCATAGATGTAGATATTTTTCAAGGAAGTGAAAAGCCTTTTTTTACACCGAAACGAATTTCTAAAAGGGGAGAAGAGCGATGCAAACAGAAGAGCGTATTACCACGGAATTAGTAAGAGAATTTGTTATGGCAGCTCACGGGGATTTAGAGAAAGTACAAGAGCTATTGGTTGAATCACCAAGCTTACTTCACGCCTCTTATAATTGGGGTGGATCAGATTGGGAAAGTGCGTTAGGCGCATCGGCACATGTAGGTCGTAAAGATATTGCTCTTTATTTACTAGAAAAGGGTGCTCGGATGGATATTTTTGCAGCAGCTATGCTTGGTGAATTAGAAGTTGTACAAGCTATTTTAGTAGCTCAACCAGAAGCATTGCGTGCATCTGGCCCTCATGGTATTTCTCTTCTTCAACATGCACGAATGGGTGGAGAGAAATCTAAGCGTGTATATGATTATTTAGCAATACTATCTTAATGAACGAAGGAAGTTCTTATGTGCGGTAAACTTTTCACTTGAAACAATTGGAAAGTTTACCGCCCGTTAGAACGGGATAAGTATCTAGTATATTTGAAAATCCTACACCCCCCTCAATTGTAGTTTTCTTTATGCTAGTTATGATATGGATGCAGTGGACAATATTTGTCTACTGCTTTTTTTGGTTATTTAGAATGAATATTCTGTATTTTATTGTTGGTTCATTTATCCCGCTATTTTCCAGGCAGTAAGACTCTTGCCTAAAAATTCAGTTAAAGAAAAGAAGTTAGACGGGAGATCCACTGCCCGTAAACGTCGGATTGGTAAAGGCTAATAATCAGTGGGGTGAACAAAATTCCCCACTGATTAAAGTTTCACTTTATAATAAATAGTAACATACCGTATACATACAAAACATGATCGTGAAATGAAGAATAAATTAGTGGAAAGGAGTGCCAGCATGTTTCATACAGAACGTTTACAAATTCGCAAATATACAATGGATGATTTACAGTTCTACGCTTCACTATGGGGGAACGAGAAGGTAATGCGTTATATTGGAAATGGGACATTAAAAACATATATACAGTGTAAAAAAAGTCTGGAGGAATGGGTGATTCCTAGCTATAAAAACGGTCTCGGTTTATTTGTATTGATTGAAAAGGAAACGGGAACAAGAATTGGTCATGCAGGGCTGGTAAAGCAGAAAATAGATGGAAAAGAGGAAATTGAAATTGGTTATTGGTTACTTCCTCAGTATTGGGGAAAAGGGTATGCAAAAGAAGCGGCGGCAGCATTTCGTGACTATGGTTTCCAAGCATTACGAATGAATAAATTAATTTCTCTTATTAATCCGAATCATCCCGCCTCAATATTTGTTGCTAGAAAAACTGGGCTCAGCTACGAGAAAACAACGTCATTTCATGGAATCGATGCTCTAGTTTATTCTATTAAGCGTGTTGGATGAAAAAATTACTTTTTTAAAGGTAAATTGCATTTTTTGAAGAATGGTATATGAAAATAAAGGGAGGGGTTACATGTACATTTATCATAATGGACTTATTATTCGTGAGGGAACGAGTAGTGTACCAGCATATGCAATTAAAGCTTTATTTGAAGATGCCGGTTGGAGTAATGATAATATCCCTTCTTGGCAAATTGAAAAATTTACGATAGCATTCGAAAATTCAACATGGGCTTTCACAATTTGGGATGAGGAAGAGATGATTGCGATGGTTAGAGTCATTTCTGATGGAATTATGATTGCGAACATAGTAAATTTAGTTGTGAAGTGTGAATATAGAGGGAAGGGATTAGGTAAGAAGCTTGTAGCTCTTTGCCTGCAAAAACTTCCCCACGGTGATTGGTTTGCGCATACATCAGCGAACAATTTTGATTTTTATAGAAGCTGTGGATTTGAAGTTAGAGAGCTATCGAGAAATGGAACATGTGCGTATTATGGATATCAAGTCGCAAAAAGAGATGGTCACCGATAAATGAATGGAAAGTAAAAAAGTATAGCGAGGTAATTTTGAGACTTTTGATAATAGAGAATGGATTGAGGCCCGTTTTATGATAAAATAAAAGAAAATTCTGTTTATTATTAGGGGGATAAAAATGAGTGTAAAAGCTGGGGATGTATTTAAATATGAAAGAAGATTTACTGAGGAAGAAGTTTTTGAATTTGCAAATATTACCGGTGATAAAGGTAGACACCATGTGGAATACGATGAAAATGGAAGATTAATGGTTCATGGTTTATTGACTGCTAGCATTGGGACGAAAGTGGGAGAAGAGTTACATTACATAGCAAGAGAATTAGTAAGTGAGTTTATTAGACCAGTTTTCACAGGAGATACGATCACTTGTGAACTAACTTTAACAAATGTTGAGCAAATGGAAGGCTATAAAAAAGTTTCAATCGAGTCAGTTTATCGCAATCAGCATGAAAAGACTGTACTAGTTGGGACAAGTTATGGAATTATAAGGGGATAAAAAAGAAGCCTGTTTAACAGGCTTCTTTTTTATTATTTAGTAAACACGTTTTCGATTTTCTGCATAACTAGAGATGAGTAATAATGCAGTTTCTTCTCCTATATTACGAACAATATGAGGAACACATGCATTCCATGAGAAAGAATCACCTTCTTCTACAATTGCAATATCTTCACCGTGCTGAACTTCTAATTTTCCGCGTAATACAAGGTGACATTCTTCCCCTTCATGGGCATTTGGTGAATTTTCTTTCGGGAATCCAGTAGGGATTTCTACTAAAGATAGGCGAAGGCCCCCTTGCTCCGCAACATGTTCAATTCTTTGCTCATCTTTGCCGTATACACTGTATTTCCGTTCTTCTTTTTTGACAATTTTTAATCGATCTTTTTGCTCTAACAATAAATAAGGAAGGGGAACGTTTAAAAAATTGGAGATCGTTTCTAAAGTTGAGATAGATGGTGATGTTTTATTATTTTCAACCTGACTCATAAATCCTTTAGAAAGACCTGTTCCCTCACAAATTTGTGCGATTGTTATGCCCCTACGTTGACGAATTTCACGTATTGCAGAACCAATATTCATAAAATCAAGCTCCTTTTTGTAAACAACTATTTGTATCATAGCAAAAAAAATATATTTTTTCCCAGTGAAAATGAATTGACGAATAAAAAAAATTAGTGTATGTTTTGTAATGTAAATAAAAGTTTTGTATAAGAAAACTATAAAGGAGAGAAAGAAATGAATCAACATATTGGTAACTTAATTATTCGTATCGTGTTAGGGGTAACATTCTTCATGCACGGTTTAACAAAATTCCAATCAGGAATTGACAATATTGCAGGGTGGTTTACAAGCATTGGTTTACCAGGAGGACTTGCATACGGTGTAGCAACATTTGAATTAGTTGGAGGCCTATTATTAATTCTAGGTTTAGGTGTAAGATATATTGGATTATTATTTGCGCTTGTTATGGTTGGAGCAATCGTAAAAGTGAAATGGTCAGCTGGTTTATTGGGAGATGGAAAAAATCCTGGTTTCGAATTAGAACTTGCATTATTAGCAATGGGTGCATATTTATTTGTTGCAAAAGCTGATGGTTTTGTAGATAATTTCTTAAAAGAAAAAATGTCAAAGAAGAACTAATTTAAATGGGGGGGCTAACAAGATGAGTTTTCAACTTCATCCCGATACAACACTTGATGTTGTTCATTTATACGTATCTAATGTAAAGAAATCACTAGAGTTTTATACGGAAGTACTAAGTATGAAGGTGCTAAAAGAAGAAGAAGCAGTCGTTACATTTGGGAATGAAAATGATGAACCACTTCTTATCATTGAAGAAAAGAAAGAAGCTTTTCCGAAACAAAGAGCAAGAACAGGGTTATATCATTACGCAATTTTATTACCAAGTAGGCAGGATTTAGCGAATGTTCTTCGTCATCTTGTAGAGATGGTATATCCACTACATGGCGGAGCCGATCATTACTTTAGTGAAGCTCTTTATTTAGCTGATCCAGATGGAAACGGGATTGAAATTTATCATGATCGACAAAAAGAAGTTTGGCGTGATGAGAATGGAGAACTCCCATTTGTTAGTAACCCGTTAGCTGGTGAAGAATTATTACAGCAAGGAAGTGCATGGAATGGATTTCCAGTTGGTACTGTGATGGGGCATATTCATTTCCATGTAGCTGATTTAGAGGAAGCGAAACGTTTCTATGTTGATGGTCTTGGTTTTGAAGTAACGATCCCAGCTCGTAATGGAGCGTTGTTCGTATCAGCAGGTGGTTATCATCATCATATCGGTTTAAATACGTGGCAAGGTGAAGGGGTACCACCGCAAATGCCAGGTTCTGTTGGTTTAAAATATTTCACAATTGTACTAGCGGATGAAAAACAAAAAGAGCAAGTATGTGAAAGCTTAAAAAATATTGGCAAGATTGCTACGTACAAAGATGGAATATTACAAGTCGAGGATCCATTTGGACATTGTATCCATTTCAAAATAAAAGGAGAAGCCTAAAAAGGCTTCTCTTTTTTATTTTCTTATAATTGCATTTTCGTTTTGTAAAAATAGTTCGTCAAATTGTTTTGCAAGCTCAAAATCTAGTTTCGTTAAACCTTTTGCATTCCAAGATGACAAAGTAATAATAACTGCTTTATACTGGATAAGGATAAATGGATGGTGATTATGTTCTTCTGATAGTTTGGCGGCTTCAGAGACAAATTCGACTCCTTTTAAGTAGTCGGAAAACATATATTTTCGTTCAATCCATTTCTCATCTTTTACCATCCATTTATCTACCTTCAATAATTCCTCGTGAACTTCTTCTTCAGTTAATCTTAGCATCATTTTTCACATCCTTTACTGGAAGTAACGCAAGACCATTGTTAATAAGGCGTGTTACAGCTTCGTCAGTTGTGAAAGTAGAAAGTTGATGTAGTAATGCTGCAGATGTTTCATGCCCTTTGTTATGCTCTAAAAGTAACTCTAATACTTCAAGGCGCAGCAACCATTCTTTCGCATAAAATTTATTTAATACTTCTTGAATTGCTACTAATTGATCGATATGCGCTTCGTGTAAAATCCCCTCACTTCGAATATCTCGAACTGTTTGATACATACGTTCAAGTTCATTCAGTACAAGTGGAGCAGGAATTTCTTGAACTTCTTCATCCATTGGGAAAAATGCTGCTGCATCTGCGGCACCTGGGAATACTGAAGTGATTTGTGAGCCAACAGCCATATCAAATGCGCCCCATGAAGCATCAAATAAAACGCGGGCGTTATAAGTAACTGTGCAATCGATAAAGGAAATAAGAGCAATTTTCTTATCGTTTTTTACAATATCTGTTACTGTTCCTTTTACATGAATACCACTTACAAAAGTAAACTCAGCGATAGTTCCAATTGTAATTCCTAATGATTGTAGTTGTTCGTCTGTACAATTTTCTAATGCAATATTTTCAGTGAGTAATCCAATTGGTGTTCCAAATCCGTCACTGTGTACAGAAGTAGAATGATTCGCTAACTGTTTATTATGAAGTGCTAATGCCGTTGGCGAATTTGTTCGCATGTAAATTAATTCACCTGCATCGTTTTCAATTGTCTCGCTAAATGTACCTGTAATTTGTAATCCGCTATTTAGCTCAGCTGTTGCATAGTTCTCAGAGCGAATTGCTTTTTCTAAACCTTCTTTTCCACCTGTTTTAAAGGCCATTGTTTTAGAAAATGTTTCAAGCGCATCTGTTAATTCTTCAAAGGACTTGCAAACGAATAGTTGTGGTTGCATTTTTGTTACGTCATAAGTTGTCCCTGTACATGCTTCGATAGAAAATGGAACTTTTTCTACAGCGTCTGTTAAGCAATGTTTGCTTTCGCCAACAGAAGAAAGGAGACCAGCACCATATATTTTTGGATCATCTATATTTCCAATCAATCCATATTCTACTGTCCACCAGAAAAGACGTGAAATTTGTTCAGCTTCTGATAAACCAGAAACTAAGTTTTGTTTTTCAATTACAGCATTTTCAGCAGCCTTAACTTCATCAGGAGTAGAAGTAGGGCTTTCTTTTACTATCGTTAATGTACGAACAGCTTCAAATGCATCATGTTCTTCTTTTGTAGAGAAAGCTTTTGCACCAATTTGCCCAAAACGTTTCACATATTTTGCATATGTAGGATCAAGTAAAATCGGTGCGTGTCCTGCGGCTTCGTGTACGATATCTGGAGCTGGTGTGTACTCGATATTTTCTACTTTCCGAATATCTGTTGCGATTGGTAGTAATCCGTGTCCTTGGAAATCGAAGAATGCTACGCCGGGAATAAGTCCGTCAATCGTTACAGCACCCCAGCCACTTGGTGCCAAACACTCATTCATTTCTTCTACTTTTGGAATTGAATCTATATTAATACCAGATGATTGTAGTCCGTTCACATAGGCTGGATGAGCAACGTCTTTTAAGAAGCTATGATTTTGTCTCATAATATAACGCCACACAGCGTGATTCACCGGTGTGTATTGATCATAATGTTGTGTGGATACGAATGGTTTTAAATGTGATGGAATTTCTGTTTTCTTTGTCATTTAGACATCCTCCTTTTTTTCAATAAAATTGAATATCGATTTCGTATAGCTTGTATCACCTCCTTTCATTTTTGTAAGCGCTTATAAAATTTTATCATAAGATTCGGAATTATTTAACATCTGTTTCTGTGAGAAATAGAAAAAGCCCCTATCGGAAAGTCCGATAGGGGCGAAAGAATCGCGGTACCACCCTATTTGTAAGTGAAAATATACTTACATCTCAATTAATGATAACGGAAAAATTCCGTCTTTTCCTTCATGCATAAAAGCACTACGAAAAAGAAGCTCCAGAATTGTAATTCATACTTATATATGTGCTAATTTCCACCGACCATTAGCTCTCTGTAACAGGGATATAAGATACTACTGCGATTCTTTCAACGCGTATATATGAAATTGTGTAAGAGGATGGACGCAAAAAAGTCCCTATCGGAAAATCCGATAGGGACGATAAAAATCGCGGTACCACCCTATTTGTAAACAACTAATTGTTTACCACTCACTTTACGATAACGGAAAGATCCGTCTTTCTCTTCATGCATAAAAAGCATTACGGGAAAGAAGCTCCAGAATTGTAATTCACGCTTGTATATGTACTGATTCGCACCAACCATCAGTTCTCTGAGACAGTGATATAAGTCGCTACTAGTATTCCTTCAAAGCCGATATATAATTCGTTCAACTAAACTATGTTTTGTATTATAAAACTATATTAAAAAAATTGTCAACAAAATTTTTTTATCCCGTGTTAATGAGCAGTAAAATTCCTACCTCAAAATTCGGTTGGAGTAAAGAAGTGAGAGGGGAGATTAACTGCCCGTAACTCCCGATTGGTGAAGGCTAATAATCAGTGGGGATGAACGAAATCTCCACTGATTAAAGTTTCACTTTATTTCACTTCTAAATTAACAGTTAAATTAGAGGTATTGCCAGCTGCATCAGTTGCTACAATGTGAATAGTATTTTTTCCTTCTTGTAATTGAGTACGATCGAAATAAATGTCATAGCTTTTCTCCCAAGGGTTCAGGAATGCCTGGTCCCATACACCATTTCCATTAATTTCATATTGCATTCTCACTGGAATACCAGGTGCTATCCAACCAGATTCTGACATCCAATCTAGTAGAATATCATCAACTTTTCCTTTAATTACGAGATTTTCTTGGTCAACTTCGTATGTTAACTTAGGTGCAGTTCGATCAAGAAATACAGCAGCTGTTTGTTTTGTTTCTCCGCCAGAATTAGAAGCAACTGCTTCGATTTGATATAGCCCGTCAGCTAAAGGAGTGCCATCGGCTTTTGTACCATTCCATTTGAAAGGTTTGTATCCAGGAGTTGCATTTTTAGCTTGATGGATAATCCCTTGATACGTTACACGTTCTTTCGTAACTAAATTTGCATGCAATGTGACATCATCCACAGGCGCAACTAAATAGTAGTTGATGAGATTATCATCTAGTACGTGGTCGCCATTTGGGCTAAAAGTAGAATTAATAATTTCAAGTCCATCGATACGTTTATAATCTTTAGGATCGATACTAAATGTGAATGGAATTCGAATTTCTTCTTTTGCCCCTTGTTCTTTTACATATACATTTCCAGTATACACACCTTGTGGTAGTGAGCTATCTACATTGATAGTAAATGGTTTTTCGGTACTACTATTTGGTTGTATGCTAATCGATGAAGGGACAGAAGCTCTTACTTTTGTGTTTGTGTTTGCATCTAGTAATTCCACACGAGTTGAAAAACTTTTCTTTTTACTAGAAAGGTTTTGTAATGTAACATTTTGCGTCAGTTTTACTTTTCCGCTATTGGGCTTAATAAGACCGAAGCTGACATTGTTAGGTTTTACTAATACATTTGTTTGAGCTGCTTTCGGAATGTTAATTAAACCAGATCCTTGTGCCATAACAGGGTATGCATTTTCATTGACATCATGTAATGTTTTGGCATTGTTGGCAAGAGCCGCTTTCAATTGTTCTGTCGTCCAATCAGGATGCATTTGACGCAAGAGGGCAACCGCTCCAGCTACTTGCGGAGCAGCCATACTTGTTCCGTTATGCGATTCATAGCCGCCTCGCGGTACTGTACTAGTAATTTGTACTCCAGGTGCAACAACATCAGGCTTTATTAGCCAACTTCCTTGTGATGGTCCTCTTGAACTAAAGTTACCGATAAGTTCTGTTTGCTTTGGTTGTCCAATTTTTATATTTTTCTTTCGTTTTGTAATTAAAGTTTTTAATTCTTCCCCATTTGTATTTGATAATTGCATTACTGGGACAGCTAGATGTTCACGTGAAAAATATTCCGGCATCATATTAATTTCTTTTTCGCTAGAGATTAATAACACACCAAGTGCACCAGCTTGCTTCGCTTGTTCTGCTTTTACTAATGTACTAGAAGTACCTTGTAAAATAAGTGCGAATTTCCCTTTCACATCTTGTTTTGCATAATCACTTGGATTGCCATAACCAACATATACAAGAGGAGAATCATTTCCTATTGGAAAATCGGATTTTGATAATGGTAACCCTTGATATGTTTTGCTGGAACCAGTTACTTGGAATGTTGGAAACGGGATAGAAACCGTAGATGCTCCAACAGAAATGACACTACTTGCGTTACCGGGAGCATCAACAGACCAAGGTTTTGGTCCGTCATTTCCATTTGAAACGACAGCAGTAACACCAAGTTTCGCTGCCCGTTCTAACGTTAATGTTACAGGCTGATCAGGTACATTTAAATCCTGCCCAAGGGAGAGGTTTAACACATCCGCACCATCTTGAATTGCTCGCTCAATTCCTTGGATAATATCATCTGTTGTACCAGTTCCACCGTCATTCATTACACGATAGGCTAGAATAGAAGCGTTTGGAGCAACGCCTTTAATTTTTCCGTTACCCGCAATAATTCCAGCTACATGAGTACCATGTACGTTACCATCCATTGGATCGTTATCTTCATCAACCGTGTCATATCCACCGATATAATTTGCCTTTAGGTCAGGGTGTGTATAGTCTACGCCAGAGTCGATAATGGCTACTTTCATGCCTTTTCCATCAAGCGGTTTGCCAAATGGATCTTTTAAATTCCACGCTTCAGGTGCACCAATTGTCGGTCCACCGATATTTGGTGCTTCTTCGTTAATAGCACTTTTTGATGTTTCATGCAATTTATATGTTAAGTTCGGATAGACTGCTTTTACTTCAGGTAAAGAGGCAAGAGAGGTAATTTGATCTCCAGGAATTGAAATAGAGAATCCGGAAAATAACGTATTATACACTTCTTTAATTTTTGCACCAGGTGCTTTTTCTTTTATTTTCTTAGTCGTATCTTCTTGTGCTTTTTTGAGCTCAGCATGATAAGACTGTGCATTACTATTTTGTAAATCTGGAGCATGCTGAATATTACTTTGAGCAGCGAGAGGTGCATGTTGTAATTCTACAATTACTGATATTTCTTTTGTTGTTTTCGTTTCAACATTTTGAGCGATTTTATGTTCTCCCCACTGTTCAATCGTTGTTTTTAATTGTGGACTAAATTGCTTCTCCTTTTGTAGTGATTCAGCATGAGCACTTAAAGCTCCAAAACTAGAAAAGACAAGCGCCATGCTTAATAGTGTAGATGTAGTTTTTTTCATTGATACTCCCCCTAATAAAAAAGTGCTAATATTCAGAAATAAAATCTTGCATTTTAGTTAGAAATTATACATATAAATGTTGGCTAAACTATACTTTCGACATAATTCATACCAATCCTCTATGGATTGAAAATTTCTTGGGAAATTTTTTCTGATTATGTCGAATCGATATTTTTCACATATTGTAGGGATAAAGTGAGGAATGCTATGAGGGAAATGGAGTGATGGTATGAAAAGGCTAATAGTAAGTAGTAGTGTAGTGTTGTTTATGTTTTTATGTTCTATCACTATTACTAGTGCAGAAAATAATAGTGTGAAAGTTGCTTTTATTCGTCATCATAATCTTTGGATTAAAGTTGATGGGAAAGAAATACAGATTACAAAAGGAGAGTACATAACAGGGCCGAAGTGGTCATATGATGGGGAATGGCTAGCGTATGTAAAAAGGAAGAAACAAAGTATTCTTGAGTTATATCGGCTGAAAGATGGAAAGAAAGTTACGCCGTTTCACTCAGAAGCATCGAATTATCAATGGTCACCAACAGAAAATATAATTGCATTTATATTTACAGGTACATTAAATACATTTGATGTAGAAAAAAAGAATGCAGATTTTGAAAATGTATCGGCTGGTGTAGGGGATTATGCATGGTACCCCGATGGAAAGAACTTTCTTGTATCCTCTGAAGCGCACTTACTTCCAACAGGATGGACAGGGGCTCAGCTATATGAAGTGCAAAAAGATGCACATATGAATCCTCACAAAATGAAGCATTTGTATGCATTGCCAAATGAACACGATGATTTTCTAGCGCTAGTAGCAAGTGGCTTTAAGTGGTCACCAGATCAAAAGTGGATTTCATTTTTAGCAGTACCGACAGCTTCATGGTCAGCTGATAGTAATACGCTTTGCTTAGTTCGTGCAGACGGCAGTCGGTTTGAAAAAGTAGATCAAATGTTATTAAACGCACAATGGTTTCAATGGGCACCATCAAAAAATATATTAGCTTATATTGAAGGGAGCGGAAGAGTTGCATTAGAAAATAAACATTTAAAAGTAAAGGAATTGCCAGCGCTTCAGCAGAACATATTTACGCCGAAAGGATATGTTGATTGGGATTTTGTATGGAAGAACGATAGAGTAATTATCGTTTCACGAGCAAAAGAGGCAGGGATAGAAACTCCACCAGAAAAAAGGCCACTACCATCTTTATATGAGGTCGATAGTACAAGTAATGCACAGCATCAAATCACAAAGAAAACGAACAAGCAAGGGGATTACCACCCGATCTTCATGAAGAAGAGTAATCAATTAATTTGGATACGTTCAGACCGTAAGAAAGCGGATGTATGGCTTGCTCATAAAGATCGGAAGCAGGAAAAGAAGTGGATTGAAAATATAGATGTACCAGCGTGGTATTATGAGAAATGGAATTGGGGAAATGTTATCTCGGTGAAAGAAGAATAAAAAAACTGCCTAAAAGATCATTTTAGGCAGTTTTAATTGTTATTTATGTGTTTTATTTGGCTTTTTTTTCGCTGGGTTTCCGTTCCCTTGGCGCTTTCTATTTTGTTCATCTTTTGCTTGTTTTTCATGTAGTGTATCTAAAAATTCATTCGAGTTACTCATGTTTATATCTCTCCTTTCATTTTGTCATGATTACTATAACCATTTAGGAGGATAATCATGAGTTAGAAGTTAGACACTTAATTTTCTTCGATAATGTAAGTAAAATATTCCATACATAACAAATAGCATGAGTAAAACTTGTAACTCTACATTTTCTTTTAAAATAGCTGCGATAGTGTCTGGTAAGTACGGTGATTTATCGTTTGTGCTTAAACCTAACCATTTATTTAAGAGGCTAATGGTACAAAACATAAAAACACCGGACCAGCTTGCCGTAATTGCTTTTTGCTTAATTTTTGTTTCACGTTCATCATCTGTAATCCAAGGATTAGCAGTTTTATCACTACTAAAGAAGCCGTTTATATATCCCCATACAATCATTCCAATAAAGACAATTATCCATTTCATATATGTAATTCTCCTTTCTGTGTAAAAAGTTTTTTACATATAATATTGTAATATTTTACAAAGTTTCATGTCAAATGTTTTTTACATATTGGTTTTCATATAGCAGGAATAAAGTATGAGATAGGGAAGAAATATGTAAGAGGATTTCATAATGAGAGGAGGAAGGGGATGAAAATCGTCTTTGTTCGGCACGGGGAAGGAGAACATACAAGGGATTTGCCATCAAGTTTAAAAGTGCTTCATCCGCCATTGACGGATGAAGGAAGGAATCAGGCTAAATTACTTCAATGCAATGTGCCATTACAAGAGACGGATATATTAATTGCTAGTCCTACACTTAGAACTTTGCAAACGGCGACAATATGGAGTGCGAAAGTTGCTTGTCAAAAAATCGTTCATCCATATGTATCTCCGCGTATTTTTCCTTATCGAGAAGAAGCGAGAACATTACCGTGCGATTATATAGTAGATCAGGGAATGATAACAAAGTTATTTCCGCATTTTTCGATAGAGAAAAGCTCAAATAATCAGTTATGGAAGGAAGGTATAAACACTATTTCAGAGAATAGTTTTCAGCAAATAGTAGATGAATTTCTTCTTTGGTGTTATGAACTGGGTGCGGAAAGAATTTGTATTGTATCTCACGATGGAACAATTACAGCATATAGGCAACATTTACAGAAAGTCGTTTTAACTAGATCAGATTTTTTGAAAGAAACAGGTATATATGAAATGGATTTATCCCATAAAAGTCTGATTGATAAGGGCTGATTATAGGATGGAGGTTGTTTGTTGAATATTGCATTAGTAGTTGGTTTTAATTCGGATTTAGAGGCGCAATCAATACGAGCATCTCTTGAATATTTTGGTGCAAGGGTTGTGACATATTGGATTGGTAGACCGAAAGATTTTGTGGGAGTTCTTTCTGGAAAGAACTTATTTAACGATATTAATTATATTATTTTTTGCTTTCATGGTGAAGAAGGGAAGTTTGTCATGGAAGAGTTAGGCGAAGAAGTATATGAACAAGATGAACCGAGAGGGTATTTTGGTGCAGAAGAAATTTATGAATATGCAAAATTGCATAATACACATATTGTCAATAGCGGGTGCACGTTAGGGGAGCAAAATCTAGCAAAATCTTTTTTACGTAGTGGTGCGAAATCATATATTGGATCGATTGATTATGTAGATGGAAATGCAGCAATTATGTTTACTATACGCTTATTTTATGGGGTTATTAACCATGGGAAAACGTTAGAAGAAGCCTTTCAAGAAGCGAGTTTAATTGATGAGGAGACACATACATTTCGATTCTATAATTAGTGTGAAACACGTTTATTCTATATTCGAATAAACGTGTTTCACATTTAACTCACATTTTTTTCAATGAAAATGGTTATCACTTGTGGTATGATATGTTCAAGTTTTTACAGGTAATAAAAGTTACTATATAAACGTTAGTTTTTAATGTTTCATACGCATGTCACAGATTATTCATAATTAACGTTTGAAAAATAAGTAACTAATGTTATTATATTATCTGTAACTAACTTAATTACAACTTTAGGAGGAAGATATGGCTATTCAATTTTTAAGAGAAAACAAAGCAGTTTCTTTTGCATTAGCAGTAATTCGAGTATATCTTGGTTACACATGGTTAATGGCTGGAATCGGTAAACTACAAGGAAAAGGATTCGATGCAACAGGTTATTTGCAAGGGGCAATTGAAAAATCTAAAGGTGCACAACCGGCTGTTCAATCTTGGTGGGCATCATTCTTACAAGAATTTGCAATTCCAAATGTGGATTTGTTTAATACACTTGTAACATGGGGAGAAATTTTAGTCGGAATTGGTTTAATTGTAGGCTGTTTAACAAAAACAGCGGTCTTTTTTGGTCTTGTAATGAACTTTTCCTATATGTTTAGTGGGTCAATTGGTGTGAACCCTGAGATGGTTATCTTATCTATGTTTGTTCTTGTTTCCGGTATGAACGCTGGGAAATTTGGAATGGATGGCTTCGTTATCCCGAAAGTATTAGGATCAAAAACTCCAAAACGCCAAAAGCAAGCTGCTTAATATATGAAAACGGGTATCTCATTTTGAGATACCCGTTTATGTTATTTTTCAACTTTAATCGGATTGTTCTTAAAGAAATCTTTTACATACCCGACAAATTCTTGTGGTTCTTGGCGAAATGGTGCATGATAACCTTTTTCAATAATATGTAAAGTGCTATTTTTTAAGAATTGATGATACGTTTCTCCTTCTTTCCAGGAAACGCTACTATCATTTCTGCCCCATATAATTAAAGTTGGCTGTTTTATTTCATTTGCATTAATTTTAAGACGTCTAGGCCATAATTTCATTTTATTATAATGCTCTTCATCATTACGTTTGAATTTCACTTTGCTTTCATCATAATCTGTAATAGAAGAAACGGCATTTAAATCAGTCGACAATTGTGGTTTTGGTGAGCCTTGTTTATTAACGAATGTATGAGGGCCACCTGTAGCATCAGTTAAAATAAGGTGAGTAACTGCTTCAGGATATAAATATGTTAAATTTAGAGAAATTTCTCCCCCCATGGAATGCCCCAGTATTGCGAATGAATCATACCCTAGTTTTTTCATTAATTTATAATACAAATTTGCATGAGTTGGAAAAGAATAATAAAAATCCATTGGCTTAGATGAGCGCCCGAATCCTAAAGCATCTACAGAAATAATTGTATGATCTTTTGCTAAATCGGAGTAAATCTTTTGAAAACCATCTGATGACCCTCCAAAGCCATGAATCATAAGTAAAGGTGGTTTTTCATTACCAATCTTTTTAAAGTAAATGGTTTGACCATCTATTTCTACCATTTTTTCCTCGGTAGCTAGTTTCGCTGTAATTGTATTTTTAACTTGTTTTACTTGTTCTACTGGCTTTTCTGCTGCACTACATCCTACTAATAGTGTAAGAGTAAGACAACCTACCATAAAATAGCTAAATCGCTTCAATTAGGTGTCTCCTTTCTAACATAACGCTGTATCTATCATAGCAAATAGCATATTACGATTTCCAGGAAGTTGGCTACCATTTTTTATCATAAGAGGTGAAAGGAGCGTTTCTTGGAAATTTTCTGTTTGAAGAAATTGACGAAATGTAAATTGTGAGTGTGGAACATCAATTCGTACTATACCATTCCAACATTCACATATCTTTTTTAATAATTGGATAGCATCTTCTTCTTGCTTGGCGATAAGTGGATTGATACATAATATATTGCCCTTTTGTATGCATAATGAAAAAGCTTCTATACAGTTATTTCTTTCAATTTTAAAAGAGTATACGGCCCTTGGTAATAGCAAAGAGTAAAGTAGAGAACGATTCATACCAGTTGCAATTTGATCCAGAGAAGTAAGAGATATAAGGTCTTCTTCTTGTACTTGTTGTAAGTGAGAAGGATACGTCTTAATAGTCTGCTTTTCAAAACGATGAATCGTTGTTGCTGTTTGAAATCCACATGATGTGTATAGAGGTTCGCCAGCTTTTGTCGCAATAAGTGCAATGGGTTGTTTTGGATGAATTTGTTCCAAGCAATGATTTAGCAACATGCGCCCTAATCCGCGTCCTTGAAAATTAGGGTGAACGATTAACATACCAATGGAAGCGAAGTTACTTGGAAAGGGAAATACTCCTCCAGTCGCAATGAGTTTGTTTTCATGAATGTAACCTACAAGTGTGCCGATAGAAAGATACATTTCGAATTGTTTTTTCATAAAAATTTCATCGTGTAACCATCCAACAGATTTGCAAAGATTAAGTAATTCAAAAATAAAAGACTCATTTAGCTTTACTATTTTCATAAAGGCTCACCGCATTTCTATTTATTTTCATAAAAATAGAGTCAAAATGTAAAAAAAGAGATTTACGTTAAATGAAATCCAACTTGTTTATATTTAAATTGTAAAGGGCGGGATGATTGATACAAAAAGACAAAGTTATACAAATTATAACTGATATTTACATAAGTTAACAAAAAATTTACATACAGCTAATTTTCTCTTAATAGTCTTCCATTAAATTTGATAGTGGGAAATGAATAACCTAATTAGGGGGACAAGACAGTGAAAAAGTTTGTGAAAAAAGCATGGCCATTTGCAGTTGTGGCATCATTAGCAGTTACTTCGGTAGCAACATGGAATTTTACTCGTTCTAGTGAGGTTAATGCAGATGAGAACGGAAGCAATGCAAAGATTAAAAATGTTATCGTATTAATTGGGGATGGTATGGGCCCTTCATATATGACGGCTCACCGTTATATGAAAGATAATCCAAAAACCTTTGAAATGGAATCTACAGAATTTGATAAGCATCTTGTAGGAACACAAAAAACATACCCAGAAGATGAACATGAAAATATTACAGACTCTGCATCGGCAGCAACAGCTATGTCAGCAGGGATTAAAACATATAATGCTGCAATTGCAGTTGATAATGATAAAGCGGAAGTGAAAACAGTTCTTGAGCAAGCGAAAGAAAAAGGGAAATCAACGGGACTCGTTGCAACTTCTGAAATTACACATGCAACACCAGCTGCTTTCGGTGCGCATGACATTAGCCGTAAAAATATGGACGCAATTGCAAATGATTATTTTGATGAGAAAATTAAAGGGAAGCATAAAGTAGATGTTATGCTTGGCGGCGGCGTAAAGAACTTTGTTAGAAAAGATCGTAATCTTACAGAAGAGTTCAAGAAATCTGGTTATAGCTATGTAACGGATCGAGATCAATTGTTAAATGATAAAAATGATCAAATTCTTGGTTTATTTGCACCAGGTGGATTAGATAAAATGATTGACCGTAATGAGAAAACACCTTCATTAGAAGAAATGACTAATGCAGCAATTGAGCGTTTGAACAAAAATAAAAATGGTTTCTTCTTAATGGTGGAAGGAAGTCAAATCGACTGGGCTGGACATGATAATGATATTGTTGGTGCAATGAGTGAAATGGAAGACTTCGAAAAAGCTTTCAAAGCAGCGATTGAGTTTGCGAAAAAAGATAAAAATACGTTAGTTGTTGCAACGGCAGATCACGCTACTGGTGGATTATCTTTAGGTGCCAATGGCGAGTATAACTTTAAAGTAGATCCAATTAAAGCTGCAAAGCGTACACCAGACTTTATGGCAAATGAGATTGCAAAAGGTGCAAATGTAGAAGAAACATTGAAAAAGTATATTGATTTACAATTAACTCCAGAAGAAATTCAAGCTGTAAATGATATAGCTCCTTCAAAAGATGTAACAAAGATTGATAATGCAATTGAAGATATTTTCAATAAGCGCTCGGTTACAGGCTGGACAACGGGTGGACATACAGGGGAAGATGTGAACGTATATGCATTTGGTCCAGGTAAATACTTGTTCTCTGGCGTTCAAGAGAATACAAATATAGCGAAACGTGTCTTTGATATTGTTGGCGGTGGCGATCCGAATAAAGGAAGACGCTAATTAAGAGCGAAAGTGAGGCGAAATGCCTCACTTTTCTTTTTAGGAGTTGGGAATATGAAAAAGTTATTTAGGAAATTAAGATTCCTTTTAGTATTTGTAGTATTACTAGTCGGATGTCAACAAGAAGAGAATAATGTAGAACAAAAATCTACTACTAAAAAAACTGAGGAAAAGGTACAAATAACAAAAGAAGAAGAGAGATCTATTCAAGATGTTATTCATACATTTGTGCGAACGACGAATGAAAAAAATCTTGCAGAACATATGGAGTTATTTTCAAAGAAGATGCCTAGTACTGAAGACTTAAAAACACAAAAAGAAGCCGCATTTCAAAAGGGAAATAAGAAAATTGAATTGGAACATATAGATATGAAAGTTAGTAAAGTAGGGTATGTTATTGTTGAAACGAAAGAAAAGGAAGTAGACGACAGTATCACTCTTCAAAAGAAAGTACAGTATGCCCTTGGAAAAGAAGAGGATAAATGGAAGATTGAAGAGGTTCGAACGATAGAGAAAAAATAACGTGAAACTTTAATAAGTGTAGGAGTCGTACTTCCCAAAATGGTAGAAAAAAGGTTCTCATTGGCGAGAACCTTTTTTTATAGTGGTAGCATAATTTGATTTGAACATGCCTCAATATCATCAATATCTTGACGAATTGTGGCCATTTTATTATCCAGATCTTCAGCTTTCATTGCTGCATCATGTAGTTCATCTTTTAAATACTCCGGTATTTTCCCTTCATATTTATAATAAAGTTTGTGTTCTAAACTTGCCCAAAAGTCCATTGCTAGTGTACGTAACTGAATTTCTGCAAATACATCTTTTGTACCAGAATTTAGTGATAAAGGGTATTTAATAATCATGTGTAAACTTTTATATCCGTTTCGTTTTGGGTTAGCGATATAATCTTTTACTTCTATGACTTCCATATCTTCGCGTTTTTGAATGACTTCTTTCAAATGATAGATATCTTCTACGAAGCAACATGTAATACGAATACCAATAATATCTTGTAAATGTGTTTGAGCGTTTTCAACTGTTGGTAATAAGCTTTTGCGCTCTAGTTTTTTAATAATACTTTCAGGTTGTTTTAGTCTTGTTTTTATATGTTCAAACGGGTTGTAATCCTCTAGAAATTGAGCTTCCCGGTTCATAATTTCAAATTTAGTTTTTAACTCTTCTAAAGCAAATGTATATGGTAATACAAAAGCTTTCCAGTAGTTAACTGTTGATTGATTATATTCCATTTATATACACACCTTTTCCTATTTGCAAGTGAGGTCGTTATTATACTAAATACCAAATCATATAAGCGCAAGCAGCAAATGATGAGATCATAAAGCGATATTTAGTTTTCATACTTTCAACTCCTTTCGAGTAAGATTTTATATAAATAAACGTGATTGTTAATAAGTTCACTATGTACAGTTTCTATAGTAATAGATTCGTGTGAATTTCGTATGAACTAATTGTTTCAGCTTTTTGTCTTTTTTGCTGTTAATCATAATTATTATTCGGATTTAAAGTGTTTTTATTTGATTTATCTATTTGTATAAATTAATGTATATTTGAATTTATAGTTATTGAGGAGGATATATGGTGAACTTTGAAGAATTAGCAATTGCTAGACGTTCTGCAATGAAATTTATACAAGGTATAGAAATCCCTAATGAGGATTTTAAAAAAATATTTGAGTTAACTAAGCTTTCTCCATCTTGCTATAATTTGCAGCACACACATTATGTTGTAATTCGTGATCAAGAGCGAAAAGAAAGATTAAAAGAATTAGCTTTCGGTCAATATAAAGTATCGAGTGCATCAGCGGTAGTGCTCGTTTGTGGTGATAAAAAAGCATACCAAAATGTTGAAAATATTTACTTCGGTATGAAAGTTTTAAAAATGATTGATGAATGTGAATATGAAGATACAATTAGGCAAACGAAAGGTCTATATGAAGGAAAAGGAGAGCGTTTCATGGAGGATGAAGCGATTAGAAATGCTTCGTTAAGCGCGATGACTTTTATGTACGCAGCTAAATATTATGGCTATGATACATGTCCAATGATTGGTTTCGATGAAAAAGCAGTACAAAGTGAATTAAATATGCCGGAGCATATAGTACCTGTTTTAATGATTACGATAGGAAAAAGTGATACGACTAAAACTCGCCCACGAGGATATCGAAAGCCGATTAGTGAGTTTGTTACATACGAATCGTTTTAATAAAGTGAAACTTTAAATCAGTAGGGGTCTTACTGCCCGTTAATGCGAGACAAAATTTATTTAACTATAAAAAACAAGGGGATTCTAAATGGAATCTTCTTGTTTGTGCAATTGACAAATAGAATGAAGTTTTATAATATATAAATCGTAATCATTACGTTTTAGTTGCAATCTTTGAAAGAAAGGAGAATTAAATATGCGTGTAAATATTACATTAGCTTGTACGGAGTGCGGCGATCGTAATTACATTTCTAAAAAAAATAAACGAAACAATCCAGAACGCATCGAACTAAAAAAATATTGTCCACGATTAAAGCGAGTAACGTTACATCGTGAGACGAAGTAAAAGACTAGAGATATCTCTAGTCTTTTTTTTATAGTTCTTTGGTTTTGTTTGTTATAATTACCTTAAAATGTAATAAAGGGAGCGGTATGATGAATCAAAAAGATAAAGAAAGAAAAGAGCGAGTGGCTCATATTATTAACATTCCAGATGAATATAGTCTTGTTGTAGATGATCAAGAAGGGGTTGATGACCCGTATCATCTATTATGGTGGGAGCATAAAGAGGATCAGGAGAGAACGATACAAATTACATTGAATAGACATACTGGTAATTTAATTGAGTTTAGGATAGATGATGAAAATTCTTTTTCAAGTGGTAAGGAAGCGATAGAGGAGAAGAAGGCAAGGGAGATTGCAAATGCGTTCTTGAAAAAATATACAAAAGAAGGATATGAATTCTATACATATGTAACGGTTAAGGACGACAGGCGTGGTTGGAAAGAAGTAAATTATATGCAAGAAGTGAATAGCTATCCATTGCCGAATACAGGGTGCGTTGTGCGAGTGAACCCTTCAGGTAATGTTGTGCAATTTCATTACAATGGACAAAAAGCTATAGAGAAAAAACCGTTATGGCCAAGTGAAATTGTTGAGGAGAATATCGTTTTAGAAAATTTGAAAGCTAGACAAGATATGAGACTTGTATTTATAGATTTAACATACTCTTCATGTGAGTATGAAAGCGGGGAAGAAGTAAAAGGGTACCATCTTGTATATGAACCAGAGCCTAGTCATGCGTTTATTGATGCAAGTACAGGTAAAGATTTATATGAGCCAGATCATTATAAATTGCCTTCGGCTGTAGCTGTTGGAAAATCGAGAAAAGGTAACGAACGAGGTGACATATTCGAATTATTTGACTGGAATAAAGAAGGTTTTACAAAAGTAGATGAGACGGAAAATGATGATGAAATAAGGATGAAATTTGTTCCGAAAGAGGAATTACAAAAACAGAAAGAAGAAAAGAATCCATATTTAATGAATGAATTCTTTAAAAAGCATTTACCGATGTTGAAATATAATAATTTAGTTAGCGTTACAATTGATAAATTAACCAATGAATTAACTGGTTTTATAAAACTGACAGATGATAAAGAAGTAAAGCAAATACTGTCTAGAGAGGAATGTTTACAAAAAGCACTTCAATTTTTAGAACGAGTTATTCCAGATATCAAACAATATCTGCGTCTTTGGGAGGAACGTGAAGAAGCAGAAGATGGGATTGAAAGATTTATCTTTTCTGTATATATAAATGATATTCCGGCAGAGTATAACCAATTTATGATCAACATCAATGCAGAAAATGGTGCTGTTATGCACTACTCGGGGGAGTCTAGCAACTTTATAAAAAAATTACTTACATATGAAACAACACCAAAATTAATAAAAGAAAAAGCGTTAGAAATATACAGAGCGGCTATCCGAGTTAAATTAGAATGGTTTTTAGATCATGATGCAGAGGAAACGAAATACAAACTACTGTACAAACAAACGACAGATGAAAAACATAAAGAACCTTTTGATTGTAGTCGGGAAATTCGTTATATTGATGCCCAAACTGGGAGAAAGATTTGGAGTAAGTAAAATAAAAAGAGTTATTTTTCAAAGAAAATAACTCTTTTTATTTTTATAATTTGCCTGTTCGCTTTTCAAAAGTAAATGTGATAGGAAGATTGGAATGAGAACTATCACTTTTAAATATTACTTTCCATTCTTTAGTATGGGCTTTAATTTCAAAATTAAGAAGATTCATCGCTCTACGTTTATCTATTTCTAAAAACATATTATGAATTTCTGGTTCTTGCTGTAAATTAAGAGCCTTTAGTGTGACTGTAAATGTGAAAAAATTCTGCCCTTCATATACTATTTTTGATATTTTTGTTTTTTGTGTATTTAACAGCACATAAAAACGGTCTGATGGAGTTAATTGTACAGAGTCATCAGTAATTTCATTCTCGCTATTATGAAGTTCAACTAAGAAAGATGTACTATGTGAAGAATCTTTTTTGCTTGTAATCTGTAATTCAGTAGGAATCATCGGTATTTCATAAAAGTCATTCCTTATTATATTATTGTAATCCTCTGAAAATTTACGGACTTCTTTTGGAAAAGAGTCTTCTTGTGTACTTAAAAAAGTTTTATGTTGCTTTGGAATTTTTTTACTAAAATTTAATGTTTCTTTAAAGTAATAATTGGATCCAGTTAAAAATAAAAAACTACAAATTAATAAAAAAATTCGATACAGATTTTGAAAATGAAAGAACAATAGTATACATGTAATAATTCCAATTACATAGAAAATAAAGATAAGTAGTTCTAGTTTTGAGTGAAACGAGAAACCATAGTTATGAAAAAATTTTATTCCAGTTATAATTTGAGCTCCAAAAAATAAAGAAATTCCAAATTGAAAAAATAATAAATCAGGCCCTCTTTTAATAACAAAAGTAATGAACGAAATGAAAAGTAAAAATACCCCTAAATAAATTGTTACATTTAATAATCGTTCTAATGTAATCATGAATAATGTCCCCTTTAATAGCATATTCATATATAAATAACAATTTTATATAATTATAATATAACAATAAAATATTTTAAATGTTGGAAGTGTTGAGTTTTATAAATAAACTGTACAGACACAAACAACCTCACGCCCACATACACATAATAAAGACCACTATTTTGGCGGAGGTGAAAGGTTTGAGTCTATTCGCCGCAATTGGATATATGGTTCGAGAAGTGTTTGTCTTTGTTTCTTATGTGAAGAATAATGCGTTCCCGCAGCCGTTATCATCAGATGATGAGAGAAAGTACTTAGAGTTAATGGAGCAAGGTGATGCTCAAGCGAGAAATCTTTTAATTGAACATAATTTACGGCTTGTAGCTCATATCGTTAAAAAATTTGAGAACACAGGAGAAGATGCAGAAGATTTAATTTCAATTGGTACGATTGGGCTCATTAAAGCGATCGAGAGCTATTCTGCAGGAAAGGGAACGAAGCTTGCGACGTATGCAGCACGCTGTATTGAAAATGAAATTTTGATGCATTTACGTGTACTAAAGAAAACGAAAAAAGATGTTTCACTTCATGATCCGATCGGGCAAGATAAAGAGGGCAATGAAATATCGCTTATTGATATATTAAAATCAGAGTCTGAAGATGTAATTGATATGATTCAGCTTAGTATGGAGTTAGAAAAAATTAAAGAGTATATCGATATTTTAGACGAAAGAGAAAAAGAAGTGATTGTGAAACGTTTTGGACTTGGGCTAGATAAGGAGAAAACACAGCGGGAAATCGCTAAGGCGCTTGGTATTTCTAGAAGCTACGTATCACGGATTGAAAAGCGTGCTTTAATGAAAATGTTCCACGAGTTTGTCAGGGCAGAGAAAGAGAAAAAAGCGAAAGAGTAAAGTGTATTAGAAGCAGCCATATTTAAAATGGGCTGCTTTTCTTATTGTAAATAAGAAAAGAAAACGCGTTATGCTAAGAAGAAATACATGTTCACTGTTGAAAATGACGGATTCTATCTGTAATATTAGAAGGTGCTAAATAATTTAAGAATAATACCATACTTAGTTTTCTGTATATATAATAAGGCTGCTTTATATGATATGTGGGAATAAGAACCAATTTTACATATGATATAGAAAGAAAAGAAGGGAAAACTAAAGTTATAGACTGATTAGGGGGTTTCGCAATTTGCGACGTACATTATATCGACTTATGATAGAACTTACAAATGGTCGCTTTACTTCTTATATATTACGTAAATTTGCACAATCTCGTTTGAGCTCTATCATTATTCCATCGTATGCGAAAGTTTTTCAAATTAATCAAGATGAGATGGAAAAGGGTTTGAAGGAATATAGAACATTGCATGAATTATTTACGCGTAAGCTAAAAGAAGGAAAGCGTAGTATTGATACAGATGCATCGAGTATCGTTAGTCCTGTTGATGGTGTTTTTGCAGATCATGGTCCTATTGAGGATACAAAAACATTTGATATTAAAGGAAAGCGCTATTCAATTGTGGATATGCTAGGTAATGAAGAACGTGCAACGCGATATGCAGGCGGTACATATATGGTAATTTATTTGAGTCCAAGTCATTATCATCGCATTCATAGTCCGCTTTCTGGTTCTGTGACTGAAAGATTTGTACTCGGTAGAAAATCATATCCGGTAAATGCAGCTGGTATGGAATACGGGAAAGAACCACTGTCAAAAAATTATCGTTCTGTTACAGAAGTAAGCAGTGATGGCGAGCATATGGCTCTTGTAAAAGTAGGGGCCATGTTTGTTAATAGTATTGAGCTTTTGCATGAGAGAGACACTGTTCAAAAAGGTGAAGAAATGGCATACTTTACATTTGGTTCAACAGTTGTGTTATTGTTTGAAAAAGATATGATAGAAGTAGTGCAGGAATTAAAGAGTGGACAAGAGCTTCGTCTTGGTGAAAAAATAGCTACTCGCTTAGCTCATAAATAAAGAAAAGCTTTTATAACCGTAAGTAAGAGTTATGGGCAAAGATACTTAATGATGAAATCCCCTAGATGGGAGTACTTGTTTATTCGAGAGCCATCGTAGGATGGCTCTTTTTACAGGGCATCCAATAAATTATCCTTTAACTGTTTAATTGGTAAGGGCTGATTAAACTTTCACTTTATATGTAATCAAGATGATTTGACAAGCTTGTCCTCTAATGAGCGTCTAATGATTTCTTGTTTTATAAGTAAAATGAAGTCGGGATTTAATTTTAGTTCTTTTGCTTTATAATAAGACTCAGTGAGTAACTCAGTGGATAACTGTTCCATATGTTTTGTTTTCAAGGTGAGTCACCTCCTAATAATATAAGGATTGATTCGTTGATGCATTTAATGTACCAAAAAAATATGACAGTCACAAACGAGTGGTTATCCACATACCTAGGTGGATAAAGTGTGTATAGTTTGTTAGTAAATTCCAAATTAACTGAAAAATTAATGTGGAAAATGTGTACAATTTTATCCACAGGTTATATATCGAAAAATGTTGTCGAAAAATTTTATGAAAAATCCTCAAAGAGGTGAAAGAAATTGAAACTATTTTTACCAAATGAATATGTGAAAAATGTATATCATGTTCAACCAGAAGATTTAAAAAAACGTGGGATTAAAGGCGTTATTACTGACTTAGATAACACTTTAATTGAATGGGATCGTCCCAATGCAACACCGCAACTTGAAAAATGGTTCTTGGAAATGAAAGAGCAAGGCATTCAAGTAACGGTCGTTTCAAATAATAATGAGCAACGTGTAAAAGATTTTGCTGATCCATTAGGTATTCCATTTATTCATAGTGCACGTAAACCATTTGTTCGCGCATTTAAGCGTGCGATACAAGAGATGCGTTTGCAGCCAGATGAAGTTGTAGTAATTGGAGATCAGTTACTGACGGACGTGCTTGGTGGCAACCGAGTAGGCCTTCATACAATTTTAGTTGTACCGGTAGCACAAACGGACGGATTAGTAACGCGCTTTAATCGAAAAATTGAACGAAGAATTATGAAAAATATGAAGAAAAAAGGTTTAATTAACTGGGAGGAATAAAGTTTGACTGAAACAATTAAATGTATTGGTTGCGGTGTAGAAATTCAAACAGAAAATAAAAACGAAGTGGGGTATGCTCCTGCCTCATCTTTAGAGAAAGAACAAGTTATTTGTCAACGTTGTTTTCGCTTGAAGCATTACAATGAAATTCAAGATGTATCGTTAACAGATGATGACTTCCTACGCATTTTAAATGGAATTGGAAAATCAGATGCATTAGTAGTCAAAATTGTAGATATTTTTGATTTTAATGGTAGCTGGTTACCTGGCTTACATCGTTTCGTAGGGAATAATAAAGTATTACTTGTTGGAAATAAAGCTGATTTAATTCCAAAGTCAGTAAAACATGATAAAGTAAAACATTGGATGCGCTATAGTGCAAAGCAGCTAGGATTAAAACCAGAAGATGTCTTTTTAATTAGTGCAGCGAAGGGACAAGGAATCGCTGAACTAGCAGATGCTATTGAGTATTATCGCGGCGGCAAAGATGTTTATGTTGTTGGATGTACGAATGTAGGGAAATCGACATTTATTAATCGTATGATTAAAGAATTTAGTGATGAGACTGAAAATGTAATTACAACATCTCATTTCCCAGGAACAACACTTGATTTAATTGATATTCCATTGGACGAAGAGTCTTCTTTATATGATACGCCAGGTATTATTAACCACCACCAAATGGCTCATTATGTTGGAAAGCAAAGCTTAAAGCTTATTACACCAACAAAAGAAATTAAGCCGATGGTATTCCAATTAAATGAAGAACAAACGTTATTCTTTAGTGGATTGGCACGTTTTGATTATGTAAGTGGTGGTCGTCGTGCATTTACTTGTCACTTCTCGAATCGCTTAACAATCCATCGTACAAAGCTTGAGAAAGCAGATGAATTATATAAAAATCATGCCGGGGATTTACTAAGCCCACCAACGCCAGAAGAATTAGCAAATATGCCTGAGCTAGTGAAATACGAATTTAATATTCGTGAACCTAAAACGGATGTTGTATTCTCTGGATTAGGATGGGTTACTGTGAACGAACCAGGAGCAAAAATTGTTGCACACGTACCAAAAGGAGTAAGTGTTTCACTACGTAAATCTTTAATTTAATATGGAGAGGGATTTATGAAACAATTATATGGTGTAATCGGAAATCCAATTGGACATTCATTATCACCCGTTATGCATAACGATGCATTTGAACACTTGAATATGGATGCCCATTATCATGCGTTCCTTGTTGAAGAGGAATTGCTAGGGGAAGCAGTAAGAGGTTTAAAAGCATTAGGTATTTCAGGATTTAATGTAACAACTCCGCACAAGGTTGCTATTATGGAGTATTTGGATGAGATTGACCCATTGGCAAGGAAAATCGGTGCAGTAAATACAGTGGTTCATAAGGATGGAAGATTAATTGGCTATAACACAGACGGGATTGGTTTTGTTCGAGCGCTGCAGTCAATTAGTAATGAACCACTTCAAGGGAAACGTATTTTGTTACTTGGTTCAGGTGGTGCCAGCCGAGCTATTTATTTTTCTCTTGCTGATGTAGGTGTAAAAGAGATTGATGTAGCCAATCGTACAGTAGATAAGGCGAAGGAACTTATTGCTGCACGTACGGCCGATGTTAATTCTGTTGCTTTGTCGTTAGAAAAAGCGACAGAAGAACAAGGAAATTATGATATTATCATTCAGACGACAACGATAGGTATGCATCCACACGTAGAACATACGCCATTACAAATTTGTTCGTTAAAAAAAGGAACGATTGTATCAGATATAATTTATAATCCATTTGAAACGAAAATTTTATGTGAGGCAAAAGAGCAAGGTGCAATCATTCAAAATGGTATTGATATGTTTGTTTATCAAGGAGCACTTGCATTTGAAATGTGGACAGGACGCACGCCAAATATCGAGAGAATGAAACAATTAGTTATAGAAAAGCTTGGAGGCTAACATATATGTTAACAGGAAAACAAAAAAGATTTTTACGTGCACAAGCACATCATTTAACACCAATTTTTCAAGTAGGAAAAGGCGGAGTAAATGAAAATATGATTAAACAAATCGCAGATACTTTAGAAGCTCGTGAGTTATTTAAAGTAAGTGTATTACAAAACTGTGAATTTGATCGCCGTGAGGTTGCGGAAGAACTTGCAAAAGGTGCACGTGCTGAAATCGTTCAAGTAATTGGAAGCACAATCGTTTTATACAAAGAATCAAGAGAAAATAAACAAATTAAGCTTCCTCGATAAAAAGACTAGCATGCGCTATTTTTATCGTTTATGCGTAATGATGTAGAGAGCGAAACCAATTGAACTTTTATTAATAGCAACTCTCTTCATTCCTAACCGAGGAGAGTTGCTGTATGTAAAAGGAAGGGGCGTTTCTTTTGAGAAAAATTGGCATCATTGGCGGTACATTTGATCCGCCTCACTATGGACATTTGCTAATTGCAAATGAAGTATATCACGCTTTGAACTTGGAAGAAGTATGGTTCTTGCCAAACCAGATTCCGCCACATAAACAAGGGCGGAATATTACAAGTGTAGAAAGTCGTTTACATATGTTAGAGCTCGCGACTGAGGCAGAAGAGCACTTTTCTATTTGTTTAGAAGAGCTAAGTAGGAAGGGCCCATCTTATACGTATGACACTATGTTACAATTGACGAAGAAGTATCCGGATGTGCAGTTTCACTTTATTATTGGTGGGGATATGGTTGAGTATTTACCGAAGTGGTATAACATTGAAGCTTTACTTAATCTTGTAACGTTTGTTGGAGTTGCAAGACCTGGGTATACATTGCATACACCATATAAGATTACTACAGTGGAAATTCCGGAATTTGCAGTTTCTTCATCCTTATTACGTGAGAGATATAAGGAGAAGAAAACGTGTAAATATTTACTTCCTGAAAAAGTACAGGTATATATCGAGAGGAATGGGTTGTATGAATCGTGAGAATGCACTGCATATTGTCAAACAACAAATGCATGAAAAACGTTATATACACACAATTGGTGTAATGGAGACAGCGATTGAGCTTGCTAAGTTATACGGTGTGGACGAGAAAAAAGCAGAGATGGCAGCTATATTCCATGATTATGCGAAATGTAGAGCAATTTCAGAGATGGAAGAAATTATTAAACGTGAAGATTTGCCGAAAGACTTACTTTGCTATAACAAAGAGTTATGGCATGCACCTGTTGGGGCATACTTAGTAGAAAAAGAAGTAGGCATTACGGATTCTGAAATTTTGCAAGCTATTACATATCATACAAGTGGTCATGAGAATATGACGATGTTAGATAAAGTGATTTATGTAGCTGATTACATTGAACCTGGGCGAAAGTTTCCAGGAGTGGAAGAGGCTCGTAAACTCGCATATACGGATATAAATCAAGCTTTATTATTTGCGTTAAAGAGAACAATTCAATTTTTAATGGAAAAAAATCAGACGATTTATCCATTAACATTCCAAACATACAATGCAGTTATCAAGGAGGAAATGAGTAAATGAACGATAAAGATTTATTAGTATTAGCGGCAAAAGCAGCTGATGATAAGAGAGCAGAAGATATGGTTGTCCTAAATATGCAAGGTATTTCACCAATTGCAGATTATTTCATTATTTGTCACGGAAATTCAGACAAACAAGTGCAAGCAATTGCACGTGAAATTAAATCAAAAGCACATGAGTTCCAAATCGACGTACAACGTATGGAAGGGTTTGACGAAGCACGTTGGGTATTAGTTGATCTTGGAGATGTAGTTGCTCATGTATTCCATAAAGATGAGCGTAATCACTATAATTTAGAGCGTCTATGGGGCGATGTGCCACGTGAAGATATTACAGAAGAGTTAGGCCAATGAAATACGAACAATTTGCATTGTTGTACGACGAACTAATGAATGATGTCCCTTATGATAAATGGGTGGAATTTACAGAGGAAAGCCTGCAGCAGGCAGATATGAAAGAGGCAAAAATTCTTGATGTAGCATGCGGTACGGGTAATGTAACCCTGCCGCTTGTGCAAAAGGGTTACGATTTAATAGGTGTCGATCTTTCAGAAGAAATGTTAACAGTCGCTCAGCAAAAACTAGGAGGAGAGGGATACTTTATTCCTTTTTATCAACAAGACATGCGAGAGCTTGATGTTCCAGGTGAGTTTGATTGTGTAACCATCTTTTGTGATTCATTAAATTATGTATTGCAAGAAGATGGAGTACAAGAAACATTTAGAAGAGTATTTCACCATTTACGTCAAGATGGTTTGTTTTTATTTGATGTACATTCTTTATATAAAATACATCATGTATTTCAAAATGAAACGTATACAGTGAATGGAGAAGAAATATCTCTTATTTGGAATTGCTTCCCTGGTGAAGAATCAAATAGTGTAGAGCATGATTTAACATTCTTTGTTCAAGATCCAGAAGAAGATGTGTACCATCGGTTTGACGAATGTCACGTGCAACGTGCATATCAAGTGGAAGAGTTAACGAAATGGCTTGAAGAAGCAGGTTTTACAGTGCTTCGTGTAACAGGTGATTTTGAGCGACTTGAAGTTACAGAACAAACAGAGCGTATTTTCTTCATGGCGAAGAAAAACGGATAAAAACAAAAGCAACCGAGAAGGTTGCTTTTGTTTTATAAAGAAGATGTATTTTTAGTTCTAGCATAATCTGAAGATTATATGAGTAAAGTGCGGGAATAGTAGTTGAAGTGAAAATGTATTGTAAAAAAAGTAAGTATTTATAAAAAGGATTTGGAATGAAAATGACGTATTTATTATGTGTGTTTATTGAATTGCTGATCAACGCATTCTAAATCTTCATCAAATTTTTCATGTGTTCGCTCGATTAACTTATGGAACATATCTCCAACGTGCTCTTCTAAAACCCGAATGCCTTCCCCAGTAACGCCGCCTTTCACGCAAACCTTTTCTTGTAAGGTAGGTAATGTGAAGATTTCTTTTTCAAGTAATTTCCCCATCCCCACGACCATTTCACTTACTAAAGTAGTAGCCTCTTCGTGTGTAATATTTGTTTTATCTACAGCAGCGTTAATGAAGCATTGTAGTAAATAACTAAAGAAAGCAGGACCGCAACTTGCTATATCAGATGAAACGCGCGTTATATCTTCTTCTATTACAAGAGGTGTAGAAATGTTTTTGAATAGACGAAGTAGTTTTTGTTGCCATTCTTCAGAGCAATTATCTCCAAATGTAAATAGTGAGGCGCCAGAGAGCGCGCGATTTGTGATACTTGGAATGATACGCGCGACGTGGCAAGGTACGAGAGTCTCTAATTGTGATGGAGATATTGGACTTGTAATAGAAACTAAGCACGTTTCATCAGAAAAATGTTCAGCGTATTTTTTTAGGATAGGGTATATATCTATCGGCTTGACACAAATAAAAATAAGTTGTGATTGTTCGATTACTTCCGGGATTGTTTTTGCTATATGAACAGAAGGGTATTTTTCTTTTATATGATATGCTTTTGCAGGCGTCCGATTAATGATTGTAAGGCACGAAGGTTTGACAGCACGGGTTTCTAAAAATGCATCGATTAGTATATTCCCCATGTTTCCTGTCCCTATAATTCCTATGTTCAAAGTTTCATCCCTCCTTCGTAACAGCTTTCTCCTAAACAATATGAATGATGTTATAAATTTATGATTAGAGGTGTAAAATGATGTGGGATTTTCCGAAAAAGTGGTTAGGTTTAGTAGCTATTATTGGAACTTTACTTTTTCTTGTTTTTTGGAAAACGAATCAGAGTGTAGAACGAACGCCTATTACAATGAATGTACAAGAGAAGGAAATCGAAAAAAAGGGTAAACCGAAAATATCGGATACAAAGGAACAGAAAAGAACAATTATAATTGATGTGAAAGGAGCGGTTAGTAAAGAAGGGGTATATGAAATGAAGGAAGGAGATCGCGTAAAGGATGCGGTTCAAAAGGCTGGTGGTTTTTTATCAGAAGTAGATATGAAAAAAGTGAATTTAGCACAAATTGTACAAGATCAAATGCTTCTTTATATACCGAGTAAAAATGAATCAGAACAAGGGGTGCTTACTTCTTCTAAGGAAGATGGCAAGATTCGAATAAATACAGCGGCGAAAGAACAACTAGAAAAAATTACAGGGATTGGCTCTCGAAAGGCAGAAAGTATTTTGAAATATCGAGAAGAACATGGTCCGTTTCAGAAAATAGAAGATTTATTAGAGATTGATGGAATTGGTGCGAAGTCTCTTGAAAAGATAAAAGATCAAATTATTATTCCGTAAAAGATTGACGAAGTTTTTCTTCTTTCGCTACACTACAAGTAGACAAAAAAGTAGGTGAAAAATATGGAACGAATTTCATGGGATCAATATTTTATGACGCAAAGCCATCTACTATCTTTGCGTAGTACATGTACAAGGCTTGCGGTAGGAGCGACAATCGTTCGCGATAAACGAATTATTGCTGGTGGATATAATGGTTCAATTAAAGGTGGCGTACATTGTATAGATGATGGTTGTTACGTAATCGATAATCATTGTGTTCGGACAATTCATGCCGAAATGAATGCTTTATTACAATGTGCCAAGTTTGGTGCGAAAACAGAGGAAGCAGAAATTTACGTTACGCATTTCCCTTGTTTACAATGTTGTAAGGCAATTATTCAAAGTGGTATTACAGCGGTTTATTATGCGCAGGATTATAAAAATCATCCATACGCCATAGAGTTATTTGAACAAGCGAATGTAACAGTGAAACACGTTCCGCTAGAATATGATATTGCTGCATTAGAGGATCAAAAACGTTATACAGAGTTGAAAGAATTATTTGCGTCTTTAGAAAAAGATAATTTATCAATGGAAGAATTACAGCATGTATTCACGAAAGCAAAAATGATGCTATAAGGAGTGAGTATAAGTTGCAGGAACAATGGGGGTATGTTGCAATCTCGTTTATAATAGGGGTTGCAATTGCCTTTTCATCGTCACTTTTATTGATAGTTTTTTGCCTCTTTTTAAATGTTTTCTTCTGTTTATATCGCACTTCGCGTAAAACCTTCATTTTTTGTATTGTAGCGTGCTTTAGTAGCGCTATATACACTTCCTATGTTCAAACGTGGAATAAGCCTCTAGGGGAGTCCTATGGAGTTACAAGAGGGGTTATACAAAATACACCGCTTGTTAATGGGGATCGCCTATCTTTTCAATTTGAAGATCAGAATAAAAATATAGTGCAGTTAAGTTATAGAATCAAATCAGTCTTGGAAAAGAAAAAAATGCAACAATTATACGCAGGGATATCATGTGTATTCGAGGGGGAGAGGAAAGAACCGGAAACAGCTCGGAATTTTCATGGTTTTAATTACCGTGATTATTTATACAAACAACATATTCATTTCACATTTGAGGCTACATATATTTCTGAATGCTATAAAACATCACTGTCGCTCACGCAATGGATTCTTCTTTTGAGGCAACAAGCAATCTCGAAAGTTACAGAAATGTTTCCAGAGCAATCAGGTGCTTTTATGAATGCATTACTATTTGGTGATAGACAACAAATGACGTTTGAAGTGGAAGAGCAATATCAACAATTTGGTCTTGTACATTTGTTAGCAATTTCAGGTTCGCACATTGTATTGTTGATGGTGATAGTATATTTTATTTTGCTAAGAAGCGGTGTGACAAGGGAGGTAGCAACAATTTGCCTTATCGTTTGTATTCCTTTGTATATGGTTTTAGCAGGGGCGTCACCCTCTGTTATAAGAGCTTCTATAACAGGAGTTTTGATGTTGATTGCTTTTATGTGCTCGATTCGTTTGTCTAGTTTAGATGCTTTAAGTGTAACAGCTATATGCATGCTTATATATGACCCTTATCTTGTTTTTAATATTGGATTTCAGTTTTCTTTTGTAGGTAGCTTCGCTTTACTTTTGTCTGCTCCGTTATTGTTAGGGAGTAGCAACGGAGTAATCCGGAATTCTATTTATATTTCTATCATTTCACAGCTCGTTAGTACTCCGATTTTGTTATATCACTTTGGTTATTTTTCTCCATATAGCATTCTCCTCAATCTCTTATACGTTCCGTTTTTATCTATCATTGTATTACCATGTAGCATTATTATTTTACTGTGTATGCCAATTGTCCCGTTTCTCGCAAAAGGATTTGCCGATGTATTATCAATAGGCTTGAGTATGTCTAATGATTTTCTAAGTTATTGTGAAAGTTTACCATTTACCCAGCTTATCTTCGGGGAAACGCCCCTCAATCTTGTAGCTGTATATTGCGCGAGTATTGTCAGCATATTGATGGTTTGGGAACGGAGAGCGCCGAAAAAAATAGTTTGTATAGTTGCGAGTGTATTTCTTTTTATTAGCACATGTCATTATATATATCCATATTTTAGAGGAAGCGGAAGTGTAACATTTATTGATGTTGGACAAGGTGATGCAATATTAATTCGCCTTCCGTATGATAAAGGGATTTATCTTATTGATACAGGTGGAACGCTTCGTGTGAATAAGGAAGAATGGCAACAAAAAAAGCATGAATTTTCTGTTGGAAATGATGTTTTAATACCCTTTTTACAAAAAGAAGGTATTAAAACAATTGATAAATTAATCGTAACGCATGGAGATGCAGATCATATAGGTGCTGCGCAAGAATTATTATCATATATACCTGTAAAAGAAGTGGTATTTGGCCGAAAGGGACAAGATGCAGTATTAGAAAAAGTAGTCAAGAAACAGGCATTAGAAAAGGAAATGAAAATAACTGAAGTGGGGGAAGGGGCGAGTTGGAGTGTAAATGAAGCGGAATTTTTCGTTTTAGCTCCAAAAGGAAAAGAAAAAAGCGAAAATAACGCTTCAATTGTAATATGGGCAAAATTTGGAGGGTTGAAGTGGCTATTTACAGGCGATTTGGAAGAAGAAGGGGAAAAGATTTTAGTAGAGGCATATCCAGATTTACAAGTGGATGTTTTAAAAGTTGCTCATCATGGGAGTAATACGTCATCTATAGAGCCTTTTTTGAACGTCATGCAGCCTCGTGTAGCGATTATATCTGTTGGTAAGCAGAATAGGTATGGACACCCACATAAAGAAGTGATAGAGCGTTTTGAGAAGATGGGGAGTGCGATATGGCGCACGGACAAGCAAGGTGCTATTTCCTATGTTTTTAAAGGGGAAAATGGAACCTTTAAAAGTAAAATCACATATGATAAAACACATAATAGATGAAAAAGAGAAGACTGCCATGAAGTGGCAGTCTTTAAGAACCGATAAATTTAATAACAGTTGCAATGATGAAAAGTGTTGCGAAAAAACCAAATGAGACGATAAATCCTACCCCTGAATCAATAGCGTCATTGCGTTTACTTTGAACGTTTTGTTCAAAATCATTCATTTAGAATCCCTCCCCAACATTCCACTTTAGTATAAAATATTGTCAGAAAAAAATCTACAATTTCCATATGAAGAGAAAACGAGCTTTTTTGCTACTTTTAAATCATGAAGTAATGTGAGTTTTTCGTTTCCAAGCATGTTAACAGTTGGCACTTATACTCAAATTTTTATTGCGAATAATAAAGGGAAGGTGATTACCGCACACCAATAAGAAACCCGGGGCTTATTGCGTGGCGTTTAATATAAATAAAGGGACGGGTTATAAAGCCTGTTCCTTTGTACTTGTAAAACAAAAGCTAGGGCATTAGTATAAATATATATTGCCAAGTTAGGGAGTAGGAAAAAGTATGAGTGATATACATAAAAAAATTAAAAAGAAACAGTTTGCTCCGTTATATTTACTATATGGAACGGAAGCTTTTTTTATAAATGAAACGATAAAGCTTATTACGACAGAAGCACTTGAAGAAGAAGATCGAGAGTTTAATGTTGTGACATACGATTTAGAAGAAGCGTATTTAGAAGATGTGGTTGAGGATGCGCGTACGCTTCCTTTCTTCGGAGAACGGAAAGTACTGTTAATAAAATCACCGTTATTTTTGACTTCGCAAAAAGAAAAGTTAGAGCAAAATATAAAAATTTTAGAAGAATACATTGGTGAACCTTCTCCATTTTCTATTCTTGTTTTTGTTGCGCCTTACGAAAAACTTGATGAGCGAAAAAAAATTACAAAACTATTAAAGAAAACAGCAGATGTAGTAGAAGCAAATGCGATGCAAATACAGGATGTTCAGAAATGGATTGTTGCTCGTGCAGATGAAGTGCATGTGCATATTGATAACGCGGCTGTTAGTTTGTTGCTAGAGCTTGTGGGAAGTAATGTAACAATGTTGGCGAAGGAAATGGACAAGTTAACGTTATACGTTGGTATGGGTGGAGAGATTACGACGAAACTTGTTGCAGAGCTTGTGCCAAAATCCGTTGAGCAAAATGTATTCGCTTTGACAGAAAAAGTGGTGAAAAAAGATATTGCAGGTGCAATGCAAATTTTGGATGGATTATTTACGCAGCAGGAAGAGCCGATTAAATTGCTTGCGTTATTAGTGAGTCAATTCCGCTTGTTGTATCAAGTGAAAGAGCTACAGCAACGTGGTTATGGACAAAATCAAATTGCGTCTCATATTGGTGTACATCCGTATCGCGTGAAGTTGGCAATGAATCAAACGAAGTTTTTCTCTTTTGAAGAATTAAAAAAAGTGATTATAGAATTAGCGGAAGCTGATTATAGTATGAAGACGGGAAAGATGGATAAGAAACTTGTGCTCGAGTTTTTCTTAATGCGATTAAATCATATGTGATGACACAAAAAAGTTCATGTACTAAGTACATGAACTTTTTTGTATATAAAAAAACGATCCAAATGGATCGTTTTTTAAACGCCTTACGCGTTTACTTGTTTCGCTAAGCGAGATTTTTGACGAGCTGCAGCGTTTTGGTGGATAAGACCTTTACGAGCTGCTTTGTCAAGTTTTTTAGAAGCAGTTTTGAAAGCTTCTTTAGCATTTTCAAGATCGTTATTAGTAACTAAAGCTTCTACAGTTTTAACAGCAGAACGCATGTCAGACTTGATAGAAGCGTTATGTGCACGACGCTCTTCGCTAAGTTTAGCGCGTTTGATAGCAGATTTGATGTTTGCCATACTTTTCACCTCCCTGGTGCAATCGAATGACTCGATTCTTACATAGAACAAGTGATATTCTATCAAACGGTGAAGAGAATTGCAATAGTATATCCATGAAATTTCACGTAAAGGAAAGAATGACCTTATATAACTTTGGGAAATCTAACGATATTTACTATGAATTACGGAGGAGATACGATGAAAGAACCATTAGATTTAAGTAAATATAGCATTAGAACTGACCTTGCTGTAGAAGCTCATCAAATGTTGCAAGAAAGCCAAGAAGAACAAAAAGGGATACAGGGAGTTATTGTAAAAGAGAGAGAAGAAGAGGGGACTATAATTACAAAAGTAACAATTGATGAAGCTGCCTCTGAAGCGATGGGTAAAAAGCCTGGAAATTATTTAACGCTTGAAGTACAAGGGATACGTCAGCAAGATACAGAACTTCAACAAAAAGTGGAGCGTATTTTTGCAAAAGAATTTTCTTGTTTCTTAGAAGAGGTTGGAGTTACAAAAGAAGCAAGCTGTTTAATTGTAGGTCTTGGGAATTGGAATGTAACACCAGATGCTCTTGGACCGATAGTTGTAGAAAATGTATTAGTAACGAGACATTTGTTTCAATTACAGCCTGAAAGTGTAGAAGAAGGGTTTAGGCCTGTTAGTGCAATTCGGCCGGGGGTAATGGGAATTACAGGGATCGAAACGAGCGATGTTATTTATGGGATTATTGAGAAGACGAACCCGGACTTTGTAATTGCAATTGATGCATTAGCTGCCCGTTCTATTGAACGAGTAAATAGCACGATACAAATTTCTGATACTGGAATCCATCCTGGATCGGGGGTTGGGAATAAACGTAAAGAACTAAGTAAAGACACATTGGGTATCCCTGTTATCGCAATTGGTGTTCCGACTGTGGTCGATGCTGTTTCGATTACAAGTGATACGATTGATTTTATTTTGAAACATTTCGGCCGAGAGATGAAAGAAGGAAATAAACCTTCACGATCTTTGTTACCAGCGGGATTTTCATTTGGAGAAAAGAAAAAATTAACAGAAGAAGATATGCCGGATGAAAAGAGCAGAAATATGTTTTTAGGTGCTGTTGGTACGTTGGAAGAAGAAGAAAAAAGAAGGCTGATTTATGAAGTGCTATCTCCTCTTGGTCATAATTTAATGGTAACCCCAAAAGAAGTAGATACTTTTATTGAGGATATGGCGAATGTAATAGCGAGTGGTTTAAATGCGGCGCTGCATCATCAAATTGATCAAGATAATACGGGAGCATATACACATTGAGGGGAACAGATGATTATCGTTTGAGTCGCTTTACGCTTTTGTGTATATGTAGTGTGGCTTTATGTTTACTTATGATGATAGCAGGAGTGGCACTTGCTAATCATGGTTTGAAAAGTATGAAAGGTTATCAGCAATTGTCATATGAACAAATAGCTCATATGACAGGGACAGAAAGTACAGGTGCTGAATCAGAAATTTTGGGTAGCTCGTTTTCGGCCTCAGAAAAACAACAACAGTTAGAACGTTTAAGAAGTTTTAATGTTGTAGAAGGAATTGGGATGGCAGTAGCAAGTGTAGCTTATGAAATGACGAAGTTCGGAACGGATATCGTTGTTGGGAAAATAAAAGGAATTTTTAGCTAAGAGTAACATGGGAGGCGGTTGTTTTACTGGTTTGTAAGACAGCCGTTTTAAAATTTGAAAAGGGTTTGTCTCTTATGGTTTATTCGCATAAGATATAGATAGAATGATTTGTATCGTAAGCAGCACGAGTTTTCATTGAATCTTTGTTGCTCTATTGATATAATCAGTGCTAGTGTATATTGGCGAGACTATTAGGAGTTGAGAACATAGATGAATAAAGAAGAAAGAGCAAAAAGACAGTCCAAAATCCGTAATTTCTCTATTATTGCTCATATTGACCACGGAAAATCAACGTTAGCAGACCGTATTTTAGAGAAAACAAACGCGTTAACACAACGTGAAATGAAAGCTCAGTTGCTTGACTCTATGGATTTAGAGCGTGAGCGTGGTATTACAATCAAATTAAACGCAGTACAATTAAACTATAAAGCAAAAGATGGTGAAGAGTATATTCTTCATTTAATTGATACACCAGGACACGTCGACTTTACGTACGAAGTATCTCGTAGTTTAGCGGCTTGTGAAGGCGCGATTCTTGTAGTAGATGCAGCGCAAGGTATTGAAGCGCAAACGTTAGCAAACGTATACTTAGCGCTTGATAATAATTTAGAAATTTTACCAGTTATTAATAAAATCGACTTACCGAGTGCGGATCCAGAACGTGTACGTCAAGAGGTAGAAGATGTAATTGGTTTAGATGCATCAGAAGCGGTACTTGCTTCTGCGAAAGCTGGAATTGGTATTGAAGAAATTTTAGAACAAATTGTTGAAAAAGTACCAGCTCCGGCGGGTGATTCAGAAGAGCCGTTACAATGTATGATTTTCGACTCTTTATATGATCCATACCGCGGTGTAATTGCTTATATCCGTGTTGTAAATGGAACAGTAAAAGTTGGCGATAAAGTACGTATGATGGCAACGGGTAAAGAATTTGAAGTAACAGAAGTAGGTGTATTTACACCGAAAACTACGCAACGTGACGAGTTAACGGTAGGTGATGTAGGTTTCTTAGCAGCATCGATTAAAAATGTTGGTGACACACGCGTTGGTGATACGATTACACATGCGAAACGTCCAGCTGCAGAGCCGTTAGCAGGTTACCGTAAGTTAAACCCGATGGTATTCTGTGGTCTGTATCCAATTGACTCTGCTCGTTATAACGATTTACGTGATGCATTAGAAAAATTAGAGTTAAACGATTCTGCCCTTGAGTTTGAACCAGAAACATCTCAAGCGCTAGGATTTGGTTTCCGTTGTGGTTTCTTAGGACTTCTTCACATGGAAATCATTCAAGAACGTATTGAACGTGAATTTAAGATTGACTTAATTACAACAGCGCCAAGCGTTATTTATAAAGTTTATTTAACTAACGGTGAAGATGTTATTGTTGATAACCCATCTAATATGCCAGATCCACAGTCTATCGATCGTGTAGAAGAGCCGTTTGTGAAGGCTTCAATTATGGTTCCGAATGACTATGTTGGAGCTGTAATGGAGATTTGCCAAGGTAAACGTGGAACGTTTATTGATATGCAATATTTAGATGAAACGCGTGTTACATTAACATATGAAATCCCGTTATCAGAAATCGTATATGACTTCTTTGATCAATTGAAATCAAATACGAAAGGGTATGCATCATTTGACTACGAGTTAATTGGCTATAAACCATCTAAACTTGTGAAAATGGATATTCTTTTAAATAATGAACAAGTGGATGCTTTATCATTTATCGTACACCGTGATTCAGCGTATGACCGTGGTAAAGTAATCGTAGAGAAATTAAAAGAATTAATTCCGAGACAACAGTTCGAAGTGCCAATTCAGGCGACTATCGGAAATAAAGTTGTAGCACGTTCTACAATTAAAGCGATGCGTAAAAACGTACTTGCAAAATGTTACGGCGGTGACATTTCTCGTAAGCGTAAACTTCTTGATAAGCAAAAAGAAGGTAAAAAACGTATGAAGTCTGTTGGCTCTGTAGAAGTACCGCAAGAGGCATTCATGGCTGTACTGAAAATGGATGACAACTAATATTTGAAATAAAAAAGAAGTCGTTTGTGCGGCTTCTTTTTTCTGTATAATTACTTTTTAGACATCTGAGCAGCTCTCATTTACAATAATGAGAGAGCTTTTTAGTTCATATAGAGTTAGGAGATTGTTAATGTCCGAAAATATTCGAAAAGATATTCAAGATAAAATACAAAATGGTAATTTTAATTGTGAAAAGGAATTGACGCTTTCTATTATTAGTGGAAAGTGGAAAGTTGTGATACTGTGGCATCTTGGTGTGGAAGGGCCGCATCGTTTCAGTGAATTACAACGGTTATTCCCAAGCATTTCTCATAAAGTTTTGTCGAACCAATTAAAAGAGTTAATGGAAGATGGGATTGTTGATCGGACAGTATATCCCGAAATTCCTCCTCGCGTTGAGTATTATATGACGGAACTAGGCATGTCACTTTTACCGATCGTTGAAATGATGTATGATTGGGGAAAAATGCGAATGGAACAAATTCGTAATACGTTAGAGAAGTAGAGAACCCTCCGGAGTGCGGAGGTTTTCTTTTTAGAAAGGTAGGAGTTATATTTGGTACAAGCTGCATACATTCATATTCCGTTTTGTCAGCACATTTGTCACTATTGTGATTTTAATAAAGTGTTTATTGAACGCCAACCGGTTGATCAATATTTAGATTATTTAGAGAAGGAAATAATAAATACGGTTCAAAAAGTTCCATTTGATAGTATGAAAACGATTTTTGTGGGTGGGGGAACTCCGACAGCGTTAAATATGGAACAGACAAAAAAATTACTCGAGATTATTAATCGTCATTTGCGTCCGTTCGCCCCGAATTGTGAATTAACATTTGAAGCGAATCCAGGAGATCTACCGAAAGAGAAGCTAAATGTACTGCTAGAAGGTGGAGTAAATCGAATTAGTTTTGGTGTGCAAACGTTCCGTGATGAACTTCTTGAGAAGATCGGGCGCAAGCATACGAGGGAAGATGCATTCCTCGCGATTCGAGAGGCACAGGAAGTAGGCTTTAAAAATATTAATGTAGATATTATTTATGCTTTGCCAGGACAGACGATAGAAGATGTAAAAGAAACATTAGATATTGCTTTTACGCTTGGTGTACAACATTTCTCGGCATATTCATTAATTGTGGAGCCAAAAACAGTGTTTTATAACTTAATGAACAAAGGGAAATTACGTCTTCCGGGTGAAGACCATGAAGCGAAAATGTATGAAATAGTAATGGATGAAATGGAGAAACACGGTTATAACCAGTATGAAATTAGTAATTTCTCAAAAGGTGACAATAAAAGTAGACATAATCTCACATACTGGAATAATGAAGAGTATTATGGATTTGGAGCTGGAGCTCATAGTTATGTGAACGGAGAACGTATTCAAAATGTTGGTCCCCTGAAGCAATATTTTAATAAAATTGATGAAACAGGATTTCCGTATTTAGATGTTCACAAAGTGACGGAGAAAGAAAGAATGGAAGAAGAGCTGTTCTTAGGGCTTCGAAAAACAAAAGGTGTTTCTAAAACGGCGTTCCGCAATAAATTTAATGTAGAGATGGATCAAGTTTTCGCGAAGCAGTTACAAAGCAACCAAGAGCAGGGATTGCTTGAAGAGGAAGATGGACATGTGCGTTTAACGCGAAAAGGAAAATTATTAGGGAATGAAGTATTCCAATCATTTTTGATTGACTAATTAAATGTTCTATAGGCGTGAAAAAGTTTCATTATTTCGTGACGTTTCCGTTGACAATTGAATGTCAATTTTGGTAAGTTATTAATAGATTTAGCACTCAAAGACAAAGAGTGCTAACAGAGGTGATGATGAGATGCTTACGGAACGTCAGCTCTTAATTTTACAAACAATTATTGATGACTTTATTGGATCAGCGCAGCCCGTTGGGTCTAGAACGTTGGCTAAAAAAGATGAAATCACATTTAGTTCAGCTACTATTCGAAATGAAATGGCGGACTTAGAAGAATTAGGCTTTATTGAAAAAACGCACAGTTCTTCTGGACGTGTTCCTTCTGAGAAAGGCTACCGATTTTATGTAGACCATCTTTTAGCGCCGCAAAACTTACCGAACGCTGAAATTGTACAAATTAAAGATTTATTTGCTGAAAGAATTTTTGAAGCGGAAAAAATTGCACAGCAATCTGCTCAAATTTTATCAGAACTTACGAATTATACGGCAATTGTTCTTGGACCGAAGTTAAGTACAAATAAACTTAAAAATGTACAAATTGTGCCGCTTGATCGTCAAACTGCAGTCGCTATTATTGTAACCGATACAGGGCATGTACAAAGTAAAACGATTACCGTTCCGGAATCTGTTGATTTATCAGATTTAGAAAAAATGGTTAATATTTTAAATGAAAAGCTATCTGGCGTACCGATGGAAGAACTTCATAATAAAATCTTTAAGGAAATTGTTACAGTTTTACGTGGGTATGTTCATAATTACGATAGTGCAATAAAAATGTTGGATGGTACATTTCAAGTTCCGTTATCGGAAAAGATATACTTTGGAGGAAAAGCAAATATGCTTTCGCAGCCAGAGTTCCATGACATTCAAAAGGTTAGATCTTTACTTACCATGATTGATAATGAAGCCGAATTTTATGACATTTTGCGTCATAAACAAGTCGGGATTCAAGTGAAAATTGGTAGGGAAAACTCTTCGACGGCTATGGAGGATTGTAGTTTAATTTCTGCAACATATTCGATCGGCGAAGAGCAACTTGGAACAATTGCTATTTTAGGTCCTACGAGAATGCAATACTCTCGTGTAATTAGTTTGTTACAGTTATTTACGAGACAATTTACTGATGGGCTTAAAAAGTAAATGAGAGTAATACATTCGCTCAAGTGATGAAATTTTCATTGCTGTGTGTAATATATAATGCTTAGGTAATCATGCTATGCATGATACCTAATACCTTTTAAGGAGGTGAATATTGTGGAAGAGCGTAACGAACAAGTGGTAGAAGAAGTAAAAGAAGCGCAAGTTGAAGAAGCTGTCACGCCAGAAAACAGTGAAGAAACTGTAGAAGAAAAAAGTGAGGCTGCTCTTTTACAAGAAAAAGTAGATGAGTTACAAGCGAAACTAACGGAAACGGAAGGTCGCACATTACGTCTACAAGCTGATTTTGAAAATTATAAGCGCCGTGTCCAAATGGATAAACAGGCTGCTGAAAAATATAGAGCACAAAGTCTAGTTTCAGACATCTTGCCAGCTCTTGATAATTTTGAAAGAGCAATGCAAGTGGAAGCGACTGATGAGCAAACGAAATCCTTGTTACAAGGTATGGAAATGGTGCATCGTCAATTGTTAGAAGCGCTGACTAAAGAAGGTGTGGAAGTGATTGAAGCTGTTGGTAAACAGTTTGATCCTAATGAACACCAAGCTATTATGCAAGTGGAAGATAGTGAATTTGAATCAAACGCGGTTGTGGAAGAATTCCAAAAAGGTTATAAATTAAAAGACCGTGTGATTCGCCCATCAATGGTAAAAGTAAATCAATAATTTACATAAAACTAGGAGGATTCGCCATGAGTAAAATTATCGGTATTGACTTAGGTACAACAAACTCTTGTGTAGCTGTTATGGAAGGTGGAGAACCAAAGGTTATCCCAAATCCAGAAGGGAACCGTACAACACCTTCTGTTGTAGCTTTCAAAAATGAAGAACGTCAAGTTGGGGAAGTTGCAAAGCGCCAAGCAATTACAAACCCAAATACAATCATGTCTGTTAAACGTCATATGGGTACAGACTACAAAGTAGAAGTTGAAGGTAAAGATTATACACCTCAAGAAATTTCTGCCATCATTTTACAAAACTTAAAAGCTTCTGCTGAAGCATACTTAGGTGAAACAGTAACGAAAGCTGTTATTACAGTACCTGCATACTTCAACGATGCAGAGCGTCAAGCAACGAAAGATGCTGGTCGTATCGCTGGTTTAGAAGTTGAGCGTATCATTAACGAGCCAACAGCAGCAGCACTTGCTTACGGTTTAGAAAAACAAGACGAAGAACAAAAAATCTTAGTATATGACTTAGGTGGCGGTACATTTGACGTATCTATCCTTGAGTTAGCAGACGGCACATTCGAAGTTATTTCAACTGCTGGTGACAACCGTCTTGGTGGCGATGACTTTGACCAAGTTATCATCGATCACTTAGTAGCTGAGTTCAAAAAAGAAAATAACATTGATTTAAGCCAAGATAAAATGGCGCTTCAACGCTTGAAAGATGCAGCTGAAAAAGCGAAAAAAGATCTTTCTGGTGTAACACAAACTCAAATTTCATTACCATTCATTAGTGCTGGAGCTGCTGGTCCATTACACTTAGAATTAACGTTAACAAGAGCGAAATTCGAAGAGCTTTCAGCAGGTCTTGTTGAAAGAACATTAGAGCCAACTCGTCGTGCATTAAAAGACGCTGGTTTTGCTCCAAGCGAATTAGATAAAGTTATTCTTGTTGGTGGATCTACTCGTATCCCAGCTGTACAAGAAGCTATTAAACGTGAAACTGGTAAAGAGCCATATAAAGGTGTAAACCCTGATGAAGTTGTAGCATTAGGTGCTGCAGTTCAAGGTGGCGTACTTACTGGAGATGTAGAAGGCGTTCTATTATTAGACGTAACTCCACTTTCTTTAGGTATTGAAACTATGGGTGGCGTGTTCACGAAATTAATTGAGCGTAACACTACAATTCCAACAAGTAAGTCACAAGTATTCTCGACAGCTGCTGATAATCAACCAGCAGTAGACATTCACGTATTACAAGGTGAGCGTCCAATGTCAGCTGACAACAAAACGTTAGGTCGTTTCCAATTAACTGACCTTCCACCAGCACCACGTGGTATTCCACAAATCGAAGTAACATTCGATATTGATGCGAACGGTATCGTTAACGTACGTGCGAAAGACTTAGGAACAAGCAAAGAGCAAGCTATTACAATCCAATCTTCTTCAGGTCTTTCTGATGAAGAAGTAGAACGTATGGTACAAGAAGCGGAAGCAAATGCTGACGCTGACCAAAAACGTAAGGAAGAAGTTGAACTTCGTAACGAAGCTGACCAACTTGTATTCCAAACAGACAAAGTTGTAAAAGATTTAGAAGGTAAAGTAGATGCAGCTGAAGTTGCAAAAGCAACAGAAGCGAAAGAAGCATTACAAGCTGCAATTGAGAAAAACGAGCTTGAAGAAATTCGTGCGAAAAAAGATGCTTTACAAGAAATCGTACAACAATTAACTGTTAAATTATACGAGCAAGCTCAAGCAGCTGCTGGTCAAGCAGAAGGTGCGCAAGGTGCACAAGACGCTGGCGCGAAGAAAGACAATGTAGTTGACGCTGAGTTTGAAGAAGTAAAAGAAGACAAGTAATTCAACTGTAAACATAATAAGTAAGATGACAAAAAGTCAAAGTCAAGCGTGCCTTGACTTTGGCTTTTTTCACGAATGAGAAGCGATGTGTGAGGATCTTAAGTTTTTCGCTTTGCATACTGTAAGTGAGGAAACTTTGTTGCAAAGCACTTTCTTTCGGTGTTAAAATTACGTTTATGTGAAAGATTCGGGGGTTGTAAATTTATGAGTAAACGAGACTATTATGAGGTCCTTGGACTTAGCAAGGGCGCTTCAACAGATGAAATAAAAAAAGCGTATCGTCGTTTGGCTAAAAAATACCATCCAGACGTAAGCAAAGAAGAAAATGCAATTGAAAAGTTTAAAGAAGTACAAGAAGCATATGAAGTGTTAAGTGATGATCAAAAGCGTGCGCAGTACGATCAATTTGGTCATGCTGGTGCAAATCAAGGATTCGGTGGATTTGGCGGCGGAGGAGACTTCGGCGGTGGCTTCGGTTTTGAAGATATATTTAGTTCTTTCTTTGGCGGTGGCGGCGGCAGACGTCGTGATCCAAATGCTCCGCGCCAAGGTGCTGACTTACAATATCAAGTCACTTTAGATTTTGAAGAAGCTATTTTTGGTAAGGAATTAAATGTGGAAATTCCAGTAGAAGATCCATGTGATACTTGTAAAGGTAGTGGAGCAAAACCAGGAACTTCAAAAGAAACATGTAAACATTGTTCAGGTTCTGGTCAAGTGAGTGTTGAACAAAACACACCGTTTGGTCGTATCGTAAACCGTCAAGCTTGTGGTCATTGTTCAGGAACTGGACAAATTATTAAAGAAAAATGTACGACATGTCACGGTTCAGGTAAAGTTCGTAAACGTAAAAAAATCAATGTTAAAATTCCAGCGGGTATCGATAATGGTCAACAAATTCGAGTGTCTGGAAAAGGTGAAGCCGGCGTAAATGGCGGACCAGCAGGAGACTTATATGTTGTCGTTCATGTAAGAAATCATGAATTCTTCGAGCGTGAAGGAGATCACATTATTTGCGAAATGCCATTAACATTTGCGCAAATGGCGCTTGGTGATGAAGTGGAAGTTCCTACTGTTCATGGTAAAGTGAAGCTGAAAATTCCAGCAGGAACACAAACTGGAACAGAATTCCGCTTAAAAGGAAAAGGTGCTCCGAATGTACGTGGATACGGCCAAGGAGATCAATATGTAGTCGTTCGTGTTGTTGTACCGACGAAATTGACTTCACAGCAAAAAGATTTATTACGTGAATTTGCAGGACAAGAAGAGCAGGATGATAGTTTATTCGGAAAGCTTAAACGTGCTTTCAAAGGGGAATAATGGAAATAAAAAATGGAGTTGGTAAATTGTGAAATGGTCAGAAATTAGTATTCATACAACAGAAGAAGCAGTAGAAGCTGTCTCTCATATTTTACATGAAGCTGGTGCTAGTGGAGTTGCGATTGAGGATCCAGCGGAGTTAACGAAAGAGCGCGAGCAACAATATGGTGAAATTTATGCATTGAACCCAGATGAATATCCGGCGGAAGGTGTATTAATAAAAGCGTATTTCCCGCAAACGGATTCTTTACATGAAACGATTGCAGGTGTAAAATCATCTATTGATGTGCTTCCATCTTACGACATCGAAATTGGTACTGGAAATATTACCGTTAACGAAGTCAATGAAGAAGATTGGGCTACTGCTTGGAAAAAATATTACCATCCAGTACAAATTTCTGATACATTCACAATCGTACCGACTTGGGAAGAATATACACCATCTTCTCCTGATGAAAAAATCATTGAATTAGACCCGGGTATGGCGTTTGGTACAGGAACTCATCCAACAACAACGATGTGTATCCGTGCTTTAGAAAAAACAGTACAGCCAGGTGACAATATTATTGATGTAGGAACAGGTTCTGGTGTACTTAGTATTGCAGCAGCAAAATTAGGTGCGTCTTCTGTTCAAGCGTATGATTTAGATCCGGTTGCGGTTGAAAGTGCAGAAATGAATGTACGTTTAAATAAAACAGATGATATCGTGTCTGTTGGACAAAATAGTCTTTTAGAAGGTATTGAAGGTCCAGTTGATTTAATCGTAGCTAACTTATTAGCAGAAATTATTCTATTATTCCCTGAAGATGCAGCAAGAGTTGTGAAGTCAGGTGGATTATTTATTACATCGGGCATTATTGCTGCGAAGGAAAAAGTAATTTCTGAGGCGCTAGAAAAAGCTGGATTTACAATTGAAGAAGTGTTACGAATGGAAGATTGGGTAGCAATTATTGCACGAAATGCGTAATATAGATTTTAGTCTATAATGAAAAGGGGAGTCTCTCACTATAAGGTGAGGGACTTGCCGTTTGTTATATGAAAAATGATAACGTTTCGTTCTTTTCGTAAGTGTTGACTTACGAAAGGAACGAAACTCTACTAAGGTGATTATATGCAACGTTATTTTGTAGAAGAGAAATATGTAAATGAGACAAGTATTCGCATTGTAGGTGATGACGTACATCATATCGCAAGAGTGATGCGTATGTCAGCTGGTGATCATATTTATTGCTGTGTAAATGGAAAAACAGCAGTATGTTCAATTGATGAAATTACCAGTGAATTTATTAATACGGCTATTGTAGAATGGGTAGAGGCGTCAAGTGAACTTCCTGTTTTCGTGACGATTGCAAGTGGACTGCCAAAAGGAGACAAGCTAGAGTTAATTTTTCAAAAAGGAACTGAGCTTGGGGCAGCTGCATTCTTACCATTTCAAGCATCTCGCTCTATCGTAAAATGGGATGCGAAAAAAGCTGATAAAAAAGTTGAGCGTTTAAGAAAAATTGTGAAAGAAGCTGCGGAACAATCACATAGAAGTGAAATTCCAGAAGTACATGCTCCGGCATCATTTAAGCAATTGCTTTCAATGAGTGGTGAGTATGATGCTTGTCTTGTTGCTTACGAAGAGGAAGCAAAACAAGGCGAGAAATCTAATTTTGCGAAAGCTTTAACGACAATGAAACCAGGTCAAAAGCTATTGATTGTATTTGGCCCAGAAGGCGGTTTAGCTGAGGAAGAGATTACAGCGCTTCGTGAACATAAATTTGTACCATGTAGTTTAGGACCAAGAATTTTAAGAACAGAAACGGCGCCGTTATACGCGTTAAGTGCTGCTTCGTATCATTTTGAATTGATGGGGTGATGATCAATGTCAACTGTTGCGTTCCATACGTTAGGTTGTAAAGTAAACCACTATGAAACAGAAGCCATTTGGCAATTGTTTAAACAAGGTGGTTATGAAAGAACAGAATATGAAAAGAAAGCTGATGTATATGTTATTAACACATGTACAGTAACGAATACTGGGGACAAAAAAAGCCGTCAAGTAATCAGACGTGCTGTGCGTCAAAATCCAGATGCAGTTATTTGCGTAACGGGATGTTATGCACAAACATCTCCAGCTGAAATTATGGCGATTCCAGGTGTAGATATTGTAGTTGGTACACAGGATCGTGAAAAGATGTTAGGTTACATCGAAGAATTCCGTAAAGAGCGTCAACCAATTAATGCTGTCCGCAATATTATGAAAACACGTGTGTACGAAGAACTTGATGTACCTTATTTCACGGATCGTACACGTGCGTCTTTAAAAATACAAGAGGGTTGCAATAACTTCTGTACATTCTGTATCATTCCTTGGGCGCGCGGTTTAATGCGTTCTCGTGATGGAAAAGAAGTTATTAAACAAGCGCAACAATTAGTGGATGCAGGCTATAAAGAAATCGTATTAACGGGTATTCATACAGGTGGATACGGCGAAGACATAAAAGATTATAACTTAGCTGGATTACTTCGTGATATGGAAGCGGAAGTAGGCGGATTAAAACGTCTTCGTATTTCTTCTATTGAAGCGAGTCAAATTTCAGATGAAGTAATTGAAGTGTTAGATAAATCTGAAGTAGTTGTACGTCACTTGCATATTCCGTTGCAATCTGGTTCTAATACTGTATTAAAACGTATGCGTCGTAAATATACGATGGAATTCTTCCAAGAGCGTTTAGATCGTTTGAAAGAAGCGTTACCAGGCCTTGCGATTACATCTGACGTAATCGTTGGTTTCCCAGGTGAAACAGAAGAAGAATTCATGGAAACATACAATTTCATTAAAGAGAACCGCTTCTCTGAGTTACATGTGTTCCCTTACTCAAAACGTACAGGAACACCTGCAGCACGCATGGAAGATCAAGTTCCTGAAGATGTGAAGAATGATCGTGTTCATCGTTTAATTGAGCTATCTAATCAATTAGCGAAAGAATATGCATCAGCGTTTGAAGGTGAAGTGCTTGAAATCATTCCAGAAGAGCAATTTAAAGACGGCGACCGTGAAGGGTTATATGTAGGGTATACAGATAACTACTTGAAAATTGTATTTGAAGGATCAGAAGAATTAATTGGTAAGCTAGTGAAAGTGAAAATTACGAAAGCTGGTTATCCATATAACGAAGCGCAATTTGTTCGTGTTCTTGAAGATGATGTGAAAAAAGAATCAGCAAGCGCATAAAAAAGAGCGTGCAACCGGAAACGGTTTGCATGCTTTCTTTATTTGAAGCGGTTAAGTACTAGAAGGTGGAGAGGCATTTCGTGCATCCCTGTATGAAAAAAGTTGAAATGATAAAAATATAGTTGTCTTCATGAAAGAAGGATACTAGCTATTTGTATAACTTTTGAAAAGGAAATGCTTCTATTCTTCTTTTATTCTGCCAAATAGTTGACCTGAAGTGATAAAATGTATTATAATCGTAAAAGACATGCTGAAGAAGTGTTTCTTTTTGCATGCTGAAGTTAGTATGTAAGTGTGATGTTTCGGAGGGAGGGAAAGAGAATGTCAAAAACAGTCGTTCGTAAAAACGAGTCTTTGGAGGATGCACTTCGCCGTTTTAAAAGATCGGTTTCTAAAACTGGTACACTTGCTGAAGCAAGAAAGCGCGAGTTTTATGAAAAACCAAGTGTAAAACGTAAGAAGAAATCTGAAGCGGCAAGAAAGCGTAAATTCTAAGAGAGGGTGTAAGTTATGAGTCTTCTCGGTCGTTTAAACGATGATATGAAACAAGCGATGAAGAATAAACAAAAAGAAAAATTAACCGTTATTCGTATGGTTAAGGCTGCTTTACAAAATGAAGGTATTAAACTGCAACATACTCTTACTGAAGAAGAGGAAATAACAGTTTTAGCTCGTGAAGTAAAACAGTATAAGGACTCCCTCCTTGAATTTAAAAAAGCTGGTCGTGAAGACCTTGTTAATAAACTGCAAAGTGAAATTCAGATTTTAAGCGCATATTTGCCAGAGCAATTAACTGAAGAAGAACTAGTTGATGTAATCAAGCAAGTTATTTCTGAAGTTGGTGCGACTTCTAAAGCAGATATGGGTAAGGTGATGACTGCTGTTATGCCGAAAGTAAAAGGTAAAACAGACGGATCACTTGTGAATAAGCTGGTTATCCAGCTATTAGCATAAAAAAACGTCTCATTTCGTATGAGACGTTTTTTTATTGTTCTTATTAAGGAAAAACGCTATATTGCTTAAAAAGCGTTTCTGTAAGTGATAGAAACGCCTCTGGTATGTAAAAAAAGGTAACGGCCTTAGTTATGATTAATCCCACCATAAAAAAAGCTTTTTCGTTTTCTTAATTTCTTCGACTAACTCCTCAATGCTTTCTGTTCCTTGTTCCACTATATCTGGACAAAATTCATACATTTCTTCGTCTGTAGGTAACGCGCTAAAAATGGCATCAACCCAGTCATGATCTGCACCGATTATGATAAAAGGATAGCGATCATTCCATTTTCTTAGTTTAAAAATAACATCTATATTGCTAACTTCGTAATTAACGCCATTTGTTTGTTGGATTGTAAGGATATCAAATTGGTCATTTCCTTGTGTAATTGCAATTCTACACTCACTCTTACTTCCTTGACTAAAACTTCTTTCGCAAATAAAAGCTAAGTATCCAAGTTTCTGAACCTCAGATTGAAGTTTTATAACTTGCTGTTCAGCAGAATCCTCAAAGGTAACGAAAGAGACTCCGGCTATTTTAGATTTTGAATCAGTTGCATAAAAGGGCTGGATGCTGCTGTTAGTAACTTGTTTTATAACATTCAAAATTTCTTGACTAAATCCAATTTCCTTTCGTATTTCCTCGCTTATTAATTCATTTTTTTGTTTTTTAATGAATCCTAATATTTTTTTGAAATTCATATAACAACCACCTATAAAATATTCTTACTTACACCGCAAAATTCAGAGTGGAGCAATTTCCTTTTTCGGATTTTATCTCATTTGTCTAATGAATGACAACTACTTATTCTATGGTCAGTATGTCACGTCCAGAACGAATTGTAACAGGTTTTTTCAAGTTTCCAACTTCTTGCTAGGCTCAATTTCTTAATGTAACTTGTACTGATATCCTGTAGGGGCGCATATTCTTGTATTAATACTTCTATTATTAAAGGTAACATCCTCTGATCCATCATTGTCCTGACAAATATGATTTCATATAGCGACTGTTTTAATTAACATGATATGAACTCTTGCAGAATATAGTTATGTTAGTGAAGTCGTTATAACACGATAGGCACTTGTGAAGAAATACATATATATGGGATGAGAGGGGGTCTTTCGAGATGAAGAAATTAGAACAAATGAAAAATTGGTTGACAAAACAAGTAGACCTACCAGTGGATGTATTAATGGATCTACCTCGGATTACTCTTGTTGGGCAAATACATATTTATATAGAAAATCATCGGGGGTTATTAGTGTTTTCAGATAAAGAAGTGCGATTGCTTTTAAAACACGGTCAATTATTAATTAAAGGACAATCCTTTGTTATTAAAACGATTCTTCCAGAAGAGCTTTTACTCGAGGGGATAATTGAGCAAGTAACATTTTTAGAAAATGAAAAAAAAGGTGATTGAAGTGAAACTTCCATTTGTGAAGTTTTTCTTCTTTATCCTGTAAAAGCTCCGTTGATAGAGACTGATTACAGTTTTACTCTGTTTTATTTTAGTACGAGCTATTTTAATGCTTCAAATAAAAAGTAGTATATCTACTTTTAGAAAGGTAGTGAAGGTGGTAAATGAAAAATAAATGGTTTATAAAGTGGCTTGGATATGTAAAAGTGCGAATTGAAGGTAGAGGAGCGGAACGGTTTGTTAATGAATGTGTACGGAGGAATTTATTAGTTTGGGATGTTAAAAAGATAGCTGATGAAACGTTAGTTTTTTGTATGTTGTTACGCGATGTGAAAAAAATAAAACCAATTTATAGAAAAAATGAATGTAAATTATATTTTATTGGACGTTATGGTTTTCCTTTTTGGAATAAACGTTTAATTAAAAACAGTGGATTTTTAATTGGTTTTTTAATTTTCTTTTTTGGTGTGATTGCAATGTCAAATATGGTTTGGAAAATTGAAATTACAGGAGCTAAACCTGAAACAGAATATATATTGATGAAAGAATTGGATAAAATGGGTATTAAAAAAGGGAAACTACAATTTCAAATGCCGAATGTAGAAGATGTGCAACGCCATTTGACAGATAATATTAATGCCATTACTTGGGCGGGACTAGAAGTAAGGGGAACGACTTATCATTTTAAAATTGTTGAAAAAAACGAACCGAAGAAAGAAAAGGAACAAAGGCCACAAAATTTAGTAGCAAAAAAAGAAGCGATTATTACAAAAACGTTTGTAGAAGTTGGAAAGCCGGTTGTACTGAAAAATGATCATGTAGAAAAAGGACAGATTCTCGTATCGGGAATATATGGTAATGAGGAAAGTCCGACGATTGTTTCAGCGAAAGGTATTGTATATGGCGAAACGTGGTATACATCTAAGGTGGATGTCCCGTTAAAGACGCAATTCCAAGTGTATACTGGTAATGTATACAATGAACATTTTCTTAAATTCGGGGATACGAAAATAAAAATATGGGGATTTCAGCATGATAAGTATAAACGCTCTCGTACTGAAAGTGTAAAGCATGATGTGAAATTATTTGGTTTTACATTGCCGATTGCATATGAAAAAGATGTTGTGAGAGAAGAAGAAGAAGCGAATCGAGAATATACAGAAAAGCAAGCGCTGAAAGTAGCGAAGGAGATGGCCGAAAAAGAACTAAAGAAAAAATTGGATGAACATGCTATGATTGTAAGTGATAAGATTTTGAGTAAAGAGGTTGAGGCGGATCAACTAAAAGTCACATTGCATTATACTGTGGTTGAAAATATTGCAGAGCCACAACCAATATCCGAATCCGATATTCAAGGAGACTGAGTAATGGCAGAACAATTAGTAGAAATGAACCAACAATTGGAAAATGCTAACGAAGCAATCGCTCTTTTTGGAGTTAATGATGCGCATTTAAAAGTAATTGAACGAGAACTGAATGTATCGATCGTAACTAGAGGAGAAACTGTTCATGTATCTGGGGCAGTTGAAACGGTGGCACTCGTAGAAAAAATCTTACAGCAATTACTTGTTGTAATTCGTAAAAGTATATCAATTTCAGAGAGAGATGTTGCGTATGCGATTCAGCTTGCACAACAAGGGAAAATTGCTCAATTTGAAGAGTTATATGAGGAAGAAATTTTCAAGACTGCAAAAGGTAAATCCATTCGTGTAAAAACAATGGGGCAAAGAAGATATATTCATGCGATGAAGAAGAATGATATTGTCTTTGGGATAGGGCCTGCAGGAACTGGAAAAACATATTTAGCTGTAGTAATGGCTGTGAGGGCTTTAAAACAAGGATATGTAAAGAAAATTATTTTAACAAGACCTGCTGTAGAAGCTGGAGAAAATTTAGGTTTTTTACCAGGGGATTTGAAAGAGAAGGTAGATCCATACTTACGCCCGTTATATGATGCTTTACATGATATTCTTGGACAAGAATATACGCAGCGTATGATGGAGCGAGGAGTAATTGAAATAGCTCCGCTTGCTTATATGAGGGGGCGTACGCTTGATGATTCATTTGTTATTTTAGATGAGGCTCAAAATACAACGGGTGCTCAAATAAAAATGTTTTTAACAAGATTAGGTTTTAGTTCTAAAATGGTTATTACAGGGGACCCTTCACAAGTAGACTTGCCAAAAGGGGTAAAATCAGGGCTATCTATAGCTGCTAATATTTTATCTGGTGTATCAGGTCTGTCATTTATTACATTAGAACAAACGGACGTTGTGAGACATCCATTGGTGCAACGTATTATTGAGGCATATGATAAAATGGAATGATCCTATTTGTCAGGATCATTTCTTTTTGTATGATAAGGTTGGCGAACGTCATATTTTTTACTATCATGAAAGATAAGGAAAATAAACTATTGGTACTAGTGTATAAAATATTGCCTCAAAGTATCGTTTGGTAGAAGAAATGAAAGCTATAAATAGTTTCACTTTATTTCTGGAGAGGAGAAGGTATTGAAATCATGTCAAGATCTCAAGAAATTTCTAAGTGGTTTCGTAATTTACAACATTCGAAAAAACTAAGTTGGATTTCTTACGTTGTGTTAGGAGCAGTGCTGTTTTTTGCGCTTATGAATAATGTAAAACCAGAACAATTAGATGTTAATATGTATTCTATTGCGAAAAAGACAATCCATTCTCCTATAAAAATTGAAGATAAAGTTACAACGGATAAAAAGAAAAAAGAAGCCGCTACAAAAGTTGAAGATCAATATACATATAAAAGTGAGTATAAACAAAACAAAGTTGATATTGTGAATGACGTCTTTGCTAAAGTGGATGAAGTGGTGCAAGAGATTAAAGCTGTTGGACCGGATGATCAAAAAAAGATGACTGATGCTGAGAAAGTGGACAAGTTAAAAAAGAAACTACCCGCTGACTTAACGAAAGAGTTATCTGATTCAAACTTACTGAATTTGATTAATGCAGATCCGAGCCAATTAGTATTAGCGAAAGATGCTGCGGTCACAGCGATTAATAGTATCATGACTGAGCATATTAAAATGGACGAATTGAAAGATGCGAAAGAACGATATGTAAGTGAGATGAATAGTGTTAATGTTGATAATGGTTTAAAAGAATCAATTAAGGCGCTAGGAAGATATGCAATTTCAGCTAACTATTTTTATGACCCAATCTTAACGAAAGAGAAGAGAAAAGCAGAGGAAGATTTAGTTCCACCTGTTTATATTCTTCAAGGACAAGTTCTTGTTAGAGAAGGTGAAACAATTTCAAGTGATGTGTATAATCAGTTGAAATTAGTTGGTTTGTTAGAAAAAGGGAACGGTTTTCAACCTTATGTTGGATTAGCGGTACTCATTGGTGTGTTACTATACTTTATGCATAAACAATTTGAATTATTTTTAAAGAGAAAAAGAGAAGATAGACCGTATGTTTTAGCGTATATTACAATTTTGTCTATCACAATCGTCTTAATGAAAATCATTAGTTTGTTTCAAAAACTTGAATACGCAGGGATTGCATATGTTGTCCCAGTTGCGATGGGAACAATACTTGTAAAACTAATGATTGGTGATCGATTTGTCTTTTTAACGAGTATGATTTTTTCTGTATGCGGAAGTATTATGTTTAATGAAGGAGTAACGAGTACATTAAATTATAGTGTAGGGATTTACGTATTGTTAAGTTCGTTATCGGTTAGTATTTTCTTGCGAGAAAAAAATCGTCGTACAATGATTTTACAAGCTGGTATACTCGTTTCTGTATTAAATGTAGTCGTATTGGCGGCGCTCTTATTATTACGTAATGGGAATTTTTCGCCTCTTGAAATTGGTACGCAATTATTAATGGCTTCACTTTCAGGGATTATATCATCCGTTTTGGCTATGGGGATTTTACCATATTTAGAAAGTGGACTTGGAATCGTATCAAGTATGAAGCTTATGGAATTATCAAGCCCAAATCATCCACTTTTACGCAGAATTTTGTTAGAAGCGCCAGGGACATATCATCATAGTGTAATGGTAGCGAATCTTTCTGAGGCTGCTTGTGAAGCAGTCGGGGCAAATGGTGTATTAGCGCGTGTAGGGGCATATTATCATGATGTAGGAAAAACAGTACAACCGCAATTCTTTATTGAAAACCAAATGGGAATTGAAAACCCGCATGATAAATTAGATCCTGTAACAAGTAAAGATATTATAATTGCTCACGTAACGGATGGAGTAAGAATGCTCGAAGAATATCATATTCCACAAGAAATTATTGATATCGCTGGGCAACATCACGGTACAACGTTACTGAAATATTTTTATTATAAAGCTATTAAAGAAGATAAAGAAAAATATACAGAAGAGATGTTCCGTTATCCAGGTTCAAAAGCAACTTCGAAAGAATCGGCAATTGTTGGTATTGCTGATAGTGTAGAAGCTGCGGTACGTTCTATGAATCACCCAACGCCAGAACAAATTAATAATTTGGTGCAAAGTATTATTAAAGATCGACTGCAAGACGGTCAATTTAGTGAATGTGATTTGACGTTTAAGGAACTACAAATCGTTGGAAAAACGTTGTGTGAAACGTTAAATGGTATTTTCCATTCGCGTATTACATATCCGGAACCTCCGGAAGAAAAGGAGAAAGAATGAGTTTGTTAATTGATTTTATTGATGAAACAGAAGAAGTAAAAGAAGAGTATATGAGTTTAATTCGTGAAGTGTTAGAAAAAGCAGCTCAAATGGAAAATATCGAGGCTGGTGCGGAGGTATCGGTGACATTTGTAGATAATGAGCGCATTAGAGAAATTAATCGTGATTACCGAGATAAAGATCAACCTACAGATGTAATATCCTTTGCTATGGAAGAGATGGGAGAAGGAGAAATGGAGATTGTTGGCGCAGAGATGCCGCGCATGTTAGGTGATCTTATTATCTCTATTCCAAGGGCGAAAGAGCAAGCTGAAGAGTACGGACATTCTTTCGATCGTGAACTTGGATTTTTGGCGTTACATGGCTTTTTACATTTACTTGGTTATGATCACATGACAGAAGAAGATGAAAAAGAAATGTTCGGAAGACAAAAAGAAATTTTAGAAGCTTTTGGATTAGGACGATGAAAAAAGGAAAACTTATAGATAGTTTTAGATATGCTATAGCTGGTATATTCTTTTGTTTTCGTCATGAACGAAATATGAAAATCCATTATTTAGCCGCAGTCATTGTTATATGCTGCGGCTTTTATTTCCATATTACGAAAATAGAGTGGATGATATTACTTATTGTAATAGGGAGTGTAATGAGTTTAGAGATGGTAAATACGGCTGTGGAAAAAACGGTAGATTTAGCGACTGCCGATATTCATCCGTTTGCAAAAATTGCAAAGGATGTTGCGGCAGGAGCGGTTTTATTGTTTGCAATTATAGCTGTTATAATTGGTGCTATTATCTTTTTACCGTATATGGTATAGTTGCATTCCGAAGCTTTTATTAAGCTTTGGAAGTGCCGTAAGGGCCTTTAATGAGAGAGTGTATCTCTTCATAGCTGTGAACAGGAAGGATGCGGGAATATGAATAGTAAACAATTAATTCTAGAAGCAATCGAAGCGCGTAAACAAGCGTACGTACCATATTCTAAATTTCAAGTAGGTGCAGCATTATTAACGAGCGATGGAAAAGTGTATCGTGGATGTAATGTTGAGAATGCATCATATGGCTTATGTAATTGTGCTGAAAGAACAGCTTTATTTAAGGCGGTTTCTGAAGGAGATAACGAATTTGTAGCCATTGCGGTTGTAGCAGATACAAAGCGTCCAGTACCTCCTTGTGGAGCATGTCGACAAGTTATGGTAGAATTATGTAAACAGGATACGAAAGTATACTTATCAAACTTACATGGTGACGTTCAAGAGACGACAGTCGGAGAATTGTTACCAGGAGCATTTTTAGCGGAGGATTTACATGAATAGAAAAGGTTATAAATCAGGTTTTGTCTCTATTATTGGCAGACCGAATGTTGGAAAATCTACATTTTTAAACCGTATTATTGGCCAGAAAATTGCTATTATGAGTGATAAGCCACAAACGACTCGTAATAAAATTCAAGGTGTATATACAGAAAATGATGCACAAGTTATTTTCATTGATACACCAGGAATACATAAACCTAAACATAAATTAGGCGACTTCATGGTAAAGATGGCTCAAACGACATTAAAAGAAGTTGATATTGTTCTGTTTATGGTTAATGCAGTTGAAGGATTTGGTCGTGGTGAGGAATTCATCATTGAGAAATTAAAAGAAACGAAACAACCAGTATTTTTAGTCATTAATAAAATTGACCAACTTCATCCAGAGCAATTACTAGAGTTAATTGATCAATATCGTAAACTACATGAATTTGCAGAGATTGTACCAATTTCTGCGTTAGACGGTAATAATGTGGACGCTTTAATTGGAACAATTAAAAAGTATTTACCAGAAGGACCACAATACTATCCAGAGAATCAAGTAACGGATCATCCGGAGAGATTTATTATTGCAGAGCTTATTCGTGAGAAAGTACTACATTTAACACGTGAAGAAGTGCCGCATTCTGTGGCTGTTGTTATCGATGCGATTCAAAAGCGTGAGGGCGGGGCAGTTTATATAAATGCAACGATTGTTGTTGAACGTGCATCACAAAAAGGAATCATCATCGGAAAACAAGGGAAAATGTTAAAAGAAGTTGGTAAGCGAGCTCGTTTTGATATTGAAGCGCTACTTGGTTCTAAAGTATTTTTAGAAGTATGGGTAAAAGTGCAAAAAGATTGGCGTAATAAAATGTCTCAGCTTCGTGACCTAGGTTTCCGCGAGGATGAGTACTAAAATAGAGTAAAGTTGTAATCAGTGGATGGTTGGTTCATCCACTGATTATTGGTTTTTATGAACTTTGATAAATTAGGAAAAATTTTTCTCACATGAAAATGGACAAAATGGGTCAATTTAATAACAACAAAGGAAATTGGTTTATAGGCTACGCTTATTGAGAAAGGTGGATTCTTATGCTAGATTTTACCTGGAAGTTTTTCTCCAAAACAGGAAGCATTGAAACGTACTTGCTTTTGAAAGAAATGGAAAAAGACGTAAACGATGAGATGGATCAACATGAAGAGGAGCTAGCGCATCTAGACTCTCCAATTTCTTGACCCGTTTTGTTCAAACCTTGGATGGTGACGAACATGTTTCAAAAAGTTGAGGGCATCGTTATCCGTACGACAGATTACGGAGAAACGAACAAAATTGTTACAATATTCTCAAGAGAACTTGGTAAGGTAAGTGCAATGGCAAGAGGGGCAAAAAAACCGAAAAGCCGATTAGCATCTGTGTCGCAATTAATGACACATGGCCATTTTCTAATTCAAATGGGATCTGGGCTTGGAACATTGCAACAAGGCGAGATTATTTCAACTATGAAAGAAATTCGCGAGGATATATTTTTAACTGCTTATGCATCATTTATTGTTGAGTTAACTGATAAAGCAACAGAAGATAAAAAACATAATCCGTATTTATTTGAAATGTTATATCAAACGTTGCATTATATGTGTGAGGGTGTTGATCCAGAAGTATTATCATTAATTTATCAAACGAAAATGCTTCCGGTATTAGGGATGCGCCCGTACTTTGATACATGTGCGATTTGTCATCAAGAAACAGACTTTGTCGCCTTCTCCGTAAGGGAAGGCGGTTTTCTGTGCTCACGTCATGCAGAGCAAGACCCATATCGTATACCGGTAGGAGAAGCTGTTCATAAATTATTACGCCTTTTCTTCCATTTCGATTTACATAGGCTCGGAAATGTATCGGTAAAGGATAGCACAAAAAAACAAATGCGTTTAGTATTGAATACATATTATGATGAATATTGCGGAATTTATTTGAAATCAAGACGTTTTTTAGAACAACTTGATAAGTTTCAAATATAATTTTGGGCCGTATACGGTCCTTTTTACATACTTTCTTTTTCGAATAGCATATTTAGTATATAATATTTAAGAGATAGTATAACTTTTTTCGTTGTGCATTAAAGGTGGTGATTATCATAGAGCTGAATAAACGGCAAGAACATATCATTCAGATTGTAAAAGATCACGGTCCTATTACAGGGGAATCAATTGCAGCGCAATTGGGTCTAACACGTGCGACGCTAAGACCAGACTTAGCAATTTTAACGATGGCTGGTTATTTAGAAGCACGTCCACGCGTAGGTTATTTTTATACGGGTAAAACTGGGGGGCAGCTATTATCTGAAGCTGTTAAGAAAATTAAAGTACAAGATTATCAATCTAGACCGGTTGTAATTGATAAAAATGTTTCCGTATACGATGCAATTTGTACGATGTTTTTAGAGGACGTTGGTACATTGTTCGTTGTAGATCAGATGACTCTATTAGTTGGTGTTGTGTCTCGTAAAGATTTATTAAGAGCGAGCTTAGGAAAGCAGGATTTAACCTCTCTTCCGGTTAATATTATCATGACAAGGATGCCAAACATTGCGATGTGTCGTAGAGAGGATTCTTTATATGATATTGCGATGGAATTAATAGAAAGACAGATTGATGCAATGCCAGTTGTAAAAGATACGAAACAAGGTTTAGAAGTGATTGGGCGAATTACAAAAACAAATATTACACGTGCGTTTGTAAATTTAGTAAATAACGAATAAGTGTAATTTGTTTAAAGTGAGGTAATGTAATGGATAATAAAATCGTATATGTCGTATCTGACTCTGTAGGAGAAACGGCTGATTTGGTTGTTCGAGCAGCAATGGGGCAATTCCCGTTTGCTCCTGATATTAGACGTGTACCGTATGTAGAAGATACAGGGACATTAAAAGAAGTGATTTCGATTGCTAAGAGTAATCAAGCACTTATATGTTTTACGTTAGTTAAGCCTGATATGCGCCAGTATTTAGTAACAGAGGCTGCAAAAGAAGGGGTAGAGGCATACGATATTATCGGCCCTCTTATTGATCAAATTGAAGAAATTACGGGGCAAGTGCCGAGATATGAGCCAGGTGTTGTCCGTAGGTTAGATGAAGAATACTTTAAAAAGATTGAAGCGATTGAGTTTGCTGTGAAGTATGATGACGGCAGAGATGCACGAGGTATTTTAAAAGCAGATATCGTGTTGATTGGTGTTTCGCGTACATCAAAAACACCACTTTCCCAATATTTAGCTCATAACAAACGCTTGAAAGTTGCGAATGTACCACTCGTGCCAGAAGTTGACCCACCTGAAGAACTATATCAAGTGGCAAAAGAAAAATGTTTCGGTTTGAAAATTACGCCAGATAAGTTAAATCATATTCGAAAAGAACGATTAAAATCACTTGGATTAAGTGATGGAGCAACATATGCAAATATTAATCGTATTCAAGAAGAAATTGATCACTTTGAGGAAGTAATTAGTAGAATAAATTGCCAAGTAATCGATGTATCGAATAAAGCGATTGAAGAAACAGCAAATATTATTGTGAATGCAGTGCAAAACCAAAAAATGTTTTAGCACATTTACCAAAGGTGAATGTGCTTTTTTCGCTCGTGTGAAATATGGTGCCTATGGACTTTGTAATAGATTGTAGTGTAATGGTTATACTTATACTCCTTTGTCTTTTAGTATATTCAAGGTGTGAGTTTGTCATCCTGAAATGTAAGATGAAAAAATAAAGGGATATGTAGCGTAGTTGAAGAAAATATATTATAATAAAAAATTGTGATAAAAACCTATATTTTACGTTTAGACTTTAATTTTTCAGAATAAACTAGGGATAGGATTTACGAAAAAGACATGTAATTACGTTAAATCGACAAAATCTATACAAGAAAACGCACATTATGGAAGGATTCACAGAAGGGATGTAGAATACAGAAATATGCAAAACATCAACAACATATTAGTTGGTGTAGATGTATATCCCGTGAAGGCTAAAATTGTGCAAGTTGGAGCGGAATTTCATGTCGGAATTTTGTTTGTCGCATCATATGCTCATCCTTTAAGGAAATAGCAAGGCAATTGGATCTTTGTAGATACTGAACAAAATGTAGTTGATTGTTATATGGATCAACATAAAAAAGTTACAAATCTCAAGATCAAACAGTATATGTGGCTTGCTACTCTTCTTGTAAAAAGGTGTATATGTATTGTTTCTAAGAGATACATTTGTAACAGATGAGCAAATGTATACAATTTTATATAGCAAGTATGTATATGCGATTTATACAGATAAGGGACCTATAGGAAAGGTTCAAAATCGTTTATACAATGTAATCGGCAACACTTTCTAACAAGTTTAGAAAAATATTGTCGAATTATAAAGGAATTTTTTAATTTATATCGAATACAAAATACGACACGGAGATGGAGTTATGGGGAACAGAATTCCCGAAGAAGTTGTTGAACAGATTCGGACATCATCCGATATTGTAGAAGTCATTGGTGAATACGTTCAACTTAGAAAACAGGGGCGTAACTATTTCGGTCTTTGTCCATTTCATGGTGAGAATTCTCCTTCATTCTCTGTTTCATCTGATAAGCAAATTTTTCATTGCTTCGGATGTGGAGAAGGTGGAAATGTATTTTCCTTTTTAATGAAAATGGAAGGACTGGCTTTTACCGAGGCTGTTCAAAAGCTAGGCGAAAGAAATGGAATTGCGGTTGCAGAGTATACATCAGGGCAAGGACAACAAGAAGACATATCTGATGACACTGTCATCATGCAACAAGCTCATGAATTATTGAAAAAGTATTATCATCATTTATTAGTAAATACGGAAGAGGGAAATGAAGCACTTTCATATTTATTAAACCGTGGTATTACGAAAGAGATGATTGAGAAGTTTGAAATTGGTTATGCATCACCTGCTTGGGATGCAGCGACGAAAATTTTACAAAAAAGAGGTTTATCGCTGTCTACTATGGAACAAGCTGGCCTTCTAATAAGAAGTGAGAAGGATGGTAGTCATTATGATCGCTTCCGTGGAAGAGTTATGTTCCCGATCTATACGTTACAAGGTAAGGTGATAGCGTTTAGTGGAAGGGCGTTAGGAGATGACACTCCGAAATATTTAAATAGTCCTGAAACACCGATTTTTCACAAAAGTAAATTGTTGTATAACTTCCACCAAGCAAGACCATTTATTAGAAAGCGTGGGCAAGTGGTTCTTTTCGAAGGATATGCCGATGTGCTAGCTGCGGTAAAAAGTGGTGTGGAAGAAGCTGTTGCGACAATGGGAACAGCTTTAACTGAAGAACAAGCAAAACTTCTGCGACGTAACGTTGAAACTGTTGTTCTTTGCTATGATGGTGATAAAGCAGGGCGAGAAGCGACGATGAAAGCAGGGCAATTATTGCTAAAAGTTGGTTGCCAAGTGAAAGTCACATCCTTGCCAGATAAGCTTGATCCTGATGAATATGTGCAACAATATGGGACTACTGCTTTTGAAAATCTTGTGAAATCAAGTGTGAGTTTTGTTGGTTTTAAAATAAATTATTTGCGTTTAGGGAAAAATTTGCAAGATGAGTCTGGCAAAGAAGAATATGTGAAAAGTGTTTTAAAAGAGTTATCGTTGTTACAAGATGCGATGCAGGCAGAGTCATATTTGAAGTCATTATCGCAAGAATTTTCGTATTCAATGGAAACACTTTTGAATCAATTGCACCAATATCGCAAAGAACAAAAGGTACAGCAAAAACAAATAAAGCAGGTTGCTAAACCGTCTCAAGTCGTTCAAACAAAACCGAAGTTAACAGGTTTTGAAAGAGCGGAAAGAGAAATTATTTACCATATGTTGCAAAGTGCAGAAGTAGCTGTTCGTATGGAATCCCATATAGAAGATTTTCATACAGAAGAACATAAAGGGATTTTATATGAACTATACGCATATTATGAAAAGGGAAATGAACCTTCAGTCGGAACATTTTTAAGTTGGCTCTCTGATGAAAAGTTGAAAAATATTATCACTGATATTTCGACGGATGAATTTATTAATCCAGAATACACAGAAGAAGTGTTACAAGGCCATTTGGAGACGCTTAGACGGCATCAGGAAAAACTTGAAAAGATGGAGATCATCTTTAAAGTGAAACAAATGGAAAAAACAGATCCTGTAGAGGCTGCTAAATATTATGTAGCATATTTACAAAATCAAAAAGCGAGAAAATAGCTTTTTTGATAAAGTTTTAGTATAATGAATGTTTGTATCTCGCGTAAGGAGGGGAACAGATGGCTGACAAACCAGCTCGTTCTAAACAAATTGAAACTGAAATGACCCTTGAGCAAGTGAAAGAACAACTCACTGAGCTCGGAAAAAAACGTGGCGTTCTTACATATGAAGAGATTGCAGAACGCATGAATGGATTTGAAATTGAATCCGATCAAATGGATGAATACTATGAATATTTAGGTGAACAAGGCATTGACTTAGTTGGTGATAATGACAACGAAGAAGGCCCTAATAATCGCCAAATTTCAAAAACAGAAGAAGAGTTTGACCTCAATGATTTAAGTGTACCACCAGGGGTTAAAATCAACGATCCTGTTCGTATGTATTTAAAAGAAATTGGTCGTGTAGACTTACTATCTGCAGAAGAAGAAATTCGACTTGCAACGCGTATTGAAGAAGGCGATGAAGAAGCGAAACGTCGTCTTGCAGAAGCAAACTTACGTCTTGTAGTAAGTATTGCAAAGCGCTATGTAGGCCGTGGTATGCTTTTCTTAGACTTAATTCAAGAAGGTAATATGGGTCTAATTAAAGCTGTTGAAAAGTTCGATTATCGTAAAGGTTTCAAATTTAGTACGTATGCAACTTGGTGGATTCGCCAAGCTATTACACGTGCCATTGCAGACCAAGCGCGAACAATTCGTATTCCAGTTCATATGGTTGAAACGATTAACAAGTTAATTCGTGTACAACGCCAATTATTACAAGATTTAGGTCGTGAACCGTCTCCTGAAGAGATTGGTGAAGAAATGGATCTTGCTCCAGAAAAAGTACGTGAAATCTTAAAAATTGCACAGGAGCCAGTTTCTCTTGAAACACCAATTGGTGAAGAAGATGACTCCCATTTAGGTGACTTTATTGAAGACCAAGAAGCAACATCGCCTGCGGACCATGCAGCCTATGAATTGCTAAAAGAACAATTAGAAGATGTGTTAGATACGCTAACAGATCGTGAAGAAAATGTTCTACGTCTTCGTTTCGGTTTAGATGATGGACGAACTCGTACGCTTGAAGAAGTTGGGAAAGTATTCGGCGTAACGAGAGAGCGTATCCGTCAAATTGAAGCAAAAGCACTTCGCAAATTAAGACATCCAAGCCGTAGTAAGCGTCTTAAGGATTTCTTAGAATAGGTTATTTTTTAAGTTTACTTCACCATTGTGAAGTAAACTTTTTTATTTTGTTAATTTTTGTTAAAATTTAGCTATCGGCAACGATTACAATTTCTTGTAATTTATTTTACAGAATTGTCTTTTGATTTGCAAATGCTCATTTTTCGATTTTTCGATTAATTTTGTTTATTCTATACAAAAATATATGTAGAAAAGCGAAAAATATGATGAGAAACGTTAATAATTATCGAAATAATAAGCGATATGACAATAAAAAACAATAAACTGAATTTATGGAATATTTTTAACGAGTGGTAGTTTACTCTTTTCTGATAGAGCGTTTTCAAGTACAATGGAAATGACTGAATCATCTAACTATTTAGGGATATAGAAGGGGGAGAAGAGATATGAAACGTAATCCGCTGATTCCGTTCGCTCTTATTGCAGCATTGGGTATTATCGTTATGTTTGTATTTTCATTTCAGGGGCTAAATAAATCTAAAGAGTTAGCTGATGCAAAAAATGGCGGGAAGCCAGCACAAACGGCATCAAAACCAGAAGATATTGTGAAGCAAAGTTGTACGAGCTGCCATGGTGATCAGTTACAAGGGGCAGTTGGACCTAACTTGCAAAAAATTGGTGGGAAACTTTCAAAGGATGAAATTAAAGAAATTCTTTCGAAAGGAAAAGGCAATATGCCTGCCAATATAGTTCCAGCTGATCAAGCCGCTAAAGTAGCTGATTGGTTATCGAAGAAAAAATAAAGTTCCGTATGACAAGCCTTTTGCTTATGCAAAGGGCTTGTTTTTCTATATTTTCTAAAATACGATGAATGATAGAGCAGTGAATTGTTGTTATGGGCTTGCAACAACTACTATAAATTCATTATCATGGAGACAGACTGACAAGAGAAGGAGTAATGGAAATACATGAATGAAGTAAAGCTTTCAAAACGATTAGAAGAAGTTGTACGTGAAATACCAGTAGGATCTACAGTGGCTGATATTGGATCGGATCATGCGTATTTACCGTGTTATACAATTATAAATAATATTGCTACAAAAGCAGTTGCAGGAGAGGTCGTAGATGGACCATTTCGCTCTGCGCAAGCAACTGTAGCTGAAAGTGGTTTACAAGATAAAGTAGATGTGCGTAAAGGGAATGGATTAGCTGTTATCGCACCAGGAGAAGTAGATGTAATTACGGTTGCCGGAATGGGCGGAGCGTTAATTCGTGACATTTTAGAAAGTGGTAAAGAAAAATTAGAAGGTGTAACACGTTTAATTTTACAGCCTAATATTGCAGCGCATCATATTCGTGAATGGTTTATTGAGAATGGTTGGGAGCTTATCCATGAAAAAATCGTAAAAGAAGATGGGAAAATTTACGAAATTTTAGTAGGGGAGCGAGGAAATGTTGCAGCGCCTTACTCTGAAAATAAACAAGCTGAATTGTTTATGGGACCATTTTTAATAACAGAAAAAAGTGAAGCCTTCGTTGAAAAATGGGAAGGAGAATTAAAAAACTTCCAAAATATTTTAAAACAGTTAGAACGTGCAGCTGATTCTGAAGAAACAAAAGCGAAGCGTGGGGAAGTAGAAGCGAAAATGAAAATGATAGGGGAGGTTTTATCATGAGTAAAATTCCAAATGGCCATGAAATTATTTCTTTATTTGAAAGTATGTATCCGAAGCATTTGGCGATGGAAGGAGATAAGATTGGCCTGCAGATTGGAGCGCTTAATAAACCCGTGCGGCACGTATTGATTGCGTTAGATGTAACGGAAGAAGTTGTGGATGAAGCAATTCAATTAGGGGCAAATGTCATTATTGCTCATCATCCTTTAATTTTTAACCCGTTAAAAGCGATTCATACAGATAAGGCGTATGGGAAAATTATTGAAAAGTGTATTAAAAATGATATTGCAATCTATGCAGCGCATACAAATGTGGATGTTGCTAAGGGCGGGGTAAATGATTTACTTGCTGAGGCGTTAGGATTGCAAAATACAGAAGTTTTGGCACCGACATATGCAGAAGAAATGAAAAAAGTTGTTGTGTTTGTGCCAGTCACTCATGCAGAAGAAGTAAGGAATGCATTAGGAGACGCAGGTGCTGGTCATATCGGCAATTATAGCCACTGTACGTTTAGTAGCGAGGGTACAGGCGCATTTGTACCTCAAGAGGGGACAAATCCTTATATCGGGGAAACTGGACAGTTAGAACGTGTAGAAGAAGTGCGAATCGAAACGATTATTCCAGCTTCATTACAGCGGAAAGTGATTAAAGCAATGGTAACGGCGCACCCTTATGAAGAAGTAGCATACGATGTGTATCCGCTTGATAATAAAGGTGAAACGTTAGGCCTAGGAAAAATAGGATATTTACAAGAAGAAATGACGCTTGGTCAATTTGCAGAACATGTGAAACAATCATTAGACGTGAAGGGCGCAAGAGTTGTCGGTAAGTTAGACGATAAAGTGCGTAAAGTAGCTGTACTTGGTGGAGATGGTAATAAATATATAAACCAAGCGAAATTTAAAGGAGCAGATGTATATGTAACTGGTGACATGTACTATCATGTTGCTCATGATGCGATGATGCTCGGTTTAAATATAGTTGACCCAGGACATAATGTTGAAAAAGTAATGAAACAAGGTGTACAAAAGCAATTACAAGAAAAAGTGGATGCAAAGAAACTCAATGTACACATTCATGCTTCGCAGTTACATACAGATCCATTTATATTTGTATAAGAAAAATAAAAACCGTTGCTCATGCAAGCAACGGTTTTTATTATTGTTCTTTTTTCACTTTCACGCGAGGTAATATTTTTTGTAACGGTACTTTTCGAACTCTTTCCCATGTAGCGGGATTCATTGGGTTATATTGCTCTAAGAAAGCGATAACTTCTTTCGTAATTGGCGTTGGAGTAGAAGCACCTGCTGTAACAGCTACGTTTTCTACACCTTGTAGCCACTCTAATTGAATTTCGCTTACATCAGCAACTCGATATGCTTTTGTACCCGCGATTTCTTGTGATACTTGTGCTAAGCGATTTGAATTGTTACTTTTCGGATCACCAACAACAATTGTTAAGTCTGCAACATCAGCTTGTTTAGCGACAGCTTCTTGGCGAACTTGAGTTGCTAAACAAATTTCTTTATGGAATTCTGCTGTTGGGAATTTTTTTTGAATGTCCTCCATTAAATGTTGAACATCCCATTGACTCATCGTTGTTTGATTTGTTACTAAAATTTTATCTGTTGGGATTTCTAATGTTTTTAAATCATCGGCTCTTTCGATAAGGTGAACGATGTCAGGTGCAATACCAACTGCGCCTTCTGGCTCTGGATGATTTTTTTTACCGATATAAATGACATGATACCCTTCCGCTTTCTTAGCTTCGATAAGGTCATGCGTCTTGGTAACATCTGGGCAAGTAGCATCGATTGTTGTTAAACCTTTTTCTTTTGCGCGTTGTTTAACTTCTGGAGAAACACCGTGTGCAGTGAAAATAACAGTACCAGAATCAATTTTATCTAAAATTTCTAAGCGACTTGGACCGTCTAATGTGATGATTCCATCTTCTTCAAAAGCGTCTGTAACATGTTTATTGTGAACAATCATACCTAAAATATAAATGGGTCTCGGCAATGATTTATCTAATGCGGCGTTACGTGCAATTACCATTGCATCGACAACACCGTAGCAATAACCACGAGGGGAAATTTTAACAATTTTCATATGAGTAATCCTCTCCTTCTAAACAAGGGATACTTTTGTGCATAGTCTTTTACATTATAAAGGAGGAGTGGATAGAAAACAAAGGATTGTTACACATATAGTTTTGGTTTTGTTGCTGTTTGTTGAACTGGTTCTTTCGGTAACTCTTTTTCTATTACAGGTTCAATCACTATTTTCTTTCGTTTTCGTTTCTTTTTTTGAGGTGCAGGAGGCGGACTTTCTACCTCAACTGGCTCTGTTACATTTTCCGTTTGATTTTCTTCCGTGCTTTTTCCAGAGGTGAGGATTTTAACAATGCTTGGTAGACTACGCATAATAGGACCATACTGTTCGACGACAGGACCTACAGATTGAACGACTTGGGATACTTTTTCGATGTTATTTATCATATTAGTTGGATTCGAAATTAAGTTCGAAAAAAAACTGCCGATGCCACTGCTTGCTGTTGCCGCAGTTGTAGTTGAGCCGCCGCGCGTTTCATTTGATTCATACATTTGAGGCGGTATCATTTGCTCAGGATGTTGCTGCATGTATGGTTGATATTGTGGATGTTGCTGCGGATATTGTTGCTGGTATTGCTGCGGATATTGCTGATGATATTGCGGCGGTGGTGGTTGCTGATGCATCATTGGTTGCCCTTCCATTTGTCGGTAAGGTGGAACCATTTGCATAAATGGCTCGGTTGGATCGTGTTTTTTAAAAAGCTTAGCAAGAAAACCTTTCTTTTTTTGTGCCATTGGTGGTAGTTGTGGAATTGGATATGGTGTATAAGGTTGCTGCCCTGGATTCGGATACATTTGCCTTGTAGGGGATTTCGGAAACATGTGAGAAATCCTCCTTTCTTCAGTTAGGTATATACACATACAATATGCAATAAAAGGGAAGAAGGTTAGTTTTTGAAGTGAAAACCTAAACTAAAGATGGATTTTACTTGTAGATTTCGATATAATGTAGACTTGACTGATTTGTGCGCGCAGTAGAAATTTTAGAAAGAAGGTGTAACTTATGACACAACAAACTTTTACACAGTATGATTTTAAACCATTTTTAATAGATGCAGTTCGTGAACTACGCTTTACAGAGCCGACAGGAATTCAGCAGAAAATTTTCCCAGTCGTGAAAAAAGGTGTAAGTGTAATTGGACAATCCCAAACAGGTTCTGGGAAAACACATGCATACTTACTTCCTACATTAAACAGAATTAATGCAAGTCGTGAAGAAGTACAACTTGTTATTACAGCGCCTACTCGTGAGTTAGCACAACAAATTTACGAAGAAATCGTGAAATTAACAAAGTTTTGTGCGGAAGACCAAATGATTACAGCACGTTGTTTAATTGGTGGAACTGATAAACAACGTTCAATTGAGAAATTGAAAAAACAACCTCATATCGTAGTTGGGACACCAGGACGTATTAAAGACTTAGTTGAAGAACAAGCGTTATTTGTTCATAAAGCAAATACGATTATTGTCGATGAAGCAGACTTAATGCTTGATATGGGATTCATTCATGATGTAGACAAAATTGCAGCACGCATGCCTAAAAACTTGCAAATGTTAGTTTTCTCTGCAACAATTCCTCAAAAACTAAAACCGTTTCTGAAGAAATATATGGAGAATCCAGAGCATATTCATATCAATCCAAAACAAGTTGCAGCTGGAAACATTGAACACTATTTAGTGCCTTCTAAACATCGTAATAAAATTGATTTAGTGCATAAAATGCTACTTCAATTTAAACCGTATTTAGCAGTTGTTTTCACGAATACGAAAAAGATGGCAGACCAAGTTGCTGATGGATTAATGGAACGTGGCTTAAAAGTTGGACGAATTCACGGGGATTTATCACCACGTGATCGTAAAAAAATGATGAAACAAATTCGTGACCTTGAATTCCAATATATTGTTGCGACTGATTTAGCAGCACGTGGTATTGATATTGAAGGGATTAGCCATGTTATTAACTATGAGCTACCATCAGATTTAGATTTCTTCGTTCACCGCGTTGGAAGAACAGCACGTGCAGGGCATTCTGGTATTGCAGTGACGATTTATGATCCAGCAAACGAAGAAGCGTTAGATAGCTTAGAAAAACAACGTCATATCGAGTTTAAACATGTAGATTTACGTGGAGATGAGTGGGCAGATTTAGGTGAGCGTCGTCGTCGTAAGAGCCGTAAAAAACCAAATGACGAACTTGATGTTATGGCAACGAAAGTTATTAAAAAACCGAAAAAAGTAAAACCAAACTATAAACGTAAACTTGCAACAGAACGTGACAAAGTGAAGAGAAAATATAGCAATAAAAAAAGATAAGGGGTTTCCCTTATCTTTTTTTAATCCCGCTAATTTAAATGAAGAGTATAGTCTGTCTAAATAGTCATATGAATTTGTGTAGTGCGTCTTTTGTGAACAAACAATTCACTACATATTTCTACAAATTATGCTATCATTATATCTATTGTATATTGAAGAGGTGATTGTATGTTAAAGATTGGATCTCATGTTTCCATGAGTGGTAAGAAAATGTTATTAGCAGCAAGTGAAGAGGCTGTTTCATACGGTGCAACAACGTTTATGATTTATACAGGTGCACCGCAAAATACACGAAGAAAACCAATTGAAGAATTGAACATAGAAGCAGGAAGAAAACATATGGAGCTGAACGGAATTGAGGAAATTATCGTCCATGCGCCGTATATTATTAATGTTGGGAATACGACGAAGCCAGAAACATTCCAATTAGGCGTAGACTTTCTTCGCATGGAAATTGAAAGAACATCGGCATTAGGTGTAGCGAAACAAATTGTTCTTCACCCAGGAGCGCACGTTGGTGCTGGAGCAGATGCTGGTATTCAACAAATTATTAAAGGGCTTAATGAAGTATTAACGCCAGAACAGACGGTTAACATTGCGTTAGAGACGATGGCAGGAAAAGGAACAGAATGCGGTCGTAGCTTTGAAGAAATTGCAAAAATTATTGATGGTGTAAAATATAATGAAAAGCTATCTGTATGCTTTGATACGTGTCATACGCACGATGCAGGATATGATATTGTAAATGACTTTGACGGCGTATTAAACGAATTTGATAAAATCGTTGGTATAGATCGTTTACAAGTACTTCATATTAATGATAGTAAAAATGTACGCGGAGCAGGAAAAGACCGTCATGAAAACATTGGATTTGGTCACATTGGGTATAAAGCATTGCATCACATTGTACATCATCCACAGTTAATGCATGTACCAAAAATTCTTGAAACACCGTATGTAGGGGAAGATAAAAAAGATAAGAAGCCACCATACAAATTGGAAATCGAAATGCTGAAAAACGGCACTTTTGATGAAGGGCTTCTTGAAAAAATTAAAGCGCAATAAGGAGGGGGAAATCCCCTCCTTATTTTAGTAGTTGCTGAAATAATGTATTTACTTGTTGGGCAGTGGCAGGGGAAGTTACTTTTGCGATTTGTTTTAAAAGCTCTAGTCGCTCGTTGTTATCGTAAATATTAATATTTTTACCCTTCATAAGTAAAACGATTTGATCAGCTTGTGCGGCTGTAATGGGAACTTCATATTCTTTGCTATATTTTAATAGCTCTTTTGTAGAAATATGATTTAATTTTTTATTAACAATTTGTTTAATGAGGTTCATCTTATTATCCTCCTTCACGCGTTCTTCTATCGAAATATATGAGCATATAGCTTGTACATATTCGTGTGGAGTTTCTTTTTCATGAGGAAAAGAAGCGTATGTTATAATATAAGGACAAAACTACAGAAAAAGAGTAAAGGGAGGACTTATGGAGCAAAAGCAACATCGAAAAGAAAGTGTTATTCATCTCATTTATCGTTTAGTTATGATTATTTTTGGAGCAGCATGCGCGGCGGTAGCAATTGAACTATTTTTAATGCCAAATAAAATTATTGATGGTGGAATTATTGGTATTTCTCTTATATTAGATTATCTTACTCCTAACATTTGGTGGTTAAGTTTTTCTACTTTAGTCGTTGTTCTCAATATCCCATTTATGTATTCCGGTTATAAGCAAATTGGAAAAACATTTATGTTATCTTCGACATTTGGTATTGTAGCGTTAGCTTTCATTGAGTCAACGTTACATGCGGTACCGCCATTTACAACAGAACCTATTTTAGCGACAGTGTTTGGTGGTCTTATTTTAGGTCTTGGTGTAGGACTTGTAATTCGTCATGGTGGATCGCTAGATGGAACTGAAATTATGGGGATTTTATTAACGAAGAAATTACCATTCTCTGTTGGTGAATTCGTAATGTTTGTGAACTTATTTATTTTTGCATGGGCAGCATTTGTGTTTGGTGTGGAACAAGCGATGTATTCTGTTATGACGTACTATATCGCATTTAAAACGATCGATACAGTAATTCAAGGGCTAGATGAAACGAAGGCGGTTTTAATTGTATCTGATCAATATGAGGAAGTATCAAACGCGATTTTGCATCGTCTTGGCCGTGGAACTACAAAGCTTGTAGCGAAAGGTGGTTACACGGATAAAGAAAAAGAAGTTATTTATGCAGTTGTAACGCGTCTAGAAGTGACGAAGTTAAAATCAATTGTGCATGAAATTGATGAAAATGCATTTGTTACGATTATGAGCACGCAAGAGACAAATGGTGGTAAGTTTAAATCGGCTATTCACTAAAAAGTTTATAGGAATATTTTTCGGAAGCAGAGAATTTTTCTCTGCTTTTTGTTATAATAGTAAGGTTTCTTGAAAAAATAGATATATTTTAGGCAGATTGGTTTACAACTATAATAAGCTGTACTATAATTCAAATAGATATAAATCGGAATCATTCTGAATTAAAATAGGTGAGATGCTATGAATAATATATTAGAAATTGAAGGTTTAACATTCCGATATGAAGATCGGAATGTGTTAGAAAATATTAATTTGCAAGTTCCGAAGGGAGCTTTTTTAGGTTTAGTGGGACCGAATGGTTCAGGTAAATCAACTTTACTTAAGTGTTTATTAGGTGTTTTAAAGCCAAAAGAAGGAAGCATTCGCGTGTTTGGCGTTGATAGTAAGAAGTTTAAGGAATGGAACAAAGTTGGTTATGTATCCCAAAAGGCAAATAGTTTCAATTCTGGTTTTCCAGCAACTGTTTCTGAAGTTGTGTCAATGGGACTTGTTTCGAAAAAAGGGCTTTTTCGCTTTTTCACAAAAGAGGATAAGAAAAAGGTAGAAAAAGCAATTGCTGATGTAGGGATGAGTGAGTTTAAAGATCGTAACATTGGAGAGCTTTCTGGTGGACAGCAACAGCGTGTATTTATTGCTCGTGCGCTCGTTAGTGATCCTGAATTGCTTATTTTGGACGAGCCTACTGTTGGAATTGATGTAAAAAATGTGGAAAGTTTTTACGAAATATTAGAGGATTTAAACAAAAGGCTCGGGATCACATTAATTCTTGTTACTCATGATATGGGAGCTGTTACCGAAAAAGTAACACATGTTGCATGCCTAAACCAACATCTACATTTCCATGGAAATGTAGAGAAGTTCCGAGAGTTAGAAGATGCAGAAATGTCCGTCTTATATGGACATCATGTTCATCGTTTAGAACACGAACATGAGCATCACGGGAGGATATAATGATACAAGATTTTTTACAATATGACTTTTTACGTAATTCTTTATACGCAGGTATTTTAATTGGACTTGTTGCACCACTAATTGGTGTGTTTGTTGTTATTCGTCGTTTATCTCTTATTGCGGATGCATTAAGTCACGTGACGTTATCGGGTATTGCAGCAAGTTTATTACTTGAAAAAACCATTTTTACAGGGGGATTTTTAAACCCCTTATATATGGGGATGATTTTCTCGATTGGTGGAGCGCTACTAATCGAAAAGTTACGAACTGTATATAAGCACTATCAAGAATTAGCAATTCCAATTATCCTTTCGGCAGGGATGGGGGTTGGAGTTATTTTCATTTCACTTGCAAATGGATTTAACACAGACTTATTTAGTTATTTATTTGGTAGTGTCAGTGCTGTAACAAGTACGGATTTAATTATTATTGGGATTGTAGCAATTGTTGTTGTTGCGACAATTATTTTATTATATAAAGAGCTGTTTCTATTATCATTTGATGAGGAATACGCAGTATCAACTGGTTTAAGAGCGAAATGGATTCACTTTATTTTCATTATATTAGTTGCTCTTGTCATTGCAGTATCAATGCGTGTAGTGGGGGTTCTTCTTGTATCATCATTAATGACGTTACCAGTTGCAGCAAGTATTCGTATTGCTAAAGGATTTAAACAAACAATTTTCTTTTCCATTTTATTTGGTGAAATTGCAGTAATTGGTGGAATGTTTGCTTCGTATCAACTTGATCTAGCGCCAGGTGGTACAATTGTTATGATAGCAGTTCTTATTTTAATCGGTGCGATTTTATGGAAGAAGAAAAAAACTGCATAAAGTAGGGATAGGTATGAATCTAACAGAAGCTTTACGCCTAATGAAAGAAAAAGGATATAAACATACTGGAAAAAGAGAAGAGATGCTCAGATTATTTGCAGCACATAATCGTTATTTAACTGCGAAAGACGTTTTAGAGCATATGAAGGACGATTATCCAGGGCTTAGTTTTGATACGATTTATCGTAACTTAACAGTTTTTGCTGAGATTGGTGTTTTAGAACAAACGGAATTAAATGGTGAAAAACATTTTCGTTTTACTTGTTCTATTATGGAACATCATCATCATTTTATTTGTTTGGATTGTGGGGGAACGAAAGAGATTACTTCCTGCCCAATGGATTTTATGAATAAAGATTTTACCGGTTATGAAGTAACGGGTCATAAGTTTGAAATATATGGTCGTTGTCCAAAGTGTGCAAAGTAAAAGCTCGTCGGTTATATAACTGACGAGCTTTTTTACGTAGAAAAGAAGGTTGCTCACAAATATTGTGGCAACCTTCTTTTTATTGTTCTTGTGTCTCTTTTTCTTTTTCTCGTTCAGCAGCCATTTCAGCAGCAATTACGTCGATTTCTTTTTTCAGTTCTTCTACCATTGTTTCTTCTGGCACTTTACGAACGACTTGCCCTTTACGGAATAATAATCCCTCTCCACGTGCACCGGCAATACCGATATCAGCTTCACGAGCTTCACCAGGGCCATTTACAGCGCAACCAAGTACTGCAACTTTAATTGGTACTTGAAGTGTAGAGATGTATTCTTCCACTTCGTTAGCAATGCTAATTAAATCGATTTCAATACGACCACAAGTTGGACAAGAGATAAGTGTTGCTGCATTAGACGCAAGACCGAATGATTTTAATAATTCGCGAGCAACTTTTACTTCTTCAACTGGATCAGCACTTAATGAAATACGTAGTGTATTTCCGATGCCTTTATTTAAGATTGCTCCAAGACCAGCAGCACTTTTTACAGTTCCGGCAAACAATGTTCCAGATTCTGTAATACCTAAATGTAATGGATAATCAAAAGCACGAGCAGCTTTCTCGTATGCTTCGATTGCTAAGTTAACATCAGAGGCTTTCATAGATACGATAATATCGTGGAAATCTAAGTCCTCTAAAATTTTAATATGATGTAGCGCGCTCTCAACCATACCATCTGCAGTTGGGTACCCGTACTTTTCTAAAATGTGTCGCTCTAATGAACCAGCGTTTACACCGATACGGATTGGAATACCGCGCTCTTTTGCTGCATTTACAACAGCTTCTACTTTATGGCGACGACCAATATTACCTGGATTGATACGTACTTTATCGATGCCACCTTCAATTGCTTTTAAAGCAAGGCGATAATCAAAATGAATATCAGCAACAAGTGGAATGTTGATTTGTTTTTTTATATCAGCAATAGCATCTGCTGCGCGTTCATCTGGAACGGCAACGCGGACGACTTGACAGCCGGCTTCTTCTAAACGCTTGATTTCAGCAACTGTTGCTTCAACATCATGTGTTTTTGTTGTTGTCATACTTTGTATAATTAATTCATTATTACCGCCGATTGTTAAATTACCGACTTTAACTGGACGTGTTTTTGTACGATGAGTCATTTCATTCACGAATAGATCGCTCTCCTTATAAAAGAAGTTTCTTATTTAGTCCCTCATATCAATGATAGTATACGTGATATAGGGCTATAGAAACCGAAGTACTCGGTTTCACTTTTACTATTGTATCAGCGCCTTTATGTAATTGACAAGGATTAAGTGATAGCTTATTGATATAACGGGAATTTATAAGACTTTCCAATTTGTATTTTTGTAGCAGAGGTACTTTTGTTTAATTGTTTAAAGTCGTCAATGACTTTTTCTATGGAAGGAATTTTTTTCTTGTTAATTTGTTCTGTAATAGAAAGAACTGTCTCACCAGTTTTTACTTCAATTGTTTTATAAGATACATCCGTTTCTTTTTCTGTTTTGTTCGCTTTATTTTGTTGACTGTCTGTGTTTTCTTTTTTAATTGTTTGAGCAGCAGTTGTTTTTTTATATGAACTTAACATCGGTAAAGTACCGATTTTTATATCGTAATAAAATATATAACCGAGAACAAGCACGAATAGGAATATACCTAATCTCTTCATATTCTTCACTCCTTTGCTAGGAATATATGCTTGTCCAAAAAAAAAATGCCTATTTAGGCATTTTTTTTCGTTCTTATTTTTCTTTCGGTTTTGGAACTTCTTTAATTGTTAAGTACAGAACAATTAAAACAACTGCGATATAGATGAATGTTGATCCAGGTACGACAATCTTGCATGCATCCATAATCATAAAGAAGATTGTTGGAATTGTGTAGCTGTATGCAGTTAGTGTCCAAACTTGTTTATAGGATAGTTTACGTTGACCGCTCATAGCAGAACCGATGAACGCAAGTAAAGTCACACCTACAAAAGTTATGAATAATTGGAATAGGTACACTAAGAATCCAATAACAAATAATAAAATTGGATAAATATTATCGAATAAAGAAATGAATTCTTGTAGATCTTTTTTCTCAAGAGATGCACCTAACAAATCGTTATAAGAATACGTTTGTGTTTGACCATTTCCCATAGAGACTACTTTATCTTTTAAAACAAATAAACCTGTTTTATTTTGATATTTTTCTAGGTCTGTTGAATTTGGATCAAATACGAAAAGTGTATTTCCTTCTTCTTTTTCAATAGGTTGATCAATATCGGCTTTTAGTTCGCCATTTTCGATTTTAAAATCAGGTAAATCTTTATCGATGACTTGATTTACCATGCCAACACCATCCTGGATAAAACTACCGTACAAAAAAGTTCTTGGAATAGTAGTAATTAAGCAAAGTAGCATAATATACAAAATGGTTTTACCGATTTTTTGAAAACGGAATAGCGCCATATCTTTAGGCGAGTATATGCTTTTTACGAATTGGGTAAATATGGACATAGATTCACTTCCTTTATGTATGTATAAAATCATTGTAACGTAGGAATCTAGAGAATCTCAAGATATATTATATTTACATATAGTGGAGATAACTAAATTTCTTTTATTAACTTTCTTCTTTTAAATAAGAAAAATACAATTGACACTTTTCTTTTCTATATGGTAAATTTATCTTACATTTCTTAAAGAGCATATCCGATAGGAATTCCTTTATTTGATATGTTGTTACATACATAATTGTGGACCCTTAGCTCAGCTGGTTAGAGCAGACGGCTCATAACCGTCCGGTCGTAGGTTCGAGTCCTACAGGGTCCATATCCATTTCGCATGTTTATTATGTTAGCAGGAAGCTTCCTTGTAGAAGGAAGCTTTTTTTACGGAATATATGAGCATTTTAATTGAAAAGAAGTGGGAATTTTGCTACTTTAATGATAGCAAGACAATGTGATTTATTTGTTTGCACCCTATGGCAATTAGGGTAGAATGAAGTTGTATGTCACTTAAGTGGCAATACATAAACTGGGAGGAATATAACAATGGCAAAACACGAATTACCAAATTTACCTTATGCGTATGATGCTTTAGAGCCTCACTTTGACAAAGAAACAATGAACATCCATCATACAAAACATCACAACACGTACATTACAAACTTAAACGCTGCTTTAGAAGGTCATGCAGAATTAGCTGACAAAAGCGTAGAAGAATTAGTTGCAAACTTAAACGAAGTACCAGAAGCAATCCGTACAGCAGTACGTAACAATGGTGGCGGACATGCTAACCATACATTCTTCTGGACAATCCTATCTCCAAACGGCGGAGGACAACCTGTAGGTGAACTTGCAACTGCAATTGAAGCAAAATTCGGTAGCTTCGATGCATTCAAAGAAGAATTCGCAAAAGCTGGCGCAACTCGCTTCGGTTCTGGTTGGGCTTGGTTAGTAGTAAACAATGGTGAGTTAGAAGTAACAAGCACTCCAAACCAAGATTCTCCTTTAACTGAAGGTAAAACTCCAGTTATCGGTTTAGATGTTTGGGAGCATGCTTACTACTTAAACTACCAAAACCGTCGTCCAGACTACATCGGCGCATTCTGGAACGTTGTAGATTGGAACGCTGCTGAAAAACGTTACCAAGAAGCAAAATAATCGTAATAAATATAGAAAAAGCTAGGGGAGAGCTCCTAGCTTTTTTCTATGCTTTCCTTTTACATAATTGGGCTTGTCTTTGGAAGACTAGAACATGAAGTAAAGGAGAGTTGTGTATGAAATGGAAACATATAATTGGTGACGTTGAAGTGAATCGGGATTTAGTGTTATTACTCCTTATAGGAGGTTTATACACGCTCGCAATTTCTTTATCGAATACGTTTGTAAATATTTATTTATGGAAACAAACACAAAATTATGTGAATCTTGGCTTGTATAATTTAGCCAGCGTGGTATTACAGCCTCTCACATTTCTTGTAGGGGGAAAATTAGCGAAACGTATCGATCGCTCGATTTTATTACGAATAGGAGTAGGGACGCTCGCAATTTTTTTTATTGTTGTCTTAGTAGCAGGGAAAAGTGCTTCTCAGTATATTTTATTAATGGGGGCTCTTTTAGGAGTAGGATACGGTTTTTACTGGTTGGCTTTTAACTTATTGACATTTGAAATTACAGAACCAGAAACAAGAGATTTCTTTAATGGGTTTCTTGGACTTCTTACATCCTTCTCTGGAATGATTGGACCAATAGCAGCAGGATACACAATTTCACGTATGGAGAAATGGAGTGGCTATACTGTTATATTCTTTCTTTCATTAGTTCTATTTGCAATTGCTGTCGTCTTAAGCTTCTTTTTATCTAAAAGAGAATGTGAAGGGCGTTATGAAATCGTGCAAGTATTGAAAGAACGACGGATTGATAAAAATTGGGGAAAGATTACACGAGCTCATTTTTTCCAAGGATTGAGAGAAGGAACATTTATTTTTGTCATTTCAGTATATGTTTATTTAGCAACTAATAGTGAGTTTGCATTAGGGAAATACAGTTTAGTGAACTCTGCTGTATCCTTTGTATGTTATTACTTAGTTGCTCGTATGTTAAAGAAGGAGTGGCGAAAAAAAGCAATTTTACTTGGAGGCATTATTTTATATGCTGTCGTCTTTTTAGTTATTTTCAATGTTACATACACGAAATTACTTATTTATGCGGCATGTATTGCAATTGCATATCCTATTTTACTTGTTCCGTACGGATCAATGACATATGACGTAATTGGTAGAGCGAAAAATGCGAGAGAATGGCGTGTGGAATATGTCGTTGTTCGGGAGCTGTGGTTAAACGCCGGAAGAATCTGTTCCATTTTAAGTTTTTTATGTGCTGTACTATTCTTTCCACCTGAAAAAAGTTTACCTTACTTATTATGTATTTTAGGTGCTGGACATTTTCTTATTTATTTTGCAGTTAAAAATGTCAAATATGATGAGGGAAATGCGAGTAAAGCAAGTGTTGTAACGCAAGGGAACGCGCAAAACCAAACTGAACCAGAAGGTTAACTTCTCGTTTGTTTTATGCTAGAATAGAAAAAGATGTAAGACAGCAGTGAGGACACCTGTATGAAGGTGTCCCTTTCACATTACATAGCTGTTGGTAGAGGGGGTTTGTATGAGCAAGAAGCAGAAGCAAAATAAGAAAAAGACCCACGTTCCTTTTCGGTTAAACGTGCTGTTTTTCTGCGTGTTTTTAATGTTCTCCGCTGTTATTGTAAGGCTCGGATATGTACAAATTGTTCGCGGTGAAGAATATAAGAATGAAGTGGAGAAGAAAGAAAACTCAACGATAAGTAATCCTGTACCGCGTGGGAAAATATTTGACCGTTATGGGCGACCTGTAGTAGATAATGCAGCCATTCGTACTATTACATTTACAAAAATGAAAGGATCAACTGCAGAAGATCGCTTAGAAACAGCGAAAAAGCTAGCAGATTTGATTGAAGTACCGACAGATAAATTAACGGATCGCGATAAAAAAGATTATTGGCTTGCTATGCATAAAGAGGAAGCTAAAGAAAAAATTACGAATAAAGATCGTCAAGAGTTTAAAGATAAAAAAATTGACGATAAAGAATTAGACGAGCGCCAGCGAAGTCGTGTAACAGAAGAAGAGATTAATCAATTATCCGCAAAAGATCTAGAAATACTAGCGATTAAGAGTAAGATGGATGGCGGATATGCAATGACACCTCAAGTTCTTAAGAAAAATGCAACAGATGAAGAATATGCGATTATTAGTGAAAATTTAGCGCAATTACCGGGAGTAGATACAAGTGTTGATTGGGAACGAAAATATGCATATGATGGTGATTTGTTCCGAAGTGTACTTGGTGGTGTAACAACTTCTGACGAAGGTTTACCGAGAGAAAGACTAGATTACTATCTTGTTCGTGATTATAACCGAAATGACCGAGTAGGGAAAAGTTATCTTGAACAACAGTATGAAGATAGTCTGCACGGTACGAAAGCAGAAGTTAGAAATGTTACAGATAAAAACGGTAATATTTTAGAAACGATTAATGTATCAAAAGGACAAAGCGGTAATGACTTGAACTTAACAATTGATATGGAATTACAAAAGCGCGTGGAAGATATTCTTGCGAAGAATTTAATGAGGTTTAAAGGAAGCGAACCTCTTTTAGATCGCGCATTCGTTGTAATGATGAACCCAAAAAATGGTGAAGTTTTATCTATGGCGGGGAAACAATTAGTTAACGAAGATGGCCAAACGAAAGTAAATGACTTTGCATTAGGTACCATGACAAGTTCTTATCCGATGGGATCAACTGTAAAAGGTGCAACAGTACTTACTGGATATCAAACTGGTGCGATTCAACCAGGGGCAGTACAATTGGATGAACCAATTAAATTAAAAGGTACACCTACGAAGTCGTCTTGGAAAACGATGGGATACATTAATGACCTGACAGCTTTAAAAATGTCTTCTAACGTTTATATGTTTAAAACAGCGATGAATATCGCCGGTGTTCAGTATGTGAGAGGTGGTACGTTAGATATACCTCAAAAAGCATTTGATACGATGCGTTATTATTTCGGACAGTTTGGACTTGGTGTAAAAACAGGAATTGATTTACCGAATGAATCTGCTGGTCAGATGGGTAGAAGTAGTCAACCAGGTTTCTTACTAGATTTATCAATTGGACAGTATGATACGTATACACCACTTCAATTAGCGCAATATATTTCGACGATTGCCAATGGCGGATATCGTATGCAACCACAAGTTGTAAAAGAAATTCGTCAACCGGCAGTGAAACCGGATGAAGTTGGGAAAGTTGTTCAATCTATGGAACCGAAAGTATTAAATCGTGTTGATATGCCAGAATCGCAAATTAAACGTGTTCAAGAAGGATTTAGACAAGTTTATAATGATTCAGGTGGTACAGCTACAAAATACTTTACAGGTGCAAAATATAAAGCGGCAGGGAAGACAGGTACCGCGCAAACTGTGTATGGCGGAGATAAAGAGATTGGTAGAAAGGCAAACGGTGAACGTGTGGAAACATATAACTTAACATTAGTAGGTTATGCGCCACTTGAAGATCCAGAAGTAGCATTCTCTGTTGTCGTTCCGTGGGTACATGATGATAAGACTGGTATTAATGGATATATTGGTCGTGAAATTATGGACGCTTACTTTGATTTGAAAAACAAAGAAGTAAATGGTGAAGCTCCAAAAGATGATAAAGACAATAAAAATAAAGAGCAAGATGATGAATAAAAAAGTTGTAAAAAAGCACACTATCTGAAAAGATAGTGTGCTTTTTTTTATGGTTTATGCATATCGTGTAATAAATGTGGACAAGTATACAACATTGAAAAAAACGCGGCCGTATAAATGATACTTGTATATGGTGGGATAGGGGATAAATATTTTATAGGGAAATCATCAGAGGAAATGAATAGCTACTACTGAATTAAAATTGTACCGTATGTTGATTTATGTGGAACTTTACAAAACTTTTACAAACAATTAAAACCGAATTAATAGTTTAGCAGTATTCTTATATCTGTAATCCTGTTATTTCCGGTTACTTCTAGGAGGAAGAACACGTGAAATGGATGCGTACACCGATTAAAGTTTTCGTATTATCAATATGGTTCCTCTGTTTTGAAATGTCTACTGCATTTGCTTTAAATGATACGGGAGAAGTGAGAGTTGATGGATCCTCAACGGTTTTTCCTATTATAGAAGCAGTAGCGGAGGAATATACAAAGGTGCATCCAGACGTGAAAATTTCCATCAGTATTTCTGGAACTGGGGGAGGATTTAATCGTTTCAGTAAAGGAGAAGTAGATATAAATAATGCTTCGAGAGTAATGAAACAAGTCGAGAAAAATGAAATGAAGAAAAACTCTATTCAGTTCACACCTTTTGAGGTTGCTAACGACGGTCTTACGATTGTTGTGAATCGCCATAATACATGGGTAGACGATATGTCAGTAGACGAGTTACGACTACTTTGGAGTGAAGATGGAAGAGAGAAGCGATGGTCACAAATTCATTCAACATGGCCACGTGAACAAGTGAAGTTTTATGCACCAGGCGTAGACTCTGGTACGTATGATTATTTTCAAAATGTCATCTTACAAAATCATCGCATTGTAAAAAAAGTCTCTTTGTCTGAAGATGATCAAGTTATTATGCAAGGGGTAATGAATGATAAACATGCCATTGCTTTTGTAGGATATGCTTATTATATGGCTAATCGAGATAAGGTGAAAGCAATAAAAGTAAATGGTGTATTTCCGACGAAAGAGACCATTCAATCAGGTAAGTATAAGCCGTTATCTAGGCCACTACTTACTTATGTGAATAATGCATCTATCCGAAATAAAATGAATGTAGCAAACTATGTTGAGTTTATGATTCAGCATGTTGGTAACCTCGCTGAAGAGGTCGGGTATGTAAAATTAAGAAAAGAAAAATACAATGAACAGCTGCGTATGTTAACAGAAATAAAAAGGTAATGTCAGGGTGGAAAGGGGTTTTCATCTTTGGCTCATAATGACAAAAGTCAAATTACATTTTCTGTACAACATTTGATTGAAAGAAATACAAAACAAAGAAAAAAAACGCAGCGAATCAATCGAATAGTGCCTTTATTACTAAAAATAATTGCTAGCTTTTCTATTGTGACGACACTTGGCATTGTTTTTACGCTCTCTAATGAAACAATCATGTTTTTTCAAAAAATATCATTATACTCCTTTTTGACGGAGAAAGAATGGTTACCATTTTTTGAAGACCCTAAATTCGGTATATTACCACTTATATGTGGAACGTTCCTTGTAACAGCAATTGCTATGTTTGTAGCAATTCCTATCGGTTTAGCGTGTGCCGTATTTTTAAGCGAATATGCTTCAAATAGTGCACGGAAAATATTAAAGCCGATGTTAGAGCTATTAGCAGGTATCCCGACAATTGTATATGGTTTTTTTGCATTAACAGTTGTTACACCGCTTTTACAAAGGATTATACCAGATTTACAGTTTTTTAATGCTATTAGTCCAGGAATCGTTATCGGATTTATGATGATGCCTACAATTGCATCTCTATCTGAAGATGCGATGAGAGCTGTGGCGAAAGGGACGAAAGAAGCTTCATTAGCACTCGGAGCGACGCGGTTTGAAATGGTAAAACAAGTGGTGTTTCCGTCCGCTTTTACAGGGATTATGGCAGCAATTATATTAGCAGCTTCTCGTGCGATTGGTGAAACAATGATTGTTGTAATTGCAGCAGGATCCACACCAAATGTATCGCTTGATCCGACACATTCTATTCAAACGTTAACAGCCTATATTGTGCAAGTAAGTTTAGGTGATGCTCCGCATGGAACGATTACGTATTACAGCATGTATGCTGTAGGCGCAACGTTATTTTTGTTTACCTTTATTATGAACATCATTTCGCAGGCAATTATGCGCCGTTTTAGGAGGATGACATAATATGCGAATGTTAAATCATAAAAAAATACAAAAAAATATGGCATCACGCTTTTTAAAAGATCGAATTTACAAATTGTTATTTTATATAGCAATTTTATTTTCAATCGTAATTTTGTTTTTGTTACTGTTTCAAATTGTTGAAAAAGGTATAAGTTATCTTTCAATAGATTTCTTTACAAATTTCGCTTCACGTAATCCGAAAGAAGCTGGTATTGCTGCAGCTTTGTCAGGGACAATATTATTTATGAGTATTGTTATACCTGTTTCTTTTATATTTGGAGTTGGAACAGCACTTTATTTAGAGCAATATGCGAAGGAATCTCTATTTAAAAAAATAATAGAGATTAATAATCAAACGTTAGCAGGAGTACCATCCGTTGTATTTGGATTGCTTGGTTTAACTATTTTTGTATATGCTCTTCATTTAGGAGAGAGTATAGTTGCAGCAGCATTGACGATGAGTCTACTCGTTTTACCAACAGTTGTTGTGGCGAGTCAAGAAGCAATTCGATCAGTACCAAGTGTTTTATTAGAGGGTTCTTACGGATTAGGTGCTACGAAGTGGCAAACGATGTATCAAATTGTATTGCCATATGCTTTCCCAGGGATTATAACGGGCTGTACGTTAGCGATATCAAGAGCAATTGGAGAGGCTGCACCACTATTAATTATTGGGGCACTTGCGTTTGCAAATTATGTTCCATTTAGTATGTTTGATAGATTTACAGTTCTACCAATTCAAATTTTTAATTGGATGAGTAGGCCACAAGAAGAATTTCAGTATGTAGCAGCAGCTGGGATGATTGTTTTGTTAGGTTTGTTGCTATTTATCAATATATTTGTTTTATGGTTACGAAATCGAAAATAAGTTGGAAGTGGATGAAAGGGGAATTCAAATGGTAGCAACAGTAGTAAATGTACAGGTGAAAAACGAAGAGAAAATCGAGACTGCGCCAAAGAAGGTAGTATTTGATACGAAAAACTTAAATTTATGGTACGGGGAAGACCATGCTTTAAAAGATATTAATTTAAGTATTCATGAGAATGAAGTTACAGCCATTATCGGTCCAAGTGGCTGTGGTAAATCAACTTACTTAAAAACATTAAATCGCATGGTAGAGTTAGTACCGATCGTTCGAACTACAGGTGTAATTGAGTATAGAGAACGCAATATATTTGATAAATCATATCCAGTTGAAGAATTAAGAACGCATGTAGGAATGGTGTTCCAAAAGCCAAATCCATTTCCAAAATCTATTTATGAGAATGTAACATACGGTCCAAAAATCCATGGTATTCGTGACAAAAAGACATTAGATGAAATTGTTGAAAAAAGTTTACGTGGAGCAGCGATTTGGGATGAGTTAAAAGATCGTTTGCACGATAATGCATACGGTTTATCTGGTGGACAGCAACAGCGTCTATGCATCGCACGCTGCTTAGCTATTGAGCCAGACGTTATTTTAATGGATGAGCCAACATCGGCATTAGACCCAATTTCAACATTAAAAGTAGAAGAATTGATTCAAGAGCTAAAGAAAGATTTTAGTATTGTTATCGTAACGCATAATATGCAACAAGCAGCGCGTATTTCAGACAAAACAGCTTTCTTCTTAAGCGGGGAAGTTGTGGAGTATACAGATACAAACAAATTATTTACGACTCCTTCAGATAAGCGTACAGAAGATTATATTACAGGTCGCTTTGGTTGATATCGTTTCAAAGCTAAGAGCAAATGCCCTCTTAACAGAGGGCATTTCTTATTTTATCTTACTGTTAATAAAGAAGTAATACTTCTCCTTATCTTAAGGTTTATTACAAGCGTAAGAGGCTATGTAGGAGATTTACCCCGCTATTTGCGGGCAGTAAGACCCCCACCTTAAAATTTAGCGAAAGCAAAGAAGTTAGGGAGGGGATCTTGCTGCCTATCAAATCCCGATTGATGAGGGTTGATTAAAGTTTCACTTTTATATAATGGCACATAATATTGAGGGGGAAGAAAAATGGTAAGAGAACAGTTTCAAGGTGATTTAAAAGCGTTACAGCAAAAGGTGATTGAGCTTGGAGAATTAGCAAATGCGGCTTTATTGATTGCTATGGAAGGTCTGCATACAAGGGATGTAGAGAAAGCGTTAGAGGTCATTGATGGTGATTACCGCATGGATAATTTAGAAGAGGAAATAAACGATCTTGCGCTTATGCTCATTACGAAGCAGCAACCTGTAGCAAGTGACTTAAGAAGGATTTTTATTTCAATTAAAACAGCGACAGATTTAGAGCGCATTGCAGATCATGCTGTTAATATTGCAAAGGCTACAATTCGTCTTGGGGAAAAAGAAGTGGCTGTTAGTTTGCACAACCTAGATGAAATGTTTGCGGTTGCAAATGAGATGTTGCATTTAGCGTTAGAAGCATATGAACAAGAAAATTTAACTTTTGCGAAACAAATTGCTGAAATGGATGATTCCGTTGATGAAATATATGGAAAAGCAATTCGTGAGTTTATATCTTCAGTTCCGGAACAACCAGAAGCAATTACGCAAATTACACAATTATCATTTGTCGCGAGATATATTGAGCGTGTAGCAGATCATATTACAAATATTGCTGAAAATGTCTTTTATTTAGTAAAAGGAAAGCATTATTTATTGAATGAGTAGGAAAAAAGCAGGTGATGAGAAATCACCTGCTTTTTTTAGTCAAAACATGACAAAAAAAGCTCGTTGTTTCCTTTAGTTTATGATGATAAGATGTATCATAATGTAATGGAAAAATTAGTATATATGTTTGTCGTTAATAAGTATTATTTACCAATTTATAGTAAGCGCTTTCTTGTTGTTTGAAATGTACGTTTTTATAGGTTAGAAATTTAATTATATAGTCTTCTAAATGAGGATGTGTTTAACTAATCAAGTTTATGCTGCTAGTTCATGTGGGATAGGGAATATACATATGGTATATGGAGTTACTGAACATTATATAAGTGGAGGCTGAAGTATATGAAGGGGGTTATTTTAGCTGGAGGAAAAGGAAGGCGCCTTAGACCATTAACATGTAATACTCCAAAGCCGATGTTACCATTATTAGAAAAACCAGTTTTAGAATATAATATTGAGTTATTACGCCAGCATGGTATTCGTGAAATTGCAATTACTGTTCAATATATGAGTACGACTATTAAGCAATATTTTGGTGACGGTAGTAAATGGGGAGTTAACTTATATTATTTTGAAGACTCTCCTCCGCTTGGCACAGCAGGGAGTATTAAACAAGCAGAACAATTTTTAGATGAAACATTTGTTGTGATAAGCGGGGATGCATTAACTGACTTTCAATTATCAGAAGGAATTAGGTTTCATGAACAAAAGAAAAGAATGGTAACAATGTTTGTGAAAGAAGTAGAAAATCCACTCTCATTTGGATTGGTTGTAATGAATAAAGACCAGGAGGTTACACGATATATAGAAAAGCCGGGCTGGAATGAGGTAGTATCTAATGTTGTGAATACAGGCATATATATTATGGAGCCAGAAATCTTTTCTTACATACCGCCTAGGCAATTTTTTGATTTCAGTCATGATGTGTTTCCGTTATTGGCAAACAAAAATGTGTTATTCGCATATTTGTCAGAAGGTTATTGGTTAGATATCGGCACATTTAATCAATATCGACAAGCACAATTTGATTTGTTAACGAAAAAGTTACAAGTACCTATTCCTTATACAGAAGTATTACCGATGGTATGGATGGGAGAAGGGGTGACGATTGGTAAAGGGACGAAAATTCATGGCCCCTCTTTTATTGGAGAAGGAGCAAAGATTGGTACAGGAGCTGTAATTGAGCCATATTCTATTATTGGGAAAAATAGTATCGTTTCAAATTATTCTCATCTGCAAAAAAGTATTGTTTTTGCAAATGCCCACATTGGGAAGTATTGTGAACTATTAGAAACGACAATAGGAGAGCGTACAATAGTTGAAGATGATGTTACACTGTTTCAAAAAAGTGTTGTAGCGGATCACTGTCATATCGGAAGAAGTACGGTAATTAAGCAAAAAGGAAAACTATGGCCTTATAAGGCGATTGATAGTCATTCGATAGTAGGAGCGGCTGGTATTCAAGAGAGTGAAATGAGTGCAGGGTGGTTACAAAAAAGCCGCATTGTAGGAAGAGGGAATGTTGAAATTACTCCCCAGTTTATCGTGAAGATTGCGATGGCGTATGGTTCTCTTTTTAAAAAAGGAGAAAGTATATTAATTGGAAGTCAAGAAAATATAGAAACAACCTCTTATAAAAATTTATTTTTACATGCTATTCATGGTATAGGGATTCATACGATGGAATGTAAAGAAATGAACGAGTCACTTTTTCAATATAGTGTTCACCAGTTGCAATGTGCAGGTGGTGTTTTCATTCAAGTGGAGAATGAGAATGAGATTGTTATAAAGTTATACGGTCAAGCTGGCATGCCGTTAACGTATAAGCAGCAAAAAGAGATAGAACAAGTATATATGTCCGAATTGTTTTATTACGTGCATGAGAAAGAAATGGGGCGTAATAAGCTCGTTCATGTTTCTATGAATGAGTATATAGAAGTTATATTGGAGCATATTGATATCGAGAAAATACAGATGCAGAAGTTTCATCTTCTTATTAATAAGAGAAATGATACGTTGCAACATTTACTCATGCTCTTTCTGCAAAGACTTGGTTGTACAGTTACATGGATTTATGCAAGCGAACAAAAAGATCATGTGAAAGCTTTGATGAAATCAAGTAAAGCGAATATGGCTCTTATGTTTTCTGAGCAAGGAAATCATTTCGAGTTATACGATAAACATAGTAATATTTACCAAGGTACAGATTTGGAAGAGGTAGATATTCCAGATTTCTTACTCGAATCGACAGGAAATATTTACCCAATGTCTTTGAAGTTAGGAGAATGTTATCTTCTATTTTATACGCAGGATGAAAGAAAGTCGTTTCAAGTAAGGTGGAAGCGAGATATTTTATATCGGATTGGAAAATTATTCGAGCTAATAGCATTGCAAGGAAAAACGTTTCTCAGCATAGTAGAGCAATCACCTCCGCTCTATTTACTTTATGATGAAGTGGTATGTTCATGGAATGAAAAAGGGGAAATTATGAGGAAATTATTGGATGATATAGAAAGGAAGGGAGAAGGTATATTTGAAGGAGTACAGTTCAAATATACTGAAAAAGAGTGGTCTTATATCGTTTCTGACACAAAACAACCAAAATTTTTGGTGTATTCACATGCTAGAAACCCAGTAATAGCAAGGGAAAATATGAAAAATCTTATAGAAAAAATTAGACAATATCAAAAGGTGTAGAATTTTTATTTTAAAAGTGGTATTATAGTATAGTCTGATTTAAGTTATTAGTACTGGAGGGAAATAAGAATGCGTGTGAATATTACTCTAGCATGTACAGAATGCGGAGATCGTAACTATATCTCAAAGAAAAATAAACGTAACAACGCTGAGCGTATCGAGCTTAAAAAGTATTGCAAGCGTGACAAGAAGTCTACGTTACACCGTGAAACAAAGTAAGCAGTAGGAATATTTTCCTACTGTTTCTTTTTTTATTCGATTCCTATGTTAAAAGTGATACACTATCAGCATAGAGTAAAGTGTCACTGTAAGGGGGAGAATGTGTGAAAGCAGAGAAAGTACGTTTACGTAAACAAATAATAGAACACATGAATTCTTTATCAGAAGAACAGTATACAACTTTATCAGAACAGATTGCATTTTCGTTGTATGCGCAAAAAGAGTGGGTTGAAGCTAAAACAATTGGAATTACTCTTTCAATGGAAAATGAAGTGAATACATATCCTATTATCGAAAAAGCTTGGGAAGAAGGAAAGAAAGTTGTAGTTCCTAAGTGTAATAAAGGAACTAGAACGATGTCCTTCCGGCAAATTAATAATTTTGATCAATTAGAAACGGTGTATATGAATTTACGTGAACCGATTCCTGGGCTTACGGAAGAAGTGAGTATGGATGAAATTGATCTTCAAATTGTGCCGGGCGTAGCTTATACAGAACGAGGAGAGCGAATTGGGTACGGCGGTGGCTATTATGATCGTTATCTCGTGCATTATAAAGGGAAAACGCTGTCATTAGCGTATGATTTTCAAATGGTAAAACACATTCCAGTAGAGCCATTTGATAAAAACATAGAAAAAATTATTACAGAAAAAGGAACACTGCTTATAAATAAGCTTGTATAGACAAATAAAAATTGACGAGACTTTTTCTTCTTGATTATAATAAAATATGTGAACGTTTTCTTATTATAATTTTTTATAGTAAGTGAGCATAGAGGGTGATGAAATGGTATCTATTTATGATATTCAGCAATTGCTAAAGAAATTTGGTACGATTATTTATACGGGAGATCGAATTGCAGATTTACAATTAATGCAAGATGAATTGCGTGAATTAAATCAATCACAGCTAATCGATCCACAAGACTATCAAACAGCTTTATTTTTATTGAAGCAAGAAATTCAAAAAGAGCTAAATAAGAATTAGATAAAGGTAGGTAAGCAACATGGAAGAGAAATGGTTAGTTGGTGTTGACCTTGGTGGTACAACGATTAAATTAGCATTTATTAATGTATACGGTGAAATTTTACATAAGTGGGAAATCCCTACGAATACAGGTGAGCAAGGAAAACATATTACACTTGATGTTGCGAAAGCAATTGATAAAAAGCTAGAAGAATTAGGCGAATTGAAGAGCAAATTAATTGGTATTGGTATGGGAGCTCCTGGTCCTGTACATGTGGCGTCTGGAATGATTTATGAAGCGGTTAATTTAGGATGGAAAAACTATCCGCTAAAAGATTTATTAGAAGTAGAAACAGGATTACCTGTTGTTATTGATAATGATGCAAACTTAGCAGCGCTTGGTGAAATGTGGAAAGGTGCTGGTGAAGGTGCAAAAGATTTAATCTGTATGACACTTGGTACGGGCGTTGGTGGTGGTGTAATCGCCAATGGTGAGATTGTACACGGCGTGAGTGGTGCTGCTGGTGAGATTGGACATATTACAGTCGTTACAGAAAATGCTTTCCCATGTAATTGCGGGAAGTCTGGTTGCTTAGAAACAGTAGCATCTGCGACAGGTATTGTACGTGTTGCTATGCAAAAAATACAAGAGACTAATAAAGAGAGCATGTTGCGTTCTATGTTAGCTGAAGAAGGACGTATTACATCAAAAGATGTCTTTGAAGCACTTGGACAAGGTGATGAATTAGCAGGTGAAGTAGTAGAAAAAGTAGCTTCTTATTTAGGATTAGCTGTAGCGAACCTTTCTAGTACATTGAACCCAGAGAAAATTGTTATTGGTGGAGGCGTGTCTAAAGCTGGAGATGCGTTATTAGAACCAATTCAACGCTATTTCGAGCAATACGCTTTCTCACGTGCTGTAAAGAGCACGAAGTTAGCTATTGCAACACTTGGTAATGATGCAGGTGTTATCGGAGGAGCTTGGCTTGTAAAAAAGCACAAATACGAAGCGAAGATGATATAAGTTGTGAAATATGAAAAGAGGAAGGGGGAACCCTTCCTCTTTTTGTGTAAAATCTCGATGAAGAATAAAGTGTAAACGAATTAAGCTGCTGGTGGATACCCGTTATATAGAACAGTCATGATCGTAAACCATCCGAAAACGAGTACAGTTGCAATTGCAAAGCCGCTTGCGAAAAAGTTTTTTTCACGAAGTGTTCTAAGCGTAGCAAATACAGCTAACAGAGTGACAAGTGTAAAAATAATAACAAGGCCCATACAATATCCTCCTCTGTCTACCCATTTCTTATTATGAGTTTTTGGAATATTTACTCTTTTATATTGTACATGTTTTAAAAATAATTGTCGAGATAGCATCCTTTCTTTTCCTCAGAGAAAGAAATGTTGTATCATTAAAAGTAAGTTTAACAACTGGAGGAGATTTTCATATGAAATGGATACAAATGCCGTTAGGCCCATTACAAACAAATGCTTATATTTTAATGAACGATCAAAAAGAGTGCATTATCTTTGACCCTGGTCATGAAGGTGAAAAGCTCGTTACATATTTACAAGAAGAACAATTAAAACCATTGGCTGTTTTATTAACACATGCTCACTTTGATCATATCGGTGCTGTTGATGCCGTAAGAGACGCTTTTCATATTCCTGTGTACGTACATAAAGAAGAAGCAGATTGGTTAGGAGATGCAACTGTAAACGGCTCTCAAATTTTTATGATGAACCGCAGTATTACAGCAAAACCAGCGGATCATATTATTGATGCAGAAGGTACATTAACAATTGGATCATTTAATTTTGAAATTTTTGAGACACCAGGACATTCTCCAGGAAGTATTTCTTATTATAGTAAAGAAGCGAATGCTGTATTCTCAGGAGATGTATTGTTCCAAATGAGCATTGGAAGAACAGATTTGCCTGGTGGAAGTTTTGCTGAATTAATTGGAAGTATTGAAGAGAAATTATTTGTATTACCAGATGAAACAGCGGTGTTATGTGGACATGGTCCAGAAACAAGCATTGGCTTTGAAAAAGAAAATAATCCGTTTTTACAATAAGGAGTCATTATGGGAATGGAGCTCATTTTAAGAGAATGGATGGGGAAAGAAAAGGATTATTCAATTTCATATAGTACGTATATGAACCTTGTATTGTATACGGAGGGTCATGGATATTATATGAAAGAACGTGAAAAGATTGGAAGACAAGGGGATTTTTTTACAAGTAGCAATGTATCCTCTGTTTTTGCAAAAACTTTTGCTAAACTTTTTATTCGTCTTGTTGAAAATGGTGAAGTTGCTTCGAATATTTGTGAGGTTGGTGGGGGAACAGGGAAGTTTGCCTATGATGTTTTACAAGAATGGAAGCAATTATCTCCAAACACCTTTATTAATTTAAACTATTCAATGATTGAAGTGAGCCCTTTTCATAGGAAATTACAGCAGGAGCAACTTGGCTCATTTTCTAATGTATCGTACTATACCTCCTATAGTGAAATGGGAGATTCTTTCGAGGGAATTCTTTTTTCGAATGAGTTGTTTGATGCATTTCCTGTTGAAGTAATTGAGAAAAGAAATGGTATATTGTATGAAGTACGTATTACATATACAGAGGAAGGAAACCTTTCAGAAGTATGTAGGCCGTTAAATAAAAGAATTGGTCGCTATTTATTGAAATATAATATTCATATTGCTGAAGGGCAACGTTTTGAAGTACCAATTGTTATGGAGGAGTATATAAAAGAAATTTCGAAATGGTTTCAAAAAGGTATATGTATTACAGTTGATTACGGATACACAAAAGAAGAATGGATGCATCCAGCACACCGCGAAGGAAGTTTGCGAGGATATTATCAGCATAAGCTAATGCGTAACCCACTAGCGCATCCAGGTGAAATGGATCTTACTACTCATGTTCATTGGGACGAGCTAAAGGAGATGTTTAGTATGCAAGGAATGAGTGCAGTATGGCATAAGAAACAATCTGAGTTCTTGTTAGCTGCAGGGATATTAGAACAGCTTACGAGCCATCAAGATACGAATCCTTTTTCTGAAACGCAAAAACAAAATCGAGCAGTTCGTTCTATGATTTTAAATGGAGGAGTAGGGAGTTCGTTTGATGTTGTTATACATACAAAAGATATGCAACATTTACATTTGGATCAGTATGTAACAATATAAAAAACAAGACACAGTATATACTGTGTCTTGTTTTTTAATACGACTTATGTAGTATTATATATTTCCTCTCATGATATATATTTATATTAAAGATATGAGATGAAAAATATAGAATACGTTCTTTTTCTGCGATTATTAGTCCCTAACCTAATAATACACGAACGAGTTGAATGATTGTTTCATTCTCTACTTTGTAATAAATTTCCAATCCTTTTCTTTCACTAGAAACGATTTTAGCGCTTTTTAATTTTGCTAAATGCTGTGAAATTGTAGATTGTGGCATGTTTAAGCCAGTATACATTGTAGAAACGTTGCTTGGACCGCGCTCGATTAATCCTTTTACGATACATAAACGAACAGGATGAGCTAGCACTTTTAATAATTCTGCATTACTTTCATATAGTTCTAATTCTTTTTGAAAGGTTTCTAACATGTTCTTTTCCACCTCCGTGTGAGCTATTATACCATACTATACATACCAAAAATTTAAAGAAAAGAAAATAGTTGTTGCAGAAAAAAAGTCCTAAAGTAAAGAAATTGTAAGAAAAGAGACCCGGATGTAAATAAAATAGGTAAATTAGCATGTTTTTGTAAAATGACATTTTTGGGTGAAAATTTCGATGCGTTTTAAAAATTGAAAGATATAGATATATTTGTAACACAATTTTATCATGATTTTCTTATTCTTTCAAATGAATATACGAAATTTTTAAAATAATATGACAAAGGAATTATAATGATATATATAGAATATAAAACAGGTTAAAAGAAAAGAAGCTGAATGTCATTCGCTTCTTTATGGTGATAATGAAATATTTGATTACGGCTGATAAATCTTAGGATGATCAAGTCATTAGTCATTTATTCTAAAATTCATCTTTTAGCAACGTTAAAAATCTGTGATTCCATATGTTCTCATAAAAATCAATTGTCTCTTTTGCGGACATAAAAGGATTATTCAACGTAGAGGTTGTTTTCTGTCCCATAAAGTTTTCGTATCCTAGTCCGTGGGCAAACTTAATCGTTGCATCCATACAGTACTCTGTTTGGGCGCCACAAAATTCAATGCGATTTACAGATAATTGATCTAAAATTTCTTTTAAGTTTGTTTTATAAAATGAATTTGCATGTGTTTTTCTTACAAAAAAATCTTGTTCTTGAACATCTAGATCGGTATGAATAGCCCAAAGTTCTTTCTCGGGTACTAAATCATCATCACAATGTTGAACAAAAAGGATTGGTTTATTTAATTTTCTATATGAAGAAATTCTTTTATTTACTTTTGTTAGTAAGTTCTGTAAATCAAATAAATGCTCCTCGCTATAACATACGCCATTTTGTAAATCGATAACGATTAAAATATCTGCACAAGTATCCATTATTTTCACCCCTTTTTATTTCTTAATATATCAATTAATCCATTATTTAGAAATAGATGATATACTTTTATTTTTTATGGACTATAAGAAAAGAAGAAATTCAAATGAATATAACTAAACCGCATAAAAAGAAGATATGAAAACCTAATCTCATATCTTCTTTTTCTCTATGCATTTACAGGTTCTTCTACATAAGAAAGGGCATTTTCAAAATCGGATATTAAATCGTTAACATTTTCAAGACCGACTGATAACCGAAGTAATGAATTAGAGATTCCTCTTTTATCACGAGCTTCTTGCGACAGTGCTGCATGTGACATTTTTGCTGGATAAGAAAGAATTGACTCTACAGCTCCTAAACTAACTGCAAAAACAGGTAATTTTACTTTTGATAAAAATTTGCGGAGTGCATCTTCTGACTGCAAAGTAAACGATAAGACCGCTCCAGCTGATGTTGCTTGAGATTGTTGAATATCAAATCCGAGATGAGTTTGTAATCCCGGATAATAGACATTTTTTACTTTAGAGTGCTCTTGTAAATAATGTGCGATTTTATTGGCATTTTTAGCTGAATGTTCGAGGCGTACATGCAATGTTTTTAGACCGCGAAGTACGAGAGAACAATCTTGAGGTCCTAAAATAGCACCGAATGCATTTTGTAAAAATCCAAGCTTTTGAGCGAGTTCTGAATCTTTTACTACTGCTAATCCGGCAGTAACATCACTATGACCAGCAATAAATTTTGTAGCACTATGAAGAACGACATCAGCTCCAAGTTCAAGTGGTTTTTGGAATAGTGGTGTCAAAAATGTATTATCAACAAAAGTAAGAGCGCCAATAGATTTTGCGAGTTTAGAAACCTCGCGAATATCTGTCACTTTTAAAAGTGGGTTAGAAGGTGTTTCTACATAAAAGAGCTTTGTATTTGGTTTAATGTTTTGTTTTATTTCTTCTAAATTGGTCATATCAACAAATGTATGTGAAACACCGTAACGGGAGAGTACCTCAGTTATCACTCGGTAAGTGCCTCCGTACACATCTTCTGAAATGAGTACGTGATCACCTTGTGAAAGAAGGAGGAATGCAGTGGAAATCGCTGCAATGCCTGATGCAAAGGCGAATCCTTTTGTTCCGCCTTCTAATAAAGCAATGATATCTTCAAGAGCTTCACGAGTTGGATTTCCTGACCTGCTATAGTCATATTTTCCGAACGTATCTACATCAAACTGGTGAAAAGTTGATGTATTATAAATAGGAACGTTCACAGCGCCTGTTTGCGAGTCGTGTTTATATTGGTTGTGTAGTAAGAGTGTATCTATAGAATAGCTCATATTCTTACACCTTCTTTTACGAGTTTAATGGCTTGCTTTAAGTCTTGAATTAAATCGTTACTATTTTCAATGCCAACTGAGAATCGAAGAAGACGATTGCATACGCCGTTTGCTGTTCTAATTTCTTCAGGAATATCAGCATGTGTTTGCGTTGCTGGATAAGTCATTAAACTTTCTACACCACCAAGACTTTCGGCAAATGTAATTAAGGATAAAGATTGTAAGAATGGATTAATCCAAGCTTCATCTTTAAGGCGGAATGAGATCATGCCACCTCTTCCTGGATAAAATACATCTGTCACCCCGTCCTCATCATTTAAATACGCAACAACTGCTTTCGCATTTTCTTCATGTTGCCTCATGCGAAGCGCTAACGTTTTCATACCGCGAATTAATAACCATGAGTCAAATGGGCTTAAAACTGCACCTGATGCATTATGATAATGAGCGATTTCCTCGCAAAGTTCCTTTCCTTTTGCAACGACAAGCCCGCTTAGTACATCGTTATGTCCCCCTAAATATTTCGTTGCGCTATGAAGTACAATGTCAGCACCTTCTGTTAATGGTTGCTGTATATAAGGTGTGTAGAAAGTGTTGTCTACAATAAGAAGTAGTCCGTTCCTTTTCGCTACAGTTGCGACAGCAGCAATATCAGTAACTTGCATTAATGGATTAGTTGGAGTTTCTATGAAAATAGCCTTCGTTTCAGTTGTGATAGCTTGCTCAATTTGTTTAATAGACTGTGTATTTACGTATCTACATCGAACATTCCACTTTTTTTCATGCTCAGAAAATAATCGATACGTTCCCCCGTATAAATCTTCAGATACAATAAGTTCGTCTCCAGAGCGGAATAGAGAAAGGACGAGGAGAACAGCCGCCATCCCTGAACTACAGGCATAACCTTGTTCGCCATATTCTAAGTCTGCAATCGCCTGTTCTAAAAGACCGCGAGTTGGATTGCCAGTTCGTGAATAGTCAAAGCCAGTAGATTTACCAATTCCTTCGTGACGATAAGCGGTTGAGAAATAAACTGGTGGATTAACCGTTCCAGTTGTAGTTTCACTGCGATTTCCGATTTGTGCTAGTTTTGTTTCGATTGTTGACATGTGAAAATTCCTCCTTTTTAAATTGAAACATTAAGTGAATATAAAATAAAAAAAGCCTTCTAAGAAGAAGGCTTTCGGTTTGAATAGAGTCTTCTTCTCATCTGTCAAATCTTTCACAATTTGCTGGAATTAGCACCTTATTAACAAAATGTTAATGGTTGCTGAGGCGTCACAGGGCCAGTCCCTCTACCTCTCTAGATAAGAATGTTCGTATGAAATTTTTATTATGTTTTTAACTTTACAATAAAATATAACTGAATTGCAACTTTATTTTAAATAATTTTTATTTTTCCGCAAGTGTCATTGACTTTTACTTTTGTGCATGCTAAATTTATTAAAAAATTAACAAACATTGTTAAAAGGGGAACGCATTTCCTTTTAGCTACATAAATAAAATAATAAAGACAACTCTTATTGAGAGCGGTGGAGGGAAAGGCCCTGTGAAACCCGGCAACCTTCAAACGAAATGTTTGAAACGGTGCTAATACCTGCAAAACGAATGTTTTGCATAATAAGAGGAGGAACGATTATGTCCCCCTCTTCAAAGTGAAGAGGGGGTTTTTATATTGATAGAAATGAGGGAGAGTCGTGAAATTACTAGATTTATTATCAAAAGGAATTGTAATAGGTGATGGTGCGGTTGGGACGTTATTGCATTCACATGGTTTGCAAAGTAGCTTTGAAGAATTGAATGTATCTGATCCAGACTTAATTATATCGATTCATAAACAATATGTAGCTGCTGGAGCAGATGTAATTCAAACGAATACGTATGGAGCAAATGAGGCGAAATTACGTATGTATGGTTTAGAAAATCAAGTTACAGAAATTAATAGAGCGGCAGTAAAACTGGCGAAAGCATCTGTGACAGATAAAAATGCAATTTTAGGAACAATTGGTGGTATGAAACATATCGGAGCTGTTACAACGACTGATATGGAAAGAGAGTTTATGTTACTTGAACAGGCAGGGGCTTTACTAGAAGAACAGGTTGATGGATTACTATTAGAAACTTTTTACGATGAATTTGAATTACTTCATGCCGTTAAAGTATTGCGTAAGCAAACGAATATTCCAATTGTTGCGCAATTAGCGTTACATGAAGCAGGTACGACTCAAAATGGAAATGATGTCAATGAAATATTAAAGCAACTTATAGATTACGGTGCAAATGTTGTTGGGTTGAATTGTCAACTAGGGCCGCTTCATATGACGGAAGCTTTCAAAATGATATCGATTCCTCAAAATGGCTATTTATCAGCATACCCAAATGCAGGCCTCCCGAATTATGTGGATGGACGTTACGTATATGAGGGAAGCCCAGCTTATTTTGAAGCGATGACACCGAGATTTATTGAGCAAGGTATTCGGTTATTGGGTGGTTGTTGTGGTACGACTCCAGAACATATTCAAAGTATGAAGCGCGCTGTTGCGAATATTACCCCTGTAATAGAAAAAGACACGATTCAAAGGCCGAAAGTCGTTCATACGCATGAGAAACGTTCGAAGGCTCACGTCACTCTAGCAGAGAAAGCGAAAAAACAAACGACAGTTGTAGTGGAATTAGATCCACCGAAAACGTTAGATACACAGCGTTTTTTTGAAGGAGCAAGAGCGTTAAAAAGAGCGGGAGCAGATGCTATTACTCTAGCAGATAATTCATTAGCATCGCCTCGTGTTTCTAATATGGCGATGGGTGCGTTATTAACGAAGCATGATATCCCAGTATTGACGCATTTAACGTGTAGAGATCATAACGTCATTGGACTACAATCTCATTTGTTAGGTTTATCGGCGTTAGGGATGGAAGAAGTGTTAGCTTTAACTGGTGATCCAGCGCGCGTTGGTGATTTTCCCGGTGCCACTTCTGTATATGATTTATCCTCTATTGAGCTTATTAAAATGATTAAAGAAATGAACGATGGACGTTCAATTTTAGGGAAATCAATTGGACCGGCGACAAGGTTTTCTGTAGGCGGCGCATTTAATCCTCACGTGAGGCACTTAAAAGCAGCGGTTAAGCGAATGGAACGAAAAATAGATGCTGGAGCGGAGTATTTTTTAACTCAGCCAATTTACGATATCAAGTTAATTGAAGAAGTGTATGAAGCGACAAAGCATTTGGAACAACCTATTTTTATTGGAATTATGCCGTTAGTAAGTAAGCGGAATGCAGATTTTCTTCATTTTGAGGTGCCGGGTATTACTCTTCCTGAAGAAATAAGAGAGAGAATGGATGGACATGAAACGAAAGAGGCAGCAATTGAGGAAGGGATCCGCATTTCACAAGAATTGGTCGACGCAGCGATGAAATATTTTAATGGTATTTATCTTATTACACCATTTTTAAAGTATGAAATTACAGAACATCTTGTTAAATATGTAAGAGAAAAGCAAGAAGTGAAAGAAGGTATTAATTGATGAAGTGTATAGAAGAAAAATTAAAAAATAGCATTTTAATATTAGATGGTGCAATGGGGACAATGATTCAGCAAGAGGATTTAACTGCTGAAGATTTCGGAGGAGAAGAGTACGAGGGCTGTAATGAATATTTAGTGGAAACAAGACCAGACGTTATTTTAAAGATTCATAAAGCTTATATTGAAGCTGGGGCGGATATTATTGAAACAAATACATTTGGGGCAACGAATATTGTACTAAGTGATTATGATCTGTCTCATTTAGATGAAGAACTAAATGAAAAGGCAGCACTTTTGGCGAAGCAAGCTGTTAAAGAAAGCGGGAAGGAAGTATATGTTGCGGGAGCGATGGGACCAACAACGAAAGCAATTAGTGTTACAGGTGGTGTGACTTTTGAAGAATTGATTGAGGCTTATACAAGGCAGGCACGAGGATTATTAAAAGGAGCAGTTGATGTATTACTCGTTGAGACGAGTCAAGATATGCGTAACGTGAAAGCAGCTTATATTGGAATTCAAGCCGCTTTTGAAGAACTGAAAAAAACGGTTCCTATTATGATTTCAGGAACGATTGAGCCAATGGGAACGACTCTGGCTGGGCAAACAATTGAAGCTTTTTATTTATCAGTAGAACATATGAAACCATTATCTGTTGGGTTAAACTGTGCGACTGGTCCGGAGTTTATGAGGGACCATATTCGTTCACTATCTGATTTATCGGAGTGTTACATTTCTTGTTATCCAAATGCAGGTCTTCCTGATGAAGATGGACATTACCATGAATCTCCATCTTCTCTTGCTGAAAAGGTGAAGCGATTTGCTGAAGAAGGATGGGTTAATATTATTGGTGGTTGTTGTGGCACGACACCAGAACATATAAAAGCAATGAAATCCGCGCTAGCATCTCTTAAGCCTCGTGACCATCATGAGAGAGAAGGACATGGAATTAGTGGATTAGAAGCACTGCAATATGATGAGTCTATGAGACCGTTATTTGTAGGTGAAAGAACGAATGTTATTGGGTCACGTAAATTTAAACGCTTAGTAGCAGAAGGGAAATTTGAAGAGGCTGCTGAAGTGGCAAGAGCGCAAGTGAAGAAAAATGCTCATATTATTGACATTTGTATGGCGGATCCTGATCGCGATGAAATAGAAGATATGGAAAACTTCTTAGCAGAAGTTACGAAAGTATTAAAAGTACCGATTATGATTGATTCAACAGATGAAAATGTGATGGAGCGAGCTCTTACTTATATTCAAGGAAAAGCTGTTATTAATTCAATTAATTTAGAAGATGGAGAAGAACGATTTAAAAAAGTGACACCGCTTCTTCAGAAGTATGGTGCCGCTATAGTTGTAGGAACAATTGATGAAGACGGTATGGCGGTTAGTGCGGAACGAAAGATAGAAATTGCGAAAAGAAGCTATGAATTACTTACAAAGAAGTATGGGATACGCCCGTCAGATATTATTTTTGATGCACTTGTGTTTCCAGTAGGGACAGGTGATGAAGAATATATTGGCTCAGCGGCAGCGACTATAGAAGGAATTCGCCTTATTAAAGAAGCGTTACCAGAGTGTTTAACGATTTTAGGTGTAAGTAACATATCATTTGGTTTACCACCGGCTGGACGTGAAGTATTAAATTCAGTTTTTTTATACCATGCTACGAAAGCAGGATTAGATTATGCGATTGTGAATACGGAAAAATTAGAACGATATGCGTCGATTCCAGAGGAAGAAAAACGCCTTGCAGATGCATTACTGTTTGAAACGACGAAAGAGACGTTAGAAGAATTTACAAACTTTTACCGAGTTGCTAAAAAGAAAGATGTCGTTGTGCAAGAAACGTTAACGCTTGATGAAAGACTAGCAAATTATATTGTAGAAGGTACGAAACAAGGATTACACGAGGATTTAAGTCTTGCACTTGAAGAAGGAAGAAAACCTCTTGATATTATTAACGGTCCGCTTATGACAGGGATGGACGAGGTAGGACGACTATTTAATAATAATGAACTTATTGTTGCTGAAGTATTGCAAAGTGCCGAAAGTATGAAAGCCGCTGTAAGCTATTTAGAGCCATATATGGAATCTAGTGATAGTGCGAAAAAAGGGAAAGTATTATTAGCAACTGTAAAAGGTGACGTGCATGATATTGGGAAAAATCTCGTTGAAATTATTTTAGCGAATAACGGATATGAGATTATTAATTTAGGAATTAATGTACGTTCGGATCGAATTGTTCAAGAAGTACAAGAAAAGAAGCCGGACATTATAGGCCTTTCAGGTTTATTAGTAAAATCAGCGCAGCAAATGGTAACGACTGCTGAAGATTTAAAAGCGGCAAATATTGATGTGCCTATTGTTGTAGGTGGTGCAGCGTTAACGAGAAAGTTTACAGATAATCGGATTTCACCATCATATAAAGGACTCGTTTGTTATGCGAGTGATGCGATGACGGGGCTCGATATTATTAATAAGCTTCAAAAAGAAGAAGAGCGTGAGAAGATGAAGCAGGATAAAAAAGAACGTCATCTTCATATCGTAAAAAAAGAGGAGAAGAAAGTAGAAATTCCAGCAGTAATTGAGCCATTACCAAAATCAGAGGTTATGGTGCCTGATTCAACAAAACGAATTGTATTACGAGATGTTCCCGCCCTTCATCTCGCACCATTTCTGAATAGACAAATGCTACTTGGGCATCACCTTGGATTAAAAGGAAATGTGAAGAAGCTTTTGAAAGAGGGAGATAAGAGAGCACATGAATTAAATGATTTAATAGATGAATTATTGCAGGAAGGACAATCTTGGTTAAAGCCGAAAGCAGTGTATCAATTTTTCCCAGCGCAAAGCGACGGACAAAACATTGTAATATATGATCCAGAAGATCATACGCGTGTTATAGAGCGTTTCACATTCCCTAGACAAGGAAAGGCTCCCTATCGTACTTTAGGTGATTATTTGCGCCCAATAGGAGATGAGATGGACTATGTTGCTTTCTTATCTGTTACGGTTGGGGAAGGAGTTCGGGATATTGCTGAAGAGTGGAAGGCGAAAGGTGATTACCTACGTAGTCATGCCATTCAATCGTTAGCGCTTGAATTAGCGGAAGGACTTGCTGAAAAAACACATATGCTCATTCGTGACCGCTGGGGCATTCCGGACTCACCTGAACTGACGATGGAAGAACGTTTCCGTACGAAATATAGAGGAATACGAGTGTCATTTGGTTATCCGGCGTGTCCAGAACTTGCAGATCAAGAAAAGCTATTTCGCTTAATTCATCCAGAGGAAATAGGTATTTCATTAACAGAAGGATTCATGATGGAGCCAGAAGCGTCCGTAACGGCTATGGTATTTTCTCACCCTGAGGCAAGATATTTTAGTGTATTATAGTCTAGAAGGGGGAGACGTATGAAGAAAATAGTCTTTACAGGTGGCGGTTCGGCAGGACATGTAACACCTAATTTAGCCATTATCCCATATTTACAGGAAGACAACTGGGATATCTCTTATATTGGTTCTCACCAAGGTATTGAGAAAACGATTATAGAAAAGGAAGGTATTCCCTACTATAGTATTTCGAGTGGAAAGCTACGTCGTTATTTTGATTTAAAAAATATAAAAGATCCTTTTCTTGTAATGAAGGGTGTTATGGATGCGTATGTAAGAATTCGAAAACTAAAACCAGATGTGATTTTTTCAAAAGGCGGTTTCGTATCTGTACCAGTCGTAATTGGAGGATGGCTAAATAGAGTACCAGTTTTATTACATGAATCTGATATGACGCCAGGACTAGCAAATAAAATTGCGCTTCGTTTTGCTTCGAAAATATTTGTTACATTTGAAGAAGCAGCGAAACATTTACCGAAAGAAAAAGTAATATATACGGGGTCTCCTGTACGTGAAGAAGTGCTGAAGGGAAATCGTGAAAAAGGTTTAGCGTTTTTAGGTTTTTCACGTAAAAAGCCAGTTATTACGATTATGGGAGGCAGCTTGGGCGCGAAAAAAATTAATGATACGGCTCGAGAAGCATTACCAGAACTCCTTAAAAAGTATCAAATTGTTCACCTTTGCGGAAAAGGTAACCTTGATGAAAGTTTACAAAATAAAGAAGGATATAGACAATTTGAATATGTACATGGAGAACTACCAGATATATTAGCGGTAACAGATTTTGTTATTTCACGCGCGGGCTCCAACGCAATTTTTGAATTTTTAACATTACAAAAGCCGATGGTTTTAATTCCATTATCGAAATTTGCAAGCCGTGGAGATCAAATATTAAATGCAGAGTCCTTTGAAAGACAAGGATATGCCTCCGTATTATATGAAGAAGATGTAAATGTAAAATCTCTTAAAAAGTATGTCGAAGAATTAAATCAAAATAATGAGAAGTATAAAACAGCACTAAAAAAATATAATGGAAAAGAAGCAATTAAAACAATCATTCAAAATATTTCAGAGGCATGATGAAACAATCATGCCTCTTTTAGTAGGGTGAAAGATTCCAAGAATTGATATTTTTATGTTACAATAAAGTGAAACTTTAATCAGTTGGGCGCATCCCACATCTAACTTCTTTACTGTTACTGAATTTTGAGGAGGGAGTCTTACTGCCCTCAAATAGCGGGATAACAAATGGGTTAATAGGGAAATTCCAATTAATGAGGCGTGAAAATACGAATGGATTAGGAGTGACTGTGTTGGAGCTAAGTCTCTATGAAAATACTGCACTTATTATATGCTTTGTGTTGTACGTTGGTAGTGTTATTGTTTATATTTCAAGGAAATTTTCGCAAGAAAGAGAGCTTGAAAAGTCAGAGATAACAGCTGAACTAGAAATGTTAGCTGATGAAAGTTATAAAAAACAAAAAATAAAAGAAGACCATGAAGCATCCCATCATTTAAACGCAAATAAGTTTTAAAGATGGGGATTTTTTTTGAAGTTGTTCTTTATTGTAGCTATAACAAATAACGCTAAAAAGGAGTTTCCCCATACATAATGAAGGAGTGTATATAAATGAACTTTTATATCGCCTCAGGTTTCCAAAATAAACATCTTGTACGTTCCGTAGCAAATGAACTGAAACATGCAGGATGGCACCATACATATGATTGGACCAAAAATGAAAGAGCAGCGAATGAAGAACAATTAAGAGAAATTGGTCAGGCAGAACAAAATGCTGTAAAAGAAGCGGATGTATTTTTACTTATATTAGATGGCGGAAACGGGAGCCATACAGAGTTTGGAATGGCGATTGCACTAGAGAAAACGATATATGTATATCATGCAGGAAACCCGCTCCAAACAACGTTCTATCACTTGCCAGAAATAAATATTTTTGAAGGAGATGTAGCTGAGTTTGCATCTTATGTTATGAATCATGTGAAATAATAGTAACTACCTAAAAGGTTATAAAAGTGATCTTTTGGGTACAGTGATGATAAGAAACGTATATAAAGGAGTACATAATATGAAATTAGAAAATGGATGGGAAACGAGCTTTTTAGAAGTCGTACAAAATAGTGAATTTAAGAAAGAGGCACTTCTTAGTCAATTGCTTTGTCAGGATAGTGAAGAAGTAGAAGAGCTTGTGGATGATTACGGCTACGAAGAACTTGTTGAACGTGAACATGATGATGAGTTAGCTGAAATCTTAGGAGAAGAACTTTTTAGTGAGATGGAACGCCAAGTATTCTTATCTTCAAACCCAGAAGAAAAATTGATTTCATTCGTCAATGGATTAGGTTTTCATGTGTTAGATTGGATCGTTCTTCTTGAAACAGAATTTGGCATTGATAGTGCAAACTTTACATCAGATGCTGTGAAGGTGTTAGAAAAGCGTTTCAGACAGTTTCCATACATAGAGGACAAGACAATTTTTGATATGACATTTGGAGAATCGATGGATGTATTAGAATCTGTTACAGGATTACAACTAAAGGAAAAGATGAACGTATAATGAAAAAAGAACGTGATTGGATCACGTTCTTTTTTACATAATAATAATTTTATCATCTAGTTTTGTCTGCCCGGTAAGAAGTGCGTTTAAATATTCCACTTTTCTTATACAAGCTTGTATATGTCTTTCAATCTCTTGTAACTCTGCTTGGTGATGCGTTTCAATTGGATGAATTTGTACGTTGAATTTTTCAAATTGACTACTATATGTTATTTCTGCATAGCCGCTCATAATATCGGTTTCGTTATGAAATAAAAATTGCTTCGTTTTGTCACAGAATGATACATCCTGAAAGCCATATACTTTTAATGCTTCAATTACTTTTTTAATCATTTTTGTATTCATTTTTTAACCCTCTTTACGAAGTTCTACTTATATATTATAACATAAAAAATTACATAGAAAGCGCTTCCAAGTGTATTTTATTATAAACTTTACGTTTCAATCACAAAAATGAAACAAAGAAAAAATAATTGTAAAGAAGGAAGGACTCTTTTATTGTTTCGTCATATATATAGAGAAATAGTGCAATGAAAGGAAATTTTCCGAGGTGGAGATCGTATTTCCAATTTGAGCGCAGTAAAAGAGGTGAGAATTTTGAACTTTGATATTGTAGGACAAAAAGCATATATAAAAGATGGACCGCATCGGAACCGAATTGGAATTGTAAAGAAAAACGAGACAAAATTAGCATCGCAGTTTGCTATTGTAATTGGAGAACAAGTCATTGATGTAGAGCTAAAAGATATCGTGTTAGTTGGAGTAGACGTAGGACAATTTCATAAATGGTGCGAACAAAATGGTTATTTGTGAAAAGGACGGGCTGTGAGATAATGAAATATATTTGAGGAAAGAGGATATGTTATTGTATTCTCTTTTTCTATGTTTAAGGAGGCGAAAATGAAATATAAAGAACAGGAGTTTACGTTGGAGTTAAAAGAGAACATTCAATGTATGGAGAAGGAAATAGAGCGAATATCACTTAAACTGCATAAAGAGTATTCACGTTTATACATAGAAAACCACATGGAATTAGATATGGGATTTGCAAGGGAAAAAGAGAATCCCTTTGAGGTGGGTTATTATTCATCAGTTGCTATAGCTATATTAGATGAAGAAAAAGAGCTGATTGAATTTCATAATATTCCAATTTAGAAATGCGAAAGAATCTTTTTAGGAATGCCAATTCAATCAAACATTTTGGGGAGTAAGAAAGTAGGGGAACTCGCTGATGAATCTTGTTATGAGATTGAGGAAGAGTTAAAAGAGCAACTAGAAGAATACTTAGAGTGATAATTCTCAAGATAAAATCTATAAAGAGGGAACGGAATAAAAAAGACGCTAACAATTGTATGTTAGCGTCTTTTTTCATTATGAAGCAATTTCACCAGTTTTTGTATCATTTTGATTGTACGTATCTTGATCTAATTCACCAAGCCATTTACTTGAAATAAGACCTGCTGTCATAGAGCCACTTACGTTAAGAGCTGTACGCCCCATATCGATTAATGGCTCAACCGAGATAACTAGAGCAACAATACCGATTGGTAAGTTCATTGTAGATAGTACGATTAAAGCTGCGAATGTTGCGCCGCCACCAACTCCAGCAACACCGAATGAGCTAATAGCAACAACAGCGATTAAAGTTAAAATAAATTGTGGTTGTAATGGATCAATTCCTACAGTTGGAGCGACCATCATTGCAAGCATTGCTGGATAAATACCTGCGCAACCGTTTTGTCCGATAGATACCCCAAATGAAGCTGCGAAGTTTGCAATTCCTTCGGAAATACCAAGTTTTTCTTTTTGCGCTTCAATATTTAATGGCATCGCACCAGCACTAGAGCGAGATGTGAATGCAAAAGTTAGTACAGGGAACACTTTTTTCAAATATTGAATTGGATTTAAACCAGACAATGCAATTAATAATAAGTGAATGATAAACATTACGATAAGTGCTACGTAAGAGGCTAACACGAAGTTACCAAGTTTTAAAATAGCATTTATATCGCTACCAGCAACTGTTTTTGCCATAAGAGCTAATACGCCGTATGGAGTAAGGCGTAAAATTAATGTTACCATACGCATTACGATTGCATATACAGCATCAAGCATTTTCTTAAATAGCTCTGCTTGTTCTGGGTATTTTCGTTTTACACCTATAAAGGCAATGCCGATAAAGGCTGCAAATATTACGACAGAAATTGTTGATGTTGGACGAGCGCCTGTTAAATCAAGAAACGGATTTGTAGGCAATAGCTCTAATAATTTATCTGGAATTGTTGTCTTTTCAATAGAAGTAAATCTTTCTTCAACTAGTTTCAGACGAGCAGATTCTGCATCACCTTGTTGTAGGCCTGTTGCAGATACATCAAATCCTGCACTTGCAGCGATACCAACAGCTGCAGCGATTCCTGTAGTAAGAATTAAAATACCGATAATAAGGCCACTAATTTTACCAAGGTTTTTCGTTAACTGTAATTTTGTAAATGCTGAAATAATAGATACTAAAATAAGTGGCATAACGATCATTTGAAGTAATTTTACATAACCGTTACCGATTAAGCCAAACCAAGTATTTGATTCAATAATTACTTTAGAAGTTGGCTCATAAATAAATTGTAATATAAGACCGAATAAAATTCCGACTCCTAAAGCGGTAAATACACGTTTATTAAAAGATACATGCTTACGTTGCATATAATATAATACGCCAACTAAGATGAGCATGACTGCAACGTTAATTCCGACAAGCAGTGTATTCATGTTGATTCCCCCTAATTCCAATCTGTTATATAGAATATAAGGTAATAAAACCTATAAGTCAACTAGGTAATTCCGGAATTAAAAAAAAGATGGCAAAATGCCATCTTTTAATGTCCAGCCCCAGGCACAAGTAAGAATGTCGTGTAGTATGTAAATCCTATGAAGAAAACAGTTAAATATGCCCCAAATACGTATATATACATACGCTCTGTTAATTTTAAATAGCTTAAAAGTACGAAGAAACCTGTTTGTCCTAAAAATAGTAGTGCGGCCGGTTGCATATCCCCTACGTAAAACATGACCGAGAAAATTCCAGTCCAAAAGCCGAGAACGCGAAACATGCGCTCCATGCGATCTCCCTCCTTTTCTAAAAAAAGTAAACCTCACCTCATTATAGTTTATTTTTCTTACTATTGTAAATATTCGTTCATATAAAAAGAAGCCAATTATTATTGGCTTCTTTTTATATGAAAAATTAAATTGTTAGTTTATAATTACAAGATTTACATCCATCTAATAGACTATCATTTCGAGTTAATTCCATGTTAGGGAATAGGATTTCAAAAATTCCTTTCATCATATCTCCGTGCATGTTACAAATTTCAGTTGGATGATGAACAGCAACTTCTTTAAATGGACAATTGTGTACATCATAGAAAATTTTTGTTCCATCTGCACTTAATTCAAATGCAGGTGATAAGCCAGCTGTTGAGAAAGCTTCTTTTGCAATTTGAACTTTTTGTTCCACTGTTAAAGCATCTTCACTCACATTTAAACGTTGCATATGTTGTTGCATTAATTCAGCTCCGAATTGTTTTCCTGTTTCGTATAGCGCTTTTTCACCAGCAGCGCCAAGGCTAAGTAAAGAATTAAATGCGATTCTTGCTAACAATTGATAATCACGGAATGGAAATTGTAATTGGATAACATCTTCAGATAAGACATACAATCTGCTCGGTCGTCCGCCTTTTCCAGTTTTCTTCGTTTCCGATTTTAGCATATGAACATCTTCTAGTTTAGATAAATGTAAACGCGCTACGTTTGGATGAATGTCAAACTCATCTGCAATTTCTTGTACCGTTACGTAACTATGTTTTTGCGAAATATATTTATAAATGTAATAACGAGTTGGGTCAGATAATACACCTGTAATTTTTAAAGCTTGTTCCATGAGGATCTCCACCTTTATCACTTTATCCAAGATAATAACATTATAATACAGATAAACATGAGTATAGGTAATTTCAGACAATAATTCGGAAATTGTTCATAATTTCACAAACATATTTTTCCTTTTTCCTCTATTGAAAATACAAAAGTCCAAATTTTTATTGCGCATGTTTTCATGCTATATACATAGTGAGGAGGGAAAAGTGATGAATGGGATTGAAATTTTTGCGAATGCAATTTTAAAAGAAGCGTGTAGGGTACAAGCGTCAGATTTACATATTGTGCCCCGGCAGAAGGATGTAGCGGTGCAACTACGTATAGGAAAAGATTTAATGACGAGACAGTGTATTGAAAAGGAGTTTGGAGAAAAACTTGTCTCACATTTCAAATTTTTAGCATCTATGGACATAGGCGAGAAACGGAAGCCACAGAATGGTTCGTTGTATTTGCAAATTGATGGACAAGAAGTGTATTTACGCCTTTCCACACTTCCAACAGTATATCAAGAAAGTCTTGTTATTCGTCTTCATTTACAAGCATCTGTTCAGCCCTTATCACATCTTTCGTTATTTCCAAGTACGGCAGCAAAACTACTCTCGTTTTTACGCTATTCACAGGGGCTACTTGTGTTTACTGGACCGACTGGATCTGGGAAGACGACGACAATGTATGCATTATTAGAGGTAATTAGAAAAAAGAAAACACGTCGCATCATTACACTTGAAGATCCGGTTGAAAAAAGAAGTGACGATGTATTACAAATTCAAATAAATGAAAAAGCGGGTCTCACATATGAAACAGGATTAAAGGCTATTTTACGTCATGATCCAGATATTATTTTAGTAGGTGAAATCCGTGATGAAGAAACAGCAAAAATAGCTATAAGAGCAAGTTTGACAGGACATTTAGTAATGACAACGCTGCATACGAATGATGCGAAAGGAGCAATCATTCGTTTCATAGATTATGGTATAACGAGGCAAGAGATTGAACAGTCTTTATTGGCTGTAGCTGCACAGCGACTTGTCGAATTGAAGTGTCCGTTTTGCAGAGGAAAGTGCTCAACTTTATGTAAATCAATGAGGCAAGTAAGGCAGGCTAGCATTTATGAGCTACTATATGGATATGAGTTAAAACAAGCGCTTAAAGAAGCTGATGGAGAATGTGTTACTTACAAACATGAGACTTTAGAATCATCAATACGAAAAGGATATGCTTTAGGTTTTTTAGAAGAAGATGTTTATGTTTAAGAAAACTTGGAGTTTAAGTGATCAAGTAGTATTGTTGAAACGTTTAGGAGAATTATTAGAAAAAGGCTACTCTCTTTTACAAGCATTAGAATTTTTACAGTTTCAATTACCTGTAGAAAAGAAAGTACAATTGCAGCGCATGATTGAGGAGTTAAAAGATGGGAAAAGTCTACACGATTCTTTTCATCAGTTAAAGTTTCATCAGGACATGTTAAGTTATTTATTTTATGCCGAGCAACATGGTGATATTTCTTTTGCTTTGCAACAAGGAAGTGCACTTCTTTATAAGAAAGATAAGTATAGGAGAGATATGATGAAAATAATGCAGTATCCTATGTTCTTGATGTTTTTTCTACTAATCATGCTCTTTATTTTTAAACTCATTTTATTACCTCAGGTTGAAATGGTTTATAGTTCGTTCGGTTCTAATACACCACTACTTACAGAAAAAATTTTAAGTGCAATAAAACTGCTACCTTACATTATTTTAGTCGCTATTTTAACTGTTATTATTGGAGGTATTTTATACATGTTGTATTTTAGGAAACTTCCACATATTAGACAGGTAAAAATTATGCTTCGTATTCCCCTCATCAAAACATTTCTTATTTTAAAGCATTCACATTATTTTGCTACTCAGTTGAGTGGTTTATTAAATGGTGGACTATCAGTATGTGAAGCTTTAACAATAATGATGGAGCAAAGATATCATCCGTTCTTTAAATATGAAGCGAGCCGGATTGAAAGACAATTAATTGGAGGAGAACAGTTACAATCTATCATTGCTAAAAGTGGGTATTACGAGAAAGAACTTTCTTATGTTATTACGCATGGACAAGCAAACGGCAATTTAGGGATTGAATTAGGTGACTATAGCGATCTTATTATGGAAAAGATGGAACGGAAAATTAAACATATGTTAGTTATCATTCAGCCTATTTTATTTACATGTATCGGAGGAATCGTTGTCCTTATGTATTTAGCGATGATTATGCCGATGTTTCAAATGATGAATTCTATTTAGGGGGCATTTGTATGCAGAATGAGGAAGGATTTACTCTGTTAGAGATGCTATTAGTGATGGTTGTCATAACTATATTATTACTATTAATTATTCCGAATGTAGTTACACAGCGCTCATCGGTCCAAGGAAAAGGGTGTGCAGCTTACGTGAAAGCTATAGAAGCGCAAATACAAGTATATCAATTACAACATAATAAAATTCCATCGTTAAAAGAACTGACAGATGAAAAGTATATTACAACTGATAAGTGCCCGAATGGCGAATCTATTCATATTTCAGATGATGGCGCAGTATCAATTAGGGCATTGTGAAACAACAGGGGTTTACTTTTTTAGAAATGTTACTCGTTTTATTTGCTATTTCTGTATTAAGTATAGTTACGTATTTTAGCGTGCATTCCTTATACGAGCGACAAAAAGTTGAACAATTTTTGAGGCAGTTTTCAAATGATATTTTGTATATGCAGCAATTAGCGATAAACCGTCAAAAGCACTATACATTACGTTGGCATAAAGATAGAAATATGTATGCTATAAAAGAGTCAGGTACAAAGTATTATATCGTCAAGCGAGAGTATGAAGAAGATATACAAATTGATTTGCATACGTTTCCAAATCCGATGACATATAATCCAAGTGGAAATATTAATAGAGGTGGTACGATTATAATTTCGTATAGAAATTATAAATATGAAATTGTATTTCAGCTTGGAAGAGGGAGATTTACGTATCGTGAAATGTCAAAAAGGATCCATAATGGCTGAAATGATTGTATCGTTAAGTGTTTTAATGATGGCTGTATCTTTACTACTACCGCAAACAGTATTAGTTATGCAAGAAAGAAAAAATATACAAATTCGTTATAAGGCATCTGGATTATTAAAAAAAGAAGCAGCTATATATATGTATGGAAATGAAGAAAAGCGAATAATAGAAAAGAATATAAATGGAATTGTGTATTACACATATTGGGGAGGCAATGAAGTTTGTACCATGTGGAGAGATGTGAAAGACAGAATGATGGAACAATGCTTTTATGTAGGAGAAAAAATAAATTAGAATTTGGTTTTTCATTAATAGAAATGATTGTATGTCTGTTTCTATTATCAATATTTTTTTTGCTCCTTCCCCGCCTACATTTCATTGAAATGGGAAATAAACAGTCAAAAGGATTAAATGATTGGGAGTGGGATGTGTATTTAGGGCAAATGCAATTGGAGTTTCGTGAAGTATCATCTGGAGAACAGCTAGCATTTGAAAATGGAGAAAGTATTTTACGATTCCGATCGCGTAATGGGAGTGAAGTATCGTATGAAAAAGAGAATAGTCGTCTTATAAGAAAGGTAAATAGGCGCGGGAGGGAAGTTGTTTTACAAAATATTGGAACAGTTTCTTACAAACTAACACCTCATGTACTCATTATAAATGTAAAAGATACTAGTGGGAAAATATATGAAGGTGTAGTTATGCGATATAGCGAAATAGGAATAAACGTATGAGAAAGCAAAATGGATTTACAATGCCTGGAACGATTATCTTTCTTATTTTATTAACTTCTTTTTTTATATACGAAACAAATATGTTGTTTACAGATAAAAATTTTTATATAGAAATAGAACAAAAGTTTTTATTGGATGAATTACTTAACCGATCTATTACAGATATAAAAAAAGATTTACAGCAAAAAGAAAAAGAAGGTACATTTTTCTTTCAGTATGAAAAGGGAGAAGCGAGTGGAAATTATGTCTTTGAAAATGATTTAATTCTCGTTACGTTGCAGTGCACACTCAAACAGGAAGCTTTCTATACGGTGAGTTTTCGGTATAGAAAAAAGGATGGAAAAATAGTGGATTGGATAGAAGGATAATATGTGAAATATATGGAGATAAACCAGGATTTTCTATTGTAAATTGAATTGATTTTTTAGAAGAAATGGATAAATATAATGATTAAAAGTTTAAATTTTCTCAAAAAAGAGAAAGGTAGAAAGAATATGATATATTCATGCTATCCAATCATTATTTTTAGGGAGAATAGGGAAATGACAAACAACAATCAAATAGGTGAAAATAAGGAACAAACTATTTTTGATCATAAAGGAAATACGATTATGACAGAAGATAGAGAAATACACATTATTTCAAAATTCGAAGAACCTCTTATTGTCGTATTAGCAAATGTACTAAGTGATGAAGAGTGTGATGAATTGATTGAAATGTCTAAAAATAAAATGGAGCGTTCTAAAATTGGTTCATCACGTGATGTAAATGATATTCGAACAAGTAGCGGTGCATTTTTGGAAGACAATGAACTTACTTCAAAGATTGAAAAACGAATTTCATCTATCATGAATGTTCCTGCGTCGCATGGTGAAGGATTACACATTTTAAATTATGAAGTGGATCAACAATATAAAGCCCACTATGATTATTTTGCGGAACATAGTAGATCAGCTGCTAACAATCGTATTAGTACGCTTGTAATGTACTTAAATGATGTAGAAGAAGGCGGGGAAACATACTTCCCGAAATTAAATCTTTCTGTACACCCTAGAAAGGGAATGGCAGTATACTTTGAGTATTTTTATCAAGATCAATCACTAAATGAGCTTACGTTACACGGAGGAGCACCTGTAACGAAAGGCGAGAAATGGATTGCAACGCAGTGGGTGAGAAGAGGTAATTATAAGTAAAAGCGAGCGTTACGTTTTGTTCTTCATAGTATAAGAACAAAACGTTTTTTTATTAAACAAAGTAGCATCTTTCGTTATAATAACAATTAATAAATGACGATTGAGAGGACAGAAAATGAAATCTATATACATAACCGGCTACATGGGAGCAGGGAAAACAACAATTGGAAAAGCGTTAAGTAAAGAACTTCAAATGGATGTTGTAGATACTGATCAAAAAATCGAAGAGAAGCAAGAGAAGGCAATTCGAAATATTTTTGCCGAAGAAGGCGAAATGGCTTTTCGGGAATATGAAAGCGAAATGTTACGTGCGCTACCAGTCCATAATGTCATTATTACAACTGGTGGGGGAATTATTGAACGAGCGGAAAATCGCAAGTGGATGAAAGAGAACGGAACTGTCGTGTATTTATATTGCGATCCGCATGTAATTGCAGAAAGGCTTCGTGAAGATACGACACGTCCACTATTTCAAAAGAAAGATATAGATGCATTTGTAACGAAATTTGAATCACGCCGAGCTTATTATGAAGAGGCTCACATTCATATCGATACGACAAATAAGTCTGTAAAGCAAATTATGAATGAATTAAAGGAAAAGATTAATGTATAAAAAAGTGGACATACTAATCAAGTAGAGGTGATGATAATATGTCTACTAATGATTATGTTCGCTTTGTGACGCAGCAGTTTGTGTCGTATATGGATGCTCCAAAAGAAGATCGAAAACAAAAGAAAGAACAACGCCGTGCTGAAAAAGAGCCATTTATGAATAAGTGGTTTGGTGTTATGCCGCTGAGTGCTGCTTTGTTTTACCGAAATGTAAAAAGTAAAAGAAAAAAATCAAGTTAAATTTTAGTCATATGTCTAGCAAATCAAAAATCCCCTAGTGTCGTATTACACTAGGGGATTTTTATTTACTGCACGGATTCTTGTTCTTCCGTAACGGCATGTATTTTATTGTTCACCCATACAAATCCTATTCCGATACAAATAGAAATGCCCCAGCCTACAGCGGTCATAATTGCTCTCATTTCACCATAGCCATCTACACCAAAAACAGAGATGAAATAAATTTTTAAAAAGCTTTTTAATATAAATTGCAGCCCGAAAAATAACGTTAAATATTGCAGTGCTGGATATATACGACTATCACGATACAGTTCACGACTTTTATCGCGGTCATGGCCTTGCAGCGCTGCAATATCCGCAGCGAAATATAACATGAGTGGTTTTTTTATGAAAATTGTACAGATGACGATAATACCGAGTACGATGTGATAATATGCATCATTCCACAACATTCGTTCAGCTGAACCAGATAATAAATCTACCGTTGTATTAGAAATGAGTGTAATTAAAATAAAGAACCCTGTCACGTTAAACTGTTTTTCTTTTTTAAAGGTATACAGTGTATAAATAATCCCCGGAACAGAGGAAAGTAACATCGCGTAATAAGGATCGATATAAGGTTTTGCAAATTTCCAAATGAGGAATGGGATTACGAGATAAAAGACAAGATCTAATATAGCTTTTTTATTTTGATTCATACAAAGCCTCCTTAAGTCATACATATATTTTATAATATAATTTCTGAAAATTGTATAAGGTTTAATGGGAAAAGAAAAAATATATCAATTTTCGAGGGGTTAGTAGATTGAAAAAAATTGCCCCTAGCGTAGTAAGTTTTTTTAGTATATAATAAAGGAAACGCTTTCATTTTTAATTTGTTCACAAAATGGACGGAAAATCACATATTTACTATCGATATGTTGCTTTATAATGAAACTAATTAAATATACATGCATACAATATTGTGAAATAAATAACATAAATAATCTATATAAATGTAAACGTTATCAAAAGAGAGAGGTGGAGACAATGAGTAAATTTTTCTTCAATCATAATCCAGCAACAGTAGAGGATGGAAGGCTTGTTAAATATGCTGAAATTATTTATGGAGAAGGTGGCCGTTCTGTATTAGAAAATTTAATGGTGAAGGCATCTATCAGATTGCGTGATCGTTATCCGAATAAATCTGACGAGCAGATCTCGAACCTAGTAAATAAAGGCATCCATGATATGTTTCAAAAATATGTGAGCGAGTAAGAGTGGCCAATGGCTGCTCTTATTTTTTTGTATAAGGATTGTCACTCTAGCTGAAAATAAACATGTATTCTGAAAAACGTAAAAAGGAGTGGGAAAGATGAGCAATGGAATTGGACGTTCGAAAGAAAATCTTCCAACTGATGCAAATCATGTGAGCGCGAAGGATCGTGCGTATCAAAAACGCATGGCAAAGCAAAAACAACAAGAGCGTAATGAGGATAGAGAGTAACTCGAAATAAAGCTCCTTCTAAAGCAGAAGGAGCTTTATTTTGATAGAAAATGATTCGCGGTAACATAAAAGAGTCCACCGTTAATAATTTGCACTGTAATACGTGGTTCATACTGTTCTTGCAGAGCTTGTTTTTCAATTTCATAGCTCTCAGGAAGTTCGTCACTTTCTTCATAAAAACGGTTTAAAAGGTCTAAATCATGATTCCAACGCACTCTTGCTTCTTTTGCCCACGTATGGTCATCTTCTGCAATTATATTTTTTAAAGCGTCTTCTATGCGTTGTAAACCACTTTGAGGTTTAATGATGGGCGAGAGCGTAAAACAAAAATCAGGTATTTTTGGTGTAAGTTTAATGTTTGTTAATGTTTCATGAAAGTTTGCCATCATTGTTCCAGAAATGAGATGAATACCAATCGAGTGAAGGATGTCTTTTTTTCGATCACATTGATAGGAAACTTTTATATTAATACCGAGCCAAGGGTGGAGCGGTGTATGTGTTGCCCCATTATGTCTTACATCCTCATATAAACGTATGTATGAGCCTAATTCTTTTGTCGTTTGGAAAATTTGATGTAGACGTGGTGAACCGTAGTGAATAAGCTCACCATCATTTTCTTCATTTTCTGGATTTGTAATAAGAGTAAGGCGCATCGGATTCGGTACGCCTCCTGTTTTCTCAAGATAGTGCCAATAAAAAGGGCGATTCATTAATAATTTATCCATCTCAATTGTTAACTGTACATCTAATAAATGAGGAGAACGTTCTAAAATTTCACAGTTATTCGCCTCAAAGAAATTGTATAAGTAATTATGAATTTCATGTTGCTGCATAGCCTTGCACCTCAGCTTCATTTCGTTTCGCAAAGTCGATAATAGATGTTAAGTTTTCCATCTTAATTCTAATTTCACCTTCGCTTTTTGATTGCGCGAAAATTTCTTGAATGTGCGCGTCGATGTTTTTCATATTAATTCTCGTTAAAATTTCATCGAGTTCACCGATAACACGCTCGAATAAGTTGATTTTTTCATATAACAGTTTCAGAATATGTTCTTCAACAGTATGCTTTGTAGCTAAGTTATAAATATGAACATCATTCTTTTGACCGAGACGGTGAATACGTCCGATTCTTTGCTCAAGACGCATTGGATTCCATGGCAAATCATAATTGATCATATGGCTACAAAACTGTAAGTTGATGCCTTCTCCGCCAGCTTCAGTTGCAATTAACACTTGGGCACGATTTTGGAAAAGTTCCTTCATCCAATCTTTCTTCCCGCGTTTAAATCCGCCGCGGAATGGGACAGAAGAAATACCGTGTTGTTGTAAAAACCATTGTAAGTACATCTGTGATGCTCGGTATTCCGTGAAAATGACGACTTTATCGTCAATTTCTTTTATAAGCTCTAGAGCTTTAGTTGCTTTCGAGTTGAAAGGAATATGATTAATTTTGTCCATTAGCACATCGATATGTGGATCTTTTATATAATGTTCGTTTTCTTTCTGTCTTTTTTCTACATGCTTTTTCAATGAATAGTAAACAGCCTCACGACTACTACACGCTTCCCGTTTTAACGTTAACGATGAGAAAGCAGATGTGAAGGCGTCTTGTCCTCGCCAATTTTCGATATCATTATATAGAGCTTGTTCTTGTTCATTAAACTCAACAAAAATTGTACGTACATGTCTCTTCGGCCAATCGATACCGGTATTATGTCGTCTATTTCGCACCATTACTTTATTAATGAGAGCTTTTAAGTCTTCATCTGATTCGGCTGAGCGATTTTTGGAAGCGTAATATTCTTCAAAGTTGGATTGATTGCCTAAATGTCCTGGTTTTAATAAAGAAACAAGGTTAAAAATTTCATCAATCTTATTTTGAACAGGAGTAGCGGTTAGTAATAAACAAAACTTCTTTTTTAATCGTTGTGCAAATTCATAGTTTTTTGTTTTATTATTTTTCAGTTTATGTGCTTCATCGATAATAATAAGGTCATATTCTAAGTTCAACACGATATCGCGATGTGGTGAACGTTTCGCAGTATCAATTGATGATACGATTACGTCAGCTTGTTCCCACGAGTAGCTTTTCTTTTGTGCTACAGCGGGAATGAAAAACTTTGTATTCAGCTCGTATGCCCATTGTGATACGAGAGAAGCTGGGACAAGTATAAGTACCTTTTTCACAAGCCCGCGGACCATGTATTCTTTCAAAATAAGTCCAGCTTCGATTGTTTTTCCAAGGCCTACTTCATCTGCTAGAATCGCTTTACCATTCATTTGTTCAATTACATTTTGAGCGACTTCTAATTGATGCGGAAGCGGTGTGAAATGGGATAAATGTTTCGGTGCTTGTAGTCCATCAAAAGTAGGAACAAGTAACGATTTTTCTGTTTCATAAGCTAAGTGATATAAATCCCAGTTTGTCCAAGGACCATCTTCATCAATTCTATTTAAAAAATTGTTTTGCCACGTCCGATCTACGGAAATATCGACATTCATTACAACTCTCCCACCTTTTATAAACTAAAGTAATTATTTTTTAATGTATGATGATTTGCCTTAAAAGAAGGCATAATTATCGTTATTAAAGGCTATATGATAGACAATAATAAAGTATTAAATCTCAAAAGCTGTATTTATTGTGTTTTAACATAAAAAATTCTAAATTATTTTTTATGCTAGAATATTGATGAAATATAGCGAATGATGTTAGGATAATGGTGTGAAATGTGTGGAATCTTTCGTATTTTATCCAAGAAAGTGATTTTTTATTTACGCTTTCATAAAAAAATATAATGAGATTCCGTATATCCTATCTTTTCAGAATGAAAATGTTTAGAAAAGGGAAGCAACTTTTATTGATTTGTCAAAGCATAAGGGGGAGAGAGCATGATTACATTACAACGTACACCGTTATTTGATGTATACGCGAAGTATGGTGGGAAAACAATCGACTTCGGTGGTTGGGAATTACCAGTTCAATTTTCAAGCATTAAAGAAGAACACGAAGCTGTACGTACAGCTGCAGGTTTGTTCGATGTGTCTCATATGGGAGAAGTTGAAGTAAAAGGTGTAGATAGTTTAGCATTTTTACAACGTGTTGTTACAAATGACGTATCTACCTTAAAGGTAGGGGGCGCACAATATACAGCTATGTGCTACGAAAATGGTGGTACAGTAGATGATTTATTAATCTACAAACGTGGTGAAGAAGACTATTTATTAGTAATCAATGCATCAAATATCGAGAAAGATTACGAATGGTTAGCAAGTCATGTAATTGGCGATGCGACAGTAGTCAATGTTTCTAGTGAAGTTGCACAGCTTGCAATTCAAGGACCAAAAGCAGAAGGCATTTTACAAAAAGTTGTGTCAGAAGATTTGAAAGAAATTAAGTTCTTTAAATTTAAAAACGATATTCTTGTAGACGGAATTCCAGCACTTGTATCTCGTACAGGTTACACAGGTGAAGATGGATTCGAAATTTACTGTAAGAGTGAAGATGCTGCAAAACTTTGGGAGAAACTTCTTGAAGTTGGAGCAGAAGAGGGCTTAAAAGCATGTGGTTTAGGTGCTCGTGATACACTTCGATTCGAAGCAACATTACCACTTTATGGACAAGAATTATCAAAAGATATTACACCGATTGAGGCTGGAATTGGCTTTGCGGTAAAAACAAATAAAGAAGCAGACTTCTTTGGAAAAGCAACGTTAAAAGAGCAAAAAGAAAACGGTGCGCCTCGTAAATTAGTCGGCATCGAAGTAATCGAACGTGGAATTCCTCGTACGCATTACCCTGTATTTATTGGTGAAGAAAAAATTGGGGAAGTAACAAGTGGTACACAATCTCCAACGTTAAAGAAAAGCATTGGTTTAGCACTAATTGATGTAAAATACGCAGCAGTTGATACAGAAGTAGAAATTGAAATTCGTAATAAACGCGTCAAAGCAGTAGTTGTTCCAACACCATTTTACAAACGTTCAAAGTAACGGGGAGAGGGGTAGATTTCATGTTGCATCGTTATCTTCCAATGACAGAAGAAGACAAAAAAGAAATGTTACAAACGATCGGCGTTCAAACGATCGATGAATTATTCTCTGATATTCCAGAGAGTGTTCGTTTTAAAGGGGATTTAAAAATTAAAGAAGCAAAATCAGAGCCAGAGCTTTTAAAAGAGCTATCTCAAATGGCTAGTAAAAATGCTAACTTAAAAGAATACGCTTCTTTCTTAGGAGCAGGCGTATACGATCATTATGCTCCAGTAATTGTAGATCATGTTATTTCTCGCTCAGAATTTTATACAGCTTACACACCATACCAACCGGAAATTTCACAAGGGGAATTACAAGCAATCTTTGAATTCCAAACAATGATTTGTGAATTAACAGGAATGGATGTAGCAAACTCTTCTATGTATGACGGGGGTACAGCTTTAGCTGAAGCGGCAATGTTAGCAGCTGGCCATACTCGCAAAAAGAAAATTCTTGTATCTAGCGCGGTTCATCCAGAATCAAGAGCAGTACTTGAAACGTATGCAAAAGGTCAAAATCTTGAAGTTGTTGAAATTAATCATAAAGATGGTGTAACAGATTTAGACGTATTACAAAGTGAAGTAGATGATACAGTTGCTTGTGTAATCGTTCAATATCCAAACTTCTTCGGACAAGTTGAAAAATTAGCTGATATTGAAAAAATCGTTCATCAACAAAAATCATTATTTATCGTTTCTTCAAATCCATTATCATTAGGCGCATTAACACCACCAGGGAAATTTGGTGCTGATATTGTAATCGGTGATGCACAACCATTCGGTATTCCAACGCAGTTTGGTGGACCGCACTGTGGTTACTTTGCAACAACGAAAGCATTTATGCGTAAAATTCCAGGACGTCTTGTTGGACAAACTGTAGATTCAGATGGTAAACGTGGATTTGTATTAACGTTACAAGCACGTGAACAGCATATTCGCCGTGATAAAGCGACGTCTAATATTTGTTCAAACCAAGCGTTAAATGCATTAGCAGCTTCTGTTGCAATGACGGCACTTGGTAAACAAGGTGTGAAAGAAATGGCACGTCAAAATATTTCTAAAGCACAGTATGCAAAACGTCAATTTGAAGCGAAAGGCTTCACAGTAACATTTGCTGGACCATTCTTCAATGAGTTTGTTGTAGATTGCAAACGTCCAGTGAAAGAAGTAAACGATGCATTATTACAAAAGAATATTATCGGTGGTTATGATCTAGGCCGTGATTATAAAGAGCATGAAAACCATATGCTTGTAGCAGTAACTGAGCTTCGTACAAAAGAGGAAATTGACACACTTGTAAACGAAATGGGGGCTATCCAATGAAGAACCAAGATCAAGCACTTATCTTTGAAGTGAGTAAAGAAGGACGCATAGGATATAGCTTACCCAAATTAGATGTAGAAGAAGTGAAACTAGAAGATGTGTTTGAGAGCGATTATATTCGAGTAGAAGATGCAGAGCTACCAGAAGTATCTGAACTTGATATTATGCGCCACTATACAGCACTTTCAAACCGTAACCACGGTGTTGATTCTGGATTCTATCCACTTGGATCTTGTACGATGAAATATAATCCGAAAATTAATGAGAGTGTAGCTCGTTTCGCAGGATTTGCAAATATTCATCCACTGCAAGATGAAAAGACAGTACAAGGTGCAATGGAATTAATGTATGACTTACAAGAGCATTTAATTGAAATTACAGGTATGGATACTGTTACTTTACAACCAGCAGCTGGTGCACACGGAGAATGGACAGGTTTAATGTTAATTCGTGCATACCATGAAGCGAATGGTGACTTTAACCGTACGAAAGTAATTGTACCTGACTCTGCTCACGGAACGAACCCAGCATCTGCAACTGTAGCTGGTTTTGAAACAATTACAGTAAAATCAAATGAAAATGGCCTTGTTGACTTAGAAGACTTAAAACGTGTTGTAAACGAAGAAACAGCAGCACTTATGTTAACAAATCCTAATACATTAGGTCTATTCGAAGAAAATATTTTAGAAATGGCAGAAATCGTCCATAATGCAGGCGGTAAATTATACTATGATGGTGCAAACTTAAATGCGGTATTAAGCCAAGCACGCCCAGGAGATATGGGATTTGACGTTGTGCATTTAAACCTTCATAAAACATTTACAGGTCCTCACGGCGGTGGTGGCCCAGGTTCTGGTCCAGTAGGTGTGAAAGCTGATTTAATTCCGTACTTACCAAAACCGATTTTAGAGAAAACGGAAAATGGTTATCACTTCAACTACGACCGTCCAGAAGCAATTGGTCGTGTGAAACCATTCTATGGTAACTTCGGAATTAACGTTCGTGCATACACGTATATTCGCTCTATGGGTCCAGATGGCTTGCGTGCAGTAACGGAGTATGCTGTATTAAATGCGAACTATATGATGAGAAGATTAGCGCCATTCTACGATCTTCCATTCGATAGACATTGTAAGCATGAATTTGTATTATCAGGTCGTCGTCAAAAGAAACTTGGTGTACGTACATTAGATATTGCAAAACGTCTGCTTGATTTCGGTTACCATCCACCAACAATTTACTTCCCATTAAATGTGGAAGAATGTATTATGATTGAGCCGACAGAAACAGAATCAAAAGAAACATTAGATGGTTTCATTGATAAGATGATTCAAATCGCTAAAGAAGTAGAAGAAAATCCAGAAGTTGTACAAGAAGCACCGCATACGACAGTTATTAAACGTTTAGACGAAACGATGGCTGCACGTAAACCAGTTTTACGTTATGCGAAGCCAGCTCCTGTACAAGTTTGATTAAAATAACAAAGGAAGAACTCGCTGAGGCGGGTTCTTTTTTGTATGGAGAATTTGTCCCGCATTAACGGACAGTAAACTCCCAACTCAAAACTTAGCTGGTGCAAAGAAGCCAGGTGGGAGATAAACTGTCCGTAAATGCCCGATTGGTTCAACTAATAATCAGTGGGGATGAAGAAAAATCCCCACTGATTAAAGTTTCACTTTATGCAGAAATAGTGAAGAAAATGTTAAAAAAATATGTTTTTTGTTTCCTAATGGTGTAAAGGTGTAGTTTTATAGGTAGTTTTGTTGAAAAAGTCGGTTTGATAAAAGTATTTATTTTTGTTAGAATTTTATTGAAATTAAGAAGATGTGATGAGGCAAAGATTACTCATTTTTATGTATATGTGAAAAAACGAACAAGACGGGGGTGAAAGTGTGGGATATCGATGTTATAGAATGGTATACCATTTAGAAAATGGAGAAACAATTAAAGATGTAAAAGAATTTTGCTATCGGGACCAAGGAAAAGTGTTAGAAAGAGTAGCAAATCGTGTAATGGATAATAGAGAAGTGACGGCGATTGATAAACAAGGAACAATCATTTCAATAGCATGTGAGGACATTGTAAAGGTAGAACTTGATTACATAACAGAAAGTTAACCTTGAGTCATATCGAATTATTCGATAAAATAAACTGTTGAATGGTGAAGTGAGAAGAGAGGAGTTTATCATGGGTAGTACAAGACACTTTTATATGTTTATCTTAGCGTTTGTTCTTGTTGTCGCATTAACGATTTACTTAATCGTTGACAGCAGCTGGTACAATACAGTTCATCCGGCATTCCTTCTGTTTATGTATATAGGAATTGCAGTAGTAAGTTTCGGAATGAGAGACGAGATGTTAGATCGCTTTGAAAAGTGATACATATACGAAAGACCAACAGGAAAATGTTGGTCTTTTTTTCTTGCCAAAAATAGGATGTTGTGTATATACTGTATATATAAGGTATACACAGTATATACACACACTGGAGGAAAACATGAATATTATTATTTCGAATTCTTCCCAAGACCCTATTTATGTGCAAATAAGAAAACAATTAAGCCAGCTTATTTTAAATGGCGGTTTAAAGGGTGGAGATCAATTACCGTCTATTCGTAGCTTAGCGAAGGAATTACAAATTAGTGTCATTACAACGAAGCGTGCATACGAGGAGCTTGAAAAAGAAGGATATATAGAAACTGTTGCTGGGAAGGGGACTTATGTTTCACGTAAAAATAATGAACTATTAAAAGAACAAAGGCTTCGCCTATTGGAAAGTAAAGCGGAAGAGATTGTGAATGAAAGTAAAGCGTTGCAGCTTTCACTTGAAGAATTACAGCAGATGATTGCGTTTTTATATAAGGGGGAATGAGAGAGATGTTAGAGTTAAAAAATGTTTGTAAAAGTTATGAAGGTTTCGCAGTGAAAAATATAAGTTTTACGTTACCACGCGGATATATTATGGGGTTTGTCGGACCGAATGGGGCCGGGAAAAGTACGACAATCAAAATGATTATGAATTTAATTAAAAAAGATAACGGAGATATAAAAATTTTTGGCAAGGACAATAAGAAAGCTGAAAAGGAAATAAAACAAAATATCGGCTTTGTATATGATGAAAATCATTATTACGAAGATTTAACGTGTGAACAAATGAAGCGTATTATTGCACCGTTATATAAAAAGTGGGACGAAGAGCAGTATCAATCGTATATGCATAGATTGCAAGTTCCAGAGTATAAAAAAATTAAAGAATTATCAAAAGGAATGAAAATGAAATTTGCGATTGCCATCGCACTTTCGCACCACGCAGAGTTTATTATTATGGACGAACCGACAGCAGGGTTAGATCCAGTTGTTCGAAGTGAATTACTTGATATGTTGCAAGAAATTGTAATGGAAGATGAAGTATCCGTATTATTCTCAACGCACATTACAACAGATTTAGAGCGCATTGCAGATTATGTTACGTTCATCAATGATGGAGAAATTATATTTACTGGTGAAAAAGAAGACTTAATGGAGAACTACGTAATCGTAAAAGGAAGTAATGATTTATTAGACCGAGAAGGAAAAGAACTATTTGTTGGATTACGAAAAAATAAATTTGGTTTTGAAGGTTTAGCGAAGGATAAACAAACAATTATCGATTGGTTTGGAAATGAGGTTGTACTAGAAAAGCCTACATTAGATGACATTATCGTTTACACTGCGAAAGGGAGAGGTGCCTATGCGTCAGCTCGTATATAAAGATTTGTTCTTTTTTCGGGTAACGTGGTTAGTGAATTTTGTTATGCCACTTTTGTTATTTATGTTAGATCCAAGTGGTGAAGGGTTATTTCCGATGAGTTGTCTATTTATAACACTTTCCTCGGTTATGACGTTAATCTTTATGGATGAAAGGAATAAAAGTGACATTGTTATAAATAGTTTACCGGTAAGTCGAAAGGATATCGTCATTGCTAGATATATTTCCTGTGCAATATTTATTGTAGGTGGCATACTTTCTACGATGTTAGTTGTTTTTCTTATAAGAGGTATTGTGGTCATTGGTAATATTGGTGCCTATCATCCTAATCTATACATTGAAATTCCATGGTATGAAGTAATAAATGGAGCTATTTACGCCTTGTTTTTTGTTGTAATACTTTTCCCTAGTTATTACGGTACAAAATCGAAGATAGTAAGAAGTATAGTATCAGCAGCATCAATGGGAGTAGGTGTAATTTTTTGGATGTTTATTAGTGATGGGCTGAATGAAACAGCACCTTCATTCAGTGAGTGGATTATGAATCCGCTGCATATTGGTGTATTTATAATTGGAGGAATTATATTAGCTAGTGTTTATATCGTTTCTATGCTTCTTACAATTAAAATTTATGAAACGCGTGATTTATAGAGAGGGGAATTCATATGCAACAGTTGATTTTGAAGGAGTTTTTTTTACAGAAGAAGATGTTTCCTTTCTATTTTTTAATCCCTATTTTATCTATTTTTAAGAATTCCGTCGAACCAATGGGGATTGCAATAGGATTATTTATAACATGTAGTACGATTATATATATTTCTTTTTATTATGACGAGAAAAGTAAAGCGGAAAAAGTATTAGTGAGTTTACCTATAACGAGAAAAGAGATAATTATAGCTAAATATATTTCAAGCACATTATTTATTATGGCTGGTTTAAGTGTAACTTTTATAGTCGTAATATTAGGAAATATTTTATTGGACAGGGATATAGTCATGCCTGGATATGCAGTGTTTTCAGCGATAGTAGCAACTTTGATTTATTGTGTAGTAACGATACCGACTAATTACATTGGGGGATATAAAGTTATTACAGTCTTGAATTTGATTATGCTGTTTCCTTTAATAGGTATGATTGGTCTTATGTGCAATATTTTTGGTGATAAAACAATTATGTTAAAAGTACTTCACTCTCAAGAGGCTACACAAGCAATGGGTGTTCTTGGTATTGGAGTATTAGTGAGTATATTCATATCAATGTTCCTCTCAATGAAAATGTTTCAGCAGGCAGAGTTATAGAAGGGACATTTTCATATTAGGAGGTGCAATACATGATCAAGCAACTAATTTTAAAAGATTTCATCATTCAATGGAAATTTTTAATTTGGTACATACTGTATCCTGTTTTCTTTTATATGGCCTTAACAGATACGGAAAATCTGTTCATAATTATGTCAGTAATTATTACAGTTGGGGCAACAGTAAAAACATTTGAAGCAGATAGTAAAAATGAGAGTGAAGTTATAGTAAATAGTTTACCAATATTGAAAAAACATATTGTATTTGCAAAATATATAGTAGCAATTATTATTCTTTTTATAAGTGTAATGGTCGGTTGTTTTACGATGGGAATGAAGAATGGGGTTAACCTATTTGAATTTATTGAAACGACAATGGTTGCTAGTATTAGCTTTATTTTAGTGTATTTAAGCTTTGTTTTACCGATATCGTTTTGGTTGGCCTATAAAAAAACTATTTTTATTGCGATTTTTATACTAATAGCACCTATGGCCGTTTCTTCTATTTTCTTTGGAATCAACCTAGAACAAATTCAACTATATAACAGCGTGTTATTCATTAGTTCAATATGCATGTTTATAATATCTATCTTCGTTTCAGTGAAATTGTATGAGAAGAGAGAATTTTAAAAGGTGCCCTATAAAAGGCACCTTCTTCAATAACGACAATAGGAAAGTAAAAGTTTATAAACAGAGAGGTTACTCGGTACAACATCTTTTGGAGTATGTAATATAAAGCTGAAAACGATAACGAGAATAAGAAATAGGAAAAATAAAAATAGAATTTGCTTATGTATAGAATTTTGCATATTATCCACTCCTTTTTTAGGTAGTATGTCCAAAAGAAAGGAGTATATGAAAAATGTTAGGAGGGGAGAATGATGAACAAAAGAAAATGGTTATATAGAATAGGAATATTTTTATTTTCAATCGGCCTCATATTAGCAAATGTTTACTCGGATATACCACTGTTATTTCCAAGTTTACATAAAGGGGTTGGTATAAGTATTGCCATAATTGGTCTGTTTTGTCTTATCACATGTAACTTCTACAGAAAGTCTGAATGAATATAAAAAAGGACAGTTATTCTTTTTCAGAAATACTGTCCTTTTTAAATAACTTATTCCATAGTTTGGCGATACTCCATATAATGACGATTGCAATGGAGGCGATAATGGACCAAACAATCGATATAATTTCAAGTGTCATGTTAGGAAGGAATGTGAGAATGGATAATACTTTATGAAACAATGATTCTATTATATGAAAACTTATTTGTAATAGAATGAGGATACCAAGTGTGATCCATGCTAATATTTTCTTTCCTTTTTCTTTCCACATGACATTCACCTCACGTTAGCTTAATAGTTTTAAGCCAACAGCGCCGCATAGAATACAGCTTAAGAAAGCAAGACGACGCCAATCCGCTGATTCTCGGAAAATGAGAATGCCTAGAAGTGCACTTCCAGCAGTTCCGATTCCAGTCCAAATTGCGTAAGCAGTTCCCATCGGTAATGTGTTCATCGCAAGAGATAAGAAGAAGAAGCTTACGCCGAAGTTAGCGATTAAAATAACTTTTGGTGCCCAGCCTTTCTTTTCAGTGGCTACTTTCATAAAGAGTACACCAATAATTTCACAAATACCAGCTAGAATTAAAAATACCCAAGCCATTTTATGCGGCCTCCTTCGCTTCTTTTTCTTCTGTTACTCGTTTTAAACCAATTACTCCGAAGAAGATTAAACCGATTAATAAAACTTTTACGATAGAGAAAGGTTCTCCGAAGATGAAAATCTCTGTAAGAACGATTCCGCCAGCTCCGATTCCTGTAAAGACTGCGTATACAGTGCCGACAGGTAAATCTTTATAAGCTCTAAATAATAAGACGAAACTAATTGTAATTAATAGAGCAACACCAGCCCATTCAAGTGGTGCCTCTGCTTTTTTTAGTCCAATCACCCAAAATATTTCAATAATACCAGCGATGATTACATAAATCCATGCCATATGTCATTTCTCCTTCCTACCAGTCGTTAGGTAAAGGGCTTAAAAACGACGCATTGCAAAGGAGCAATCCGTCAGTTTGAAAGTCCGCGCCAAAATACTTTCCAAGAAGCGTCTAAACGTGTCTCAAAACGATTTAAACCTGCGTATAATAGTTCAACCATAAGACCGTCGAGTAAGCATAGAAAAGCCTCTAAGGCGTCTTTTACTTCAATGTTATGCAGCTCATCTTGTTCGCTTGCTCTTTTAAATACAGGGAATAAAAGTTTTCCGACGTTTTCAATGTGTACATTTGCTTTATTAATAATTTGTTCGCGAAATGCATCAGGCGGAAAATAAGAAGTTCGTAACCAAAACATTGATTCTTCACTTTCACCAAATCGTTTTGCATACCCTTTTAATAATTTTAAAAGCAATGCTTCAGTGGACGAATTGGAAAAGCTTTCGATATCGCCTGTGAAGCTCTGCAAATCTTTTTGAAGAGCAGATTCTAAGCATATGAAATATAGCTCTTCTTTTCCTTTAAAGTGTGCGTAAATCGATGGTTTTTTAATCCCAACTTCTTGAGCAATATTTGCCAATGAAGTTCCTTCATAGCCGTAGCGTGCGAAATGAGAAAGTGCTACAGCTTTAATGCGGTTTGCTGTCATTTTCATCCCCTACCTACCGTTCGTTAGGTTCATTATATGAGATGGGAAATATAAAGTCAATAGGTGAAGAGCTGAGAAAGAGCGTTATAAGTAACGCTCTTTTTAGACAGTCTCTCGCTCAATTAAATGGAATGAAAGTTCTTTTGCACTGCCGACAATTTGCTCGCTTTGGATCTGCTTATGGAATAAAGAAAAAGCATGTGAGCCCATTGCGAGACCGGGATGTTCAATTGTGGAAATTTCTAATGCCTTTGAAATTTCATGATTATCAAATCCAAGGATAGCAAGGTCTTCAGGTACTCGAATACCATGTTTTCGAGCCTCTGTTAATAAACCAGCTGCAACTTGATCGTTCGCTGTGAAAATAGCAGTTGGACGATTTTTCATATTTAAAATACGATGGAGTATTTGTGCTCCGTCCTGCATTGTATAGCATTGGTGGAAAATCCATTCAGGATGCAACGTTTTGCCTTCGTTACGAAGTGTATCGGCGAACGCTTTTTCGCGCTCCATGGAATTTACACTTGTTTTTCTTGCTAAACAAATTCCGATTTTTTCATGGCCTCTACTTAGTAAATAGGCAGTACCAAGACGGAAACCTTCATAATGATCTACGTAGATGGATGAAATGAGGGGATGCTTCATTTTTTCACATGAAATAATAGGGGCAAATTTTGCAAAAGGTTCGATTTGTTCCCAAGAGCTCGTTCGGGAGCAAATAATCATCCCATCAAATTGTTTCATTTTCATCATTTCAAGAACACGAATTTCTTCAATGCTATCGTAATTCGTTTGACATAAATTAATATGATACCCAGCTAATAACGCTTCGTTTCCGATTCCTTCAATAATCGTACTGAAGTAGGGGAGGTTAATGAAAGGAAGCATAACGCCAATTGTATATGTTTTCCCTCTTATTAAATGGACAGCATTTATATTTTTTGCGTAGTTTAATTCTTCAACAGCATCTAGAACACGCTTACGCTTTTCTTCTTTTACGTAAGGGTGATTATTCAGGACACGAGAAACAGTTGATATCGATACACCAGCAGTTTTAGCAATTTGTTTTATATTGGCCATATGTATCACCTCTTTCACTTATTATAAAGGGAAAATAATAAGAAAGAAAAAATCTTGACCTGAAAAGCTTTTCACAAACTATGGTATTAATAAGACTTCTTTTTATTCGCGTAACCTTTTCACTTGGGCGTAAGAATGATAGGGGTCTTTTTGGTTTGCAAAAAGTGTTGTCAAAATGTGTGAGAATAACGTAGAAAGTTTTCAAAGGTGGAGTTTGATGACAAAGCGAATATGAAGAGCATATCAACGCTTCGTTCGTTAAGAGAGCGGTATGAAAGGGCGGAAACAAATTGAAAAAAAGAATCATTTGTTTCGTGTTTTCTAGTTTTGTACTTAGTTCGTGTTCGTTTCAGCAAACGATGCAAGAAGAAAAACACTTTGTGGGAACAACAGGAGGAGCTATGGATCGTGTTACGGATCCTATCCCGCTAAAGGAACTTCCAAAATATTTTCCGGTGAAGTTTAAAGTTCCAACGTTTTTACCGTACGACATTACAAGTGATGTGAAGGGTGAAGTAAGAACGCTTGGGAAAAAGAACGCTGTCTTAACGATTAAATATAAACAGAAGGAGCCAGGTAGAAATGAGTATATTGAGTTAAATGTCGCGAACTTTCCTTATAGTTTTCCGGATCTTATGGAAGAGAAGCGATTTCAAGAACAAATGAAACTGAATAATGGAACGTCTGCTTATTTTAAAAATAAAGATGATTATGAACGTGGTGACGAATTTGCTACGCTTATATGGAAAGAGAAAGGAATTGAATATCAGCTGCTGTATCGGAATGTAGAAGAGAACGATGAAAAGGTAATCAAGCAGAATTTATTATACATTGCGAATAAGATGAAATGAAAAAACTAGCTGATTTATTCAGCTAGTTTTTTGTATGTTATTATTTCTTTTTAATTTTGCCTGTCCAAGATTTAAATCCACCTTGTAATTGGTAGAAATCTTTGTAGCCTTGTTTTTTTAAGTATTGCGCTGCACGACCTGTACGGAATCCGCTTTGGCAATATAAGTAAACAGGTTGATCTTGACGAAGTTCTTTATGGCGAAGGCGAATTTGTGATAACGGAATGTTACGTGCACCTAAAATATGCCCTGCGTTATATTCGTCTGCTTCACGAATATCGATAAGCTGTGCTTTACGGTAGCCAGCGCGAAATTCTTCTTCTGTAAGAGTTTTAATTAATTTTTTCTGATAGAAGTACATCCATACAGTGTAGCCGATAAATGCTACGATTACGGCTAATAAAATAATCCAAGTTGTTGACACGATTCTATCGCTCCCTTTTTTCTTATCCTACTTTCAATATTATAATGCCCTTATGTATTTATGCAACAGATTCATTTGCATATAAGAAGAAATTTCGTATTCTTTCACAAATTTTGTCGAATTTGGTAGACTAGAGAATGTGAAAAATAATTGGTTATATGAGGTGCAGGATGGGAAAAGAAAAATGGTGTTATATTAACTCTGGTCAATGTTCACCGGCATTTAATATGGCGTTAGATGAATGTTTATTAAATTGGCAAAGTGAAAAGAAAATGCCACCAACAATTCGTTTTTATGAATGGGAAGTACCAACATTAACAGTTGGGTATTTTCAACGTGTTGAAAAAGATATTAATATGGATGTAGTTAACGAAAAGAAATATGGATTCGTTCGTCGTCAAACAGGCGGCAGGGGTGTACTACATGACAAAGAGTTAACGTATAGTGTTATTGTGTCTGAAGATCATCCGAATATGCCGAAAACAGTTACAGAAGCGTATCGTGTTATTTCGCAAGGTTTATTAGATGGTTTTAAGGCATTAGGGTTAGAAGCATATTATGCAGTTCCAAAAACAGAAGCAGATCGTGAAAATTTAAAAAATCCACGTTCAGGCGTATGTTTTGATGCACCATCTTGGTATGAAATTGTAGTGGAAGGACGAAAAATTGCTGGTAGTGCTCAAACACGTCAAAAAGGTGTTATTTTACAGCATGGATCGATTCCATTAGAAATTGATTTAGATGAACTATATGATCTATTTTTATTCCCAAATGAACGTGTGAAGGAACGTATGAAGAGTATGTTCTCTTCTAAAGCAGTAGCAATTAATGAATTAACAGACCGTACATTTACGATAGAACAGTTAATTAAAGCGTTTGAAGTTGGCTTTGAAAAAGGATTGGATGTAGAACTTGTTCCATATGAATTAACAGAAGAACAGTTACATGAAGTTCAAACGTTAGCGAAAGAAAAGTATGAAAGTAATGAGTGGAATTATAAAAAATAAGAGGTGGCGATAGCCACCTCTTATTTTTTTATAGTAAATTAAGTACTTTTTCTACTTTGATTCCTTTATCTTGTAAAGAACGAAGGCGACTTACAACGTCCATAATTTCTTTGTCAAATGTAACGCTAATACCTTGGCTTTGTAGTTCTTCTTTTAAGCTTTCAATAGAATCATCTATGTCGATGCCAAGCTCGTAATCTTGACAAACTTCAATTGTCTTTTTCACGAGTTTAACATAATTTTCTTGTAGTTTTGAATTTGTTTCAGTCAAAGCAGGCTGCTTCGGTTTTGCAGGAGAAACCGGTGCTGTCTCTTGCTTTGTAACTGGAGTAGGGACTGCTTTTTTCACAGGCGCTGGAGTAACTAGTTCTACAGCTGCTTCTACGCTTACTGGCTTCGGTGTCGGTACCGGAGTAGGCTTAGGTGCCATAGCAGGTGTTTCCACACGCGTAACAGGCTTAGGAGCAGGCGTAATTGCTTTTGGAGCTTCTACAACTACTTCTTTTTTCGGTGCTGCTTCTACCTGTGTTTCTTCTTGCTCGGCAGCTTCTTTATTTTCTTTACTCCACATAACGCGTTCAATTTCTAGAGAAACATTGTTTTTGTTCATCGCTGTTAATGTAACTTTACCAACTTCAGCGTTTCCAGTGAAATCAACAATTTTATAAATAACACTCTTGTTCCAATCCACGTTTCCGCTCAAAAATAATTCTTCGTTACATTTCGGCGTTAAGCCCTCGATTTTAATTTCTGCGTTTACACCGTTTTCACTATATACCATAATTAGCGAAGCATTTACATCTTCGTCTGCTAACATTAGTTCACGTACCATTTTGCCGGTGCGTACTTGCGTTTTCTTCTTAACTGACATCTAATTTCTCCTCTCAAAAATTCAGTAATAATAAAAAAATCGTATAACGAAAAATAATTGCTCACGAAGATTTATGATACCGATAATAAAAGCATCACGTCAACAATTAACTTTAATTATTTTGCATTTTTCTTATTTTCTTTATGAAATTTTTCAATTTGTAAAATTAGACAGAAGAAAAAACAGCCTTTTGAAGGGCTGTTAAAAATTTGATTTTTTATATAAGAATTTATATAAAGCATAAAATAGGATAGCGATTAAGGCATTTTGCCAAAAGGTTAGATGATAAATGAGATAAGGTTGTTTTTTAAAATAAATATTTAAGAATATAGCGGAACAAAACGGGATAGCAAATGCGAATCCAAATAGAATTCTTCTTTTCCAATTCATTTTCTGATCAAAGGAGTACCGCTTTAATAAATATAAAATAAATAGTATACCTAGTATAATTATTGAAACAGACGAAGTAGTTCCAAGGATACTAAAAGGTGGACTTATTATTTCGGTGTTCTTTTCAAAAAAGAAAACGAAAAGAGAAGCAATGGTGTCCATTCCAAACTGTATAGCGAGAAGTAAGCTAATAACAAAGCCGATTAAAGAAGTTTTTTCTAACATTGTTTGAACCGGCAAAGCCGATATGAGTTCATCACAATAAGATTGTAAGTCATCACCAAAAATGTCATAAGCATTTTTGTTTTCTGTTTGTGCTTCGATGAGATGGTCTAATATTTCTAGTAATAGTTCTTCTACTTGTTGCTCTGGCACGTTAGATAAACGAAGATAAACTAACATATCGCTATAAGCAACTTCATTTTCAGGTGTTAGAAGCTCACGTTTTTTATTATTCAATTCAATCATGTCTTGTGCATTCATCCCTATCACTCCCCCTGTAATAAGTTATTTACCGTAGTTGAAACCATTACCCAGCTTTGTTTAAATTCTTCAAGCTGCTCTAATCCTTTATCGGTTACGTGATAATATTTTCGTTTTGGACCGAGTGAGGAGGCTTTTAATGTTCCTTCAATCAATTTTTCTTTTTGCATACGTAACAATAACGGATAGATGCTTCCTTCGCTTACGAATGTAAATCCGTGTTTATTTAATTTTGTGCTCAGTTCATATCCGTACACTTCTTCTTGTGAAATGATGTATAGGATGCAACCTTCTAGTACACCTTTTAACATTTGGCTGTGCATGAATTCACCACCTTTTACTCAGGTAACTTGCGTTGCAAGGTAGCTGTTATCCAAATTATAACATTCAGTAACTTGCAACGCAAGTTACTGAAGTGGAAAACTTTAATGCGTGTTAATTTTTCAACGTTTCCCATACTAACGAGAGGGAGGGAAGCACATGAAACCATTTATGCCAAAACTCGTTTACTTTGAACCAAAGGCACTTGAATATCCGCTTGGAAAAGAGCTTTATGAGAAGTTTACGAAGATGGGATTAGAAATTCGTGAAACGACATCACATAATCAAATTAGAAATTTGCCAGGAGAAAATGATTTGCAAAAGTATCGTAATGCAAAGGCTACACTTGTCGTTGGAGTAAGGAAGACGCTAAAGTTTGATACGTCAAAACCGTCAGCTGAATATGCAATTCCGCTCGCAACAGGGTGTATGGGACATTGTCATTATTGCTATTTGCAAACAACACTTGGGAGTAAGCCTTACGTTCGTGTGTATGTCAATCTTGATGAAATATTTGAGAAGGCAAAGCAATATATGGATGAAAGGGCACCTGAAATAACAAGATTTGAAGCAGCGTGTACATCAGACATTGTTGGGATTGATCATTTAACACATGCATTAAAGCGGGCGATTGAATTCATTGGAGAAAGTGAATATGGGCGCTTACGTTTCGTCACGAAATATTCGCACGTTGATCATTTATTAGATGCAAAGCATAATGGGAAAACTCGTTTCAGGTTTAGTATAAATTCACGATATGTAATTAAAAATTTTGAACCAGGGACATCGCCATTTGAGGAGCGAATTGAGGCGGCACGTAAAGTAGCAGGTGCAGGTTATCCACTTGGTTTTATAGTTGCGCCACTTTATATGCATGAAGGATGGGAAGAAGGATACCGTGAACTATTTGAGCGACTGTACAATGCGCTGAAGGATATGACGATACCAAATTTAACGTTTGAATTAATTCAGCATCGTTTTACAAAACCAGCGAAAAAGGTTATTCAAGAGCGTTATCCAAATACGAAGCTTGAAATGGATGAAGAGAAGCGGAAGTATAAATGGGGACGATATGGCATCGGAAAATATGTATATAAAAAGGATGATGCAGCAGTATTGGAAGAAACGATAAGAGGTTATATAAATGAGTTTTTTCCTAATGCAGAAATACAATATTTTACTTAAGGGGGGTCTGTATGCAAATACAGATTCTTTTTTGTTTTATATATTTAGGCTCGTTTTCAACTTGTCACGTTATTCTTTCTGGTGTATCATTTTATTGATTGCTTCGTACGGAATAAGCAAAATGAACTTGGATGGAGGAAACCGATGCCTACCCCTAGTATGGAAGATTATATTGAACAAATTTATTTGTTGATTGATGAAAAGGGTTACGCCCGCGTATCTGATATTGCTGAAGCGCTTAGTGTACATCCATCCTCTGTAACAAAAATGGTGCAAAAATTAGACAAAGATGAATATCTAATTTATGAAAAATATAGAGGGCTTGTATTAACAACAAAAGGTAAAAAAATCGGAGAACGTCTCGTATATCGTCATGACTTGCTAGAGCAATTTATGCGTATTATCGGTGTGGATGAAAGTAAAATTTACAATGATGTAGAAGGAATTGAACATCATTTAAGTTGGGAAGCGATTGATCGCATTGGTGATTTAGTGCAATACTTTGAACAAGATGTAGTCCGAGTGGAAACGCTTCGCGGTGTTCAAAGAGCAAATGAAGAGAAAAGTAATTAAGGGGAACGTATGGCGTTTCCTTTTTTATTTCAATTCGAAAAGGATGGGAGAATTATGAAAGCAATTATTTTTGATTTTGATGGATTAATTGTGGACACAGAAACGATATGGTTTCACTCTTTCAGAGATGCTGTTCGTGAATACGGCGGGGAACTACCTTTAGAGGAATTTGCGAAATGCATTGGAACAACAGATGAGGTACTTTATACATATTTAAATGATCAATTAAAAGAGAAGTTTAACAAAAGTGTATTAAAAGAAAAAGTGGCAACTTTACATAAAGAGAAAATGAGAATACCAGAAGCTCGTGACGGGGTAAAAGAATATTTAGAAGAAGCGAAAGAAATGGGATTAAAAATCGCACTAGCTTCTAGTTCTTCTAGAGAATGGGTTATTCATTTTTTAGAAGAGCTACAAATTCGAGAATATTTTGAAGTAATTAAAACGAGAGAAGATGTTGAGAAGGTAAAACCAGATCCAGCTCTTTATCGAGTTGCAATAGAAGAATTAGGAATTAAGCCATCTGAAGCTGTTGTATTTGAAGACTCATTAAATGGATTGAGAGCAGCAGTTGCAGCGGGATTAACGTGCGTTGTGGTACCTAATGATGTGACACGGAATTTACCGTTTGAAAATCATCATCTTCGAATTGAAAGTATGAGAGAGAAAAGTTTAAAAGAAGTGCTTCAAAGTATAAAAAAAGACCGTATTTCCTAAAAGGAAGCACGGTCTTTCTTTTTGCTTTTTTTGCCTTCAATGACAGTTAAATGAGACTGTTTTCTTTTTCGTTTCAAAGTGGAAGAATTCCCTTTTTTACTTTTGTCATTAGAAGTATTTGACTTAAAGAAAGAATTGCCTAGGGGTGCTACATTTTGTTTCCCATGTTTGCGGTTCGATTGTTTTGCCGCACGCTTATATGAGCTTTGCGAATTTGCGGAACCACTGGAATTTGTAAACATCTTGTATAGCAAGTAAAAGATACCGACAACAAGTAACATGTACCCGATATTTCTTAATACACCCATGGGATTTGTAATAACAGATGAAACAAGGCCGAATATTGCCAATCCGATAATAAGCACAAATATAGCGAAAGTAAACGAACGACCGTTCATAAGGGACACCTCCTAAAAACATATATTGAAATTAGTATATTAACGATGAGGAAAGGAGTTGAACACCATTTTTAAATAATTATTGTTTGTTCTCTAAACGTAATAATTCTTCAAACGATGCAATTGCTACTTCCACTTGATCATCTGTTGGTTCTTTCGTTGTTAATAGTTGTAGCCATAATCCAGGATATCCAAGTACGCGTAATACGGGAATATCTCGTAATCGATTTGTAAATTGTAATACTTCAAAAGAAATACCAAGTACAACTGGAATTAATAAAATTCTGTTTATAACTCGTGCCCAAAGAGGATCTGTAGGGACTAGGAAATAAACGAACATTCCAATAATGACTGTAAATATAATAAAGCTACTGCCGCATCTATAATGGAGACGAGTTTGCTTTTGAACGTTTTCTACAGTCAGAGGAAGGTTATTCTCGTAAGCATTGATTACCTTATGCTCTGCACCGTGATACTGAAATACCCGCTTAATAAGTGGGGTTAAAGAAATAAAGTATATATAGCTCAATAATAGCATGAGCTTAATGACACTTTCGACAATGATTTGCCCAGTATGAGATGGGAAAATCGGTCTCGTTAATTCAGCTAATAGTGCAGGAACTGCTGTGAAAATGACTTTACCGAATATAAAAGATAAAACGCCAACAGCTGCAACTCCTAATACCATCGTTAATTTTGATTGTTCTTCTTTTTTATTTGCAATTTGTTCATCATCTTCTGGGTGGACGTCAAATCGTTCTGAAGCGAAGTTTAAATGCTTTGCTCCATTCGCACTTGCATCCACAATAGCGGCAATCCCTCGTAAAAATGGAATTTTTTTTAGGGTAGATAGTACTTTATTACGAACGCGTGGTAATCGATAAAATTCAATCGATTTATCTTTACGACGAACCGCTGTAACAGTATATTCTCTACCGCCAAACATAACTCCTTCTATGACCGCTTGCCCGCCATATATTTGTTTTGACTCTTCTGCCATGTTAACACCAACCTGTATTTGTTTCTCTCTTATGTAGAAAAAGAGGCAATTGTCATACTGGGTTCTGTCGTTTTGAAATAAGACAATCACCGAGTTTCCTTTATTTTATCGGCAAATACAAGTAGATGACAAGGGAAAATGTTATGAGAGTCGGACATTTCTTATTCTTTTTATAGACAAATTTCGCAGGATTTAAACATGCTTCAAAATAGTTTCGGGCATACTATTGAGCGGAGGTGTCGATGTGAGTCAAGAACAATTAGGAACAAGGAATTTTGTGCAGATTGGTTTGTTTGGTGGAATCTTTTGGGGCGGGATCTGGTATTTCCTTCATATATTTTCATTCACGGAGGCGGGACCGAATTATTTCCTTTTACCATTTGCGTTTGGAAGTTGGAAAGAGGGTGTATGGGGCAATGTGTTCGGAATAGTGTGTATGGGACTTCTTTCAATTTTGATCGCCTTTTTGTATAAAGCATTTTTTGCGAAGTTTGAAGGGATTATAGCGGGAATTATTTATGGGCTATTTTGGTGGGCACTACTGTTTTTGGGGATGGGTTTAATGGCTCCTGTTATTAAAAGTGCGCTCCATTTACCAAAAGAGACAATTGTGACGACAATATGTATTTTTATATTGTATGGTGTGTTTATAGCATATTCTGTTTCTTACGCAGTAAATAGCAATAAAGCAGAACAAGAAGGGCAAGAGAAGACGAACTATTCAAATAAGTAACTCCTATGTTAAAATATTGTATAGATATTTAATATTAAGGAGTTTTAAGAATATGAAAAAGTTACTCCTCGTAAACGGTCCTAACCTAAATCGCCTCGGTGTTCGTGAGGTAAATGTATATGGAAAGGGCACGCTAGCGACACTTGAAGCAGATATGAAGCAAGAAGCAGAAACAATGGGAGTGGAGTTAGAATGTTTCCAATCGAATCATGAAGGTGCCATTATCGACATTATTCATGAAGCGGAAGATATATATGAAGGGATCATTTTAAATCCGGGAGCATTTACGCATTATAGCTATGCGATTCGTGATGCCATTGCGAGCATTTCGATTCCTGTTATTGAAGTACATATTTCTAACATTCATCAGCGTGAATCGTTCCGTCATGAATCTGTGACGGCAGCTGTTTGTGCAGGTCAAATTGTAGGATTTGGTTTTTATGGCTATAAGTTAGCGTTATTTGCATTAATGGAGAAATTGAGGGAGGCATAAAGTAATGGAGAAAATTGAAAGATTACGAAGTGCATTTGATGAGGCTGGCATTGACGGTATTTTGTTAACAAATGAACATAGTCGTAGATATATGGCTAACTTCACAGGAACAGCAGGCGTTGTTCTTATTTCAAAAGATCGTGCTCAATTTATTACAGATTTCCGTTACGTCGAGCAGGCAAGTAAACAAGCGGTTGGATATGAGGTTGTACAGCACGCAGGATTGATCATTGATGAAGTGGCAAAGCAAGTGAAAGAGCTTGGAATTCAAAAACTTGGTTTTGAGCAAGATACTCTTACATATAGTTCTTATTCAGTGCATAAGGAAGCGATTGATGCTGAATTTATCCCGACTTCTGGACTTGTAGAAAAGTTACGCTTGATAAAGACTGATTCAGAGATTAAGATATTAAAGGAAGCTGCACAGATTGCAGATGCTGCCTTTGAGCATATTCTATCATTCATTCGCCCGGGAGTATCTGAAATTGAAGTGTCAAATGAACTTGAATTTTTCATGAGAAAACAAGGAGCAACATCTTCTTCGTTTGATATTATCGTTGCTTCAGGTCTTCGTTCGGCATTACCGCACGGCGTGGCATCTGAAAAAGTGATAGAAACAGGAGATTTCGTTACATTAGACTTCGGCGCTTATTACAAAGGATATTGTTCTGATATTACTCGTACGATTGCAGTCGGTGAACCATCTGATAAATTAAAAGAAATTTATAATATCGTTTTAGAAGCACAATTACGTGGTGTGAACGGTATTAAAGCTGGTTTAACAGGTCGCGAGGCTGATGCGCTAACGCGTGACTACATAACGGAAAAAGGATATGGTGAATACTTTGGACACTCTACTGGTCATGGAATAGGTCTTGAAATCCATGAAGCACCAGGTTTAGCGTTCCGTTCTGATACAGTACTTGAACCAGGTATGGCTGTAACAGTAGAGCCAGGTATTTATATTCCAGGTATTGGCGGCGTACGTATTGAAGATGATATCATTGTGACAAGTGAAGGTAATGAAGTAATTACGAAATCACCAAAAGAACTTATTATTTTGTAATACACAGGAGGATTTTTTTACATGATTTCAGTAAACGATTTTCGTACAGGTTTAACAATTTCAGTGGACAATGCCCTTTGGCAAGTACTTGATTTCCAACACGTAAAGCCAGGTAAAGGTGCTGCATTCGTTCGTTCTAAACTACGTAATCTTCGCACAGGTTCTGTTCAAGAGAAAACATTCCGTGCAGGTGAGAAAGTAGAAAAAGCACACATCGAAAACCGTCGTATGCAATACTTATACGCAAGCGGTGAGGCTCATGTATTTATGGATAACGGAACTTATGAGCAAATCGAACTTGGTGAAAAACAAATCGAGCGCGAGCTTAAATTCCTAAAAGAAAACATGGAAGTAGCAATTATGACTTACCAAGGCGAAGTACTTGGTGTTGAACTTCCAAACACAGTTGAATTACAAGTTACAGAAACAGAGCCTGGTATTAAAGGTGATACTGCTTCTAACGTAACAAAACCAGCTACATTAGAAACTGGTCTTGTTGTACAAGTACCAATCTTCATTAACGAAGGCGAAATGCTTATCATCAACACTGGTGAAGGTAAATACGTTTCTCGTGCATAGTAAAAAAGCACTCGTGATAATTCACGAGTGCTTTTTTTATAGGAAATAGGGTAGATAGTAAATAGCTGTTATTATAAAACTGACTAAAACAAGTGAAAGAGTACCCATAATAGATGGAGTCAAAACAATTTGAAATGGTTTTATTTCGCCAGTCTCAACGCCAGTTAATGTTTTACTTATTGCGTGATCTGTAATGTTATTTCTATGGTTACTCATAATAATTAACCACATAATTGCAAATATTGCTAAACTACCAAGGAAAAAGGTCTCTATAAATGACCAACCGACTAATAATGAAAAAAGATAAATAAGAGCTAATTCTACTACAACGGTTAAACTAATTTTCAATGCCTTCATATTTTTCCTCCTCATTTTGTAATTTCAACCAGTTTAAAAAATTTTTACGTGACACGACATGCAGAGAGCAAGGTGACTTTACTTCTTTCTCTAGTGCAGCGTGTTCGTCTGGAAACTTGTTTTCCACATGCAATGAAATATAAGGTAGTTTTTCTTGTGCTTTTAGTGAGCGGATATTATTCGTTTTAGCACCAGCAAATACGTAGGAAAGTTGTAAGTCTAAAAAGGCGATTTTAAAGATTTCTTTTTTAGCAGCCTCGTTATAGCCTTTTCCCCAGTACGGATAGCCGAGCCAACTACCAATGTGAGATTGCTTTTTTTCATTATTAATATGTTTAAGTGTGGTGAGGCCAATTATTTCATTTTCTTCATTCACAATCATTCTCGATAAGGATTTCTTTTGACGCTCTTCTTCTATTGCGAAAAGAAGAAATGTTTTCGTGTCTTCGATGTTTTCTACCGTTATTCCCAATGCATTTTTTATATGTGGATCACTTGATAGCTCGAAAATCACATTTGTATGGCATAAATCTAGTGGTAATAAAGTGACGTGTTGCATGGTTTAAACCTCTTTTAAACTAAATATACCATAATATACCATGAAGTAATATGAATATTCAGATTGTAATTCAGACTTTAGAGAAAAATTATGTTTTTACTTCTGAAATAGACAACCTCTGCATATGGTTGTACAAATATATTCTTTTTTAGAATACGAAGTTAGTAACTGTTACGGGAGAAGGTGGAAGAATGAAACAGTGGCTAGCGGCAATGGAAACATCCGTGCTTGTTATGGGGGCACTTCGATTATTTTCAGGTAGTGCGGAGATATTTGCTGCTTTGCTTATGCTTTATGTGAATGATGCGAAGAAAGCGTTGTTTATAAATGGTATGTTGGCGTTTGTTGGACCTACCGTATTAATTTTAACAATGACAATTGGGATAGCGAGTGTAGCAAGTGAAATTTCTTTCTTGAAGCTCTTTTTTCTAGCGCTTGGAATTTGCTGTATTTTTATCGCATTACTGAAATAGTAAGTCGAGTATAGTGGGGAGAAGCCGATGAAAGAGGTATTAGAAGTTTTACCAAAAACGATGAAGTACTTAATTGAAGAATGTAAGCAATACGATGCTTTAGAGGAAATTCGTGTTCGAATTGGAAGGCCGCTAGAGTGTATTGCACACGGAAAGGTGTTTTTTTATGACTATATCACTACTGCAGAGGATGCTATTTACTTATTGAATAAATTAAGTCAATTCTCAATTTATACGATGGAAGAGGAATTAAAACGTGGGTATGTGACGCTTCGCGGGGGGCATAGAATTGGGTTAGCAGGAAAAGTCATTACAGAAAAAAGCGCAGTGAAAATGATTCGTGATGTCTCTTCCTTTAATATTCGTATTGCTCGTCAAAAAATAGGGATTGCTGAACCGCTTTTGCCATATTTGTATGAAAAAAGGTGGTTAAACACGATGGTAATTGGCCCTCCCCAAACGGGAAAAACGACGCTTTTAAGAGATGTAGCACGTTGCATGAGTCAAGGGGTAAGTGCTTCGGAAATTCCTTCCTGTAAAGTGGGGATCGTTGATGAACGATCAGAAATTGCTGGCTGTGTAAAAGGGATCCCGCAATATGATTTTGGTACCCGAGTCGATGTGTTAGACGCATGTCCAAAGGCAGAAGGAATGATGATGATGATTCGTTCTATGAGTCCTGATATTTTGATCGTAGATGAAATTGGCCGTAAAGAAGATAGTGAAGCAATTATGGAGGCAGTGCATGCAGGTGTTCAGCTTTTTATAAGCGCACATGGATTTTCCTATGAGGATGTTGTGAGACGTCCATCGCTCAAGGCAGTGCTAGAGCTTGGTATATTTGATAGGTTTGTGGAGTTGTCAAAAGCGAGGGGTCCAGGAACGGTTATGCAGGTGAAAGATAAATATGGAAAACCAGTGTTATCAAATAGAAAGGCTGAGGGCGTATGGTGAAAATATTTGGTGCAGTGTTAATCGTTGCGGTCAGCACCTTTTTCGGGTTTTCGTACGCTAAAAGATACAGTGAGAGGCCGAGGCAACTTAGGTTATTAAAATCAGCACTTCAATCATTAGAGGCAGAAATTATGTATGGACACACACCTTTATCTGAGGCTGCCGAGCGATTAGTTAAACAAATGCCAAAGCCATTAAATTGGATATTTCAAAGTTTCGCTAAAAAACTAGAAAGTGGAGAACAAACGGTAAGGGAAGCTTGGATAGATAGTTTGAAAGAGAATTGGAAGTTGACGGCTTTTCAACAAACCGAGTATGAAATACTGCAGCAATTTGGTGAAACCCTCGGGCAACATGATCGTGAATCACAACAAAAACATATTCGCTTATGTATTACACATTTGGAGAGAGAAGAAGAGGAAGCGAAAGCTTTACAACTGCAATACGAAAAAATGATTAAGAGCTTAGGGGTACTAGCAGGGCTACTTATTGTAATTTTACTGCTATAGGGGGGAGAAAGGCGATGTCCATTGATGTTGGATTAATATTTCAAATCGCCGGAATCGGCATTGTTTTAGCTTTCATTCATACTGTACTAAAAGAATTGAAGCGTGAGGATATTGCAAATTGGGTTATCCTTGTCGGTTTTGTCGTCATTTTATTTCATGTTGCATTTTTAATTAATACGCTATTCGACAAGATTAAAAGTGTCTTTCTCTTCCAGTAAAGGAGGCGGTTCGAATCGAAATTATACAAATTGTCGGATTAGGCCTCGTTGCTACGTTTTTAGCTGCTGTTTTGAACCAGCATAAATCTAGTATTACATCTTTATTTATTGTGTTCGTAGGTAGCGTGATGTTTCTTATTTTAATCGATCAAATTCATTCTATTTTACAAATGATTGAGAGAGTTGCGAGTGAAGCGAAAGTTAGTAACGTCTACGTGGAAACGTTACTAAAGATTATTGGAATTGCTTATATTGCCGAGTTTGGAGCTCAAATTACAAAAGATGCTGGTCAAGGTGCCATCGCTTCGAAAATTGAACTTGCTGGGAAAATCTTAATTCTCGTTATGGCAATTCCTATTTTGACGGTTGTAATTGAAACTATTCTCGGATTTTTACCGACGGGATAAGGGGGAGTGAATGTTGAGGAGGTTTGGAGCTAAGCTGCTATTTGCTTGCTTCCTTTTCTTTTCTTTACCAGTTGTTGTACAAGCTTCTCCTGTAGAAACAAACGTCGTTGATCAACAATTGGATAAGCTCGGAATTGAAGATGTGAAGCAATTTTGGGACGGGCTTGTTACAAAATATGGAGGCTATTTGCCAGAGAGTCAAAAAGGGAGTTTTATGGAGTTTGTAAAGGGAGAAAAAGAATTCTCTCTAAAAGAGTGGATGATAGGGTTATTAAAATATTTATTTCATGAGCTTGCAGCTAATGGAAAACTGCTTGGCACACTCATTATGCTCACAATCTTTAGTGCATTGTTGCAATCACTGCAATCCGCTTTTTCAAAAAGTAGTGTAAGTAAAATTGCTGATGCTGTTGTATATATGGTACTTATTATTTTTGCTTTAAATAGTTTTTATGTCGTTATGACATATGCAAGAGAAACGATACAAACAATGGTAGATTTCATATTAGCGCTATTGCCAATTTTATTGGCGCTTATAGCGACTGGTGGCGGGGTTGTATCTGTATCTTTCTTTCATCCGATTATCATTTTCTTAATGAATACAAGCGGGCTTCTTATGAATTATATCGTTCTACCGCTTTTATTACTGGCAACGATATTAAGTATTGTAAGTACAATGAGTGATCAATATAAAGTGACGAAATTGTCCAAGCTTCTGCAAAACGTTAGCGTTGGGATTATCGGTATCTTTTTAACGATTTTTTTAGGGGTATTATCTGTACAAGGAACAGCAACAGCCGTTGCTGATGGAATAGCTGTGAAAACTGCTAAATTTGTAACAGGGAACTTCATTCCAGTAGTTGGAAGGATGTTTACAGAAGCGGCAGATACTGTTATTAGCGCATCAGGATTATTGAAAAATACAGTCGGAATTATTGGGCTCGTCATTTTATGTTTAATTGTTGCTTTTCCAGCGATTCAAATTTTCTGTATCGCATTTATTTATAAATTCGCAGCAGCAGTATTGCAACCGGTTGGCGGCGGAGCAATTATTCAATGCTTAGACATTATTGGACGAAGCATCATTTACGTATTTGCTTGCTTAGCTATCGTATCATTTATGTTCTTTTTAAGTATTACAATTATTATTGCTGCGGGGAATATTACACTTATGATGCGGTAGGAGGTGAAGAGTATGCAATTTGTTACAGAGTGGATCAGAAATATTATCGTTTTTTTGCTCTTAGCGACAATGCTTCATCTTATTCTTCCAAATTCGAATTTGCAAAAATACGTTAAATTCGTTGTAAGTCTTTTGTTAGTCGTATTAATTTTAACACCTCTTTTTAAACTATTGCAGACAGATGTAAATGAAGTAATTGCAAATTTTAATGAAGAAAAGTACGTAGCAGAAGGATCTGTAAAAAATTCAATAGATTCGAAGAAAAAAGAAATACAAGCTCTAACACGTGCATATAGTTTAGAAGAGATGGCTACCAAAATGAAAAAAGAAGTAGGAAAAGAGTTTGAGAAACAGTATGGTATGTCAGTCTCTGAAATACAAATAGTCGCAGCGGAAAGCACAGCAGAAGTAAAGTCAGCGAAAGATATTCAATCTGTTGTTGTGACGTTAAAAGAAAAAGAACGTAGTAAAAATGATGCAATCGAAACAGTAAGACCAGTTGAAATTAACACGAAAGAACCACCGAAAAAAGTAGAGGAAACGAATGTAGAAATGAAAGACTTCTTTTCAAGCAGGTGGCAACTAGAGAATAAACAAATCCAAGTTCAAATGGAAGGGAGGACAGGTAGAGTAAATGGACAATAAAGATAAAAATTCGAAGTTCTCATTTTTTCGAAACTTATTGAATGGGGATCAAAAAGAAAGCAACGAGAAGGGTAAAAAGGTAACACCTAAGTTTTTACTTGTCCTACTCATACTTGGAATTTTGCTTATGTTTTCTAGTAGTCTCTTTTCAAGTAAAAAAGAAGAAGTACCTGTATTTAAAGAACAAAAAACTCAAAACCAAGAAAAAGACGTACCAACTTTCGGACAAAAAAGTAATGATAGTATGTCAAATGTAGAAAAATATGAAAAAGCGTATGAGCAAGAATTAAAAACTGCTTTAGAAGAAATAGCAGGAGTAAAAGACGTAACGATTAAAGTGAATTTGGATTCATCTGAAGAAAAAATTTTAGAAAAAAATACAGTGAAACGCTCACAAACAACAGGTGAAACAGATAAAACAGGCGGTAAGAGAGAAGTAGAGGACGAGTCTCTTGATGAAAAGACTGTCATTATACGTGAAGGGGATAAAGAAACTCCTGTTGTTTTACGAACAGAGAAGCCGAAAGTACGTGGTGTTCTTGTCGTAGCAAAGGGAGTGGATAATATACAAGTTAAAGCAATGGTAAAAGAAGCTGTGATAAGGCTGCTAGATGTACCGGCCCATCGCGTTTCAGTTTCACCGAAAAATTGATAGGGAGGAAATAAAGTGTTAAAAAAACAAACAGTTTGGTTATTAACGATGTTAAGTTTAGTTGTTGTACTATCTGTGTATTACGTGACAACTCCTGACAAAATGAATACAGCATCGCCAGCAACAGGTGAAAAGATTGGACAAGAAAAACAAGGTACTGATAAAGCAGTAACAAACGAAGCGCCTAAAGAAACTCCGAAAAAAGAAAATACAAGCAAAGAAACAACAAATAAAGAAACAGACAAAAAAGAAAATGCAAAAAAAGAAACAAGTAAAAAAGAGGGCAATGTATCAGTTCAATCAAGTGATGAGAATTTCACAGCTTTACGTATGCAAATGGAAGATCAGCGTAGTGAAGAGAAAGCAAAATTACAAGAAGTGATGAATTCTTCGAAATCTTCAGCGACAGAAAAGAGTAAAGCGAAAGATAACTTTGATGCAATCACTACAATGGAAACGAAGCAAGAATTACTTGAGACAGTAATTAAATCTCAAGGAGGATATCCAGATGCTCTTGTAAGAGCTGATGGTACTGATATTAGAGTAACGGTTAAAGCGGCAAAACATTCACAGAAAGAAGCAAATAAAATTATTCAACTTGTAAGAAGTGAAGGCGGATCAAAAGATGTAGGTGTGAAATTTGATCCACCAGCGAAATAAGTGAAACTTTAATCCGTAGGGATTTCCCTGCGGATTATTATCTTTTACTAAGCAAAGGGTATGCAAATAGTAAAAAGAGTATGTAAGTACGTGTGAATAGAAAAAAGCTATCATTTTCGATAGCTTTTTTCTATTTCGTCTTTGTAATTATTTTTACTATGTTCAACTCGGAACGGAGAAATACGTTGTGAGTAAAAGATTAGTGGTTCATGGTACTGATGATTACTTTTTCCGGATTTGACGTGGATGAAAAGAACGCATGCCCAAACGATTACAGCAGGTAAAAAGAGAATGAGCCATATCATATTTCCACACCTCGACACAATATATTTTCTACACTTTGAACATACTATTCTTATATGAAGGAATGATGAACGGCGTGTAAACAAAAAAATAATATTTGGTAAAAATATGTTATTGACTATAGGTGTGGTGAAGAGTGGAGAGGGAATGGCATGTTTGCTGTGTAACGTTTTGAAAAAGTAGTGAATGTTTTTTTAGAAGTGGTCTTGCCAATTTCATGTGAAACTTGGTATTATTACTAGGTATTAAATTTTTTATTGGAATAATATTTTTACAGGAATTTCGATTTATTATAAAGAAATATAAATTGGAATGTTTAAAAAATTTATCGTAAGATGGAAATAGTAAATATTTCTATTAGTTAATGAAATATATTTTCTAATAGAGTACATCGTATTTTTACAGTCAATCTAGTTTTCGTGACGAGAATCTGTAAAAACGGGACAAACAAGAGTATGGGAGTGGATTTTACATGTTTAAAATTCAAGAAGTTCGCGAATTAATTAAATTAATTGATAGCTCTAATATTGATGAATTTGAATACAAAAAAGACGGTACAACAATCAAAATGAAAAAGCGTGGTAATGAAGTTGTTGCTGTGCAAGCACCTGCAGCAAAACAAGCTATGCAACCAGTAGCGCCTGTTGAAGTTGAAACGAAAGTAGCAGCAGCACAAGCAGAAGCACCAAAACAAGAAGAGAAGAAGGCTGTTCAAAATGAAAACCTACATAAAATCACATCACCGATGGTAGGTACATTCTATTCTTCTTCTTCGCCTGATACCCCTCCATATGTAAGTGTTGGGGATAGAGTATCGAAAGATTCTATCGTATGTATTGTCGAGGCTATGAAGTTATTTAACGAAATTGATGCTGATGTAGAGGGCGAAATTGTTGAAATTCTTGTTAATAACGGACAACTTGTTGAGTATGGACAACCGCTATTTCTTGTAAAAGCGTAATAAGGGAGTCTTTGTGATGATAAAAAAAGTATTAATAGCCAATCGTGGGGAAATTGCTGTACGAATTATTCGTGCTTGTAAAGAAATGGATATTGAAACAGTTGCAATTTATTCAGAAGCAGATAAAGAGTCACTTCACGTACAGATTGCAGACGAGGCGTATTGTGTAGGACCAACGATTTCGAAAGAAAGCTATTTAAATTTGACAAACATTATTAGCGTTGCGAAGTTAACAGGCTGCGATGCTATTCATCCGGGATACGGATTTTTAGCAGAGAATGCAGATTTCGCAGAGTTATGCCGTGAATGTAACTTGATTTTTATCGGTCCAAGTCCAGAAGCTATTTCAAAGATGGGCACAAAAGACGTTGCTCGTGATACAATGAAAGAAGCAGGGGTTCCGATTGTACCAGGTTCACAAGGGATTATTAAAAATACCGAAGAAGCGATCGAGCTTGCTAATCAAATTGGATATCCAGTTATTATTAAAGCGACTGCAGGTGGCGGCGGAAAAGGTATTCGTGTTGCACGCCATGAAGAAGAGCTTATAAAAGGAATTCAAATTACACAGCAAGAAGCTAGTACCGCTTTTGGGAACCCTGGTGTATACTTAGAAAAGTACGTTGAAGATTTCCGCCATGTTGAGATTCAAATAATGGCAGATACACACGGAAATGCCATTCATTTAGGAGAGCGTGATTGTACAATTCAGCGCCGTTTGCAAAAACTATTAGAAGAAAGTCCATCACCTGCACTTGATGAAGATATTCGCAAGCAGATGGGTGAAGCGGCAGTTAAAGCGGCGGTAGCGGTTGATTATACAGGTGCTGGTACGGTTGAGTTTATTTATGAATATAAAACGAAAACCTTTTATTTCATGGAGATGAATACGAGAATTCAGGTTGAGCATCCGGTTACTGAAATGGTAACGGGAATGGACTTAATTAAAGAGCAAATTCTTGTTGCTTCAGGAGAAAAGTTATCGTTACAGCAAGAAGAAGTACAATTTAATGGTTGGGCAATTGAATGTCGAATTAATGCGGAAAACCCTGCCAAAAAATTTATGCCATCTCCAGGTAAAGTAGAAATGTATTTACCACCAGGAGGATTTGGTATTCGCGTCGATTCAGCTGTATATCCGGGATATTCAATCCCACCTTTCTATGATTCGATGGTTGCTAAATTAATTGTTCACGGAAAAACACGTGAAGAGGCAATTGCAAAAATGAAGCGCGCACTTAGTGAATTTGTCATTGAAGGCGTACATACAACAATCCCGTTCCATTTGCAATTGCTAGATCATCCTGATTTTGTAAAAGGTGAGTTTAATACGAAATTTTTGGAAGAGCATGAACTTGTGACGCAGTGATACATTAAAGGAGGTTTTTTTCATGGCTGAACATATGTTAGATATGGGTCAAGATACAACTCTTGGTAAAGTAGAAATTGCACCAGAAGTAATTGAAGTAATTGCAGGTATTGCAGCTGCAGAAGTAGAAGGTGTAGCGGCAATGCGCGGTAATTTTGCTACAGATGTTGTTGAGAAGTTAGGTAAGAAAAATCATGGTAAAGGTGTAAAGGTTGAATTAGCAAACGAAGATATTATCGTTGACCTTTATGTTGTAATGTATTTTGGTGTAGCAATTCCAGTTGTTGCACAAAAGATTCAAGACAATATTCGCCAAGCACTCTTTACAATGACAGGACTTGAGCCAAAAGAAGTGAATGTTCACATCGTTGGCGTAACATTCGAAACACAAAAAACAGAAATCGAACCAGTGTAAGAATGAAAAGGTGCCTAGTAACATAGGCATCTTTTTTATCGTTTCATTTCTTCACAAATTACAACCCTCTAATTATTATACTATTTCAAAAAATAAGAAATAAACAAGAAAATGTTTCGTTTTTCCAAAAAACGTACATTGTGATAAGATATGGAACTTGAAGTTAATCTTTTTATTATTTTTCAGCCTTGTAACCCGTGTGTGAAACGATAAATTGTGTTATTATCATTGTATTATAAGGTTGGAAAATCAATGAAAACTGTAAGAGTAAGTGAATTGACGGCTTATAAATTATAATAATATAACAAAGTATAAGGAAAGACTTGAAGCATAAAGGAGAGTTACAATGAAACGTAGGACGGCTAGAGAAAGAGCAATGCAAGCATTATACCAAATGGATATTACAGGTGAATTAGAACCGAAAGTAGCAGTGGAAAACACGCTAGATGAAGGCGAAGAAACAAATGAGTTTCTAGAGTCACTTGTAGTAGGTTTTGTAGAAAATAAAGAAGCAATCGATGAAGCGATTCGTCAAAATTTAAAAAAGTGGAAGCTTGAGCGTATTAGTATTGTTGATCGCAGTATTTTACGTGTAGCTGTGTATGAAATGAAATACATGGAAGAAATTCCACACAACGTAACAATTAACGAAGCAATTGAAATTGCTAAAACATTTGGGGATGAGGAATCTCGTCGTTTTATTAACGGCGTTTTATCTAATATAAAAGATACACTGTAAATTCTTTAAGGGGGAATCTTAAAATGGTAGCAGTAATCATCAAAGGAAATGAAGTTGCGGAGAAAAAACGAGCACAATTAACAGAAGAAGTTGTGAAGTTGAAAGAGCAAGGTATTGTACCAGGATTAGCAGTTATTTTAGTTGGAGAAGATCCAGCATCTCGTTCTTATGTGAAAGGAAAAGAAAAAGGCTGTGAACAAGTAGGGATTTACTCAGAGCTAATTGAACTTCCTGAAACAATTACTGAGGAACGTTTGCTTGCTGAAATCGATCGCTTAAATGGCGATGACCGTATTAATGGCATATTAGTGCAATTACCTTTACCAAAACATATTGAAGAAAAAGCTATCATTGAAAGAATTTCACCAGAAAAGGATGTAGACGGATTTCACCCAATCAGCGTGGGACGTATGATGACGGGACAAGATACATTCCTTCCATGTACACCGCATGGTATTGTAGAATTAGTAAAAGAAACAAATCTTGATATTTCTGGAAAACATGTAGTAGTAATTGGAAGAAGTAATATTGTCGGTAAACCAGTGGGGCAATTGTTTTTAAATGAAAATGCCACTGTCACATATTGTCATTCTAAGACGCAAAATATGAAAGAGTTATCGAAGTTAGCTGATATTTTAATCGTAGCTGTTGGACGACCTAAAATGATAACAGCGGATTATATTAAAGAAGGGGCGGTTGTAATTGACGTTGGTGTTAACCGTTTAGAAACAGGAAAACTTTGTGGTGATGTTGACTTTGACAACGTGTTAGATGTTGCGGGTTACATTACACCTGTGCCAAAGGGTGTTGGTCCAATGACAATCACAATGCTTCTTCATAATACTGTTGAATCTGCCAAACGTGCAGGTGTCGTTTGTAAATAATTTGAGTCGGCTATGAGGAGAGAGAAATGGAGAAGCAATATTTAACCGTTACAGCGTTAACACGCTATATAAAAACAAAAATAGAATATGATCCGCATTTGCAGTCTGTTTGGTTAAAAGGTGAAATTTCCAACTTTAAAAATCATAGCCGTGGCCACATGTATTTTACATTGAAAGATGAAAATGCAAGAATCGCAGCGGTTATGTTTGCGGGCCATAATCGTAATATTAAATTCAAACCGGAAAATGGGATGAAGGTACTCGTGAAAGGGAAAATCTCTGTTTACGAGGCGAGTGGTTCTTATCAAATTTATATTCAAGACATGCAGCCTGACGGAGTCGGAAATTTACATTTAGCGTACGAACAGTTAAAAGTTCGTTTAGAAGAAGAAGGACTTTTTTCTCAAGTTTATAAAAAAGCGATTCCTCCTTACGCTAAAACAATAGGTGTGATTACGTCGCCGACAGGAGCAGCGATTCGTGATATTATAACAACGATTAAACGTCGTTATCCAATTGGGAATGTTATTGTATTTCCGGTACTTGTACAAGGGGAGTCAGCGGCTCCCTCGATTGTACAAGCGATTCGTACAGCGAATGAAATGGGAGAGATAGATGTACTAATCGTTGGTCGTGGTGGAGGTTCTATTGAGGAATTATGGGCTTTCAATGAGGAAATGGTTGCAAGAGCAATCTTTAAGAGTGAAATCCCTATTATTTCGGCAGTAGGCCATGAAACGGATTTTACAATCGCAGATTTTGTTGCGGATTTACGCGCGCCAACACCGACCGCAGCAGCTGAGCTGGCAGCACCTAACATTATAGAGTTACAAGAAAAGGTATTACAAAGAACTCTGAGATTGCAAAGAGCAATGAGAGAGTTAGTACATAAAAAAGAAGAAAAACTACAAGTGTTGCAAAAATCGTATGCGTTCCGTTATCCAAGACAAGTATATGAGCAAAAGGAAGAGCAATTAGATAGAGCGCTAGAACAGCTTGTTTTAGCGAAAGAGCGCTATATTGATAAAAAGGTGAATCAGTTAAAGCAACTTTCATTTTATTTAGAGAAGCACCACCCATCTCAAAAAATTATGCAAACGAAGGTAGCTGTGGAAACGTTGCAAAAGCAATTACAACGTGAAATGCAAACGTTACTTCAAACGAAAGAATTTGCCTTTGTAAGAGCTGCTCAAAAACTTGAAGCGTTAAGTCCGCTTAAAGTAATGATGAGAGGGTACGGGCTTGTATATGATGAAGAGAAGCAAGTGTTAAAAAGTGTGAAAGATGTAAGCCTTGGAGATGCTGTTTCAGTTCAATTACAAGATGGAATACTAGATTGTAGCGTATCAGGCATAGAGGAGCGTGAATTGAATGATGGAAAATAAATTAAGCTTTGAAGAGGCAATTTCGCAACTTGAGCATCTTGTTTCTAAGCTAGAACAAGGTGACGTACCTTTAGAAGAAGCGATTTCTTATTTTAAAGAAGGTATGGAATTATCTAAGCTTTGTGATGAGAAGCTGAAGAATGTACAAGAACAAATGGCAGTTATTCTTGGGGAAGATGGAGAGCTTGAACCGTTTACTGCTTTAGGAGATGAAGCATAGTGACGATTGCTTTTGATACTTTTTTGAAAGAAAGTAAAACTTTCGTAGAAGAAAAACTTGTAAGCTATGCAAATGGATTACAATGTCCAAATGTACTTCGTGAAGCGATGGCATATTCTTTGGAAGCGGGTGGAAAACGTCTCCGCCCGTTACTTTTGTTTGCAACATTACAAGCGTTTGGGAAAGAAAGAAATCTTGGAGTAGGTGCAGCTTGTGCTCTTGAAATGATTCATACATATTCGTTAGTTCATGATGATTTACCTTGTATGGATGATGATGATTTAAGAAGAGGAAAGCCCACAAATCACAAGGTATTTGGTGAAGCGATGGCAGTTTTAGCAGGAGATGGCTTATTGACATACGCTTTTCAAGTTATTATGGCATATGAGCAAAAAGAAATTTCTGCTGAAAAAAAAGTAAGACTTGTACTTGAACTCGCAAAAGCAGCAGGACCAGAAGGAATGGTTGGCGGACAAGTGGCAGATATGGAAGCGGAAGGGAAACGCCTTACGATTGATGAATTGGAGTACATCCATAAACATAAGACCGGAAAACTACTTGAATTTGCTGTACTTGCGGGTGCGATACTTTCTGATGCGACAGAAGAGCAAGAAGAAAAGTTGCTTACGTTTGCCAAATATATCGGTCTAGCTTTCCAAATTCGAGATGATATTTTAGATGTCGAAGGAACTGAAGAAGAGATTGGAAAACCGATTGGTAGCGATCTTTCTAATGAAAAGAGCACATATACGACGTTGTTTACTGTAGATAGAGCAAAGGATATTTTAGAAGAAACAATTGCAGAAGCAAAAGGTGCGATTAGCTCCTTGCAATTACAAGATGAATATTTACTCTCTATTTGCGATTTGATTGCAAAACGTAATAACTAATATAACAGCGTTTTCATTTGTTGAGTCATTCATCATTTTATGATATAAATGTAGGAAAAGGTTTTTCTTTTCTTGTTATTGGCAAAAATATATGTAGATTACATTGCCGTTATCACTTCGTGTTAGCGGCTATTTTTTTCATCGCCTGAAGAAATATGGTTTATAATAGGATTAAGGCGCAATAGACTGGTTAATAGCGGGACAAGACGAAAAATAGAAAAGAGAATTTCTTGTTTTGTGTAAATGTTTTTTATAATATTTGACATGTTGACAGATTATGAAATGAAAGTGAGTGATCCATGTGGATCTAACGCAAATTCAAAACCCTAGTTTTTTGAAAGATATGTCTATCAGTGAACTAGAGGGATTGAGTGAGGATATTCGTAAGTTTTTAATTGAAGAGCTCTCTCAAACAGGTGGACATATTGCACCTAATTTAGGTGTAGTAGAACTCACAATTGCTCTGCACAAATTATTTGATAGCCCGCAAGATAAATTTTTATGGGATGTAGGACATCAATCCTATGTACATAAAATTTTAACTGGACGCGCGAAAGAGTTTGGTACATTAAGGCAATATCAAGGTCTATGTGGTTTCCCGAAACGTTGTGAGAGTGAGCACGATGTATGGGAAACTGGTCATAGTTCGACTTCGTTATCGGCTGCAATGGGAATGGCTCTGGCACGTGATTTAAAGAAAACGAAAGAATATGTTATACCAATTATTGGAGATGGTGCTTTAACAGGCGGAATGGCTTTAGAGGCATTGAACCATATTGGACATGAAAAAACAGACATGATTGTTATTTTGAATGATAATGAAATGTCAATTGCACCAAACGTTGGTGCGCTTCATAATGTGCTCGGTCGTTTACGTACCGCAGGAAAATATCACTGGGTAAAAGATGAATTAGAGTATATATTAAAGAAAATCCCAGCAGTTGGCGGGAAAGTGGCTGCGACAGCAGAGAAAATAAAAGATAGTCTTAAATATTTACTAGTATCCGGTGTCTTTTTCGAAGAGTTAGGCTTTACATATTTAGGTCCAGTCGATGGACATGATTATGAAAAGTTATTCGAAACGTTGCAATATGCAAAGAAAACAAAAGGCCCAGTACTCGTTCACGTTATTACGAAAAAAGGAAAAGGTTATAAACCGGCTGAGAGTGACGTTATTGGAACTTGGCATGGAACAGGACCTTATAAAATTGAATCAGGTGACTTCGTTAAGCCGAAAGAAGTTGCACCAGCATGGAGTGCTGTCGTTAGTGAAACAGTACTTAAGCTAGCGAGAGCAGATGAGCGTATCGTAGCAATTACACCTGCAATGCCTGTTGGATCAAAACTTGAGAAATTCCAAAAAGAATTCCCAGATCGTATGATTGATGTAGGTATTGCTGAACAGCATGCTACAACAATGGCAGCAGGTATGGCAACGCAAGGAATGAAGCCATTCTTAGCGATTTATTCAACATTTTTACAAAGAGCATATGACCAAGTTGTTCATGATATATGCCGCCAAAATTTAAATGTTTTCATCGGAATAGATCGTTCGGGATTAGTAGGAGCAGATGGTGAAACGCATCAAGGCGTATTTGATATCTCATTCTTACGTCACTTGCCGAATATGGTGCTTATGATGCCGAAAGATGAAAATGAAGGGCAACATTTAGTTTATACGGCGATGCAATATGAAGATGGACCAATCGCATTGCGTTATGCGCGCGGTAATGGACTTGGCGTTCATATGGATGAAGAATTAAAGGCGATTCCAATCGGTACGTGGGAGACGTTAAAAGAGGGTACACAAGCAGCTATTTTAACGTTTGGTACGACAATACCAATGGCAATGGAAGCAGCTGAGCGTCTTGAAAAAGCTGGGGTTTCAGTGAAAGTAGTGAATGCTCGCTTTATTAAACCAATGGATGAAGCATATTTACATGATCTTCTAGGAAAGAATATACCGATTTTAACGATTGAAGAAGCTTGTTTAATCGGTGGTTTTGGAACAGGAGTAGTTGAATTTGCATCTGAAAATGGTTACCATAGTGCATTAGTTGAACGAATGGGTATTCCAGATCGCTTCATAGAGCACGGGAGTGTAACAAAATTATTAGAAGAAATTGGTTTAACGACAGATGCTGTTGTAGACCGTATTCATACAATGATTCCATCAAAACAAAAAAGGGCGTAACAAATGAGCGTAAAAAAAGAAAGAGTAGATGTACTATTAGTAGAGCGAGGACTTATAGAAACGCGTGAGAAAGCAAAGCGCGCCATTATGGCCGGACTCGTATATGCGAATGAGATGAGACTTGATAAGCCAGGAGAGAAAATCTCGCAAGATACTGAGATTACGGTGAAGGGACAAGTTATGCCGTATGTAAGTCGTGGTGGTTATAAACTTGAAAAGGCATTAGAGACATTTCATCTTGATTTACAAGATAAAGTTATGATAGATATTGGTTCATCAACTGGTGGCTTTACAGATTGCGCGCTTCAAAATGGAGCGAAATTATCTTATGCATTAGATGTAGGATACAATCAACTAGCGTGGAAATTACGTCAAGATGAGCGTGTTGTTGTAATGGAACGAACAAACTTCCGTTACGTGACACCAGCAGACTTAGAACGTGGTTTACCTCAATTTGCAAGTATTGATGTTTCATTTATATCATTAAAGCTTATACTGCCAGTTTTAAAAACAATGCTTATGCCTAACGGAGATGTAGCAGCGTTAATTAAACCGCAGTTTGAAGCTGGAAGAGAGCAAGTTGGGAAAAAAGGTATCGTTCGCGATAGAAAAGTACATGAAGCTGTTGTAGAAATGATTGTCGAGTTTGCTTTAAAAGAAGGCTATGATGTGGAAGGTTTAACATTCTCACCAATTACGGGTGGGGATGGTAATATTGAATTTTTAATTCATCTGAAATGGCATGGTGAACGTGAGAATGGCGAAAATCATTCTCCGATTTCTATAGAGCAAGTTGTTACAGAAGCGCATGAAGTTCTAAAACAAAAAGGGAAAGGGGAATAACATATGTTGTTCCTCTTTTTGCTGTAATTGTATAATGATTGTAAAAACAATTGTGTACAAGAAACGAATTATAAGTTAACATAAATAAGTGAAGTATACCAATGTTTAAACTATGGTAAGAGATAGTGTGAGGTGCAAATGTATGAATAAAGGTCAGCGCCATATTAAAATCAGGGAAATTATTGCAAACAAAGAAATTGAAACACAAGATGAATTAGTTGATATTTTACGTAATGAGGGATTTAATGTAACGCAAGCAACAGTATCGCGCGATATTAAAGAACTGCACTTAGTGAAGGTGCCATTACATGATGGGCGCTATAAATATAGCTTGCCAGCAGATCAACGATTTAACCCGTTACAAAAATTAAAACGAAATCTAGTGGATTCATTTGTAAAATTAGACACGGCAGGACATATGCTTGTGCTAAAAACATTGCCTGGTAACGCTCATTCACTTGGAGCACTTATTGATCATTTAGAGTGGGATGAGATCATCGGAACCATCTGTGGTGATGATACTTGCTTAATTATTTGCCGTACACCTGACGATACAGGTGTTGTCTCTGATCGTTTCTTAAATATGTTGTAACAAAAAATCTTGTTTGCTTTCCATCGTAAAGTGGAAAGTGAACAAGATATTTTTATTGGTTAAAAATATGAATTTTCAATTGTAATATAATATTTTGTTTGCATAAAGTTAGAAAATAGATGGATTGACCCGTAAAACAAATGTTTGGTACAATGAAGCGGGTTAGAAGAGTATATACATACAAATATATAGCATGATTATTTGAATGAAGAACTGAGAAAATCCTTTAGTAAGGGATTATTTTATAACGAGGTGAATGGGGCATTGTTATCGGAATTATCGATTAGAAACTTTGCTATTATTGAAGCATTAAATATTTCTTTTCAAAAAGGTTTAACGGTTTTAAGCGGTGAAACAGGGGCCGGAAAATCGATTATTATTGATGCAATTAGTTTACTTGTAGGTGGCCGTGGGTCAGCAGAATTTGTTCGATATGGAACAGAAAAGGCTGAGATTGAAGGGCTATTTTATGTTGAAGATGAGAAGCATCCATGTATTGAAAAGGCAGAAGAGTTAGATATAGAAATAGAAGATGGCATGATTATTTTAAAGCGTGATATTGCTGCGAACGGGAAGAGTGTATGTCGTGTAAATGGGAAGCTTGTTACACTTAGCATATTAAAAGAAATTGGGAAAACACTTGTTGATATTCATGGACAGCACGAAACGCAAGATTTAATGAATGAAGAACGACATCTGTTTATGCTTGATCACTTTGATGGGGATCGAATCGTTAAACAATTAGACATATATCAAAACGTATACGCTGACTATGAAAAATTAAAAAAACAATTGAAATCGTTAAGTGAAAATGAGCAACAAATGGCACATCGCTTAGATTTAATTCAATTTCAGCATGAAGAAATTCGCAAGGCGGATTTAAAGATGGATGAAGAAAATGAATTAACTGAGGAACGATTGCAAATTTCTAATTTTGAAAAGATTTATAAAGCGTTAGGTGATGCATATCGTTCGTTAAGTGCCGACGGACAAGGGTTAGATAATGTAAGAAGTGCAATGGGGCAAATGGAAAGTATTACACATTTAGATGAAGTGTATCAGGAAAATCATGATTCAATTGCAAATAGCTATTACTTATTAGAAGAGGTTGCCTATCAACTGAGAGAAAAGCTCGATATGATGGAATATGATCCAAATCGTTTAGATGAAATCGAAACACGTTTGAATGAAATTCGTATGCTAAAGAGAAAATATGGAAATACTGTAGAAGAGATTTTAGCGTATGCTGATAAAATTGAACAGGAAATTTTTACGATTGAAAATAAAGACGTTCATATTGAAACGACGAAGAAACAGTTGAAGGAATTAGAAAGTGTTATTCTGAAAGAAGCAACGTTGTTAAGTAATATGCGTCATGAACTTGCAGAACACCTTACAAATGCAATTCATCAGGAATTAAAAGAATTATATATGGAAAAAACGAAATTTGAAGTGAGAATTATGAAGAGAGAAGGAAATGCAGAAGAGCCCCTTGTGGAAGGTGCGCCGGTAAGACTTACGGCGGATGGTTACGATCATGTGGAATTTTATATTTCAACGAACCCAGGAGAGCCGCTAAAACCACTTTCAAAGGTTGCTTCTGGCGGAGAGTTATCTCGTATCATTTTAGCTTTAAAAAGCATTTTTTCTAAGCATCAAGGAGTTGCATCTGTTATTTTTGATGAAGTGGATACGGGTGTAAGTGGCCGGGTCGCGCAGGCTATTGCGGAAAAAATTTATCGAGTATCAGTAAACTCGCAAGTACTTTGTATTACGCACTTACCTCAAGTAGCTTCAATGGCAGATTCACATTTATTTATTCGAAAACAAGTAGCGAATGATCGGACAATTACATCAGTTACTGTTTTAACTATGGAGGATAAAGTAACAGAAATAGCTCGAATGATTTCTGGTGTGGAAATCACAGATTTAACGACGGAGCATGCGAAAGAATTACTTACGCAAGCACATCATTTTAAACAGACAGCAGAGGCTATCCAGTAATGGATAGCTTTTTTTCTCAAATGACGATTTCTTAATTCTTCCGGTTATAAATAAAGCACTGCAAGGAGAGATTAAAAAGTGAAGCCAAGAGGCTGAATGTGGGGTAGGAGCGAGGAGAGTGAACAAGTTGAAATTAGAAAAATTTCGAAAAATAATAGGTCTTTGTCTCCTTGTTTCTTTAGTTTTTATTGGATGTTTTAAACCGCTTCGAACGTTTATTTCATCACCGAAACAACTTGTTGTTTTTGAAGGACAACAATCAGAAATATCATCATTACCAGTTTTCAAAGCTTCATCCACAAATCGTCATGTATTTACAGTGAGTTCGAATGAACAAAAACAAGGACTTATGGTAAATTCTCATCAAAATGGTGAAGCTGATATGGTATTTCAGCTTGCTGGTTTTCCAGTGAAAAAAGTAAATGTGAAAGTGTTAAAAGATTTTAAAGTGATTCCAGGTGGACAATCAATTGGTGTGAAATTAAATACAAAAGGTGTACTTGTTGTAGGCCATCATTTAATTCAAACTGAAAAAGGTAAAATATCTCCTGGTGAAATAGCAGGTGTACAAATTGGAGATATGATTACTGAAATTAATGGTAAAACAATTGAAAGAATGAGTGATGTAGCACCGTTTATTCATAATAGTGGAGAAACAGGTGAACCGCTTAATCTTGTATTGTTAAGAGATGGAAAATATATTCGTACGAAGCTAACTCCACAAAAAGACAACGGTGAATCGTCTTATCGAATTGGCTTGTATATCCGTGATTCGGCAGCTGGAATTGGAACGATGACATTTGTTCATCCAGATTCTATGAAATATGGGGCACTTGGTCATGTTATTTCTGATAATGATACGAAAAAGCCGATTCAAGTCGAAGATGGACAAATTATGCGCTCGACAGTTACATCAATTGAAAGAGGTAGTCATGGGAATCCAGGGGAGAAATTAGCAAGATTCTCACCAGACCGTGAAGTGATTGGCAATATTACAATTAATAGTCCATATGGTATTTTTGGAAAATTAAATACGAATATGAAAAACGGTATAATGGATAAAGCGATGCCTATCGCATTATCTCATCAAGTAAAAGAAGGACCGGCAAAAATATTAACAGTTATTGATCAAGATAAAGTAGAAGCGTTTGATATTGAAGTTGTTAGTACAGTGCAACAAAAATTCCCAGCCACAAAGGGTATGGTAATAAAAGTAACAGATAAACGTCTATTAGCGAAAACGGGCGGTATCGTACAGGGAATGAGTGGAAGTCCAATTGTACAAAATGGAAAAGTAATTGGTGCTGTTACACACGTATTTGTAAATGATCCAACATCAGGATATGGTGTTCATATTGAATGGATGTTACATCAAGCTGGAATTAATATTTATGATCAAGAGAAAAAAGCGAGCTAATATATATTATTAGCTCGCTTTTTCTGTTGAAAAATTCGTTGAAATTTTGTAAAAGCTCCGCAAGAGGTGTTTTTTGTTGTAAAATAAAAGGAAAGGGTTGAACGTTTCGTTGTATTTCTATGATGGAATGTGTTGCGAAAGGGAATAAATGAACGATAAACATATTTTTTTGTGATTTTATCGGAAAGTAAGAAACTTTAAAAGGGAATTTTCACACAATTGTCGAACAATTCATGTAGCCTAGAAGGATACACATGTCGGAGAATCGATTCGGTAAGGGAGGAAAAGCTGTGGAGAAAATTAAAGTATGTCTTGTGGATGATAATAAAGAATTAGTATCAATGTTAGAGAGCTATGTAGCCGCTCAAGATGATATGGAAGTAATCGGTACTGCTTATAATGGTCAAGAGTGTTTAAACTTATTAACAGATAAGCAACCTGATGTACTCGTTTTAGACATTATTATGCCACACTTAGATGGTTTAGCTGTATTGGAAAAAATGCGACATATTGAAAGGTTAAAACAGCCTAGCGTAATTATGTTGACAGCATTCGGGCAAGAAGATGTGACGAAAAAAGCAGTTGACTTAGGTGCCTCATATTTCATATTAAAACCATTTGATATGGAGAATTTAACGAGTCATATTCGTCAAGTGAGTGGTAAAGCAAACGCTATGATTAAGCGTCCACTACCATCATTCCGATCAGCAACAACAGTAGATGGAAAACCGAAAAACTTAGATGCGAGTATTACGAGTATCATTCATGAAATTGGTGTACCCGCTCATATTAAAGGATATATGTATTTACGAGAAGCAATCTCCATGGTATACAATGATATCGAATTATTAGGATCGATTACGAAAGTATTGTATCCAGATATCGCAAAGAAATATAATACCACAGCAAGCCGTGTGGAGCGCGCAATTCGTCACGCAATTGAAGTAGCTTGGAGCCGTGGGAATATTGATTCTATTTCGTCCTTATTCGGTTATACAGTATCCATGTCAAAAGCAAAACCTACGAACTCTGAGTTTATCGCAATGGTTGCGGATAAGCTGAGACTTGAACATAAAGCTAGTTGAGAGTAAAAGTAGTAAGGGATTTAAGCTTTAGTAAAGCTTAATAATTCTTGAAATTGATACTCGATATCAAATTTAAAGCCAATAAACTTTTTAATGAAAGACCAATGAATGTTATAATTCGTTGGTCTTTTTATTTTGTTGAGAAAAAGAGATTATTTGATAGTGTGGAAAATAAAACCTATTTTCAGTAATATTACATGTAAGTGAGTTTTTTATAAGGCAATAAAATAGATATAGATAGGGAGAAGGGGAATGGAAAATAAAATTTCAACTTGGCTAGGAATAGTAGCAGCTATGGGAGTTCTTGCTATTGCAGTTACATTTGGAATGTTAGAACTTGCAGATAATCCAGTAGATAAAGAAGTGAGCGCTCAAATAGATAAAAAAGAAGACCAAACAATAGTAGGTAGAGAGGTGGATGGGGTCTTTGTTGATGTGTATGTTACTGAAAATTCTACTGAAAGCGAAGTCATTACAGCGATGCATCGCATGACTCATCAAAAAGTGGTGGCAGAACGAAAATCGGGCTCTATCCCAATGATTCAAAGTAATGCTAAAAAATTAAAAGAAATTATAAATAAGAGTAGCTTTACGAAGAAAAATGAACTTTTAGCAATTGCTGATAGATGGGCGAAAAAAGATTTTAGTAAAATTGTAGAAGATCACAATTATTTCTCGGATGCTCAAGAAGATAGCGTTTGTAAAGTAACTAGAGCAATGGATGCGTTAGAAGAGCAACATTATATTTTAACTACATTCGGGGAGGAAAAAGCGAAAGAACTATACGAATCAGGGGATGCTCCGCACGTTCAATAAAAAATAATATAAAGGGCTTCTAGTTTTTTTATGATCGTGTTTTTAGAACGCAATGGGGACTTATAAATAAATAGTCTGCTTTCTTTATGACGTGTAACAAAAAAAGAAAAGATGTGATTCATTATTAAATGATGAAGGAACGGCTAAATCACATCGTAGTACATCTGTTAAAGGATTTTAGTAGGAAAGGCATCCGTGATATAATAGAAAATAATAAAAAGTCCTGCAAAACAGGACTGTATTATTCTTCGTCTTTATTTTGTTTTTCTAATTCAACTAGCTTTTGAATTAAAATGTGCTGCGGCATATGCATGAGTTGTTCAAGTGGAACACCTAGTGCTTTTGATAAGCGGACTGCAGTATCTGGAGAGATTTGTAATGGTCTCATAGAAGTACCTCCTTTTTCGTATAGTATAGCATAAGATTGGGGGAGTGAGGATGACTCTTATATTTGCACATCGTGGTGCGGCTGGAACGTACCCAGAAAATACAATGATTTCATTTGAAGCGGCTGAGTCTTTTAGAGCGGATGGAATTGAACTTGATGCTCAATTAACGAAAGATGGAAAAGTTGTCGTCATTCATGATGAAACGGTGGACCGGACAACAAATGGAAAAGGCGCGGTTCGGAATTATGTATATGAGGACTTATGCAAGTTAGATGCAAGTTATAAATTTGGTGATAAAGTAGGTTTTTGTAAAATACCACTTTTAGAAGAGGTATTAGAATGGCTTGCACAAACGAGTTTGCTACTTAATATTGAACTTAAAAATAATAAAATTCCATACAGAGGTTTAGAGGAAGAAGTTATAACGCTTGTGCGGAAATTTAGTCTAGAGGATCGTGTTATATTTTCTTCGTTTAATCACTACAGTATGAAACGGTGCCATATGATGGCTCCTGATATTCAAACAGCAATTTTATATCGCGAAGGTTTGCATAGTCCGTGGGCATACGCGAAAAAAATGGGGGCTACAGCAGTACATCCGAATTATCGTTACCTTCAAGATGCTATTGCCGAACTAACGATGGAAAGTGGTGTAGAGGTTCGCCCTTATACAATTAATGAAGAAACGCTTATGCGTAAATATTTTGATATGAATATATCGGCGATTATTACTGATTACCCTGAAACGGCAAGAACGTTAATGCCAATAAAAAAATGAGACCGCGTGTAACGGTCTCATTTTTTTATTTATAAATAGTGGGGCATTCCTATCTTCTAAAGCGAGCTTGTACTTTATTTCGTTTACGGTCTCGGTGCAAGACGAAGCCACCGAAGATATAAAACCCGAGCCCGAAGCAGAGAGCGCCGATTAAAAATTGTAACCACAGTATAGAGATTGGTGGAAATAGAATCCCGAATACAGTATCTCTCATTAACTTTATACCAAACACAGCTAATGAAATAGGGATGAGTGCTAATAGTAGAGCAACGTAACGCTGCATACATAACGCTCCTTTTCAGATTATTTCGTATATTTTAATGATGTTATAGGGAAAGGGGGTTTGTCAAGAGGGTGCTGAACGAGTAAGATAAAAGTGTGAAAAAATTTGCAGAGTTACTTCGAGAGGAAGTGGGATATATGAAACAAAAAGTATTAATTGTTGGTGCAGGTGAAGGCGGGAGCGCACTGCTGAATCTGTTACAAAGTTCGAATATATTTCAAATTATAGGGATTATTGATATAAATCCGTTGGCAAAAGGACTACAAATTGCTAAGGAATACGGGATTGCAATTGGAGAAAGTGTAACTCCATTTCTTTCTATGCATATCGATGTAATATTTGATATGACAGGTGAAGATGATGTGCATAAGGTTTTATTGGAAAAAAAGAAAAAAGACACTCTTCTTATACCAGGTGATATCGCAAAAATTGTTACAGGATTAGCGCATGAGAAGGAAGGGCTAATTGGGCGATTAGAGGAACAAACGCAACAAGGAGAATTAATTTTAAATTCTACACATGATGGCATGATCGTAATTGATCGAGAGGGACAAGTTCGTCTTTTTAATAAAAGTGCAGAGCGTATTATCGGATATAAAAAAGAAGAGGCGATAGGAAAATATATTTTAGAAGTCATTCCAACTAGTAAATTACTTCGCATTATACGTACGAAACAAATAGAAGTAAATTATGAACTAACATTAGAGAATGGAAAGAAAATTATTACAACGCGTATACCGATATTAAAAGAGGGCGGAGAGGTACAAGGGGCATTTGCAATTTTTAAAGATATAACAGAAGTTGTAGATTTAGCGGAAGAAGTTACAGATTTAAAGGAAATTCAAACACTATTAGAGGCAATTATTAACTCATCTGAAGAAGCAATTTCGGTTGTGGATGAAAAAGGAAGAGGTTTAGTCATTAACCCGGCATATACGAAATTAACGGGTTTAACAGAAGAAGATATTATTGGGAAGCCTGCTACAACTGATATTGTAGAAGGCGAAAGTATGCATATGAAAGTACTTCGAACGCGTCGTGCGGTGCGCGGAATACATATGAAGATTGGGCAAAAAAAGCGCGATGTAATTGTAAACGTGGCACCAGTCATTGTGGATGGAATATTGAAAGGAAGCGTCGGCGTTATCCGTGACGTGTCGGAAATTCAAAAGTTAACAAATGAATTGAATAGAGCAAGGCAAATTATTCGCACATTAGAAGCGAAATATTCATTTGATGATATTGTCGGGAATTCAGATGAAACAACGGCAGCTATCGAACAGGCGAAGCTAGGAGCAAATACACCAGCAACAGTACTGTTACGCGGTGAATCTGGGACTGGTAAAGAATTGTTTGCACATGCAATCCATAATGGAAGTAATCGAAAATACAATAAGTTCGTCCGTGTAAACTGTGCGGCCATTTCGGAGACGTTGTTAGAAAGTGAATTATTTGGTTATGAGGAAGGGGCGTTTTCTGGAGCGAAAAGAGGCGGGAAACGTGGGTTCTTTGAGGAAGCAAATAACGGTAGTATTTTTTTAGATGAAATAGGGGAGTTATCTGCAAATACACAAGCGAAACTCCTTCGTGTACTGCAGGAAAAAGAAATTGTAAAAGTTGGTGGAACGAAAGCGATACCTATTAATGTTCGAGTAATTGCAGCGACGCATGTGAATTTAGAAAAGGCTATTCTAGAAGGGAAGTTTAGGGAGGATTTATATTATCGATTAAATAAAATCCCAATTCAAATTCCATCTCTTCGTCAACGTAAAGGAGATATACCGACAATTGCGGACAGATTGATTCAAAAAATTAATCAAGATTACGGTCGTAATGTAGAAGGGCTCACTGATTCAGCCATTTTATATTTACAATCATACGAATGGCCAGGGAATGTGAGGGAACTTGAAAATATTCTGGGAAGAGCTATTATCTTTATGAATTATAACGAGACCTATATTGATGTACACCATTTACCGCCATTACATAACGAAGAGCAGGTGGAGTCAAAGCAATCACATTTATTACCTGAATTAGAAGAAAAGCCACTTGAACATTTAGTGACAGAGTTTGAAGGGAATATTATTCATGAATATTTGGAGAGATTTGATGGGAATAAAACGCAAACTGCAAAAGCGTTAGGAATTTCCGTTCGAAATTTATATTACAAGCTAGAAAAGTATGACCATGCAAAAAATAGCATGCAATAAATTGCGTACCGTGCAATTTATTGCATGGTATACAAAAAGTGACAAAATAAGACAGAATCTTTTGTTATTTTCCAAAGTATTGATTTTACTGCATTTTGAATGCGTTTTCATTATTGGTAAGACCACTTTTAAAAGTTGGCACGGTATTTGCTTTATAAATAGACGAGGGACGACGGAAAGGGTTGATTACAAAATATGAAGTTAGAATACTTAATTGATCAAGCAGCAGGGAAGCCTAAAAAAACTGTGGCTGTAGCAGTAGCTGAAGATCATGAAGTAATTGAAGCTGTAGCGAAAGCAATTAAATTACAGCTAGCTCAATTTCGTCTATATGGAAATCAAGAAAAAATAATGGGGATGCTAGAAGAACATGGTTTACAAACTTCAGAACATGTTGAAGTGATTGCAGCAATGTCTAGTGCAGAGGCTGCAGAACTTTCTGTTAAAGCTGTGAGAAATGGTGAAGCAGACGTGCTTATGAAGGGGAACATCCCAACAGCGAATATTTTGAAGGCTGTGTTAAACAAAGAGTGGGGCCTACGTAAAGGTAGCGTACTTTCACATGTAGCAGCATTTGAAGTTCCAAATTACAATCGTCTTATTTTCGTTACAGATGCAGCGATGAACATCGCACCTGATGTAACACAAAAAGCTGCTATTATACAAAATATTGTAGAAGTTGCCCAGGCAATAGGAATCGACTTGCCAAAAGTGGCACCAATTGCAGCAGTAGAAGTTGTGAATCCAGCGATGCAGGCGACAATTGATGCAGCGATGTTAACACAAATGAATCGCCGCGGACAAATTAAAGATTGTATCGTTGATGGACCACTTGCTTTAGATAATGCAGTATCACAAATTGCAGCAGAGCATAAAGGCATAGTAAGTGATGTAGCAGGTAAGGCAGATATTTTACTCGTCCCAACGATTGAAGCTGGAAATGTGCTATATAAATCACTCGTATACTTTGCGGATGCAAAAGTAGGAGCAATGATTGCTGGCGCAAAAGCACCGATTGTTTTAACATCTCGTGCTGATTCAGCAGAAACAAAAGTATATTCATTAGCATTGGCAGTTGCGACTGCTTCAAAATAAACCAAAAAGGGTAAAACATTAGGGGGAAACGACAATGACATTAGAAATCTTCGAATACTTAGAAAAATATGATTATGAGCAAGTAGTATTTTGTCAAGATAAAGAATCTGGTTTAAAAGCAATTATTGCAATTCATGATACAACACTTGGACCGGCTCTTGGTGGAACAAGAATGTGGACATATGATTCTGAAGAAGCGGCGATTGAAGATGCATTGCGTCTTGCAAAAGGGATGACATACAAAAACGCAGCAGCTGGTTTAAACTTAGGTGGTGCGAAAACAGTAATTATCGGTGATCCTCGTAAAGATAAGAGCGAAGCAATGTTCCGTGCACTAGGACGTTATATCCAAGGACTAAACGGACGATACATTACAGCTGAAGATGTTGGTACAACAGTAGATGATATGGATATTATCCACGAAGAAACTGACTTTGTAACAGGTATCTCACCATCATTCGGTTCTTCTGGTAACCCATCTCCAGTAACTGCATACGGTGTTTATCGTGGTATGAAAGCAGCTGCAAAAGAAGCTTTCGGTACTGACAATTTAGAAGGAAAAGTAATTGCTGTTCAAGGCGTTGGTAACGTAGCATATCATCTATGCAAACATTTACACGCTGAAGGAGCAAAATTAATCGTTACAGATATTAATAAAGAAGCTGTACAACGTGCTGTAGAAGAATTCGGTGCATCAGCAGTTGAACCAAATGAAATTTACGGTGTTGAATGCGATATTTACGCACCATGTGCATTAGGCGCAACAGTTAATGATGAAACTATTCCACAACTTAAAGCAAAAGTAATCGCAGGTTCTGCAAATAACCAATTAAAAGAAGATCGTCACGGTGACATCATTCATGAAATGGGTATTGTATACGCACCAGATTATGTAATTAATGCAGGTGGCGTAATTAACGTAGCAGACGAATTATATGGATACAATAGAGAACGTGCACTAAAACGTGTTGAGTCTATTTATGACACGATTGCAAAAGTAATCGAAATTTCAAAACGCGATGGCATAGCAACTTATGTAGCGGCAGATCGTCTAGCTGAAGAGCGCATTGCAAGCTTGAAGAATTCTCGTAGCACTTACTTACGCAACGGTCACGATATTATTAGCCGTCGCTAATCATTCATATATAACTTTTACAAAAGGTGTGGTTACCTCTTATGAGGTTTCCACTTCCTTTTGAATTTATTAGTGGAGGTAGCAACATTGTCTGTAAATCGAATTCTTGTTATTAACCCAGGTAGTACATCCACAAAAATTGGTGTTTTTGATAATGAAAGACCCGTTCTAGAAGAAACGATTCGTCATGACGTAGAACAGATTGGAAAATATAAGAGAATTATCGACCAATATGAGTTTCGAAAAGAAACGATTTTAGAAGTTCTACATTCTCATGGTATTAACATTTCAAAATTAAACGCTGTTTGTGGGCGTGGTGGATTACTTCGTCCAATCGAAGGCGGTACGTATACAGTAAACGATGCGATGTTAGAAGATTTGAAAAATGGCTTTAGCGGTCATCACGCTTCAAACCTTGGAGGCATTTTAGCATATGAAATTGCTTCTGGATTAAACATTCCTGCATTCATTGTAGATCCTGTCGTTGTAGATGAGATGGAGCCGGTTGCTCGTATAAGTGGCATTGCTGGTATGGAACGCAAAAGTATCTTCCATGCATTAAATCAAAAAGCAGTTGCTCGTAAAGTAGCTGAACAGTTAAATCACAAATACGAGGATTTAAATTTATTAGTTACACATATGGGCGGTGGTATTACAGTTGGTGCTCATAAAAAAGGAAGAGTAATCGATGTGAATAACGGTTTAAACGGAGAAGGACCATTTAGTCCAGAGCGCGCTGGTACAGTACCAGTAGGGCAACTAGTAGAAATGTGTTTCTCTGGTGAGTATTACCGTGATGAAATGATTAAAAAACTTGTCGGACAAGGTGGACTTGTAAGTTTAATCGGTACAAATGATGCGATTAAAGTAGAGCAAATGGTTGAAAAAGGTGATCCTGAAGCAACTCTTATTTATAAAGCAATGGCATATCAAGTTGCAAAAGAGATTGGCGGAGCTAGCGCTGTACTTCACGGGAAAATCGATGCAATCGTATTAACTGGTGGACTGGCATACAGTAAAATTCTTGTCGATGAAATAAAAGAGCGAGTGGACTGGATTGCAGATGTTATCGTACATCCAGGCGAAGATGAGTTAGAAGCGTTAGCAGAAGGAGCACTTCGTGTATTACGTGAAGAAGAAGCTCCAAAAGAATACGTTGTACGTGAAAAAGAAACGGTAGCTAGGGGTTGAGATAATGGCAAAAGAATATGATTTAGTCATCGTTGGCGGCGGTACTGGTGGATATGTTGCTGCAATTCGTGCATCACAACTAGGGTTAAAAACTGCACTAGTCGAAAAAGAAAATCTTGGTGGTACTTGTTTACACAAAGGATGTATTCCTAGTAAAGCTCTTTTACGTAGTGCGGAAGTATATGCAACTGCTAAAAAAAGCGAAGAGTTCGGAGTTATTGCAAGCAATGTAGAACTAAACTTTGCGAAAGTACAAGAGCGTAAAGAGAAGATAGTAACGCAGCTTCATAAAGGCGTTCAACATTTAATGAAACAAGGTAAAATTGATGTGTTTGAAGGTATTGGCCGTATTCTTGGCCCATCTATTTTCTCTCCGATGCCAGGGACAATTTCAGTTGAACTTGCAAGTGGAGAAGAGAATGAAATGTTAATTCCAAAAAATGTACTTATTGCAACAGGTTCTCGTCCAAATTCATTACCAGGTTTAGAATTAGATGGAGAGTACGTAATGTCTTCAGATCATGCTCTAAAAATGGAAACGCTTCCTAGTTCGATTATTATCGTTGGTGGCGGTGTAATCGGTATTGAGTGGGCATCTATGCTTGCTGACTTCGGTGTAGAAGTTACAGTATTAGAGTATGCGAAAACGATATTACCACTAGAAGATCAAGACGTTTCAAAAGAAATGCAACGTCTATTCAAGAAAAAAGGTATTAAAGTGGTAACTGGTGCAAAAGTATTACCAGAAACATTGGTAAAAGATAATGGAGTAACAATCCAAGCTGAACACAACGGTGAAAATAAAGAATTTAAAGCAGAAAAAATGCTTGTATCTGTAGGAAGACAAGCGAATACGCAAAATATTGGCTTAGAGAACACAGATATCGTTGTGGAAAAAGGATACATTCAAACAAATGAGTTTTATCAAACGAAAGAATCGCATATTTACGCAATTGGAGATGTAATCGGTGGCCTGCAACTTGCTCACGTTGCTTCTCATGAAGGAATTGCTGCAGTAGAACATATTGCAGGGAAAGAAGTTACACCAATTGATTACTCTATGGTATCAAAATGCGTATATAGCAGTCCAGAAGTTGCTTCTGTCGGTTTAACAGAACAAGAAGCAAAAGAAAAAGGCTATAAGTTAAAAGTAGGTAAGTTCTCATTCCGCGCAATCGGAAAAGCACTTGTATACGGAGAATCAGATGGTTTCGTAAAACTTGTAGTTGATGAAGAGACAAATGACATTCTTGGTGTTCATATGATTGGACCACATGTAACAGATATGATTTCTGAAGCTGGTCTTGCAAGAGTACTTGATGCAACACCTTGGGAAGTAGCACATACAATTCATCCGCATCCATCATTATCTGAGGCGATTGGTGAAGCAGCACTTGCTGTAGATGGAAGAGCGTTACACGCATAAAAATGTGGATTTAGGAGGTTATGAAAAATGGCAGAAGTAAAAGAAAAGCGCCATGAAGAGCTTGGCTTAAGTGATGAGCAAGTATTAGAAATGTTCCGTACGATGTTACTTGCACGTAAAATCGACGAACGTATGTGGTTATTAAACCGTGCTGGTAAAATTCCATTCGTAATTTCTTGTCAAGGACAAGAGGCTGCACAAGTTGGAGCGGCGTTCGCTCTTGATAGAGAGAAAGATTATGCATTACCATACTACCGTGATATGGGTGTTGTACTAGCATTTGGTATGACAGCTAAAGAGCTTATGTTGTCTGCTTTCGCGAAAGCTGGAGATCCAAACTCTGGTGGTCGTCAAATGCCTGGTCACTTCGGTCAAAAGAAAAATCGTATTGTTACAGGTTCATCTCCAGTAACAACGCAAGTACCACATGCAGTTGGTATTGCATTAGCTGGAAAAATGGAGAAGAAAGATTTAGTAACGTTCGTTACATTTGGAGAAGGTTCTTCAAACCAAGGTGACTTCCATGAAGGGGCAAACTTTGCTGGTGTACACAAACTACCTGTTATTTTTATGTGTGAAAATAACAAATATGCAATCTCTATTCCAGTTGAAAAACAATTAGCATGTAAAAACGTATCAGATCGTGCAATTGGTTACGGTATGCCTGGATATACAATAGACGGAAACGATCCGCTTGCGGTATATAAAGCTGTAAAAGAAGCAGCAGATCGCGGTCGTCGTGGTGAAGGCCCAACTTTAATTGAAACAGTATCATATCGTTTAACAGCACATTCTAGTGACGATGATGATCGTGTTTATCGTGATAAAGAAGAAGTAGAAGAAGCAAAGAAAAAAGATTCAATTATAACATTCGCAGCTTATTTAAAAGAAGCTGGTGTATTAACTGAGGAATCGGAAAAACAAATGTTAGATGAAATTATGCATATCGTAAATGAAGCAACAGAATATGCAGAAAATGCTCCGTATGCAGCACCTGAAGATGCATTGAAGCACGTATACGCAGAATAGGGGGGAACGTTTCATGGCTGTAATGTCTTATATTGATGCTATTACATTAGCAATGCGCGAAGAAATGGAACGCGATGAGAAAGTATTCGTTTTAGGAGAAGATGTTGGTAAAAAAGGTGGCGTGTTTAAAGCGACACACGGTTTGTATGATCAATTTGGTGAAGATCGTGCGCTTGATGCACCGCTTGCAGAATCTGCAATTGCTGGAGTAGCAATTGGTGCGGCAATGTATGGGATGCGTCCAATCGCTGAAATGCAGTTTGCTGATTTCATCATGCCAGCAGTAAACCAAATTGTTTCTGAGGCAGCAAAAATTCGTTATCGTTCTAATAATGATTGGACTTGTCCAGTTACAATCCGTGCACCATTTGGCGGGGGTGTTCACGGTGCATTGTATCATTCACAATCTGTAGAAGCGATGTTTGCAAACCAACCAGGTTTAAAAATCGTTATCCCTTCTACACCATATGATGCAAAAGGTTTATTAAAAGCAGCCATTCGTGATGAAGATCCAGTATTATTCTTCGAACATAAACGTGCATATCGTTTAATTAAAGGTGAAGTGCCGGAGGATGACTACGTATTACCAATCGGAAAAGCAGATGTAAAACGTGAAGGTGATGATATTACAGTTATCACGTACGGATTATGTGTTCATTTTGCTCTTCAAGCGGCTGAAAAGTTAGCACAAGATGGCATCTCTGCACACATTCTTGATTTACGTACTGTATATCCACTAGATAAAGAAGCAATCATTGAAGCAGCTTCTAAAACAGGTAAAGTTCTTCTTGTAACAGAAGACAATAAAGAAGGAAGCATTATGAGTGAAGTGGCAGCAATTATTGCTGAAAACTGTCTATTTGATTTAGATGCGCCAATCGCACGTCTTGCAGGTCCAGACGTTCCAGCAATGCCATATGCACCAACAATGGAAAAATTCTTTATGGTAAATCCAGATAAAGTTGAAAAAGCAATGCGTGAACTTGCGGAATTTTAATCGGGGGGACTATACATGGCTGTAGAAAATATTACAATGCCTCAGCTCGGGGAGAGCGTTACAGAGGGCACAATTAGTAAATGGCTCGTTAATGTTGGCGATCACGTAAACAAGTATGATCCGCTTGCAGAAGTAATGACTGATAAAGTAAATGCTGAAGTACCATCTTCTTTCACGGGGATTGTGAAAGAGTTAATCGCTGGTGAAGGTGATACGTTAGCTGTAGGTGAAGTAGTTTGTGTGATTCAAGTAGAAGGCGCAGATGAAGTAGCAGCAACAGCTGTTGAGGAAAAAACAAAAGAAGAACCAAAGGCGGAAGTAGCTACGTCTGAAAAAGCACCGAAAGTAAAACAACCAACTGATGGAAAACCACGTTTTTCACCAGCTGTGTTAAAACTTGCGGGTGAGCATAACGTTGATTTAGATCTAGTAGAAGGTACGGGAGCAAACGGCCGTATCACTCGTAAAGATATTTTAAAGCTAGTGGAATCTGGAAATATTCCGCAAGCAGGTGCGGCGAAGAAAGAGGAAGCTGTAGCGGCAGTAGTAGAAGCTCGCCCAGAAGCACCAAAAGCAGCACCAGTAGCGCAAAAAGTAGAAGCTGCGAAACCAGTTTCTGTACCTACAATGCCTGGAGATATCGAAATTCCAGTAACAGGTGTGCGTAAAGCAATCGCAGCAAACATGTTACGTAGTAAACACGAAGCACCACATGCTTGGATGATGATTGAAGTAGATGTGACAAACCTTGTGTCATACCGTAACTCAATTAAAGGTGACTTTAAGAAGCGTGAAGGCTTTAACTTAACGTTCTTTGCTTTCTTCGTAAAAGCAGTAGCACAAGCGTTAAAAGAGTATCCTCAAATTAATTCAATGTGGGCTGGCGATAAAATTGTTCAGAAGAAAGATATTAACCTTTCTATCGCTGTTGCAACAGAGGAAGAACTATTTGTACCAGTAATTAAGCAAGCGGACGAGAAAACAATTAAAGGTATCGCTCGTGAAATTACAGAACTTGCAGGAAAAGTACGTACGAAATCGTTAAAAGCAGACGAAATGCAAGGTGGAACATTTACAATTAATAACACAGGATCATTCGGTTCTGTTCAATCTATGGGTATTATTAATTACCCACAAGCGGCTATTCTACAAGTTGAATCGATTGTAAAACGCCCAGTAATTATGGATAACGGTATGTTCGGTGCTCGTGATATGGTTAACTTATGTTTATCACTTGATCACCGAGTACTTGATGGTTTAATTTGTGGTAAGTTCTTAGGACGTGTTAAAGAAATTTTAGAAAACATGTCAGAAAACAATACATCTGTATATTAATAAAAAGCTCGCTTATGCGAGCTTTTTATTATCTTATTTCTTCATCTACATCCTACTATATGTATAAATACCTTTCCCAGTAATCTTACAATAAACGATTATGTATTAGGAATTTACGAAAATACATTGCTGATATATGGTATATGGATATAAAATAAGAAAAGAATAATTTTTTTGGCAAATCTTACTGATGAAACTGTAGTATAATATATTGTATTGTATGAAAAAGAGAGTTATTCTATATAAGTGTTTTATAGATAATGTGTAATCAGTCGTCAAAACATGAAGAATGTTGACTCCTGGTTTTTTATTTTTGCCGTAACAATGTTTCAGGAGGATGTCATGAAAAGAAGTACCGAGTTTCTAAAAAGTTTAGATGTAAAATTAATTTTAATTTTGTGTGCACTATGTGTGACGAGTATAGCTGCTATATATAGCAGTCAGCAAACGGGACAGTATGGAGCTGCAAACTTTGCTATGAAACAAGGTGTTAACTACATAATTGGGGTTGTATTGTTACTTCTTGTTGCAAGCATCGACTTAGATCAATTGCAAAAATTGTCTTGGCCACTTTATATTGCCGGGTTTGCTTCACTTATTCTTTTGAAAGTATTACCACCATCAGGTTTTACACCTGAAAAATTAGGTGCAAAAAGATGGTTTGTTTTCCCAGTATTTGGACAAATTCAGCCGTCTGAGTTTTTCAAAATTGCATTGCTACTTGTAGTAGCGAGTATAGCAGTAAAACATAATGCACAGTATATGGCAAGGACATTCCAAACAGATTTAAAGCTAGTAGGTAAAATTATGCTAGTGTCACTTCCACCTATGGCGGTTGTATATAGTCAACCTGATACAGGTATGGTGTTCTTATATGCTGCTGCTATTGCATGTATTTTATTTATGTCAGGTATTCAAAAGAAATTGATAGCATTATGTACAGTTATTCCGTTGACCATATTATCTGCTTTAATATTTATTTTCTTTAAGTATCAAGATTTTTTCTATAATAATTTAGTTACTTTACTAAAACCTCACCAACAGTCGCGTATTGTAGGTTGGTTAAATCCATTTGAAAATGCAGATCAAGGTTATCAAACGCAACAATCGATTTTAGCTGTAGGTAGTGGAGGAATGGAAGGTAAAGGGTTTGGGGGAGGAAGTGTCTATATCCCAGAGAAGCATACTGACTTTATTTTCGCTACAATTGCCGAAGAAGGTGGATTTATCGTAGCAGCCTTAGTTGTCTTCTTGTTCCTATTACTACTATATCGAACAATTATTATTGGTTATTCCGCTGATAATTTATTTGGTACATTATTATGCGCTGGATCGATCGGTATATTAACAGTTCAAATATTCCAAAACATCGGTATGATCGTTGGATTAATGCCTGTAAAAGGTATTGCATTACCTTTCTTATCGTATGGGGGAAGTTCCTTATTCTCGAATATGATTATGATGGGGCTCATACTATCGGTACGGAAAACGTATAAAAAATATATGTTTTCAGTTAAGTAAAAAAAGCTGGTTCGTTTTTAAACGAACCAGCTTTTTTACATATATGCTCATAAACGTTGCAAACTAAAACAGGATAGCAGTTTGAGGCGGGTAAGGAGTGCAAAGTGATGCATATGCATATTTTTGAAGGAGCACGGCATCTTTCTAATAGTGAATGGGTTATTCGGGCTATTATAGCATACATATTTTTAATATTAGTTGCGAAAGCGATGGGGCAAAGGTCTATCGCACAACTTCGTTTTTTAGATGTTGTATTAGTGTTATTGCTTGGTGGGAATATTTCTAACGCATTGTCTGATGAAAAAGTAGGGTTACTGGGCTCGATGATTACAACGTTCATACTCGTTGTACTTCATATTATAAGCTCAGTTTTAATGCTGAAATGGGATAGATGGAGACGTTTTTTAGAGCCAGCACCTATCATTCTTATACATAATGGTTCCATTGATTTTAGCAATTTGAAAAAGGCGAGAATTACCGTGGAATATTTGTTTTCGGAACTTCGTATGCGAAATGTGAGCGATATTCAAACGATTAAATTAGCATTATGGGAAGCGAACGGTGTCGTTTCTATATTTCGGTATCCAGAATATGAAGCAGTTTCACGGCTTGATCTTAAAGTGGCGGGAAAAAAATCTCCAGTTTCTTTTGTATTAGTAAAGGATGGGAGGATACAGAAAGATGTTCTTGCATTATTAGGAAAAACAGAAGCGTGGGCGAGAAAATTTCTAGAGGAGAGTACAGAAGTCGAATCCATTATGTTAGCTACAGTAGATGAATCACATAAAATAAATATTTTGTTAAAAAAATGAAAAATATACGCATTTTGTCGTTTCGTACATATGATACAATAGTGTGGACAACGAAAAAGGAGGCGATACGGTGGGATATGTAGAAGAATTACGAAAAATAGTTGGTCATCGCCCTTTAATTTTAGTTGGTGCTGTTGTACTCGTTATAAATGAAAATGGATATGTTTTATTGCAGCAGCGGACAGAGCCGTACGGAAAATGGGGGCTACCTGGTGGGCTAATGGAGCTTAGTGAATCACCAGAAGAAACAGCTTATCGTGAAGTATATGAAGAGACAGGAATAAAAGTGAAGAACTTGCAACTAATCAATGTATTTTCTGGAGCGAACTACTTTACAAAATTAGCAAACGGTGATGAATTTCAATCTGTAACAACCGCCTATTATACAGATGAATACGAAGGGGATTTTGTTATGAATAAAGAAGAAGCAGTTCAGCTTAAATTCTTTTCAGTAACAGAACTACCTGACTATATTGTAGGATCGCATAAAAAAATGATTGCTGAATATATGAAGATTATGGAAAAAAAGATATAATCATAGTGAAAGAAATACAAAAACACAGTTCTGGTTGGTAGTCCAGACGCATGATTTCATGTCAGTAACCTTCCCCTCCGGGATGTCCCGTATTTCTAATCTTTTAAAGGAGGGGCTGTCAATGGATTTGACAGTATATCACGATGGCCAATTTTTTGTTGGAATCATTACATGCAAAGAAAAAGGGAAATTGTATGGAGCGAGGTATATTTTTGGGGCGGAACTGTCAGATGAAGAAGTGCTTATGTTTGTGAATAGTTCACTTTTAGAGCATTTTCAGCACTTTGCAAAATGTGGTGTAGAAATTAAAGAAAAACAGCGTCCTAAAAACATAAAGCGTACCATACGACAAGCAGCAAAAGAAATAAATATTAAACGTTTTACTAAGGCGCAAGAGGCGATTAGTTTATCTTATGAATTGCATAAACAAGAAAAGAAAGTGCAGTCTAAAGAGAAGCGAGAAGCTGAAAAAGAAAGAAGACGTTTAATGAAAGTACAAAAAGCAAAGCAAAAACATCGTGGTCATTAAAGAAAAGGTGTTAGAGCAAGAGCTCTAACACCTTTTCTATACTTAAATACAAGTAAACTTACTTGTATTTCATAAACATTAACTGGTAAGATACAAATAGGTAGTTTTAGAGGAGGGAAAAGAGTGATTAATTTTAACTTTTTTATGAATGATGTTGTCCGCCAAGCGCGTGAAGAGATTGTCTCTGCTGGATATACAGAATTGACGACGCCAGAAGCGGTAGAAGAAGCGTTTAAAAGAAATGGAACAACACTTGTAATGGTAAACTCTGTATGTGGTTGTGCAGGTGGTATTGCTCGTCCTGCTGCTGCGCATTCCGTACATTATGATAAACGTCCTAACCACCTTGTAACGGTGTTTGCAGGGCAAGATAAAGAAGCGACAGCAAGAGCGCGTGAATATTTCGAAGGGTACCCACCTTCTTCTCCATCATTTGCTTTATTAAAAGATGGAAAAATTGTAACGATGGTAGAGCGTCATGAAATTGAAGGTCATGAACCGATGCAAGTTATTGCCAAACTACAATCATATTTCGAAGAGAATTGTGAAGAACTATAAAAAATAAGAGAAAAGGCGGCACGTCCACAATCAAGTGGATGTGCCGCCTTTTTTATTTATTATTAAAATTTCTGAGATATGCATAGTTGTGTTATTTTATGCATTTTTTTATACATAAAAAACAGCGTTTATATTGTTTGTTTATTTATTTTTATTTTATATATTGCATAAAAATAAAAGTGCTGATACAATACAAACATCGAATAAATATTCTATTAAACTTTTAAATATACATTATTAGGGGGAAGAAAGATGAAGAAGTTAGTATCAATATCGTTTGCACTTATTTTAATTTTAAGTATGTTCAGCGCTTGTAGTAATGGGGAATCGAAAGAAACAAAAGGAAATAAGAAAGTACTCGTAATGGGAACTTCAGCAGATTATAAACCATATGAATACGTAGAAGCTTCAAAAAGTGATGAAATTATCGGCTTTGATGTTGATGTTGCTAAATATATCGGAAAAGAACTTGGGTATGAAGTGAAAGTGAAAGATATGGATTTTGGTGGTTTATTAGCATCTCTTAGTTCAGGAAAAGTTGATTTCGTAATGGCAGGCATGACGCCAACTGCAGAGCGTAAAAATAATGTTGATTTTACAGATATTTATTTTGTTGCGAAAAATATGGTCGTTTCTAAAAAGGATTCTAACATTCAATCTGTAGAGGGTTTAAAAGGGAAAAAAGTAGGGGTACAAACAGGGTCTATTCAAGAAGAGAAAGCAGCAGAATTTAAAAAACAAGTAGATTTCCAAGTTGAGGGACGTGACCGTATACCAGAAATCGTACAAGAAATTAAAGCTGGTCGTTTTGACGCTGCAATTATAGAAGACACAGTTGCTAAAAATTATTTAGAGAAAATGAAAGATTTACAAGGAATTGAAATTAAAGAAGCACCAGAAGAAGTTGGAGCAGCAATTGCCCTTCCGAAAAACAGTGATAAAACAGCAGAATTTAATAAAGTAATTAAAAAAATGCAAGAAAATGGAGAAATGGATAAATTAGTGAAGAAATGGTTTGGCAGCGGAAAATAAGCTGCCTTTCACTTTTCTGTGAGGGGAATGAAAAGAATGAACTTAGATTTTTCGGCGATTACGCCTTCGATACCATATATACTAAAAGGTTTAGAAGTTACTTTGAAAATTGTAGCAGTATCAGCTTTAGCAGGATTTATTTTAGGAACGCTATTAGCACTTTGTAAAATTGCTAGAATACGAGCATTAAATATAGCAGCAGATTTTTATACATCAATTTTTCGTGGTACACCCCTTGTATTGCAATTAATGATTATTTATTTCGGCGTCCCACAAATAATTGGTTATGAAATACCAGCATTCTTAGCTGCTGTACTTGCATTTAGCTTGAATTCAGGTGCATACATGTCAGAAGTAATTCGTGCTGGTATTCAAGCGGTTGATAAAGGACAAACAGAAGCAGCAATGGCTTTAGGGGTACCATACGGAAAAATGATGAGAAATATTATTTTCCCTCAAGCATTAAAAAATATATTACCAGCGCTTGTGAACGAATTTGCGACACTTACGAAAGAATCGGCTGTAGTAACGGTAATAGGCGCGACTGATTTAATGCGTCGTGCTTACATTGTAGGCGGTGAGACATTTAAATATCTTGAACCATTACTTTTTGTTGGACTGATTTATTATATGTTAGTCATTATTCTTACATTAGTCGGGAAGGCAATTGAAGGGAGAATGAAGAAAAGTGATTAAAATTGAAAACCTTCATAAATCATTTGGTAAAAACGAAGTATTAAAAGGAATTACAACAACGATTGAAAAAGGGGAAGTAGTTGCAATTATAGGACCTTCTGGATCAGGAAAATCAACATTTTTACGTTGTATGAATATGTTAGAAGCATCAACGGATGGTCACATTTGGATTGGAACGGAAGAAGTAACGAATCCGAAAACGAATGTTATGCATGTTCGTGAAAATGTCGGTATGGTATTTCAACATTTTCACTTATTTCCTCATATGACTGTATTAGAAAATATTACGTATGCTCCTATCAATGTAAAAGGGATAACGAAGCAAGAAGCTGAAAAGAAAGCTGAGAAACTTTTAGAAAAGGTTGGATTAGTAGATAAAAAAGATACGTATCCAAATCGTCTTTCGGGAGGACAAAAGCAACGTGTAGCAATTGCAAGAGCGTTAGCAATGGAACCGGAAGTTATGTTATTTGATGAACCGACATCGGCGCTAGATCCAGAGATGGTGAAAGAAGTGTTAGAAGTTATGAAATCGTTAGTTACGACAGGAATGACGATGGCTATCGTTACACATGAAATGGGCTTTGCAAAAGAAGTGGCAGATCGTGTTCTTTTCTTGGACGGAGGAAAGCTTGTAGAAGATAGTGCGCCAGAAGAATTTTTTGCAGCGCCGAAAAGTGAACGTGCGCAACAATTTTTACAAAAAATATTGTAATATGAAAAGGTTATGTGAATAATAAGTAGAAAAGGATGACATTGTGTCATCCTTTTTTTATACTAGCTGTAAATACGTTTATACATATAGGAGTAATGATATGTTTAAAATTGGATACCGTACAGTAAAAACAGCAATAGGGACAGGCGCGGCAGTTTTTATTGCTCAGTTATTAGGGTTGGAATTTTATAGTTCAGCAGGTATTTTAGTTATTTTATGTGTACAAAATACGAAGCGCAAATCGCTTCAAGTGTCGTTACATCGTTTTCTAGCTTGTGTATTATCAATGGTATTCGCGTTTTGTATTTTTGAAACGATCGGCTATACACCACTTGCAATTAGCATATTGTTACTTACATTTATTCCGACTGCAGTAATGCTTAAAATTCAAGAAGGTATTGTCACGAGTTCAGTTATTGTTATGCATCTATATTCATTGAAGCAAATTACATGGCTTATAGTTGGAAATGAAATTGCTATATTAACGATAGGGATTAGTGTGGCGTTATTAGTAAATATGTATATGCCGAGTAGTGAAAATAAGCTAAAAGAGTATCAGGATAAAATAGAGAGTAATTTTAAAACGATTTTGTTTGAAATGGTTGTGTATTTACGAAATCGAGAAAGTAGTTGGAGTGGAGCAGAACTCATTGAAACCGAGAATATGTTAAATGAAGCAAGAGATTTATCGTTTAAAAAACTTGAGAATGCATTTATGCGAGAAGATGATTATTACTATCGTTATTTTAATATGCGTATGCAACAATTCGAAATTTTAGAGCGAATGATACCACTAGCAGCTTCTTTATCGTGGACATATGAACAAGCTGATATGATTGCAGATGTTGTTGAAAACATTGGTAATGCTATTAGCCCTGAGAGTACTGGCGTTATTTCCTTAAGGCAGCTTCAAGAAATGAGGGAATTATTTAGAGACATGCCATTGCCAGCTACACGCGAAGAATTTGAGATACGTGCGAAACTTGTTCAACTTGTGTATGAAATGGAACAATATTTACTCATTAAAAGTCGCTTTAAGGGAAAGGATAATATAAAAGAACTTATATAGAAGGTAGGAATTATCTATGCCGTATCTTCTCTCTATCATATTATGTCTTTCTTTATCGCCGATTTGGCCTCTTGGGGATAATCCACGTACCGGAGATCCTTTTATTATTGTAAATAAAGCAACGAATAAATTAGCTTACATTGACGATGGAAAGATTCAAAAGGTTTTTCCAGTAGCGACAGGGAAAACGAATGAATTAACTCCAGAAGGAACTTTTGATGTTGTAATGAAAGCGAAGGATCCGTATTATATTGCGAAGGATATTCCAGGTGGGTCGCCAAAAAATCCACTTGGGTCAAGGTGGATTGGATTTAATGCAAGAGGAACTGATGGAAGTAAATATGGAATACATGGAACAAACCAACCGAGTTCAATTGGAAAGTATATTTCACAAGGGTGTATAAGAATGAAGAAAAACGATGTGGAATATTTGTTTGATCGCATTCCAATTGGAACGAAAGTATGGATTGTGAAATCGAAAAAATCATTTCAGCAATTGGCAAAAGAAAAAGGAGCCGTTGCATATGAAAAAGCCAACGAAAAGGTTGGCTTTTTCTATTATAATAAGTTGTCTTGACATGTGTACATAACCGTGCGTTAATGAGAATATAGAAAGATAAAATTAGATAAAGGGGTTGCTCATATGTACTTGAATCCAAAACTTTCGTATATGCAGTTTTTTATGGGATTTCTATTTGTTATTACATTCATATTGGCAACTTTTAATATATGTTCTTATCTTGTAGCGATTGTATGTATGGCATTACTTAATCTAACTTTTGTTATTGGAGCATTTCAGCAGAAACAATATACAAGTTTTGTAATAGCACTTGTAATGTCATTTTCCTTTAGTATTGTAGCGATTGTGTTTTATATAAAATAAACCATCTCGATGTCGAGATGGTTTATTTTGTCATGTGTAAAAAGTAAAAAAAGGACGAACACATCGCCCTTTTTACCAAAACATACTCGCGCCAGCAAGTAATGTTGTTACAAGCATAGAAATCAGCATCACATAAACCATAACTTTTTGAGCTTTTTTATGCATCGTTATACCTCCTTGCAAATCAGTACAATTTCATTGTAACGAGAAATGAAATTATGGACAAGGGGAGAGTGAGGACAAAATTCGGGAGGGGATTGCAAAATATAACAGGAAATTTGAGTGTGTATAGAGAATATAGTAAAAGGGTATATTGTTAATTTTTAGTTGGGCAAGCTGAAGAATGGAGATACGATGATGAAAATATACGAAACAGATCGTTTATACTTAAGGGAAATTGATGAGTCGTATGCTGAAACAGTTCTTCAATATTACGACAGAAATCGTGAATTTTTAAAAGCTTGGGAAGAGTATAGACCGGATGATTTTTTTACGCTAGATTATCAAAAGAAAAAGTTGCAAAAGGATAGAAAAGAGTTCGAAGAAGGGAAAATCATCAGACTATGGATTTTTAAAAAGGGTGATGATACGAAAATAATTGGGTGTATTTCATTTAATTTAATCGTTCGTGGCATTTATCAATCTTGTGTACTCAGTTATAAATTAGATAAAGCAGAGTTAAACAAAGGGTATACGACAGAAGCGCTTAGAAAAGCAATTCAAGTTGCTTTTGGGGAATTTCAGTTACATCGTATAGAAGCTCCGATTATGCCTCGTAATTTAGCATCTATACAAGTAGTAACGAAGATAGGTTTTCAATATGAAGGCGTGTCTAGGAAGATGTTAATGGTAAATGGCGTGTGGGAAGATCATATGCGCTGGGTATTGTTAAATGAGTAATAGAAAGCAGATGGTTATCTAGACATGTAAACCATCTGTTTTTTGTCTTGTATTTCGAAACTTTTGCGAAATTCTGTTATAATTAATAGTGTTACATACATAATGGTAGTGCAGGAGGCGCAGTCTTATGATTAATCAAGAACGTTTAGTAAATGAATTTATGGAATTAGTACAAGTAGATTCTGAAACGAAATTTGAAGCAGAAATCTGCAAAGTATTAACGAAGAAATTTACAGATTTAGGTGTAGAAGTATTTGAAGATGACACAATGGCTGTAACTGGTCATGGTGCAGGTAACTTAATTTGTACTTTACCAGCAACAAAAGATGGTGTTGATACAATTTACTTTACTTCTCATATGGATACAGTAGTTCCTGGTAATGGAATTAAGCCTTCTATTAAAGATGGATATATCGTATCAGATGGTACAACAATTTTAGGTGCGGATGATAAAGCTGGATTAGCATCAATGTTCGAAGCAATCCGTGTTTTAAAAGAGAAAAATATCCCTCATGGTAAAATAGAATTTATTATTACAGTCGGAGAAGAATCAGGTCTTGTTGGTGCAAAAGCATTAGACCGTGAGCGTATTACAGCGAAATATGGCTACGCATTAGATAGCGATGGAAAAGTTGGTGAAATCGTTGTTGCAGCTCCAACACAAGCGAAAGTGAACGCAATTATTCGCGGGAAAACAGCTCACGCTGGTGTAGCGCCGGAGAAAGGTGTATCTGCAATTACTATCGCAGCGAAAGCAATTGCGAAGATGCCACTTGGTCGCATTGACTCTGAAACGACTGCAAATATTGGACGTTTTGAAGGTGGTACACAAACGAATATCGTTTGCGATCATGTACAAATCTTTGCAGAAGCTCGTTCTTTAATTAATGAGAAAATGGAAGCACAAGTTGCGAAAATGAAAGAAGCATTTGAAACAACTGCAAAAGAAATGGGCGGTCATGCAGACGTTGAAGTAAACGTTATGTACCCAGGATTTAAATTTGCTGATGGCGATCACGTTGTAGAAGTTGCAAAACGTGCAGCTGAAAAAATTGGTCGTACACCTTCTCTTCACCAAAGTGGTGGCGGAAGTGATGCAAACGTAATTGCAGGACATGGTATCCCAACAGTTAACTTAGCGGTTGGTTATGAAGAAATTCATACAACAAACGAGAAGATTCCTGTTGAAGAATTAGCAAAAACAGCAGAATTAGTTGTTGCAATTATTGAAGAAGTAGCGAAGTAATGGAAAATAAAAAGCGTGTAAATCAATTATGATTTACACGCTTTTTATTTTGATTCGATTGCTTTGACAAGACGTACAAGCGAATATAAGAAAAACTATGGAAGTATATACGTTGTTGCTACATGTACTAGACGAGGGAATAACCCTAACGTATTCATATTGAAAATCGGAAGTAGTAAATAATTAATTGCAATGATTAATATAACTACAAGGAATGTATAGTTGAGTTTATCCCGCTATTTGCCGGACAGTAAGACCCCTACCTCAAAATTCAGCGAAAGTAAAGAAGTTAGGTGGGGGCCCTGCTGCCCGTAAAAGTCCGATTAGTGAGAGTTGATTAAAGTTTCGATTTATATCGATTATAAAAAAGAACAAGTAATTATTATAACTATTGTGCAAAATTTGATATAATAAAAGAACGAACGTTCTGATTAGGGAGTGAGTACTATGCGAGAAATGTATCCGAAAAATGGTCGCGTTATTTTACATGTAGATATGAATTGCTTTTTCGCATCTGTTGAAATTGCTCATGATCCATCATTACAAGGAAAGCCATTAGCGGTTGCTGGAAATGAAAAAGAGAGAAAAGGAATTATTATAACATGTAGTTATGAGGCGAGGGAATACGGAATACGTACGACGATGCCCCTTTGGGAAGCGAAAAGGTTATGCCCGCAATTAGTTGTAAGGCGTCCTAATTTCACATTATATCGCGAAGCTTCATTTCAAATGTTTCAAGTCCTTTCTCGTTTTACAGAAAAGATACAACCAGTCTCAATAGATGAAGGATATTTAGATATTACAGATTGCTACGCACTTGGTTCGCCTCTTGAAATAGCAAAGATGATTCAACAAGCACTATTAACAGAGTTGCAGCTTCCGTGTAGTATCGGAATCGCTCCAAATCTTTTCCTAGCAAAAACAGCTTCTGATATGAAAAAACCTCTCGGTATTACCGTACTTCGAAAACGTGATATTCCAGAAATGATTTGGCCACTTTCAGTTGAAGCAATGCATGGGATTGGAGAAAAAACAGCTGAAAAATTAAATGAAATTCATATACATACAATTGAACAGTTAGCGAAGGGAGACGAGCATATCATTCGCGCTAAAATTGGCAAGCACGGTATTGATTTACAAAAGCGTGCAAAAGGTACGGATGATAGGGAAGTGGATCCGAGTCAAATGGGCCAACATAAAAGTGTCGGTAACTCGATGACTTTTTCAAAGGATATGGATGAAGAGAAAGAATTACTTGATATGTTAGAACGGTTATCAAAATCAGTGAGTAAAAGATTACAAAAGCGAACCCTTGTTAGTTATAATATTCAAATTATGATTAAATACCATGATAGGCGAACAGTAACACGGAGTAAGCAATTGAAAAATGCAATTTGGGAAGAACGCGATATTTTTCAAGCAGCATCCCGTTTATGGAAGCAACATTGGGATGGTGATTCCGTTCGTTTACTAGGTGTTACAGCTACTGAAATAGAGTGGAAGACAGAATCGGTGAAACAATTAGATTTATTTTCATTTGAAGAGGATGCGAAAAAAGAACCACTACTTGCTGTCATTGATCAAATTAACGATAAGTATGGAACACCGATTTTACAACGAGGTAGTCAACTACTACGTAAGCAAGAGAAGTCGTTTCAACAAAAGTTAGAAAATAAGTTTATGTAGAAGGTGTCATGAAGTAGTAAAATCATGACACCTTTCCTAGTTAACTCGCTTCTAAATTTAAAGAAGTCTTCCATCCAGCTCCAGTAACGCCAGATTCTAATAGCATTCTACTTACTATTTTTTCAATTAAGATAGCCGCATTTGCCTTGCAATGTAATGTAGCCTGTATACACACCTTTTGATTAGAATCTACGTCTTCACTATACAACTCTTTTAAACCGATTCCTTCTGTACTTACCATATGCATAAGTAAAAAACGAATATGTGCTTCATTTTCTTCTGAACAAGTAAGGGAAAGTAAGTAGTTCGTTTGTTCTGGTGATTCTTCTTTTGATTTTTTATTCATAAAAAGAGCAATTGGGCGAAGAAGTATATTTGCTAGTAACACGCCGGCTGCACCTAATATAGCTGCAACGAGGAAACCGGCGCCTGTAAGAGTACCGACAGCAGCTGCACACCATAAAGTAGCTGCTGTATTTAGCCCTCTAATACTAAAACCATCGCGGATAATAACGCCACCCCCTAAAAATCCAATACCACTAACGACTTGAGCAGCAATGCGGGATGGGCTAGCATCATGATCAAGCATGACGGATAATAAAACAAATATACAGGCACCAAGTGATACGAGAGCATTTGTCCGTAACCCAGCCATTCGGTGTCTCCATTGTCTTTCCATTCCAATGCAAGCTCCTACAATAATTGCTATAACTAACCTGAATACAATGTCGTACCATACCATCATGGTCACCTCCATATATAATATGTGTTATGTTTTTTAGAATGAGCGGGGGATACCCACTCATTCTTATTTTTACAACCAGCTATGAAACTTTTTAATATAAAGCTTTTTCAGGAATTGTGTTAAAAAAGCGTAGCCTAATAGTATTCCTACTAACCAAGGGAAATAGTTAAGTGGCAATGCTTGTAAACCAACGGCTGCACCAAGTGGTGAGAATGGAATATAAATCCCGATTGCCATAATAAGAGCGGTTAATAAAACGACTGGTGTTGATGCAGTGCTTTGGATAAATGGAATCTTTTGTGTTCTTATCATGTGAACAATTAAAGTTTGTGTTAACAATCCAACGACAAACCAACCGGACTGGAATAATGATTGCTCGCTTGGTGTATTTGCACCAAATACATTCCACATGACTACGTATGTGATAATATCAAATATAGAACTAATTGGGCCGATACAAATAATGAAGTTTCGTAAGTTTGCAGTATCCCATTTTCGTGGTTTTTCTAGAAACTCTTTATCCATTTTGTCCCATGGAATAGAAAGTTGTGAAATATCATAAAGTAAGTTTTGAATTAAAAGATGAATGGCAAGCATCGGTAAAAAAGGAATGAAAGCACTTGCTACTAACACGCTAAACACATTACCGAAGTTAGAGCTAGCTGTCATCTTAATATATTTTAAAATATTTCCGAATGTAGTACGTCCTTCTAAAATCCCTGCTTCTAATATAGTTAAACTTTTTTCGAGTAGAATAATATCGGAAGCTTCTTTCGCAATATCAGTAGCAGTATCAACAGATATTCCGACATCAGCTTCACGTAATGCTACAGCATCGTTAATGCCGTCTCCCATGTAACCTACAGTGTGTCCATTTCCTTGTAATGCGTGTATAATACGAGATTTTTGCATTGGATTAAGCTTCGCAAATACAGTCGTTTCTTCGGCAAGTCTTGCTAATGCTTTATCTGGTAAAGAATCAATCTCGTAACCGAGGATTGGTTCGCAGATATCTAATCCAACTTCTTTACAAACCTTTCTTGTAACAATTTCGTTATCGCCAGTTAAAATTTTCACTTGTACACCATGTTTTTGTAATGCTTGAATTGCAGCTGCTGCAGATGGTTTCGGTGGATCTAAAAAGCCGATATATCCAGCGAGAATCATATCAGTTTCGTCTTTTACTGCGTACTCTGTATCATTTATTCTTCTATCTTTTTTATAAGCCACAGCAATAACCCGCATACCCTCACTATTTAGTGTCTCACTTAGTTTTTTGACATTTGAACGTATTTCCTCGGTGAGTGGAACGATTTTTTCATCCACTTCAGTGTAGTTACAAATTGATAAAATTTCTTCTACGGCACCTTTACAAACCATTGTATGTTCACCTGAAATATCCTTTACGATGACTGACATACGCCGGCGGGCGAAATCGAATGGAATTTCATCTAGCTTTTGAAAAGCTGATGGATTAAATGTATTGTTTTCCTCTGTATGCTTAATAACAGCTTTATCTATTAAATTTTTCAATCCAGTTTGATAGAAACTATTTAAATAGGCAAATTGCAAGACGCGATTGCATTCATTTCCCTTGGGATCTAAGTGACGAACAAGGACAACTTTATCTTCTGTTAAAGTTCCGGTTTTATCTGTACAAAGAATGTTCATAGCACCTAAGTTTTGAATAGAATTTAGCTGTTTTACAATTACTTTTTGTTTAGACATGTTAACGGCACCTTTAGCTAAATTAGCAGTTACAATCATCGGTAACATTTCAGGTGTAAGGCCGACAGCGACGGCAATAGCGAAGAAGAAAGCTTCTTGCCAATCACCTTTTGTGAATCCATTAATGAGAAGGACAATAGGTGCCATAATAAGCATGAATGTAATTAAGAGCCAGCTTACTTTGTTTACACCTTTATCAAAGCTTGTTTCTACACGCTTTCCAATTACCTTATTGGCTAAAGAGCCGAAATACGTATCGGTACTTGTTGAGATGACAACAGCTTTTGCGCTACCACTTACAATATTTGTTCCCATGAAACAAAGGTTTTCCATATCGAGTGGATTGTAATTTTTTTTCATGTTTGTCGGTAAGATATGCTTATTTTCTGTATGGTAGCAGTGTTCGTATTTTTCTACAGGAAGTGCTTCCCCTGTTAAAGAAGATTGATTAACAAATAAATCTTTAGCGGATACAATACGCACATCAGCTGGAACGATATCACCGGCTGAAAGGGAAATGATATCGCCAGGTACAAGTTCCTCAATTGGAATTTCTGTTGTGTAATTTCGATTTAAATTCGTTACATTTTTTGTTTCATGTACAAATCCATTTATTCTAAATACGCTCGCAGTTGTTCGAACCATAGCCTTTAACTTATCGGCAGCTTTTTGAGAACGAAATTCTTGGGAAAACCGAATTGTTGCACTAAGTAGTACCATTGCAGATACGACAATTGTTCCTTGCATATCATCCGTGAAAAAGGAGAGTGCTCCAAGAGCTAATAAAACGAAAATAAATGGATTTTTAAATGCCGACAGAAATTGAATGTACCACGGCGCCATTTTATTATGAGCTATTTCGTTCGGACCATATAAAGAAAGTCTACGAGACGCTTCTTGTTTAGATAATCCATCTTGTGTTGTTTCTAAAAGTTTTAACGCAGAGCTTACATCTTGTGTTGCAACCTCCACTAATAATTCGTTATTTGTTTTCATGCTATCTTGCTCATAAGCATGCTTTGTTTCTTGTCTTTGTAAATTAAACATCGGTAGTTCCTCCTCTGTCATGAAGGAGGAAACAATCTGTTACCTAACTATTTGAAATGGTGAGGAACAGTTTCTTTCCTACCTACATGATGAAATATGAATGTAAAACGTATGGGTATCTGGGCCGAATCATCAATTGCCAACTGCTCCTCACCTCCGTACAATTTAGTAGTTTCTGATATGCTATGTTTGTTTCATAGTAAGGTGCATATAGACGTAAAAAGACCTTTACTCAAAACGAGTAAAGGTCTGAATTCGCAGTTAAAAGAGTCCACAACAAAGACTGTTAGTAGACATAAATAAAAACAGTTTTTGTGTATGACAAAATACATGCACCTCTCCCTCGTTGAGTTTTAGCACTGTATAGCATAGGTACTGAAACCAGCTACATTAAAAAAGGCCTTCATTCCGACCTTTCCTGTTGACCCATTGGCGTCTCTCGACATTTTTGGGCAGCAGCGTTTCTCTATACAGGAGCCTCACCTAACAGAGACCATATTCAATTACATGTTGAATGTTAGCACTGTAAAATTGTAGTGTCAATATCTTTTTTATCTGTGTTTTTAAAATATTAAACGGATTTATAATAGATATGTGGGATGAAATGTATGATATTGATTATAAATAATATGAAAAATAAATATTTTTATAAAAGGGGAATTTGTAATGGTACCACAAAATTTTATTATAAATATTGAGAATCAAAAGTGGTTGTTTAATGAGCAGGAAGATTTATGTTCTCACGGGGAAATTTATTTAAATGTGGATGGAACGATTATTACACAAACAGGTATGGATGAGGAATGGGGAATAAGTGAATCAGCTTTAGCTTTGTTACGAACTTTAGATAAAGAATATATTTGTGATATTGAAAATGAAGAGGGGCTTATTTTGCACGGATGTGGCACTATGCTCATGTTAGGATGCCCAATTTCAATTCATTGGACTATAAACCATATAGGTGAAAATGTGGTTTTAAAGGATTTTGTCAAAGTTATTTCTACTGATCAAAAGGCTATATACTATGAAGGGCTTCATATAGAAGTAAATGAAAATGAATATAGAAAACAAATTGTTTCTTTTGCGCTACAGGCAAAAGAATTATTCAATAAATCAAGTGAAAAGATAATTTTAGATGAGTTTGAGCGAAGTATGTATACCGACTTTTGGATGGAATATGATCATTTGTTAAATAAGTATAAATAAAAAAGCACTGTAACCAGTGCTTTTTTATTATAGATTACGAGATTGTAGGGTTTTCAAAAATAACAATCTCTGAACTGTTTGTAGTTGAAACGCGTTGGGCGTAATATGTTAAAGCTGAAGAAATATATGCTGGTAACGTATCATTTGTATGTGATGTTGTATATTCATGGATTAATTCCTTTAAAGTTGTCCATTCTAATTGTGCTGGGTGATCAGACACGAAAGAACTTACCCAGCGATCAAATGAAGATGAAAAATCAGTTTGTAAACGAAATACTTCTTTCATAATAAAACGCTCCCTTAAAATGTAGTATAATTATTTTAACACAAAACACGAACGATAGCTAATTTTTTTGAGTATAACGTTCGTGTTATATAGTTGTCTAGATGTTTGGTTATGTAAATTCAATTTGCCATTTGAAATAACATTCCGTAAGATGAGAGATAGAGTATATTTAGAGCTGGAGGAAAGAAAGTGGAATTTGTATTTTTAGGAACTGGTGCAGGTGTTCCTTCAAAAGGAAGGAACGTTTCAGCAATTGCTTTACAATTGTTAGAAGAACGAGGACAAACTTGGTTATTTGATTGTGGTGAGGCCACGCAACATCAAATATTACATACATCTGTACGTCCGCGCCGCATTGAAAAAATATTTATTACGCATTTACATGGCGATCATATTTTTGGATTGCCTGGTTTATTAGGTAGCCGTTCATTTCAAGGAGGAACTACGCCTTTAACGGTGTATGGACCGAAAGGAATTAAACAATTTATTGAAGTGGCATTATCGGTAAGTACGACACATGTGAAATATCCACTTGAAGTTGTGGAGATAACAGAAGAAGGTACCGTATTTGAAGATAATGAATTTTATGTAGAAACGAAAAGATTGTCACACGGTATAGAATGCTTTGGATATCGTATTGTAGAGAAAGATATACAAGGTGCTCTTTTAGTTGATAAGTTGCTTGAGATGGGTGTGAAACCAGGTCCAATCTTTAAACGTTTAAAAGATGGTGAAGTAGTTGAATTAGAGGATGGCACGATATTAAATGGAAATGAGTTTATCGGCCCACCTCAAAAAGGAAGAATTATTACTATCTTAGGTGATACGCGATATTGCGAAGCGAGTAGGGAGCTTGCGCAAGATGCAGATGTACTTGTCCATGAAGCGACTTTCGCAGCAGAAGATGAGCAACAAGCGTATGATTATTTTCATTCTACATCTAAGCAAGCTGCGAGCATTGCACTTCAGGCAAATGCGAAGCGACTAATATTAACTCACATTAGTTCTCGCTATCAAGGAGATACATATAAGGAATTATTGAAAGAGGCTAGAGAGTTGTTTTCTAATACAGAAATAGCGACAGATTTGAAATCATTCCCAGTAGAAAAATAATTATTTTGTAAAAAATGGTAACAGCGGGTTACCATTTTTTTATGTCTAAAAAAATTTAAAAATAAAACTGTTATTATTTTATACTTATACTTGGATGATACAGAAAATTAGGATGGTTTGAATATATAGGATAAAAATACGAAATAATGATTATTTAGAAAAACTGTTATATAAGTCAGATGACATACAAGTGATACAAATAGCAGAAATGGACTTTTATTCAGAACTTTTAAAATTCAACAAAAGTAAGCGTTTTATAAAAAACAAGCTATAATGAGGGCAGATTATAATTTATGATAAGTCGCATGTATTTTAGTCATTATCGTAACAAGTGAAGTTGACTAAATCATGAGAGAGTAACACGAGAATTATAATAGGAAAGATATTACTATTATTTGTCATAAGTCTTTTTCACTTTTTAGCTAAACGATATGATTAGCAAGTGTAGCTATTGCGAGTTCCTTAGTAGAAGCTTTTTATTAATAAGGTAGTGGAGATTTAATTGGTACACCACTCTTTAAAAGAGTTCAGAACATCAGCAGGTAGTCTAGGCGGAATAGCGGGTGCAAATTTAGTTGCATTAGCAATGGTTATATCACTTGTTTATGCTATGCTTGCAATGGCTTCTGTGTTAAACTTTGGATTGCTACCAGACTTTATTCTGGATTATCTTGTATCATTTTTAAATGAAAATAATGCTAAGATTCTTATGTATTATGATAACTGGTATTATTTCAGGTTATATTGGATTACTTTTATTCAAAAACTATCCAATTCGTACAGCAGAACAAATTCGTGGTACAACTGGAAAAGCGACAGATGTAGCAGCTTAATAGAATAGTAGAATAAATTTTTTCATAGAGGTTTAGGGGGAGTTATGATGAAGTATCGCTCAGTATTTGATATTATCGGTCCAGTTATGATTGGACCATCAAGTTCACATACAGCAGGCGCAGCAAGAATGGGGCAAGTTGCTCGCCAGCTGTTTCGTCATGAACCAGAAAGAGTAAGCATTTCGTTATATGGATCATTTGCAAAGACGTATCGAGGGCATGGTACGGATGTAGCACTAATCGGTGGAATATTAGGATTTGAAACAGATGACTTACGTATTCCAGAGGCGCTAGAAATAGCAAAAGAGCGCGAAATTGAAGTGGAATTCATTGAAGAAGATGCCAATGCACCTCACCCAAATACAGCGAGAATTCGTTTGTATAAAGGTGAAGATGAAATTGAAGTTGTTGCTTGCTCAATTGGTGGCGGTAAAATTGAAGTTGTAGAATTAAACGGATTCGATCTTCAATTATCAGGCACGAGCCCAGCACTACTTATTGTAAATAACGATCGCTTCGGTGCTATTGCAGCGGTAGCTTCAATCCTTGCGAAACATGAGATTAACATTAGCACAATGAGTGTTTCTCGTAAAGAAAAAGGAAGAAGAGCGCTTATGGTCATTGAAACAGATGAATTATTAGCAGATGAAGTAATTGAAGAAATAAAAGCGCAACAAAATATTTGTCAAGTAACTATTATGGAATAATTGCAGGGGGGACACACCATGTTTCGGAACGCAGCGGAACTAGTGGCGCAAGCTAAAGAACAAAATGTAAAAATCGCAGAAATTATGATTCAATGTGAAATGGAAACAAGAAGTATTTCACGTGAAGAAGTAATTGCTGGTATGGAAAAGAACTTAGTCGTGATGGAGCAAGCAGTAGAACGTGGTATTCGCGGCGTGAAATCACCAACTGGTTTAACTGGTGGAGATGCTGTAAAAGTTCAAGCGTATATGAAGAGCGGAAAAGGCTTATCTGGAGATACGATTTTGGATGCAGTAAGCAAAGCTGTTGCAACAAATGAAGTAAACGCAGCGATGGGAATTATTTGTGCAACACCAACAGCAGGTTCTGCTGGAACAGTGCCAGGTGTACTATTTGCACTAAGAGAAAAATTGCAGCCTACACGTGAAGAAATGATTGAATTCTTATTTACAGCAGGAGCTTTCGGTATGGTTGTTGCGAATAACGCTTGTATTTCTGGTGCAGCGGGAGGATGCCAAGCTGAAGTTGGTTCAGCAAGTGGAATGGCGGCTGCAGCTGCAGTTGAGATGGCTGGTGGAACACAAGATCAAGCAGCTACAGCGATGGCAATTTCATTAAAGAACATGCTTGGTTTAGTGTGTGATCCTGTTGCAGGACTTGTAGAAGTACCTTGTGTAAAACGTAATGCAGCAGGAGCTGCGAATGCGATGATTTCAGCAGATTTAGCATTAGCTGGTGTAACGAGTACAATTCCATGTGATGAAGTAATTGAGGCAATGTTTAGAATCGGACAAACGATGCCAGTAGCACTTCGTGAAACAGCAGAAGGTGGACTTGCAGCAACGCCGACTGGTCGTCGCCTGCAAGAAGAGATTTTTGGGAAGAACAATAACTAAGTGTAATTATAGAAAAAGGAGCTCAAATAAACTTGAGCTCCTTTTTCTATTTTTCTTTTGTTAGTTGTTCTAATGTTTTTCCAAGATTATGTGATCGTTTCGTTGCCTGTGTAATACAAGAAATAAGTGCTTGTTGAAATTTATGTTCTTGTAATACTTCAATACCTGCTTCGGTAGTTCCACCAGGAGAAGTAATTTCCTTTCTCAAAATAGAAGGGTGTTTGTCACTTGCTTTTAGCATTTCAGCAGCACCAATCATCGTTTGAAGAATAAGTGATTTTGCAACATCTTCTTTTAAACCAATTTTTTTTGCAGCTTCTTCCATAGCTTCCACTACGTAATAAATATAAGCAGGTCCACTTCCGGATAATGCAGTGACAGCATGCATATCTTCTTCCTCTACAACAGAGACGAGACCAATCGTTTCAAATAAAGATGTTGCAGTGCGAATATGCTCCGCTGTTGCATGTTTTGAAGGGGAGATAGCGGTAGCTGATTTTAAAATGGCTGCGGAGGTATTTGGCATTGCACGAATAATTGGAACGTCTTTTTGAAGTAGTTTTCTAATTGAGTCAGTAGAAACACCTGCTAGTAATGAAATAATAAGCACGTTATTATTTATGTATTCTTTAAAAGGGGTAAGCGCCTCTGCAACATCCTTTGGTTTCATTGCTAGAAAAAGAATATTTGCATCAGTAAGTAATTCTTTTTTATTATGAGTACCTTTGACACCGTATTTTTTATGTAGCTCTTGTAATCTTGTCTCGTTAGAACGATTACTTACAGTAATTTGTTCACCTTTAACGACATTTGCATGTAACAAGCCACCAATAATAGCTTCGGCAATAGAGCCTGCACCGAGAAAGGAAATGTTTTGAATAGACATGATGTTCCTCCTTTAATTTTGGTTAGAAATTCTTATAAATGTACATACATTCGTTTTTTTATAGGAAACACCTCTTTTTATCTGAAAATAATGACAAATATATATAGAAGTTGTAAACTGAAGAAGTATTCATTTTTGAACCGGAAAGAGACAGGGGGGCTAAGCATGACGGCGATTCACCGAATGGAGATTCCTGTACCATTTGCAGTGGAAACTGTGAATGTGTTTTTAGTTGAGGGGGAGACATTAACATTAATTGATACAGGGACGAATACAGAAGAGGCAAGGAATGCGTTAGAAAGTCAATTAGGTGCATTAGGACATACGATAGAAGATATTGAAACAGTAGTCATTACGCATCATCATGCAGATCATTGTGGACTTTTAAATATATTTTCTGAGAAGACGAATATTATTGGACATCCTTGGAATGAGCCTTGGATTACACAAAATCCAGAATTTTTAAAGCGGTATCATGAATTTTTTAGAGAGACAGCCTTACAGTTTGGTGTGCCAGCAGCATTTTTGAAAGACGAGTCGTTATTGACGACGAGGACACTTAAATATTCTTGTAATAGATCGTTAACGCATACTGTGAGAGAAGGAGATCGTATTGATTCTTTGCCTGGATTTACAGTACTTGAAACACCAGGTCATGCTTCTACTCATATTTCTTTATATAGAGAATCTGATGGAATATTAATTGGTGGAGATGCTCTCATTAGTCATATTTCTTCGAATCCAATACTAGAACCGCCATATGAAGGGCAAACAGAGCGGGCACGCCCATTACTACAATATAATCAAACATTACAGCGTTTAAGCGAAATGAATATTTCACGCATTTTATCAGGGCATGGGGAAGATGTTCTAAATGTGAAACAACTTATTGAAACGAGATTACAAAAGCAAGAAACACGTGCTTTTAAAGTGCTTGAGTTATTAAAGGAAAAACCAATGACAGCATTTGAAGTATGTGTAAAACTATTTCCGGTATTATATAAAGAACAATTACCACTTACTATTTCAGAAACGGTTGGACAATTGGACTATTTAGCATATAATCAACAAGTGATGATTGATGAGTCATCGCAACAATTGATTTATTATGCAAAGTAGGTGACAGCAATGACAGGACGTTTACAAAATAAAGTAATCGTCATTACAGGTGCTTCTAGTGGGATTGGTGAGCAAGTTGCAATGCAAGTTGCAGCACAGGGAGCGACTCCAGTATTAATGGCTCGAACAGAAGAGAAACTACAAGCGTTAGTAGACAAAATTAAAGAAACTTATAATACGCCTTGCTATTATTATGTACTAGATGTAAGTGAAGAGATGGAAGTACAGTCTGTTTTTTCAAAGGTATTACAAGAAGTGGGACGTATTGATATATTAGTAAACAATGCGGGATTTGGTATTTTTAAAACGTTTGAAGATGCGTCAATGGGTGAAGTAAAAGATATGTTCCAAGTAAATGTATTTGGATTAGTAGCATGTACGAAAGCGGTACTACCTTATATGGTAAACAAGAACGAAGGACATATTATTAATATTGCTTCACTTGCCGGAAAAATTGCAACTCCGAAATCAAGTGCGTATGCAGCAACGAAACATGCTGTATTAGGATTTACGAATAGTTTACGCATGGAATTAGCGAATACAGATATTTATGTTACAGCAATTAATCCAGGTCCGATAGATACAAACTTTTTTGAAATAGCGGATCAATCTGGTACATATGTAAAGAATATGGGACGTTACATGTTAAAACCAACATACGTAGCAGAACAAATCGTAAAGTCGATGCACACGAAAAAACGTGAAGTAAACTTACCGAAGTGGATGGGAATTGGTCCAAAACTTTATGCTTTATTCCCAGGTTTATTTGAACGTGTAGCAGGTAAATCATTAAGTAAAAAATAGGAGATTTCCACATGGAAATCTCCTATTTTTTATTGTTTTCCAGTCACGTAATCATAAACAATATCCTCAATCTCCTCGTATAAATCAATTTCAATATTTGAATGAGTCACCGTTTGAATATGTTTCACTAGCATTTCCTGATCTTCTTTTGATATTGGACTGCATTGATATTGCTGAAAACTTTTTATAATCATTTTCTCAATTAATTTTTCGTTCATATTTTTTCCCGCCTGTATGTACGTATGTATTGTTTTATTGTACTTGAAGTGAAATAAAAAAACTACTATGCACTATTTTTGTATAAAAATTCGGTTGAGTATATTGTTTTTCTAATAAAATTAAGTTTTTTTAGATTTGAAAATTTATAAATATTTAATTGACTCTATAAATATACAATATTATAATCATACTTAATTTAAAGAATCGATTTGAGGAGGAACTTATGAAAGTCGCAATTATTGGAGCCACTGGATATGGGGGCATTGAATTAATTCGTTTATTAGAACAACATCCATATTTTTCGATAGCATCTCTTCATTCTTTTTCGCAAGTTGGTGAGTGTATAACAAATGTATATCCGCATCTTCGAAATGTTCTCGTTCATACGTTACAAGAAATTGATGTGAAGACAATAGGGAAAGAAGCAGAAATCGTATTTCTAGCAACACCAGCAGGAGTATCGGCGGAGTTAACTCCCAAGTTAGTAGCAGAAGGTTTAAAAGTAATTGACCTATCTGGAGACTTTCGTATGATAGATCCTTCGTCATATGAACTGTGGTATAAAAGGCCAGCAGCGAAAGAAGAAATTCTTAGAAAAGCAGTGTATGGGTTAAGTGAATGGAAAAGGACTGAGATTCAAAAGGCAAATTTAATTGCAAACCCAGGATGTTTTGCTACAGCCACATTGCTAGCGATAGCGCCGTTAATACGTAGTAGCATGATTGAAGAAGATTCGATTATTATTGATGCGAAATCAGGGGTATCAGGAGCAGGAAAAACACCAACAACAATGACTCATTTTCCTGAGCTATACGATAACTTACATATCTATAAAGTAAACCAGCATCAGCACGTTCCGGAGATTGAGCAAATGCTTACAGAATGGAATAGTGAATCACAGCCAATTACATTTAGCACACATTTAATACCGATATCACGAGGAATTATGATTACACTTTATGCAAAAGTAAAACAAAAGATGGAAATAAAGCAACTTCAAAAATTGTATGAAGAAACGTATGAACAATCGCCTTTCATCCGAATTTGTACGCAAGGGAAATTTCCAAGTCCAAAAGAAGTGAGAGGCTCAAATTATTGTGATATTGGCATAGCTTACGATGAAAGAACTGAAAGAGTTACGGTCGTTTCTGTTATAGACAATATGATGAAAGGCGCGGCTGGGCAAGCGATTCAAAATGCAAACATAATAGCGGGACTAGAAGAGACAACAGGTTTACAACATATGCCGCTTTATCTATAAGGGGGACATGATGATTAAAGTAGCGTCTATTACAAAATTAGAAAATGGTTCAATTGTAACGCCGAAAGGCTTTTCGGCAATTGGTACTGTAAATGGTCTGAAAAAGGAGAAAAAGGATTTAGGGGCAATCGTTTGTGACGTACCAGCATCATGTGCCGCTGTGTATACAACGAATCAAATACAAGCAGCCCCTTTGCAAGTAACGAAGGATAGTATAACGGCAGAAGGGAAGTTACAAGCAATTATCGTTAATAGTGGAAATGCAAATGCTTGTACTGGAATGCAAGGATTACAAGACGCATACGAGATGCGCGTGTTAGGGGCGGAACATTTTGGGATGAAAGAAAATTACGTTGCAGTAGCTTCAACAGGTGTAATTGGTGTTCCACTGCCGATGGATATAATCCGAAAGGGGGTTGCAACTCTTATACCGACGAAGGAAGAAAGTGAAGCATATTCTTTTTCTGAAGCAATTTTAACGACGGATCTTATCACGAAAGAAACTTGCTATGAAATGATTATTGATGGGAAGAAAGTGGTGATTGCGGGTGTTGCAAAAGGTTCAGGGATGATTCATCCGAATATGGCAACGATGCTTAGTTTTATTACGACAGATGCTCATATAGAGCATAACGTATTGCAAACAGCGTTATCACAAATAACGAATCATACATTTAATCAAATTACGGTGGATGGAGATACTTCTACGAATGATATGGTCATCGTTATGGCAAGTGGATTATCAGAAACAAGGCCGATAAATATGGAACATACAGATTGGGAAACTTTCGTAGGTGCTTTACAGAAGGTATGTGAAGATTTAGCGAAAAAAATTGCGCAAGATGGTGAAGGCGCTACGAAGTTAATAGAAGTAAATGTGCTAGGAGCTCAAACGAATGAAGAGGCAAAAAAAATTGCAAAGCAAATAGTCGGTTCGAGTCTTGTGAAAACAGCAATACATGGTGAAGACCCAAACTGGGGGCGAATTATTAGCAGTATTGGACAAAGTGAAGTAGCTATTAATCCGAACACAATTGACATTACTCTTCAATCTATATCGGTATTAAAAAATAGTGAGCCTCAAACATTTTCTGAAGAAAAAATGAAAGAGAGGTTACAAGAAGATGAAATAGTCATTAATGTGTACTTACACTTAGGTGAAGAGACAGGATCAGCTTGGGGCTGTGACTTAAGCTATGAATATGTGAAAATAAATGCTTGTTATCGTACATAAGGAGAGAGAAGATGAGCGATTATATTGTAGTGAAATGCGGCGGTAGTATGTTGAATCAATTAAATGATGTGTTTTTTGAATGTATAAAGAAATTGCAACAGAAGTATAAAGTAGTGATTGTTCATGGTGGTGGACCAGAAATTGATGCCAAATTAAAAGATTGTAACATCAACGTAGAAAAAAGAGATGGATTACGGATAACACCAAAAGAAGTTATGGATGTTGTTCAAATGGTGCTATGCGGAAGTACGAATAAAAAACTCGTAATGAATTTACAAAAGCATAATTTACTTGCGGTAGGTTGTTCAGGGTGTGACGGCAATTTACTTCAAATTCAACCTGTCAGCGAAGAGATAGGATATGTAGGGGAAGTAAGTTATGTAGAAACAGCTTTATTAAAAGGATTAATAAATATGGAGTATATTCCTGTTATTGCTCCAATCGGGGTAAATGGTAATGAAATTTATAACATAAATGCGGACAATGCTGCGGCTGGGATTGCGGCCGCGTTAGGAGCAAAAGAGCTTGTTTTTATTACGGATGTAGATGGAATATTACATGAAGGGAATTTGGTAAAGGAAACGGATGAATCTGAAATTGCAACTTTTATAGAAACAGGTGTTATTACAGGTGGGATGATTCCAAAAGTACAGGCGGCACTAGCATCATTAAAAATGGGAGTGCAAAAGATAAGTATTGTGAATGGTACAAAAGATTTTACTGAGGTTACGGGAGAGTGTATTGGAACGACGGTAACGAAAGGTGTGAGTATTGCATGACGAGTCATCTTTTTCAAACGTATGGCAGAAGAACTATTGAGTTTGTAAAGGGAACTGGAACGAAAGTTATTGATAATAAAGGTAAGGAATATTTAGATTTTACATCAGGAATTGGCGTATGTAATTTAGGACATTGTCACCCTACTGTTCTCAAAGGTGTACAAGAGCAACTTGATGATATATGGCATATATCTAACCTGTTTACAAACAGCTTACAAGAAGAAGTTGCGTCATTATTAACAGAAAATAGAGCATTAGATTATGTGTTTTTCTGTAATAGTGGGGCAGAGGCAAATGAAGCGGCTTTAAAGTTAGCACGTAAGCATACTGGAAAATCTCTCGTCGTAACATGCCAGCAGTCTTTTCACGGTAGAACATTTGGAACGATGAGTGCAACAGGCCAAGATAAGGTAAAAGAAGGATTTGGTCCATTACTTCCATCTTTTTTACATATCCCTTTTAACGATATTAAAGCATTAGAGGAAGTAATGAATGAAGAAGTTGCGGCGGTAATGGTAGAAGTAGTTCAAGGAGAGGGAGGAGTAATACCTGTTGATCTATCTTTTTTGAAAGAGATTGAAACATTATGTAATAAGTTCGGTTCCTTATTTATTATAGACGAAGTACAAACGGGGATAGGAAGAACTGGAACACTATTCGCTTATGAACAAGTGGGAATAGAGCCTGATATCGTTACCGTTGCAAAGGCACTTGGGAATGGGATTCCTGTCGGAGCGATGATTGGCGGGAAAGAGCTCGGAACGTCGTTTACTGCAGGATCACACGGTTCAACTTTTGGCGGGAATTACATCGCGATGGCTGCAGCGAAAGAAGTATTGCAAGTGAGTAAAAAACCATCGTTTTTAAAAGAAGTACAAGAAAAAGGCGAGTACGTATTAGAGAAGTTGCAAGAGGAATTACAGCATGTCGAATGTATTCAAAATATACGTGGTAAAGGGCTTATGATTGGGATTGAGTGTAAGCATGAAGTTGCAAGTTTTATAGAACAACTAGAAAACGAAGGACTTCTCGTATTACAAGCAGGCCCTAATGTTATAAGACTATTACCGCCACTCATTGTCACGAATGAAGAGTTAGAACAGGCAGTATATATAATAAAAAAAGTAGTTTGTACAAAAAACGTATCAATCATATAAGGGGGAAGTTTCATGTCAACTGTACAAGTACCGAAATTAAATACGAAAGATCTTTTAACACTAGAAGAATTAACGAAAGAAGAAATTATTTCTTTAATTGAGTTCGCTATATATTTAAAAAAGAATAAGCAAGAGCCTTTATTACAAGGCAAAATATTAGGGCTTATTTTTGATAAGCATTCAACTCGTACTCGTGTATCTTTTGAAGCGGGAATGGTACAACTCGGGGGACATGGTATGTTTTTAAGTGGAAAAGAGATGCAAATGGGAAGAGGAGAAACTGTTTCAGATACTGCGAAAGTATTATCGCAGTATATTGACGGGATTATGATACGTACATTCTCGCACGCGGATGTAGAAGAGCTTGCAAAAGAATCGAGTACTCCTGTTATTAACGGTTTAACGGATGATCATCATCCTTGTCAAGCATTGGCAGACCTCATGACAATATATGAAGAAACAAATACATTTAAAGGAATAAAATTGGCTTACGTAGGTGACGGAAATAATGTATGTCATTCATTGTTGCTAGCGAGTGCAAAAGTCGGAATGCATATGACTGTTGCAACGCCTGTAGGATATGAACCGAATGAAGAGATTGTAAAAAAAGCGTTAGCGATTGCCAAGGAAACAGGAGCTGAAATTGAAGTTTTGCATGATCCTGAATTAGCGGTGAATGAAGCTGATTTCATTTATACTGACGTTTGGATGAGCATGGGGCAAGAGGGCGAAGAAGAGAAATATTCTTTATTTCAACCTTACCAAATCAATAACGAACTTGTTAAGCATGCGAAGCAAACATATCGTTTCTTACACTGTTTACCTGCCCATCGTGAAGAAGAAGTAACAGGAAAAATTATAGATGGACCGCAGTCTATCGTCTTTGAGCAAGCTGGTAATCGATTGCATGCTCAAAAAGCGTTATTAGTGAGTTTATTTAAAAATGTAGAAGAGCCTTCCTAAAAGGGAGGTTTTTTTATATTAAAATGTCATATGTATATTTAGTTAACCATTTCGATATCATTTATAATAAAAGAGAAAACTAAATTTGTTTTTCAGAGTGTGTAAGGACATACTACATATAAAAATATAGTTAAAGAGATGATGAGGGTGAAAACAACTAAGAAAACATATTCGTTTTTTCAGCGGATGTGGAGAATATTAAAGTTTCAATATTATAAGTTGCTTCGATCGCCAGAAGGCGCAAAGAAAGTATCGTTAGGGTTTGCTATAGGATTCGGCTTAGAAATGTTAGTCATTTATACGGCATCGCTCGTATATGTAATATTTTATCCAATCGTCAGGTTAGCAAAGGGATCTTTTCCTGCGGCAGTTATTGGCAATATTATTGGGAAAATATCGTTTCTCCCAGTATTTTTATTTCCGCTTGCGTATGCGCTAGGAAAAATGATTTATCCATTTCATGTACAGAAAATTCATCATGAACCATTTACGATATCGGACTTGTTTTCAAGTCACATTTTTACGATATTAAAGAGCTTATTACAAAGTGAAGTGTATGTATTAATTGGAATGACGATTTTAGGAGTTGTGTTTGGTCTCATTTCGTATTTCGTTGTGCATTATTTATACGAAAAGAACCGTAAGTTACGCTTGAAGAAAAGGAAGAAACGAGTGAGAGAACCACTTGTACAATTATAAACAATGTCACATCCATTTTCTCCTTTGAATATGTTTAAGAAAAAGGAGGAGAGGATAATGTATTATTATTACGTACCTCAAGTATATCCATATGTAAATTATTATCCGGTTTATGATACGAGTAGACAATACGAATTATATCGGCAACAACAATTACAGCAATTATCACAAATACCACAATTACCACAACAACAGCCTACACAGGAAAAAAAACCATATTTAACAACATGGCCATATTCCAATGTGTACTATGGTAATTATTACGAATCATAAAGCTGCTTCTATTTAGAAGCAGCTTTATACGTTTGTTTTCAAAATTAAATTTTGAATGGTTTGAAGAGAATGAATGAGCTTTTCGCGCTCTTCCTCAGATAATGTTTGGAAATTTTCTTTTAGTTTGTCTAAAATGAATTGCTGATACTGATTTACTAATAATTTCCCTTCAGCTGTTAGAGAAATTAAAATGACCCGTCGATCTTTTTCGCTATAATGACGCTCTATTAGTTCTTCTTGAATAAGTTTGTTTAATAGAGGTGTCATGTTAGGCCGTGAAATCGCTAGCCGCTTGCCGATTTCGGAAACTGCTAATGTGCCGTTTTCATGCAAAAGCAGTAATACTTGTGTATGTGATGGCGGCATATGTCTTTGAGAAGAAAATTCTCCAGGAAGCATAAATTTGCGATAAAAAAGAGGCACTAGCGAAAGAAGATGATCAACAATACGTTCCCACTCGCGTGATTCCATATAAAGGCCCCCTTCCACTATCATTGTAACAAAAAAGACATGTTATAAAAATAGAATTGTTTCATGGTCGCTTTAATATTTGTAGGATAACACTTGCTTTGTAAATGTATTGGCAATAATTGCATAGCCGTTATCATTTGGGTGTACTTGGTCAAATAATAACTCTTTTTTATCATTCGATATTAATTTGCGAATTGGTAAAACGATAGATGGTTGATTTGTTTTGGAAATGGAATAAACAGATTCATTCCAGCCATCTAAAAACATATCTGCATAACTTGCGATGGAGTCATCGAGTTGTAACGGGTTATAGAGTTCTGAGAGAATGAGTAAAGCATCCGGATTTTGATCTCGAACTGTCTTTACAATACTTTTTATATCCGCTTCAAAATGAGCTTTTTCTTTATTTAACATTTTTATACCATCTATAACACCAACATCACGATTTAAACGAAATAAATTATTTCCTCCAATATTAATTGTAATTATATTTGCTGCTCTAATTTTTTCCTTTACATCTTCTGATTGAACTTTTTTAGCGAGACGATCTGTTGTAAGACCGTTTACCCCAAGGTTTTCTACTGTAATTGGTTTATGAATTTGTGCTTCTATTTGCTTAGAAGCTAATTCAGCAAATCCACCTTGTGTCGATCCGTATCCTTTAGCGAGTGAATCACCTAATACAAGATGATAAAAAGATTCGTTTGTTTGCTTATCAATCCAATTTGGGGCAGATGTTTTTTCTGTTTTTTCTTCAGATTCATTTTGTTTTGTCTCGTCGTTCTTTTCAAAATAAGAATAAGAAATGATCAGAAGGAGGAGACAAACAATTGTTAAGATGACTTTTTTCATAAATTCATCCTCCTTGTAATTGGTAATTGTATCATATTCAGCAGTATTAGCAATGTAAGGGCATATTATATGTTTATGAAAAGTTTATAATAACTTTACAGAAAATTTGTTGAAGTTTGTCAAAAAATATTGACGATAGGAAAGAACTTTATATATGATAATGTCAGATAAGGTGAAACTTTAACTAGTGGGAGCTTTATTTCCTTTTAATTAATAGTCTTCATCAATCGGGCGTTTAAGGGGACTACTCGTTAGCGCAGGGTGAAATGAAAATTGTGTCTCTAATAGAAGAAAAAAGGTATGTGGTTAGAGACAGATAGGGATTCATTTCATTATTTCTGGTAATTGTATAAGGGGGATTTTTTGTGAAAAAGTCAAAAAAAATGCTAGCTGGAGCAACTCTTGCGATTGGTGTAATGGCACCGCAAGTAATGCCAGCAACAGCTCATGCAGATGAGAACACTGGGGAGAGTACAGTTAACTTACGAATTCTAGAAACATCAGATATTCACGTTAACTTAATGAATTACGATTATTATCAAACGAAAACAGATAATAAAGTAGGTCTTGTACAAACGGCAACACTCGTTAATAAAGCACGTGAAGAAGTGAAAAACTCTGTCCTATTTGATGATGGGGATGCATTACAAGGGACACCGCTTGGGGATTACGTAGCGAATAAAATAAAAGATCCGAAGAATCGTGTGGATCCTAGTTATACACATCCATTATATCGTGTAATGAATTTAATGAAGTATGACGTCATCTCTCTTGGGAATCATGAATTTAACTACGGTTTAGATTATTTAAAGGAAGTGATTGAAAAAACGGATTTCCCGGTTATTAACTCGAATGTCTATAAAGTTGACCATGATGATAAGGAAGAGAACGATGAAAATTATTTTAAACCATATCATATTTTAAAGAAAGAAGTAGTGGATGAAGCAGGCCAAAAACAAATAGTGAAAATTGGTGTAATGGGATTTGTTCCACCACAAATCATGAACTGGGATAAAGCGAACTTAGAAGGAAAAGTAAAAGCGAAAGACATCGTCGCAACAGCAAGAATAATGGTGAAGAAAATGCAAGATGAGGGTGCAGATATTATCGTTGCATTGGCTCATTCAGGGGTCGATAAGAGCGAATATAAAGAAGCGAATAAAATGGAAAATGCATCATATCATTTAGCAACACAAGTTCCTGGCGTAGATGCAGTATTAATGGGACATTCACATACTGAAGTGAAGGACGTATTTAATGGTGTTCCGGTTGTAATGCCTGGTGTTTTTGGTAGTAACTTAGGTATTATTGATATGCAATTGAAAAAGGTAAACGGAAAATGGGAAGTACAAAAAGATCAATCTAAGCCGCAACTTCGTCCGATTGCTAATAGTAAAGGTACCCCATTAGTAGAATCTGATCAAAAATTAGTTAATGAAATTAAAGATGAGCATCAAGCGACAATCGACTATGTAAATACACCTGTAGGTGAAACGAAAGCACCAATTAATAGTTATTTTTCATTAGTACAAGATGATCCTTCCGTACAAATTGTGACAAATGCGCAAAAATGGTATGTAGAACAAGAACTTAAAAAACCAGAGTACGAAAAGATTAAAGATATTCCGGTTTTATCTGCAGGTGCACCATTTAAAGCAGGTGGCCGAAACGGTGCTACATATTATACGGATATTCCAGCTGGAACGTTAGCAATTAAAAACGTTGCAGATTTATACGTGTATCCAAATACGTTATATGCTGTAAAAGTAAATGGGGCACAAGTGAAAGAATGGCTTGAAATGTCTGCAGGTCAGTTTAATCAAATTGATCCAACGAAAACAGAAGAACAGCCGTTAGTAAATATAGGCTATCCTACATATAACTTCGATATTTTAGATGGCTTAAAATACGAAATTGATGTAACACAACCGGCGAAATACGATAAAGATGGAAAAGTTGTAAATGCAAATGCGAATCGTATTGTAAATATGACATATGAAGGTAAGCCAGTAGCTGACAATCAAGAGTTCATCGTTGCTACAAATAATTATCGCGGTAGCAGTAAAACGTTCCCTGGTGTAAGTGAAGGAGAAGTTATTTACCAATCACAAGATGAAACACGTCAAATCATAGTGAAATATATGCAAGAAACACCGGTTATTAATCCGACAGCAGATAAAAATTGGACATTTAAACCGATTGTTGCAGATAAGTTAATTACAACATTTGATTCTTCACCAAATGCACAAAATTATATAAAGAAAGATGGGAAGATATCATATGTTGGACCATCTGAAAATGAATTTGCTAAATATGCAATTGATATAACGAAGAAGAATGATGATAAAGAAACTGGTGAAGGAAATCCAACAACACCGCCAACAGGTGGTGGAGAAAACCAAACAACACCGCCAACAGGTGGTGGAGAAAACCAAACAACACCGCCAACAGGTGGTGGAGAAAACCAAACAACACCGCCAACAGGTGGTGGAGAAAACCAAACGACACCGCCAACAGGTAATGGAGAAAACCCAACACCACCAACAGAAGAAGGTAATAATGGTAATGAACCAAAGCAAGATGGAAACAATACTGGATCTGGACAAACTACAACAGATGATCAAAATACAAAAGAAACAACAACTGTAAGTGAAAATAAAGAAGCTGAAAAAGATGAACGTGATTTACCGAAAACAGGTGCAAGTATTGCTTCTACAATTGGAGCTGGTCTTGCGTTTGTTGGAGCGGGATTACTTATGTTATTTAGAAGAAAGAAAGCGAATAGATAGTCGAGAAATATAAAAAGGATTACCGATTTGGTAATCCTTTTTGTTATATTATGAAACTGGTACTGCTTTTTCTTTTTTCCATGAAAGACCGAATCCAGTAAAACCGACGATAATGGTTACGACTGGACAAGCTAAACAGAAGATTGCGTATGGCAAGTAATCGAATGTTGGAACGCTAAGAACGTTTGTTAAGAATACGCCACTGACACCCCATGGTACGAGTGGATTAATTACTGTACCAGCATCTTCTAATACTCGTGATAAATTACGACGTTCTAAACCGACTTCATCGTATTTATTAGCGAATGCTTGTCCTGTTAAAACGATAGATAAGTATTGCTCACCAAGTAAGAAGTTTACACCAATTGCAGTTGAAGCAGTAGAAATAATTAAGCGTGTACTAGTTTTTACGAAGCTAGAGATAATATTCATCAGCTGCGCTATAATACCCATTCCTTGTAATAATCCTCCCATACAAAGAGCTAGGAAAATAAGAGCAATTGACATCATCATACTTTGCAGGCCACCGCGAGATAATAAGCTGTCAATGTCTTGGATACCAGTTTTAGAAACATAACCGTCTTGCATAATTTTTATTAAATCAGCTAAAGAAGTGCTAGGTTTAAAAATAAAGAGAATAATAATCCCTACCACAATTCCTGCAAGTAATGTTGGAACTGCGGGTACCTTTTTAAATGCGAATAGGAACAGTAATAAAATAGGAATCAGTGTAACGATAGAAATCGTTGCATTTTTTTCTAGTGTGTTAATAAATGCTGAGAAATCAACGTTTCCACCAGATCCGCTTCCTAAAATGAAAAATGCGATAAAAGCAATAATGAAAGCTGGCACTGTTGTCCAAAGCATGTTACGAATATGTTCAAATAAATCTACACCTGTTACAGCAGGCGCTAAGTTTGTTGTATCAGATAAAGGAGACATTTTATCTCCGAAGAATGCACCAGAAATAATTGCACCAGCAATAAGAGCTGGATCGTATCCAAGGGCAGTACCCATTCCCATAAAGGCAAGTCCTACAGTTGCAGCAGTTGTAAATGCACTACCGATACTCGTTCCAACAATTGCACAAACAACAAAAACAGTTGGAACGAAAATTTTTGGAGATACAAGTTGGAAGCCGTATACCATTAAAGTGGGAATAGTTCCAGCTGCGATCCAAACGCTAATTAATACGCCTACAAGTAAGAAAATAAATATAGATGGAATGCCAGCTGAAATACTACTAATCATCCCTTTCTCCATAGTAGACCAAGAGATTTTCTTCAAGAATCCAAATGCTAATAAAAGAACGATACCAAATAAAATTGGGATGTGTGGTGAAACTTCTAATTGAATAACACTAAAACCAATACAGAAAAAGATAAAAATTGTTAAAAGAACAGACTCAATTTTTGAAACCATTGTTTTCCCCTCCTAAGTAATGTGAAATAGCTCTTTTTTATATAAAATTCGCCAATATTGTATATTTCCTTCTAAAATTTAGAATTTTGTGACAAATTACCGGTAATTGTTAGTCCTTCTATATGATACGGAAATGATTGGATAAAAAAACGTCCCTGCATATAATTATGCAGGGACGAAGAAATCGCGGTACCACCCTAGCTTGTGAAATGAATGTATCACAAAATAAAGGGTCATATGATATGCGCTTATAAAATAAAAACGCCCCTGCAATATATGCAGGGACGAAAAATTCGCGGTACCACCCTAAATTGTGAAACAGTTTCGTTTCACCACTCTTTAGACATAACGGTCTATAACCGTCTTTCACTACTCCTTACGTTTCGTAAAAGAAGCTCCAGGGGGTAATTCATAATTCGCTCTGTACTGGTTCGCACCGACCACCAGCTCTCTGAAATCAGAAATCGAAATACTACTAAATCCTATCAACGCCGATTCATATGATGTTAGTTAAATTTTTATCATATATTCATCATACATGTCAATAAAAATATGTGATATTTTTTTAGGGAAATAAAGGAGATAGGTTTTAACACTAAAAAATGTGCGTTATAATGAATTTGAAAGGGGAGGAAAGAGTGAAGAAAAAAATAATTCTTTTTACCACCTTACTAGTCATTGGCGGAAGTGCTGGCATTTACACAGCTTTTGCAGCTGAATCAGAGCAAGCGAAGCAAAAGCAAGTACAGCAGTCAGAAGTGAAGAAAGCGAAAGAAGCGGAAGAGAAGAAGTCGATGGAGAAAGCAGCTACGAAACTAGGGGTTTCTAGTGATGGAAAAACAAAAGAAGAAATTACGAAAGAAGTAAATAAGGCTAGATTTGAGCAGCGTCATGATTTATTAATTGAGCATGCGAAGCAGCTTGGAATTAATACAGAGGGAAAAAAAGATGAAGAAATTATTTTAGAAATTGGAAAGATACAGCATGGAAAGTAGAACAACTTATCGTATGATAAGTTGTTCTTTTTTAAGAACTATTTTATTTTAAAATAATTGACAGTCATTCAGATTTAATGTTAACTTTATTTGTAAACAAGTTAACATTAGGGGTGACAATTGTGACAATAAATAGTAAAACGATTGAAAAATCATCTTATACATATGAAGAATTAGCAGAGAAAAATAAAGCTTACGTATGGCACCCATTTACACAAATGAAAGATTATTTAGAAGAAGATCCTGTCATTATTGAACGTGGAGAGGGAAGAAAGCTATACGATGTAAATGGTAATGAATATTGGGATGGTGTTTCATCTATATGGTTAAATGTTCACGGACATAAAGTACCGGAATTAGATGAAGCAATTCGTGAGCAATTAAATAAAATTGCTCATTCTACTATGCTAGGACTTGCTAACGTTCCATCTATTTTATTAGCAGAAAAAATTATTGAGGTTGTACCAGATGGATTGAAGAAGGTATTCTATTCTGATTCAGGTTCTACCGCTGTTGAAATTGCAATTAAGATGGCTTTCCAATATTGGCAGCATAAAGGGAAACCAAAGAAACAAAGATTCGTTACATTAAAAGAAGCATATCACGGTGATACAATTGGAGCTGTTTCAGTAGGAGCAATAGACTTGTTTCACCAAGTGTATAGTTCGCTCTTATTTGATGCGATTAAAATGCCGTATCCATATACATATCGTTCTCCTTACGGAAATAATAAGGAGGAAATTGTAAAAAGCCATTTAGAAGAAATGGAAGAATTGTTGAAAGAAAAGCATGAAGAAGTAGCTGCCATCATTGTAGAGCCATTAATGCAAGGTGCTGGCGGGATGATTACAATGCCAAAAGGATATTTAAAAGGACTGCGCGATTTATGTACTAAGTACAATGTATTATTTATTACAGATGAGGTAGCAACTGGATTTGGGCGTACAGGGAAAATGTTTGCTTGTGAACATGAAAATGTGACGCCAGACATTTTAACTGCTGGGAAAGGTTTAACAGGTGGATATTTACCAATTGCAGTTACGGTAACGACAGATGAAATATATAATGCCTTCTTAGGAGAATATGAAGAACAAAAAACATTTTTCCATGGACATAGCTACACAGGCAATCCGTTAGGGTGTGCCGTAGCAATCGCGAATCTAGAACTATATGAAAAAACAAATTTAATAGAAGAAGTGGCACGTAAAACGGATTATGTGGCAGCGCAATTAGAAAAGCTCTTTGCTTATAAACATGTAGGTGATATTCGTCAGTGCGGATTAATGGTTGGTATTGAGCTTGTGAAGAATAAGGAAACGAAAGAAGCGTTTGACTGGACAGAGAGAGTCGGTGTTCAAGTATGTAAACGCTCAAGAGAGCTGGGTATGATTTTACGACCGCTAGGTAACACGATTGTATTTATGCCGCCACTTGCTTCTACTTTTGAAGAGATTGATGATATGTTACGCATTTTATATAAGGCAATCTCGGATGTTACGGAGGGAGAATAATGAGTGGTTTTTTCATAACAGCAACTGATACTGAAGTTGGAAAAACAGTAGTTGCAGGTGCTATAGCAGGTGTATTTAGAGAATTAGGATATAACGTAGGGGTATATAAACCGTTGCAAAGTGGGCATGTTGCATCAAACCCTGAGGGAGATGCGGCAAGGTTAAAATCATTATCAGGTGTACCGACACAAGAAAATGAAATTTGCCCTTATTCTATTGAAGAACCACTTGCTCCGAGACTTGCCATGAAAAGAGCTGGAAGAGTAGTAAAGTTAAAAGAAATTACTGATTACTATAATGGACTATTAAAAGAGTTTAATAGCTTATTTGTAGAAGGAGCAGGTGGGCTTGCTGTCCCATATACAGAAGATGCTTTAGTAATTGATTTTGCAAAAGAATTACAGTTGCCTCTTATTGTAGTAGCTCGTCCTACATTAGGAACAGTAAATCATACAGTGTTAACCATTGCTTACGCGAAGGCGCATGGCTTAACCGTAGCGGGTGTCATTTTATCAGGTTGCAAAGAATGTGAAATGGAAAGAGTGCAAGAAAATAAAGAGATGATTGAAGAGCTGAGCGGGGTACCAGTTTTAGGATTATTACCATTCTTTGCAGGTGAGTTTACGAAAGAAGAAGTATTAGAATCTGCAAAAGAATATATTATGATTTCAAAATTAGAGGAGTTTATCCAAAATGAATCAAACGTGGCGGGCGCACCTTCAATGTAAATTACAACAATTACATGAGCAAGGGCAGTATCGTGATTTGCATGTAACAGAGAAGGCAGAAGAGACTTGGCTTATTCGAGATAAAAAAAGGATGTTAAATTTAGCGTCAAATAATTATTTAGGGTTAGCTGGAGATGAAAGGTTAAAAGAAGCTGCTATTGCCTGTACAAAAAGATATGGAACTGGAGCGACTGCCTCTCGTCTCGTTGTAGGAAATCATCTATTATATGAAGAGGTTGAGAGAAGCATATGTGACTGGAAAGGTACTGAAAGAGCTTTAATTGTAAATAGTGGGTATACGGCAAATATAGGTGCCATATCTTCTTTAGCCTCTCGGCACGATATTGTTTTTAGTGATAAGTTAAATCACGCAAGTATTGTTGATGGAATCATATTAAGCGGAGCAGAGCATAAAAGGTATCGTCATAATGATTTGGATCATTTAGAGAAGTTGTTGAAAATGGCTTCGCCTGAAAAAAGGAAATTAATCGTAACAGATACCGTTTTTAGTATGGACGGTGATACTGCGTATTTGAGAGATTTAGTACAGCTGAAAGAGAAATATGGGGCAATCATTATAGTCGATGAAGCACATGCGAGTGGAATATATGGAATCGGCGGAGCTGGGTTATCTCATATAGAAAAAAATCTTTCTCAAAAAATTGATATACATATGGGGACGTTTAGCAAGGCTTTAGGGTGTTATGGTGCGTATTTGACAGGTGATGAAATTTATATAGAGTATTTACAAAATATGATGAGAAGCTTTATTTTTACTACAGCCTTACCACCAAGTACGTTAGGAGCAGTGCAAAAAGCAATTGAAATTGTAAAAGAAGATAACGAAAGAAGAGAGAACCTTATAGCAAACGGAGAATACTTCAGAACTAAATTAAGGGATGCTGGTTTTGATATTGGAAATAGTTCAACTCATATTGTACCGATTGTAGTCGGTTCAAATGAACATGCTTTACGGTTTAGTAAAAGGTTGCAAGAGGCAGGGATTGCGGCTATTGCAATTCGTCCGCCAACTGTGCCGGTTCATAGTTCTCGAATTCGCTTTGCAGTTACATCGCAACATACAATAGCTGATTTAAAATGGGCTATTGACCGAATTATCCACATTGCGAAAGAAGAGGAGCTTTTCGTATGAATGAGCTAAAGATTATTTTTATCCCCGGATGGGGAATGGAAGAGAATATTTGGGATTTAGTACTTCCGTATTTTAAAGGATATTCTGTTCAATGCATAGATTGGCGTAATGTGAAAGAACGAAGTGAATTTGCGGAACGAATTATAGATGTAGCGCATAATGACAACGTAATATTGGTTGGATGGTCACTAGGAGCGTTAGCAGCAGTTGAAGCTTATAAAAAGATTCAGGCAAAAGGCATCGTATTAATTGGTGGTACTGCTAAATTTACAAATACGAGCGATTACAGTAACGGATGGAATGCTTTGCATGTAGAACGGCTGAAAAGGAATTTGGCGAGAAGGAAAGAAGATACGCTCAAGCGGTTTTATGAAAATATGTTTACGAAAGATGAGCTAAAAGAGAATAAAAACTTTGAAGACATTGTAGACCGTTTTAAAGGTGATTCTATTCAGTCTTTACAACTAGGTTTAGATTATTTAATAGAAACAGATATGAGAGAAGAACTAAAAGAAATTAAAGTACCTATACTACTTATTCACGGAGAACAGGATGTAATATGCCCATTGTCTGCGGCACGTAGTATGACGGAGAATAGCAGCAGCGAGCTGAAAGTAGTAAGTGAAGCAGGGCATGCATTATGTGTGATGAATTTCGAATATTGCGCAAATGAGATGATTCAATTTGTAGAGGGGATACGACATGATCAACAAAACGTTACTACAAAAACGGTTTAATGGGGCAGCCGTATCTTACGATCGATATGCAAATGTACAAAAAAAGATGGCACATTCATTACTTTCAATCTTAAAGGAACGATATAGTGAAACGGCATCAATACGTATTTTAGAACTAGGATGCGGGACGGGGTATGTAACAGAGCAATTATCAAAGTTATTTCCGAAATCACATATTACAGCAGTTGATTTTGCTGAAAGTATGATTGCGATTGCGCAAACTAGACAAAATGTAAAAAATGTAACGTTTCACTGTGAAGATATTGAGCGATTACGATTAGAAGAATCATATGATGTCATTATTTCAAATGCTACATTTCAATGGTTAAATAATTTACAACAAGTGTTAAGAAATTTATTTCAACATTTGTCTATAGATGGGATATTACTCTTTTCAACGTTTGGACATGAAACATTTCAAGAATTGCATGCTTCGTTCCAACGTGCGAAAGAAGAAAGAAATATAAAAAATGAAACATCGATTGGTCAACGTTTTTATTCAAAAGATCAGTTGCTTCATATATGTAAGATAGAAACAGGGGATGTGCATGTTTCTGAAACATGTTACATAGAAAGTTTTACAGAAGTTAAGGAGTTTCTGCATTCTATTCGAAAAGTAGGAGCAACTAATAGCAATGAAGAATCATATTGTCAAAGTCCCTCACTCTTTCGTGCGATGCTACGCATATACGAAAGAGACTTCACGGGAAATGAAGGGATAATGGCAACGTATCATGCTTTATTTATACATATAACAAAAGAGGGGAAGAGATGAAATGAAACAAGTACAAACAAAAAGGGATTGGAAAAAACTTGCATACGACGTAGTGGAAGAGAAGATGATTACAAAAGAAGATGCAATAGCGATATTAGAAGCTGATGATACAGAAGTTTTAGAAATTATGAATGCGGCTTACATTATTCGCCATCATCACTTTGGTAAGAAAGTAAAATTGAATATGATTATTAATACGAAATCTGGATTATGTCCTGAAGATTGTGGATATTGCTCACAGTCTATTATTTCAGAAGCACCGATTGATAAATATGCATGGTTAACGCAGGAGAAGATTGTAGAAGGGGCACATGAAGCAATACGCCGTAAAGCAGGTACATATTGTATTGTAGCGTCTGGTCGTCGTCCGACAGATAAAGAGGTAAATCACGTAATTGGAGCAGTTAAGGAAATTCGTGAAACGACAGACTTGAAGATTTGTTGTTGTTTAGGTTTCTTAAATGAAGATCAAGCAGGACGTTTAGCGGAAGCAGGCGTGCACCGTTATAACCACAACTTAAATACACATGCAAATAATTACGATAGTATTTGTTCAACTCATACGTATGATGATCGTGTTGATACAGTTCAAAAAGCAAAACAAGCGGGCATTTCTCCATGCTCTGGAGCGATTTTTGGCATGGGAGAAACAATTGAAGAGCGTGCTGAAATTGCATTTGAATTACAACGTATAGATGCAGATTCTATCCCTTGTAATTTCCTTGTTGCTGTAAAGGGGACACCTCTTGAAGGGCAAAAAGAGTTAACGCCAGTAGAATGTTTAAAAGTACTGGCAATGATGCGTTTTGTAAACCCAACAAAAGAAATTCGTATTTCAGGAGGGCGTGAAATCAATTTACGTTCTGTACAGCCAATCGGTTTATTTGCAGCAAATTCTATTTTTGTCGGGGACTACTTAACGACAGCTGGACAAGAGCCAACTGCGGACTGGGGTATGATTGCAGATTTAGGATTTGAGATTGAAGAATGTGCATTATAAGATAGATGAAAAAGCAAACTTGTAAAAGGGTTTGCTTTTTTTGTAAATAAAATGTAATAAATAGTTGTGAACGCCTGTTACTATTGGTTTTTGAACGAAAAAAAGAATTTTTGTGGACGAATTTTCCAAGCCCTAGTTGTACATAGTAAATATGTAATTTATATTGGGTTGGAGGATTTTACATGTACAAATACATATTAGCGATTATGACTTGTTTAATTTTAATAAAAGCAATAAGTTCTGATCCAGTTAAGGCTGCTGAAAATCCTGAACAAAAAGAGATGCAACAAAGAATCGAACAACACTTTCGAACGAAAGCTGAACATTTTGGATTGAAAACGGAAGGAAAAGATTTAAAGGAAGTTAGAAAAGAAATTACTATTATAGAAGAAGCGAAAAAAAGAGAGAATGTATGGAGAACGGCACAAGCTCTTCATATAAAAACAGAAGGAAAAACGATGAATGAATTAATAAAAGATGTACAAAAAAAGGTGAAAAAATAAAAAGAGGCCGCAGCCTCTTTTTTTTATGCCCATTGTTTTGATAAGTGAGCCATTTCAATTGCAGCAACAGCTGATTCATATCCTTTATTACCAGCTTTCGTACCTGCGCGTTCAATCGCTTGTTCAATTGTTTCTGTCGTTAATACGCCGAAAATAACTGGGATGTCCATTTGTAGTGATAAAGACGCAACACCTTTTGCTACTTCATTACAAACGTAATCGTAGTGAGTTGTAGCACCTCGGATTACAGTACCTAATGTAATAACAGCATCATACTTTCCGCTACTAGCCATCTTTTTAGCGATTAAAGGAATTTCAAATGCACCAGGAACCCAAGCAACATCAATATCATTTTCTTCTACACCGTGACGCTTTAATCCGTCTAAAGCGCCGCCAAGTAACTTACTTGTAATAAATTCGTTAAAACGTCCAACAACAACTCCAACTTTTAATCCTGTACCAACTAAATGACCTTCGAATACCATAATAAATCTCTCCTTTAATTATAAGTTTAGTAAGTGTCCTAATTTGTTTACTTTCGTTTGTAAATACGATTTATTCTCTTCTTTTGCTGGCATTTGCAACGGTACACGCTCGATTACTTCTAAATCGTAACCTTGTAAGCCAGCAATTTTTCTTGGGTTATTCGTTAATAATCGTAAACTCTGTAAACCTAAATCTTTTAATATTTGAGCACCGATACCGTAATCACGAAGATCAGCAGGGAAGCCGAGTTTTTCATTTGCTTCTACAGTATCGAATCCTTCTTCTTGTAATTTATAAGCACGAAGCTTATTAAGAAGCCCAATGCCTCTTCCTTCTTGTCTCATATAAAGAAGAACACCTTTTCCTTCACGCTCAATTTGAGCAAGTGCTGCATGGAGTTGTGGTCCGCAATCGCAGCGATGTGAACCGAATACATCTCCTGTTAAGCATTCAGAATGAACACGTACAAGTACCGGTTCACCTGTTGAAATATCACCTTTTACAAGTGCGATATGTTCTTTCGTATCTAATGAGTTAGAATAGCCAATTGCGTGGAAAGTACCGAAATCTGTAGGTAATGTAATTTCCACTTCTCTCGTCACAAGTGTTTCATGATGGCGGCGGTAAGCAATTAAATCTTCTATTGTAATCATTTTTATATCAAATTGTTTTGCGCATTCTATTAAATCAGGTACACGTGCCATCGTGCCGTCCTCATTTATAATCTCGCAAATAACTCCAGCTGGTTCGGCACCGCATAGCTTTGCTAAATCAACAGCAGCTTCTGTATGACCTGCACGACGCAGGACACCGCCTTCTTTCGCAATTAATGGAAAGATATGTCCAGGTCGATTGAAATCAGCGCCTTTTGATGCGGGGTTTAACAATTCTTGTATCGTAGTTGCACGTTCGTGAGCGCTAATCCCTGTTGTTGTAGAAACATGGTCAATGCTCACTGTAAACGCAGTATGATGTGAATCTGTATTATGAGATACCATTGGTTCTAATTGTAGACGTTCTGCGTACCCTGCTGTAATCGGTACACAAACGAGACCACGGCCATGTGTAATCATAAAATTAATTGTTTCTGGTGTAATGTACTCTGCTAAAGCAATAAAATCGCCTTCATTTTCTCGGTTTTCATCATCACATACGATAACGACTTTACCTTGTTTTAAATCTTCTAGAGCTTCTTCAATACGATGAAACATTGTGCTTCCCCCTTATAGAAATCCGTTTTCTTGTAAAAAGCTTTCAGTCATTGAACCTACTCGTTTTGTAGGTTTAGTAATAAAGCGTTCAATATATTTACCAATCATGTCACACTCAATGTTTACGATATCTCCGGCATTTTTTTCTCCAATGACAGATTCGCTTACTGTGTGCGGGATGAGTGAAATCGTTATGGAAGATTCGTCTATATCAAATATCGTTAAACTCGTTCCATCAACAGCAATGGATCCTTTATGCAAACAATAGCGCAGCAGTTCATCAGAAATTGCTATTTTGTAATAGACGGCATTGTAATGTTGTTTTTTATTTAAAATCGTTCCGATGCCATCAATATGTCCTGAAACGAAATGTCCACCGAATCGTCCGTTTGCAGCCATTGCGCGCTCTAAATTTACTTTAGAGTGCGGTTTAAGCATGCGAAGTGATGTCGACTGCATCGTTTCAGGCATTGCATCAACTGTAAATGAAGTAGTTGTAAAGCTTGTTACAGTTAAGCAAATACCGTTAACCGCGATACTATCACCTAAGTGAACATCTGATAAAATTTTCTTTGCATGAATCGTTAATTTCATCGCTTCTCCACTTTGTTGCATGTTTGCTATCGTTCCTAATTCTTCTACAATTCCTGTAAACATTTTGTCACCTCGTTTCGGGCATTCGCAACGATTTTTATATCATCACCAATTTGTTTCATCTCTTGAATTTTCAAGGAAAGCGCATCTTGTAATTTTGAAAAACCATTTCCTCCAAATAAAGTAGGAGCATCTTTCCCACCAATTAATTTCGGGCTTATATAGGTTACAATTTCATTAAAATTGTTTGTTTTTAAGAAACTTGCATGAATCGATTGGCCACCTTCAACGAATAGAGAAAGAATTTGTTTTTCTCCAAGAAAGGAAAGAAGGTCCTCGATTTCTATATGCTTCGTTTCCATTTGGAATATAGCTATATTTTTAGATTCATAAGAAGATATCTTCTCTTTCTTTACATCCTTACCGACAATAATCCATGTCGGTGCTAAACCATCTGTTATAACATGAGAAGATGGTGGCGTTCGTAAATGGGTATCTAAAACAACGCGAATAGGATGTTTCCCACCATTTGGAATTCTTGTTGTTAAATGAGGATTATCAGCTATAACTGTATTCACTCCAACAAGAATTGCATCATGTGTATGGCGATATTGGTGAACATCAGCACGTGCTTCTTCACCTGTAATCCACTTACTTTCACCAGTTACAGTTGCTGTTTTTCCATCTAAGCTCATCGCTGTTTTGATTGTTACAAAAGGGCGTTTCGTTTTCATGTAGTGAAAAAAGTAGCGATTTAATAAAACTGCTTCTGCTTCAAGAACACCGGTCGTTACTTCAATTCTAGCTTCCTCTAATCTTCTTTTTCCATTACCAGAAACGAGCGGATTACAATCGAGAGTAGCAATTACAACACGCTTAACTCCTTTTTCGATGAGCAATTCACAACAAGGTGGTGTTTTTCCAAAGTGGCTACACGGTTCCAGTGTTACATAAACGGTAGCGTCTTTGGCGTTCTGACCAGCCATTTGAAGGGCATGAACTTCTGCGTGTTCTTCACCAGCTCGTAAATGAGCCCCCATACCAACGATGTTTCCATCTTTTACAACAACAGCACCAACCATAGGATTTGGACTTGTTTGTCCTGATGTCCCTTCTGCTAACTGCAGGGCAATCCTCATATATTCTTGATCTGTCATTTTCTTCACCTCTCCTAAAAAAATCAAAAAACCCCAAGGATTTAATATCCTTGGGGTTTGGGAGACGTGATTTCTAGAAATATAGTTTGAATACGAAAGCATAGGAAAGAAACCTAACGATAATTGATATTTCTGCATAAGGAAAAAACCTAGCAAAATATCGAATTTTTAAACGCTAGTTGTCTCTTTTTATTTCAGTATAAAAAATAAGTATAGAAAATTAAACATATATAAAGAATCAAAATGAATCTTTAAAAATATGCATACTGAAATAAAAGTGTATTCACTATATAAAAAACTAGAAACATATCCTTCTCCCATCCAGACTATACTGTCGGCCCTAGAGTTTCACTAGATCCACCGTTTTCGAGTTGAAAACGGGTCACGGACTTAGAAGTTTTCACTTCATCACCGCCGGTTGGGAATTTCACCCGACCCCGAAGGATGCTGTTTGCTCAAATTATAGCACAAAAAAAATAAAAGGCTAGTAAAAAATATTCGAATGTGAAGAATTGTGTGAAAATATATGCAGGCTGGAATGGAAATAAAAGTATTAGAAATGTTGTAAGGAGAAGGGATATAACGGAGTTGCTAAAAAGAAAAAACATGCACAAAAAAATGTGCATGTCACATGTAAAATTATTCTGTCTCTGGTGCTCTAACAACAGACTGGAATTTACCTTTATGCGAAGCGTCGCAATAAGGCATATTTTTTGATAAACCACAACGGCATAAAGAAAATGCCGGTTTTGCTGGGAATACATTCCCTTGTGAGTCGACTAATTCCACGTCCCCTGTAACGCGAAAAGAGCCATTATCATTTACTTTAATTTGTACTTTTGCCAACGTTATCCCTCCTTCCCAAACGCTTAATTTCATCATATAATCAAGGGAAGTGCTTGACAATATAAAAAGAGCACTTTGTTTGAGAAAGAAGAGAGTGTTATAATAGTTTTCATAACTGACTAGAGTAAGGTGACGAGAGATGGATAAACAATTACATACATTACGAAACATTGCAAATGAGCGCACGTGGGCATCATTTTTGAATGATAATCATCCATATAGTTTGTTACATTGGTCCATTGCAGGTGTAGGGCAAGAGGCAAAGGATGTTTGGTTACTTCAAGATGAAGTAACATTTCAAACGACAGAATTCCCAACGTTAGATGATGCAATGCAATGGATTTCTGAAAATCTGGAACAAGTTACAGACGTTTTAGCGCAATAAAAAAACAGGCTTATGCAAGCCTGTTTTTTGTTTCTTTCACATATGTGTTTAAAAATTGATCGACGGCTGCTTCGTACTCTTCTTTATTTTCGTTATAAGAGCAAGCGTGTGCACCGTGTTCTGCAATATAAAGCTGCTTATTATTTTCTTTCGCTTCATATAACGCTTTTGTCATATCAGCTAAAATATAGTCGTCATCTTTACTATGAATAAAGAGAACGGGATTGTTAATGTTTTTTATACAGTCGATTGGTGAAACTTCACGAATTGTATAACCGTCACGAACTTTTAAAAATGCGTTTGCTAAAGGTAATAAAGGCCATTTTGGTAGATGGAATTCAACCTTTAAACGGTGCTGTAATTGTCCGTGAAAATCAGAGAAAGGACAATCTGCAATATAGAAATCAGCACCATCTTCTACAAGTCCTGCGTATTGAAGAAGTGTTGCAGCTCCCATAGATTCACCATGAATACCAAGTGTAATATTGGTGCCAAAACGGTTTTTTAGCCAGTCAACTACGGATTTTAAATCATGTTTTTCATAGTATCCATAGCTTGTTGTTTTTCCGCCAGTTTTACCATGACGACGATGATCGTAAATGAGGACGTTATATCCCCTTTTTAAGAATAAGTTTGCATATTTTACAGAGTTTATTTTATTTACAGTTACACCGTGGCAAAAAACCATAAACTTATTGGTGGAATGACCAGCAGGAATGTAATATCCGTGAAGGTCGTATCCGAATTGTGAAGGGATATGAATTTCTTCTTTATGAAGAGCATCGAAATCCTCTATACGAAAATGTTTTTTCGTTTCTCTTTCGAGTACTTCTTCCTCTGTTTTTTTCTTTAAGTACATCACTTTATTTGTAAAGAAAATCCCAAGGGCAGTTATTGCACCTAGTATAGTAAACAATGCTGCAAAAAAACGTTTCATACTTTACCTCATCCTCCAAATACCGTTACATGTGATACACTTATATTGTATCACAATGATATAAAAGGGGAGAAATAGGAAATGCTGCATATACAAAAAATTACGCCAGCGATGAAAGAGACAATCCGAATGTTCATGTGTGAGAACTGGGGAAGTTCATTGATGGTGTCACGTGGTAAGGGACATCAGTTAGAAGAGTTGCCAGGATTTGTTGCGCTCTCAGATGACAGAATAATCGGAATTATAACGTATGAAGTGACCGGAAATATATGCGAAATTGTATCGCTAGATAGCTTTGAAGAAAGAAAAGGAATAGGGACGAAACTTGTGGATTGTGTATTACAAGTTGCAGAAGAAGAACGGTGCAGACAGGTTTGGCTTATTACAACAAATGATAATATGAATGCGTTACGATTTTACCAAAAACGTAATTTTGTAATGACTAATTTATATGTGAATGCGGTAGAGGAGGCACGAAAAATAAAGAAAGAAATTCCACGTATGGGATATGATAATATCCCAATTTTACATGAAATTCAGTTGGAGTATCGTTTAGTGAAATGATGTAACAATTTTCAGAAATGTGAGTTATTAATCTTGACGGATAGTGTAATTTAGGTTACCGTAAAATTGTAATCTATTACCATATTAAGGGGTGACGATGTGGCAACTATACGTGATGTTGCAAAATTGGCAGGTGTTTCAGTCGCAACCGTTTCACGAGTTATTAATGAAAAAGGATACGTTCATGAGGACACAGTAAAACAAGTAAAGGAAGCAATTGAAGAATTACGTTATAGGCCAAACAGTGCAGCGAAGCCACTATTTAAAGAGAATTCAACGATAATTGCATTACTTGTAGATAATTTATGTAACCAATCAAACATCACTTTGCTACATTGTATTGAGGAAATAGCATATAAAGAAGGCTATCAAATCATTATTTGTAATATAGAGAATAAAGATAGATACATACATATGCTGAAGCAAAATAACATTGCAGGTGTTATTTTGACGAGAGCAGTTTTTAAAAGTGTAGGAGAAATTCCATTTCCGTTTGTTGTGATCGATGAGCAACAATCACATGGAAATTATTATGAAAGTGGACAGAGAGCTGTTTCGTTATTAAAAGAGAAAGGGTGTCACTTTCTTGCATATTTCGGTGAGGGAGAAGAAAGTGAAGAAATGGAAGATCATATAGCAGGGTTTTTAGACGCTGTTTGGGATGAAGGAATCTCTTATCGAGAAGAATGTGTACAAGGGTATACAAATAAACAATTTATTACATTATTGCAAAACAATCCGTATATAGATGGAATTGTAGCCTCAAGTGATCAGATTGCTATTGAGTTAATTCGGTCAGCGAGATTTCTAAATATACATATACCAGATAAATTAAAAATTGTTGGACCGAATGGGAGTATAGAGTGTGAATGGATAGGTTCATCACTACCGACAATTGAAAGCTATGTCAAAGATAACGGAAAAGTAGCTTTTCAACAATTAAAAGGAAAAATAAAAAAGTAAAAGGTGCGTTTTATACGCACCTTTTTATAATGTAATTGCGGCAATAAAGCCAAATATAAGTAACGGTATATTGTAATGTAGAAAAGTGGGTACACATGTATCCCATATATGATGGTGCTGACCATCAGCATTTAAACCGGATGTTGGTCCAAGGGTACTATCCGATGCTGGAGATCCTGCGTCACCTAGTGCTCCGGCTGTACCGATAATTGCAATTGTGGCCATTGGACTAAATCCAAGCTGAATGCAAAGAGGTACAAAAATGGTTGTTAAGATAGGGATGGTTGAAAAGGATGAACCAATTCCCATCGTAACGAGAAGTCCAATAACGAGCATAAGAAATGCAGCGAGTGGTTTGTTATTTCCGATTATATGTGCACTCGTTTGCACTAGAGATTCAACATGTCCTGTTTTTCGAAGAACAGCGCCGAATCCAGCGGCAGCAATCATAACAAAGCCAATAAAGGACATCATACGCATTCCGCTTGTTAATATCGCATCTGCTTCTTTAAGTGGTAGACTGCCACTAACTGATAAGACGATAATACCTGCTAAAGCACCGAAAATCATGGATTCTGTTGTTAATTGAACAGTTAATGTAGCAATGATAGATAATAACCCGAAAGTAATGCTACGTTTTGTATAGGGAACGATTTCATTTTCGGTAGTATGAATTTGTTCTGTTTCATACGTACGAGGTTTTCGGTACGTAATGAATACCGCTACACATAATCCAATAATCATACCGATTGCTGGAATAGTCATTGCTTTTGGAATAAGTGTGACATCAAATGTAAGGCCGCTTTGCGCAGCGTTGGTTTGCAATACGTCATGATAAATTTTTCCGAACCCTGCAGGGATCCACATATAAGGAGTAATCAATCCAAATGTAATAATACATGTGACAAGTCTGCGATCCACTTTCAGCTCATTTAATACTTTTAAAAGTGCTGGAATTAAGATGGGGATGAAAGCAATGTGAACAGGAATCACATTTTGTGAGAAACAAGCCATCGTTAAAATAATGAATAAAATAAGTATTTTAGAATAAACTTGTTTTTTTGTGTCTTGTTCATTGCCAATCCATTTTAATGCAGTTTGAATCATAGCATCTGGAAGTCCTGTTTTGGAAAGGGAAATAGCGAAACCACCAAGCATTGCATAACTTAAAGCGATTGGAGCACTGTTTCCAAGACCAGTTGTAAAAGTGTTAATCGTTTCTGAAATACCGAGTCCGCCGATAAGTCCGCCTGTTAAAGCTCCAACAATGATGGCGACAATGACCTGGACACGTAACAAACTAAGCAATAGCATAATTGCTACTGCGACGAGTACAGCGTTCATAATAAATGTAATCTCCCTAAATTTTTATTCTGTTAAGACAAGTAAATATGAAACATTTTGCTATGTTTATACATACTTGCGACATATTATTATAAAATGTTTTCTATGAAATGTAAAAGAGCCTTTTGTTACTAATGCTGAAAAGCTAGCTCTTGTTTAATTGATTGTAAAGAATTAGCGAATAATTCTGGTTCTTCTAAATCAGGAGAATGTGCTGAATTTGGGAACCAAATCATCTTTTTTATAGGCGCTTCAATAATATCGCAATATTCCTGAACGAGTGCATAAGGAGTTTGATAATCATAGCGACCAGAACAAAAATAAACTGGAATAGATAAACTTGAGATAGAAGAAAAGAAATCGATTGTCAGCATTTCTTCCCATAAAATGCCAGATTTTAAATTTCCTGCGAGAAACTTGAACCAATCTAATAGCGTATATTCGGGAGAAAAGAAACCTTTTCGTATGAAAGAAAAGGAAGATCCGTTTTGGATTGCGCCTCCAAATGTGCCAAGCCACTTTCTTTGAATAATGAGACGTCTCGTATCTAAAAATGGTGGTTTGCCTAATTTTAAAAGGGAAGCTAATGCTTTTTTATGATCATGTTTTTTTGCAGAATGAATTAAATGTTGATATAGCAATTCTTCATTTTGTTTCATATGTACAATTTGCCCAATACCGATGTAAGCCTCGATATACTTTGGATATTGATGTGCTATGTTAAGCCCAATAATACTTCCCCAAGAATGACCAGCGAGAAATAGTTTTTGTTTGTTGAACCTTTTAAGTACATATTGAATCAATTCTTTTGCATCGGAAACGAATTGTTCGATTGTGAAATTTGCTCCGAAATCTTTCATTGAAAAGGATTTACCAGCTCCGCGCTGATCCCAATTAATAACAATAAATTGCTTCTCTAATTCTTTTTGAAAATGGCGAATAAATCCGATTTGTGCCATCCCAGGTCCGCCGTGACAGCATAATAAAATAGGTTGCTCTACGTTTTGTCCACGCATAAGGAGAGTTTGTTTTCGATTATTAATCATAACGCTTTCTATCGTAGCGATACTATTAGGAATAAGTTGTTTGTTTTCGTTATAGAACTGAGGGGTGTAGCTACGAAAAAGCATATTGAAAACCTCCTTTTGTGAAATCGTATGAATCGCACAGGCTATTCATTTTGCATATACTGTTAGAAAATCATTGTAACATACCATACTAGTGTCATTTCAACACGGGAGGAGGGAAATTGTGACGATTGGAGAAATTATAGATGGTTTAAATAGACGTGAATCCATCGCTATTATAGCAAAACGTCTTGAAATAAGCCCGTATACATTATCGAAGAAATTAAGATTGATTGGATACGAATATGATGGAGAGCAGAAGAAACGTATTTTTGTAGGAGATGGAGAAGAACCACGTCACTTACAACTCCAAGAAGCGACCGCCCTTCAATATGAGAAAACAGATTATCAATTATTAATTTATGAGCAATTACAAAGCATTTATGAGTTATTAAGAAAAAGAGAAGAAGTAATTGCACCAATTGTGAGTAAAAGTACAGAGAAAAAGAGACGGACCTTTTCTATTAATACAGAAATATTAGCAAGATTGGACCTTATATCAGAATCGAAAGGAATTCAAAAATCTAAACTTGTAGAAGAGGCGTTGCAACAATTTTTACAGCAATATGAAGTTGACAAAACATCACATTTTGATAACTAAAGAAAAGGATACTGTGTTCATTAGAAGAACGAGTATCCTTTTTATGATGTATATTACGTATAAAATAGAGGATCAGTACAAATCCTTTATGCGTGAAAAATGAAATTTATTATTAGAGAAACACTTAATTTACTTTTTGAATTCTTCCATCAATAACTGGCTGAATTGGTTCTTTTAATTGTTTTACGTAATTGACTAACGCTTCAAAGTCGTTTGGCCCAGTTTCTGCATTTTTACCATTTTTAAATGATACGAATCCATCACCGCCAGAAGCTAAGAAGGCATTTGCAACTACGCTATACGTTGTAGATGGAGATAATTCTTCTCCGTTTGTTAAACGTATATTTGTAACTTTTTCACCGTTTGGTTTATTTGCATCCCACGTATATTGAATACCTGAAATTTGAAGCATTCTTGTTGTTCCTTTTTGCCATTGCTGATTTAAAATATCGCGAATGTCTTGACCTGTTAAATTTACTTTAATCAATTGATTTCCAAAAGGTTGAATGCCGTATAACTCACCCCACGTAATATCACCAGCATCTAAGTCATTACGAATGCCACCAGGATTCATGAGGGAGATTTGAGTTTGCATCGTTTGACGCTGAGCATCGGCAACTAAATTTCCAAGAGTGGACTCACCAGCATCATTTTGTTTACGGTCGATAGGTGCTGTAGATTTTCCGACCACTTCATTTACAAGTGGTGCGATTTTTTCTTTATATTGATCTAGTTTTTTCTTTACTTGTTTATCAGGTTCTACACCTTCATGATACGTTGTAACAACTTCAGCTTTTTTCTTTACAATATCCTTTGTTTTACGATCAATTGTTACATCGACGTCTGAGAAAGCCATTCCGTATGAATTTGCTTGGACAATTAGTTTATTATTTACTGTACCATTTACATACGTATGACTATGTCCACCGAAAATAACATCAACTTCTGGGTCTGTTTCATTTGCAATTCGAGTAAGGTCGCCATTTGTTACCCCAGACTCATCGGTTGTTCCACCGACATGAGCAAGAACGACGATAGATTTAACGCCGAGGCGTTTTAATTGTTGTGTTGATTTATTAATTGCTTCTACTTCATCAGTAATTTGTACATTGTTAAGCATCGTAGGCATAACAACATTTGGTGTATCAGTTGTAACAACCCCAATGAATCCTACAGGAACACCATCTACCATTTTTACAGTAAATGGTGGTAAAAATAAGCGGCCAGTTGATTTGTTATAGAAATTAGCAGCTACATAGGGGAAGTTAGCCCCTTTGAAATTTCCTGTTTTTTCATGATATCCACCGTAAATGAGGCGTTTCATTTCATCAATGCCTTCATCAAATTCATGGTTCCCGATTGTACCGACATCAAATTTTAAGTCGTTTAAAAATTCAATCGTCGGTTCATCTTGTAATAATGCTGAAACTGGTGGACTAGCTCCGACGATATCACCAGCATGTACGAGAAGTGTATTAGGGTTTTGTTTTTTATGTTCTTTTAAATAAGTAGCTAAGTAATCAGCGCCACCAGCTTCTTTATTATTGATTTTTTTAACAGTATCTAGTTGTCCATGGAGATCATTAATACCAAGCATTTGTACGTCTATGTAGCGGTTTTGTTCAGCTGGATTCTGAGATGGGGGAGCGGCAAATACGCTTGAAAAAGTAATGGTGCTTAAAACAGCAACGGCAGGAATAATTTTTTTCCACATAATATAATTCTCCTTTTTTATAATCTGACATCATACGACATAATTTTAATAGATTCATAGGATTATAGCTACATAAAAATTTAGTCTTTTCGAAAAATTAACATATTTACAAAAAGTGAATAATAGAGTAAAGACCCTTTTTTATTGTCGATTTCATTGTGTATCTACTATAATGGAGAAAAAAGTAAAAGGTGAGTAGCATGAAGAAAAAGAAACAAAGACAAATGCAAAGACAATCACAAGTGAATCAACCAAAGAAAGAAACACTTACATTAGGCGATCAATTAAATGATTCACTCATGCAACAATTAAAGAGTAAGAAGAAAGAGTTGCAAGTAAGGGAAGAGGAAAAAGAGGCAGCTGAACTGGAAAGAAAGCGCCAAGAACAAAAAGAACGTGAAAAGAATAAATCATTTGAAGAACTGCTAAGTGAAAGTAACCTTACTTGGAAAGACTTTAAATAATAAAAAAATGATCAGTGAAATACCACTGATCATTTTTTGACGAGCTTGTAAGAAAAGGGGAGTTAGAATGAGAAAAATTGTCGTTGTTCCACATGAAAACCATTGGAGTGAAAAATTTCAAATGGAGGCTAAAAGATTAAAATCAGCGATGCCAGAAACGGTAAAAATTCATCATATTGGAAGTACGTCAGTTCCCGGACTGGCAGCTAAACCTATTATTGATATGATCATGGAAGTAGAAAATATCGAAAGAGTAGATGGGTGGAATGAACGATTTATAGAGCTTGGTTACATCGTAAAAGGGGAAAATGGTATTTCAAGACGCCGATATTTTATTCATGGAACTGAAGAAAAACGCTCGTATCATTTACACGTATTTGAAAAAGGAAATCCAGAGATAGTAAGGCATTTAGCATTTCGTGATTATATGATGGCTCATTGTGAAGAAGCAGAGGCATATGCAACCTTAAAGAAAGAATTAGCCGAAAAGTATACATATGATGGCGCGTTATATACGGAAGGAAAAAATGAGTTTGTGCGCAATGTGGATGAAAAAGCGAAAGAATGGAGAAAAAATAACGTGAATGAATGAGTTCACGCTATTTTTTAGCTATATAAAAGTGTTATGTAAACTGTACGTATGTTTTGACTTTTGGGATGAATCTTGTTGAAATAAAATTGTGGCTTATAAAAAATGTAACAATGAAAGGGAGACGACTGTGCATATTCCAACAACTACACTTCATAATGGCGTGAAAATGCCGATGATTGGTCTAGGCGTATATAAAGCGAAAGAAGGAGACGAAGTAAAGCAAGCAGTAAAAACAGCGTTAGAAGTTGGATACCGTTCGATTGATACAGCAACTGTATATGAAAATGAAAGCGGTGTCGGAGAGGCGATACGTGAATCAGGAATTCCAAGAGAAGATATATTTATTACAACAAAAGTATGGAACGACGATCAAGGATATGAGGAGACACTCGAGGCGTTTGAAAAGAGTTTGAAAAAATTACAAATGGACTATGTAGATTTATATTTAATACATTGGCCGGTAAGAGGGAAGTATGTTGATACGTACCGAGCTTTAGAGAAATTGTATGAAGAAGGTAAAGTGCGTGCGATTGGTGTTTCTAATTTTCATAAACATCATTTAGAACTATTATTACCAAATTGCAAAGTGAAGCCGATGGTAAACCAAGTGGAACTTCATCCGATGTTGACGCAATTTGAGTTGCGAAATTATTGTCAAGATGAGCAAATTCAAATGGAAGCATGGAGTCCGTTAATGAGGGGCGGAGAAGTATTCCAGCATCCAATCATTCAGGTTATTGCTAACAAATATGAAAAAACACCTGCACAAGTTATATTAAGGTGGGATATTCAAAGCGGGATTGTTACAATTCCTAAATCTGTTACACCATCTCGTATTAAAGAAAACTTTACTATTTTTGATTTTGCACTAACTGAAGAAGAGATACGTCAAATTAACACGTTGAATCGTGATTTACATGTAGGAACGAATCCTGATAAATATGATACGTTATAAAAAAGACTGTCTCCTAATACTGGAGACAGTCTTCTGTTTTATCGGTAATTCGATATTTTTAACGATGCAAAGCATATGTGTCATATTTAACAATCTTTTGAAGTTGTATATATTCTTCTTTCGTTAAAGGTAACTGTTGACTAGCTCGTATATTTTCCTGTAATTGTTGAAGAGAGCTTGCACCAGGTATAACAGCTGCAACAGTCTTATTATGTAAGCAATATTGAATAGCTGTTCCTGTTAAAGAGCGTTCTCCAATTATTTCTTTTACACTTGCTAGAGTTGCATGTAATTCATCGTAAGAATAAGAGAGATAATCCTTTTCCTTTACTCTTTCTATCTTTCTTGCATTATTGTCAGTTAAAATTCCTTTTGCAAGTGGCCCGCGGGCAATGACGCTAATTTGGTGTTCATTTAGAAGGGGGAACCATTCTTCTGGACGACGATTTAAAAGGCTATATTCCATTAGTACACTAACGATGTTTGAGCGTTTTGCATATTCACGAACGACATTTGGGCGTATAGAAGAAATACCGTAATGGCGAATAATACCTTCCTTTTTCAATTCTTCAAAAGCTTCAATTGTTTCATCTATTGGATCTTCACTTGTTCCGCCATGAAGTTGGTAAAGGTCAATATAATCAGTTTGAAGTCTACGTAAACTTTCCTTTACTTCAGTCTTTATGTAAGCTTTAGAAGGATCCCAAGACCAGCCATTTTTTTCTTCTGTCCAACGATTTCCAACCTTCGTTGTAAGTACAATTTGGTCTCTTCTTCCCTTCAAGGCTTTTCCAACAAATTCTTCATTTAATCCGTAATCATATAAATCTGCTGTATCAAAAAAATTAATTCCTAAATCGATCGCTTCATCGATAATATGCATAGCTTCTGTTTCAGATGTACCGAGAGACATACAGCCAAGGCCCATTTCTGTAACAAACAAATCTGAGTTTCCTAATTGACGTTTTTTCATAGGTCAACCTCCTTACCTTTATTGTACGAGAGGGAAAAGAGGTTGACAAACGTTTACTTTCCGCTTCGCATTAACTGCCCGTAAAAGCATGATTAATGTTTCACTTTATTTGCTGTAATCCACTCTTGTACAGTTGTATACTCTTTGCTATATTGCTTTAGCTTATGGCGAATTTGCCATGCTTTTCCGACTAAAGTGACGCGATTTGGTAAAATATAAACTTTCATTTCTATCACGCTCCTTTCAATGTGGTAAAATGTATGAGGAAAGAATAGGAAATAGAACAGGGAGATGAAGTAGTATGAGTAATCTTGCAGAGAGAACAGTAAAAACTGAGCCAATTTTTGATGGTAGAGTTATAAAAGTTCGTGTTGATGATGTAGTATTACCAAATGGAGCAATGAGTAAACGTGAAATTGTAAATCACCCTGGTGCAGTTGCTATTATTGCTATTACTGATGAGGGGAAAATTGTGCTTGTTGAGCAGTATCGTAAAGCACTTGAAAAGGCGATTATAGAAATTCCGGCTGGCAAGTTAGAACCTGGTGAAAAACCTGAGGTAACAGCAGTTCGTGAATTAGAAGAGGAAACAGGATATGTATGTGAAAATATGGAGCTCATTACTTCTTTCTATACATCTCCAGGATTCGCAGATGAAATTTTATATGTATATAAAGCGACAGGTTTGACAAGAAAAGAAAATAAAGCTGAGTTAGATGAAGATGAGTTTGTGGAATTAATGGAAGTATCGTTAGAAGAAGCGATTACTCTTATGAAAGATCTTCGTATTCATGATGCGAAGACGATGTTTGCAGTACAATATTTACAACTACAAAAATAAACACTCGCCAAAGGCGAGTGTTTTTTAATTGATTTTTGCATATACACGTGCATCACGTAAGCTACCATCTGGTGCTAGGAAATCATTTTCCATTGTCCCTTCTAGAATGAATTCTAGACGTTCTGCTAAGCTACATGCATTTATATTTGTTGCATCAGTACGAATTTCAATTCTTCTAGCGCCTAGTTTATCAAAGGCGAACTGAATTGCACCTTTAACAGCTTCGGTCATATAGCCTTGTTTTGTATAGGCACTATGTAGCCAGAAGTGAAGTGAAAACTTTGGAATATCCCAGTTTTCAGGCTTTAGTGTAATTGCTCCGATGAATGTACCAGATACTTTATCGTATAAGTGAAAATCAAGTGTTTCACGAAGTAAAAACTGTCCGTGAGCTTCGCGAACAATTTCTTCAGCACTCTCTTCTGTTTCAGCGTTAATTGGTATCCACGGTACTAAGTCTTCTAGAGAAGCTTGGATTGCTTCATATACTTCTGCACCATCACCTGGAAATGGTTTACGAACTTGCAAGCGTTCAGTTTGAAATAATGTTGGAAAATCTAATAATAATGGTTTCAAGAGAAATCCCTCCTATTCTCTACTTTTTAGTTTAGCAAAGTAGAGCGGAATTTCAATGTTAATTCGTCATACTTTTTTCTTTCTTTCATACATTTTTAATAAGAGTGTGAACGGAGGGAAGAAAAATGTGGCGAAAAAATTGGCAAGACCGTGTAATGTCTCACATACAGGAAAACTCTTCATTATATATATTTAACGCTGTTTTATTATTGATGGGAGTAATATTCGGAGCCATTCTCGTGAATAGTTTACAAATCAATCAAAAACAAGATTTATCATTTTATTTACAACGTTTTTTTGGACAAGTCTCTAAAGGAGAATTTGCCATTGCGGGCGAAATGTTTCGAGAAAGTTACTTTTCGCAATTAAAATACATCGGATTTATTTGGATTTTAGGAATTTCAATTATTGGATTACCACTTATTTTTATTTTATTATTTGTAAAAGGAGTTGTCGTTGGATTTACAGTTGGTTTTTTAGTAAGTCAGCATGGATGGAATGGACTATTATTAGCATTTGTATCTGTTTTGCCACAAAATTTAATTATCATTCCAGTCTTTCTCGTTATGACAACCATTGCTGCAAGTTTTTCTTTACGGATGATTAGGCATCAATTTATTAGAAAAATAACCGAGCCACTATTACCATTATTAATCCGTTATACATGCTTCTTTCTCGTAATTGGAGTGGTGTTAGCACTTGCTTCTAGTGTGGAGGCTTACGCATCACCAGTTTTAATGAAAGAAGTCGTTGAGGCTATTAATAAAAAATAAATACTTTTTGAGAATAATTATCAATTTGTTTTTATTGTTTTTTCTTTTGACAGAAGCCCTTCTTCTGATATAATGGTGTAAGAGTGGCGAGGAGGGAGTAGTACCGAATGGAAGAAAGAATTGAACGAATTAAGAAGCAATTACATGCAGCGAGCTACAAATTAACACCGCAACGTGAAGCAACAGTTCGTGTGCTGCTAGAAAATGAAGAAGATCATTTAAGCGCAGAAGATGTTTACCTCCTTGTAAAAGAAAAGTCGCCAGAGATCGGATTAGCAACCGTCTATCGAACTTTAGAGCTATTATCTGAGTTAAAAGTTGTCGATAAGATTAACTTCGGAGACGGTGTTTCACGCTATGACTTACGCCAAGAAGGTGCGCAGCGTTTCCACCATCATTTGATTTGTACACAATGTGGTGCTGTACAAGAAATACAAGAAGATTTACTTGGTGAAGTGGAAAGGAAAGTAGAACGAGACTGGAGCTTTAAGGTGAAAGATCATCGTTTAACATTCCATGGGATTTGTAAAAATTGTCAAGAAAATGAAACGGATGAAAAATAACCTTTTCCTATTTATCTAGGAAGAGGTTTTTTATTTGAATAAGGTATAAATTGGTGAAAGCTTGGCATATGTTGTAATAACTTATATTTTGGAGGAATTTACAATGCGCCGAGCTTTAAAATTAACTTTTGATGGAATAAAAGTATTTTTATTATTTACAAGTTGTACGATTTTGTTTTATTTCGCTATACTATGGATAAATGAAGAATATGAAAGCTATCATCGTTATGAAAAACCTAAAGAAGAGACTGTAGAAAAAGTATCAGGGAATGAAGAACCGGCAAAGGATGCTTTCGTAAATAGAATGATGTTTTTCTATGAAAATGGGGAGTAGTGTAGAGTGGAAGATCAATTAAAAGATTTTATTCATTATATGGTTGTCGAAAAAGGATTAGCAAAGAATACAGTAGTATCGTATGAACGTGATTTAAAAAGCTACGTAAAGTATTTGCAAAATGTGGAACAGACGAAAACTTTTCATGAAGTGACCCGTTTACACATTGTTAACTTTTTGCAGTATTTAAAAGAGAACGGAAAATCTTCGAAAACATTGGCGCGTCATATCGCATCAATTCGTTCGTTCCACCAATTTTTACTTCGTGAACGAGCGGTAGAACACGACCCATCCGTACATATTGAAACGCCACAAGGGGAACGGAAATTACCAAAAGTATTATCAGTTGATGAAGTAGAGGCGTTACTTCAAACACCAAAAATGACAAGTGCTTTTGGTATTCGTGATAAGGCGATGCTAGAGTTACTGTATGCGACAGGACTTCGTGTTTCAGAATTGATTGCACTCAATTTAGAAGATGTACATTTAACGATGGGATTTGTTCGTTGCATAGGGAAAGGGAATAAAGAAAGAATTATTCCACTAGGAAGTTTAGCAACGGAAGCGATTCAAAAGTATATTGAAAAAGGAAGAAGAGAATTAATGGGGAAAAAAGTAGTAGATGCACTCTTTTTAAACCATCATGGTAATCGATTATCAAGACAAGGATTTTGGAAAATATTAAAACGATTAGCGAAAGAAGCAAACATTGAAAAAGAGCTTACACCTCATACGTTGCGTCATTCGTTTGCTACGCACTTATTAGAAAATGGAGCAGATTTACGTGCTGTACAAGAAATGCTTGGACATGCAGATATTTCAACGACGCAAATCTATACGCACGTTTCAAAAACTAGATTAAAAGATGTATATAAACAGTTTCATCCGAGAGCATAGTTACTATGCTCTTTTTTTCATAGATTAAGAGGGGAAGACCGTTTCACAGAAACTTCACAAACATTTCGTATATTGTTTTCAGCAGAAGACTGGAATATTACAATGTATTTCCTCTATACTAAATAAAGTATAAAGGAGGAAATGATGATGAAAAAACTGATTATAACTTTATTTATCGCGATGCTAGCGTTGGCTGGCTGTAATACAAACAAAGAAGAACCGAAAAAAGAACAGAAACTTGAAGCTGTAAAAGTAGCAGTCCAAACAAATCCGAAAGAAATTAAACCAGGTGAAAAAACAGAAGTACAAGCACTTGTTACACAAGGGAAAGAAAAAGTAACGGATGCCGATGATGTAAAGTTTGAAATTTGGAAAGATGGCGACGAAAAGCACGAGATGTTAGATGGTAAGCATAAAGGAAAAGGTGTTTATGCAGTAGAGAAAACATTCGAAACGGATGGAGTATACCATATTATCGCTCACACAAATGCACGTGAAATGCACGTTATGCCAGAAGTGAAAGTTGCTGTAGGAAATGCGAAAGTAGAAGATGCGAAAAAAGAAAATAGTGATCACAGTGCAGGACATGGAGATCATAAAAGTGACACAATGATCCATCTTATGGCTGGAGACATAAAGGCAAATGCTGAATCTACAATGAAAGTTCATTTAAAACAAAAAGAAGAAGCCCTAACTGGTGCTGAAGTACAACTAGAGATTTGGAAAGATGGTGTTGAAAAACACGAATTTATTCCAGCGAAAGAAGGGAATAAAGGAGAGTATGAAACGAAACATACTTTCAAAGAGAACGGTGCTTACAAAGTGAAAGTACATGTAAGAAAAGGCGAATTGCATGAACATAAAGAGGAAACAATAGAAGTAAAATAAAAAGTAGCTCTTTAGAGCTACTTTTTATTTTTTATGAAGAAATAAATCATAAAAAAATTAGCACTTCGTTGCAGAATGGATTACAATAGAAGTGTGAAGAAAATGAGAAATTCTACGAAAATGTATTAAAAAGAAAGCGTAAACATGTTATGATATCAGTATCAGATGTCTGACATCTGACTTAGAAAAAACTAAAAATGTTTTTGAATCGTTTCAAGTAAACGAAATAGGTTAGAAAATGATTTAAAGAAGTACTGTTTGACAATGAGAATTCTTTTGGATAACAGTTTCACTTTATAGCGTTTTGAACATACTACAAGAAGTAGAACTGAACTTATAGGAGGTCGCAGTTATGAATAAATATAAACGTATATTCCTAGTCGTAATGGACTCTGTGGGAATCGGTGAAGCACCAGATGCTGAGCAATTTGGTGATTTAGGATCTGACACAATTGGTCACATTGCTGAACATATGAATGGGTTACAAATGCCTAACATGGTGAAATTAGGTCTTGGTAACATTCGAGAAATGAAAGGTATCTCTAAAGTAGAGAAACCACTTGGATATTACACAAAAATGCAAGAGAAATCTACTGGTAAAGATACAATGACAGGTCACTGGGAAATCATGGGCCTTTACATTGATACACCATTCCAAGTGTTCCCGGAAGGATTCCCGAAAGAATTACTTGATGAATTAGAAGAAAAAACAGGCCGTAAAATTATCGGTAATAAGCCAGCTTCTGGAACTGAGATTCTTGATGAACTTGGTCAAGAGCAAATGGAAACAGGTTCTTTAATCGTTTATACTTCTGCTGATAGCGTATTGCAAATTGCAGCACACGAAGAAGTAGTGCCACTTGATGAGTTATATAAAATCTGTAAAATTGCACGTGAATTAACATTAGATGAGAAATACATGGTAGGTCGTGTTATTGCTCGTCCATTCGTTGGTGAACCTGGAAACTTTACACGTACACCAAATCGTCATGACTATGCATTAAAACCATTCGGCCGTACAGTAATGAACGAATTAAAAGATAGTGACTACGATGTAATTGCTATCGGTAAAATCTCTGATATTTATGATGGCGAAGGGGTAACGGAATCACTTCGTACGAAGTCTAACATGGATGGAATGGATAAGCTTGTAGATACATTAAATATGGACTTTACAGGTCTTAGCTTCTTAAACTTAGTTGACTTTGATGCATTATTCGGCCACCGCCGTGATCCACAAGGATACGGAGAAGCTCTGCAAGAATATGATGCACGTCTTCCAGAAGTATTCGCAAAACTAAAAGAAGATGATCTATTATTAATTACAGCAGACCACGGTAATGATCCAATTCACCCTGGTACTGACCATACACGTGAATATGTACCATTATTAGCATATAGCCCAAGCATGAAAGAAGGCGGACAAGAGTTACCACTTCGTCAAACATTTGCTGATATTGGTGCAACAGTAGCAGAAAACTTCGGTGTGAAAATGCCAGAATACGGAACAAGCTTCTTAAATGAGCTAAAGAAATAGGGGGATAAACAAATGAATCGTGAACTTATTACAAAATCAGCTTCATACTTAAAAGAGAAATTTCAAGAGACACCACAAGTAGGACTAATCCTTGGATCAGGACTAGGTGTATTAGCAGACGAAATTGAGAACGCAGTAACAGTACCGTACAGTGAAATCCCTGAATTCCCAGTATCAACTGTAGAAGGCCATGCAGGTCAACTAGTATTTGGTACACTTCAAGGTGTAACAGTAGTAGCAATGCAAGGACGTTTCCACTTCTATGAAGGATACGACATGCAAAAAGTAACATTCCCAGTTCGTGTTATGAAAGAACTAGGTGTAGAAACAGTAGTTGTAACAAACGCAGCTGGTGGTGTAAATACATCATTTGAGCCAGGCGATCTTATGTTAATTTCAGACCACATTAACTTCATGGGTACGAATCCATTAATCGGACCGAATGATTCTGAAATGGGCGTACGTTTCCCTGATATGTCTACATCATATACAGTAGAACTTCGCGAAATGGCGAAACAAGTTGCAGCAGACTTAAATATTAAAGTACAAGAAGGTGTATACGTGGGAATGACAGGTCCTGTATATGAAACACCTGCTGAAATTCGTATGCTTCGTACACTTGGCGGAGATGCAGTTGGTATGTCAACAGTACCTGAAGTAATTGTAGCGCGTCATGCTGGTATGAAAGTATTAGGTATTTCTTGTATTTCAAATATGGCAGCTGGTATTTTAGATCAACCACTTCATCACGATGAAGTAATTGAAACGACAGAACGTGTTAAAGCTAACTTCTTAGCATTAGTAAAAGCAATCGTAAAACAAATGAAGGGGTGACTTCACAATGAGAATGGTGGACCTAATTGCAAAAAAACGTGACGGACATGCATTAACGACAGAAGAAATTAACTTTATTGTTGAAGGATATACGAATGGTGATATTCCTGATTATCAAGTAAGTTCACTTGCAATGGCAATTTTCTTCCAAGATATGAACGATCAAGAGCGTGCTGATTTAACGATGGCAATGGTAAATAGCGGTGATACAATCGACTTATCGGCTATTGAAGGTGTAAAAGTAGATAAGCATTCAACAGGTGGTGTTGGTGATACAACGACACTTGTATTAGGTCCATTAGTAGCTGCTTTAGATGTACCAGTAGCGAAAATGTCTGGACGCGGTTTAGGACATACTGGTGGTACAATTGATAAATTAGAAGCAGTTCCAGGATTCCATGTGGAAATTGAAAACGATGAATTCATGCGTCTTGTAAATGAAAACAAAATCGCTGTTATCGGCCAAAGTGGTAACTTAACACCTGCTGATAAAAAGCTATATGCACTTCGTGATGTAACAGCAACAGTAAACTCAATTCCGCTTATTGCAAGTTCGATTATGAGTAAAAAAATTGCTGCTGGTGCAGATGCAATTGTTCTTGATGTAAAAACTGGAGCAGGTGCATTTATGAAAACGGATGAAGATGCAAAACGTTTAGCAGAAGCAATGGTACGTATCGGTAATAACGTTGGTCGTAATACGATGGCAGTTATTTCTGATATGAGTCAACCACTCGGTGAAGCTATCGGTAACGCATTAGAAGTTCAAGAAGCAATTGATACATTACAAGGTAAAGGGCCGAAAGATTTAGAAGAGCTATGTTTAACACTTGGAAGTCAAATGGTGTACCTTGCTGGACAAGCTTCATCTTTAGAAGATGCACGTGAAAAGCTAATTGAAGTAATGAACAACGGAAAAGCGCTAGAATCATTTAAAACGTTCTTATCAGCGCAAGGCGGTGACGCATCTGTTGTTGATGACCCTTCTAAATTGCCACAAGCACAATTTAAAATTGAAGTGGAAGCGAAAGAAGACGGATATGTATCAGAAATCGTTGCAGACGAAATCGGAACAGCAGCAATGCTTTTAGGAGCAGGACGTGCAACGAAAGAGTCTGAAATTGATTTAGCAGTTGGTCTAATGCTGCGCAAAAAAGTAGGCGATAGCGTGAAGCAAGGTGAATCTCTCGTTACAATTTACGCAAACCGCGAAAATGTTGAAGATGTAAAAGCGAAAATTTATGAGAACATGAAGATCTCTAAAGAACAAGTAGATGCACCAACTTTAGTACACGGTATCGTAACGAAGTAATAAAAAAAGCTGAGGAGGTTTCTCCTTGGCTTTTTTTACTATTTTTTGTTTATAATAATAATGGGTGAAATTATGATTAGAATTTGTGCAGTAACAAAAACAGATGAAGTATTATATGATGTTTCTCTAGAAGAAACAAAGAAAGACCATATTGTATGGTATTGGCTAGATTTATATAAGCCAACGAAAGAAGAGTATACATATATTCTGCAGGACCATTTTAAGTTCCATCCCCTTGCAATTGAAGACTGTATAGAATACGTACAGAGGCCAAAAGTTGATTTTTATGATGGATATAACTTTTTAGTTCTTCATGCATTTGGGGAAGATGGACTAGAACCGCACGAAATCGATTTATTTATTAGTGATCGTTATATTGTTTCTTTCCACTTTTCTCATAACAATGCAATCGAAAGAGTATGGAAAACACTTGGAGAAAAGAAGCGTATTAAAAATAGTCCTTTACACGTAGCTCATACAATTATTGACCAAATTGTAGATGACTATTTTGCGCCTGTATATTACATTGAGGATCATTTAAATGCAATTGATGATAATTTAACCGGGGAGACAGCAGGAAGCGTATTAGAAGAGGTATTTGATATACGTGCAGATTTATCAAAGCTAAGGCGTACAATCATTCCAATGCGTGATTTATTATATCGTATTTTAAATTCGACTCGTTTTTATGGTATAAGCGATCATGAAATTTACTTTAAAGATATACATGATCATTTGCTTAAACTAACAGAAATGATTGAGGCAAGTCGAGAGTTAACAGCAGATATTCGGGATAGTTATTTTTCATTAAACTCACATCATATGAATAACATTATGAAAACATTAACTGTATTCTCGACTATTTTCATGCCATTAACATTTATTGCGGGAGTATATGGAATGAACTTTACGCATATGCCAGAGCTTGGTGGACAATATAGTTATTTTATTTGTCTACTTATCATGGCACTAATTGGCGGCGGAATGATGGCCTGGTTTTATAAAAAAGGATGGTTTAAGTAAAAAAACACCGAGGATTTCCTCGGTGTTTTTTTAACCAATAGCATGTAATACAAACATAGCTAAGAATAAGCATGTAATGATATACATAGATGGTGCGACTTCTTTACGCTTTCCAAGAGCAACTTTTAAGATAGGGTAAGCAATAAATCCGAACGCAATGCCATCAGCGATACTATATGTGAGCGGGATCATAACGATAATTAAGAATGCTGGAAATCCTTCTGAAAAGTCATTCAGAGGAATTTGTTGGATGCTTGTAATCATCAGCCCGCCAATAATAATTAAGATTGGTGCAATGGCACTATCAGGAATTAATTTGACAAATGGAAGAGCAAACAGTGATGCAAAGAATAGCAACCCAGTAACGATAGACGTCAGACCTGTCTTACCACCTGCAGTAATACCTGCGGCACTTTCTACTGTTGAAACGGTAGGACTTGTGCCAAATAGACCACATGTCATTGCTGAAATTGCATTGGCTTGGTAAGCACGTGGGAATTTACGATCATCTTCTAATAAACCGTGCAGAAGTCCCATGTTCTCAAAGATAAGCACCATGCTTAAAGAGAATGTTGCAATCCAAAATGGTAAGGAAGAAAGTTTCCCAAATGACATAGCTCCAAACACATCACCGTAATTAGCGAATGAGAATGAACTATTTCCCACTTGACTCGTATCCACAAGACCAAATAACCATGCGATACCAGTTCCTATTGCAATCGTCCATAAAAAGTTTCCACGTACGTTACGAATAAATAATACAAGTGCAATGATAAGAGTAAGTAATGTCGCAAGAACGACAGGATTACTTAATTTCCCCATTGCCACAGCAGTATTTGGGTTCGAAACGACTAAACCACCTTTTTGCAATCCGATAAACGCTAAAAATAATCCGATGCCGACAGTAATCGCTTCCTTTAATGACTTTGGAATTGATACTGATAGCACGCGAGCGATTGGTGTAAAAGCGGCAATTGCAAAAATAATACCAGAGATAAAGACAGCAGCCAATGCTTCTTGCCAAGTTAGTCCAAGCGTATGCACAGCTGTGTACGTGAAGAATGCATTTACACCCATACCCGGGACAAGAATAGCAGGTGCATTTGCCCAAAATGCCATGAGTAGACATCCGACAAATGAACTAAAAACAGTTGCTAAAATTCCAGCTTCAAGAGGAATGCCAGCATCTGATAAGATTGACGCATTTACAATCATAATATATACGATTGTGAAAAATGACGTAACTCCAGCTAAAACTTCTTGTTTTGGTGATGTTTCGTGTAAACCTAATTTAAATGTTCTTTCAAGTATTCCTTTCATGTTAAACCTTCTTTTTCATATCCCTCTCCCACCCGTGATATCTCTTTTGTAAGAGCTCACCGTTCTTTATTATATCAGAACATCATGTTTTTACAACAAGTAAAATGATAACGTTTACTTGTAAAGAGAATTCGTTATAAATACGTAAAAATAGCCCGTATGGATGAAATGATTTCTAATTCACCCGATTGAATAGGCGGGGCTGCTTGTGCATGTAAAGTAGCATAAGACGTAACCTCCCTTGGTAATTGGGCAGATTCTTCAACGAATGAGAGGGGAACAGGATTAATATTTAAATTATATGTACTCGCAATAGCACGAGCTTTTTCTACTGCTTGGTGCAGAGCTTGAATGAGAGCTTGCTCATAATATTTATTTGGATGAGATACTCGGAAACGTAAACCTTTTGCTACATTTGCACCATTTGAAACGGCTATATCATATACTTCCCCAGCTTTTTGTACATTTAAAACGGTAATTTCATACAAATGCTCCACGCGGTATCCTTGTAGCAATGCTTTATCATTTACATATTCGTATTGAGGAGTGATCGTATAAGAAATCGTTTCTATATCTTTATCGGCAATACCAAGCTGTTTAAGTGCATCCAGCAATTGTTTGGATTGCACTGCATTTTCTTCTTGAGCCTGTTTTACATTTTTATCATCTGTTCGAATGCCAAGCGTTAATATAACAACATTCGGTTTTGCTTTAACGACGCCTTCCCCTTGTACAGTAATAGTAGCTTCTTTACCAGTATTAGCTGTGCGTACGTTGTGTAAATAAGGATTCATTCCACCCTGCATTTTCCATCACCATCCTTTTTATATGTATATGTGTGAACAAAAAAGAAATTTATATGAAAAAAGTTACATAAATGAGAATGTTGAGGAAAGAAAGCATATACAACATAGGTATTTATAGATTATAATATGTGTAAATATGATAAAAAAGGGACGAGGCTATTGAACGAAAAAAGAGAAACACTGATTTTAGATTTATCTGCATCATTTCGAAAAATGATACGTTTATTACAAAATGATATTAATACACGTTTTGCAGAACATATGCCATATAATGAATTTTCTGTATTACGTGCGTTATTTTTAAAGAGTCCACAGATGGCTTCGCAAATTGCGAGTGAAGTAAACGTAACCTCCAGTCATATTACAGCTGTTACAGATCGTCTCGTACGAAAAGGATTAGTAGAAAGAAAACGTTCTAATTCAGATCGTCGAATCGTGTACTTAGAAATTACAGAGCACGGAAGAGAAGTAACTGAAAAACTTGAAGCTGTGCGTAAAGAATATTATAAAGAGAGATTTAAAGGTTGGAGCGACCAAGAAATAGAAATGGTCTTAGAACTATTTGGCCGCGTATTATAATAAATGAGGATAGGAAGCGAAAGCATTCCTATCCTTTTTCTTTTGAATAAAAATATTTTGAAACTCCGATACTTTAATTAAAAGATCGGAGGAAAGATTATGAAATATATTGCTGCACTTACCATTTTATTTGGTGGTTTTTTCTGTTTTCAAACATTCACGTACGCAGATACGCCTATTCAAGTAGTGCGAAAAGAAGTGAAGTACATTGAAAATGATAATACAGTCTTATATTCGAAATTATGGGTTCGTTCTATGCAAAACGCAGTATTATTCCACCATAGCGATAATATTCGTAATCGGGACACATTACGTAATGTAACAAGTTCATCGCTTGTTAAAGCGAAGCAACTATCTTTTCAGAAAGCAGCACTCTATATACCGAGACTATCGCAATACGTATCAAAAATAGGAAAAGAAAATATTCAAGTGTACTACATTGCGATTCACTATAATGTGAAAAAAGAAAATGCATATCAATTAGATGGCATGAACTATTTTCTACAAGTATTCGTAAAAGAGCGTGGGGAATGGAAAATTGCTGAAAGTGTAGTTGCCCCGACAGAGCAAATTGTGCAAAATGGTGATGGATTTGGAATGAAAGAAGAGATGGTGTATGGGGATAGGAGAGAGAATGTGAAATAACCTCCTCATCGAGAGGAGGTTATTTTATTTGAAATTCCAAGAGACTTTCCATTTTAATATTTTAGGTAGGAAGAAATACGTAATGAAACTAGTCACTAAAAATCCGATGTAAAAACTAGGCAATGACTGCTCATGACTTAGTATTAAGCCTCCAACAATCCCACCAAAGAAAATTGCACAAACCAAAACTATTTTTTGTAGTTTTGGATATAATAAGTAGTTACCATTTCGCTCATTGGCGGAACGGGCATATAAATAAATACCGAGTGGTAATAAAATAAGGATATGTGCAATAGGTGCAATCAATGTTTTTGCCGGCGGAATCTTTGTAAAGTTTGGTTCGTTATGACGTACTCCATTTTGATCGGTATAAGCGCTTTGTGGATCATAATTAAAGTTAATAGTAAAATCTTCTGCTGGACTAGAAATACGTATGTTTTCCATAACATCATGTATACGGCCATTCTTCTCATGAAAGTCGACATTCGAGTGAACAGCGATGACTCCTGATATAAGTGGTGGAAGTAATAATGGGAAGATGAATATAACGACAGTGAGAAATCCTTGTGAGATAATATTCCCAGTTATTGTTCCTACGCATAATGCAAGTGTATAAATAGCAATTAATACAATTAACATGTATATAAAGTAACTATGAAAGGGCGAGAATACTTGATATTTATTATGAAAAGTCAACTTTTTCATAATAGCAAATAGTCCCCAGTTTAAAACGACAACAGCCGCGATATTACAGATTCCAAACAACCACTTTGTTATATAGAGGTGCGAACGTTTAAAGGGCATAGACCATAACAAGTCGCTAGTGTTATTTTGTCTTTCCCATCCAATTAACGTACAAGCTAGAACGATTAGCAAACTACCTAACAGCATGATAGAATCTAGAAGTGTTAAATCAAAACTGTAATGATATATAGCTTTCCATTTTTTATTCATATTTAGAAAATATTGCTGTTGAATAGAAGTCATATAGTATTTATATGATAAAGTACAGAAGCTGACGAGCCAAAATAACCATATAACATATTTACTTTGTTGATACGTTCTTAGCCACAGTGCTTTTTGAAACATAGGATCTCTCCTTTAAAAAACTTTATAATTTGTTAAGCGTGATAATATAACATAAGTAATGATTCCAGCGAGAAACAAACTGATATAGTAGTTTGGTAAGAAAAAAAATTGATTGATTTTATAGCCACCTAGTAATGCAAAGTAAATGGTTGTCCCCCATATACATATTCGTAAATGCTGTTGGAAAATAAATATCTTTTGACTGTTTTCATTTGGCGATCGTTTATATAAATATGTTCCAAGTAGTAAGTAAACTATTGTATAAAAAATAGGGACTAACATTGATTTGGCTGAATAATAGTGATAAGATGCTGGATTTCTTAAAATAGTTGAGTCATTTTCTTTTTTACGTGATTCAGGATTATATTGGTAATAAATCGTGAAGTTATATATTGGTGCAACTATATTTGTTTTTTTATTGATTTCATAAAGTTGTTGATCTAATTTATTATTTTTAGTATTGGTAGCCTCTAAATGGTTTATCGTAAAAGTGTACACTAGTGGAATAAATGTAAGCCCCATTAGTAACCATGGAATACAAAAAACAACCTGTGAAATAATGCTTCCAGTAAAAGTACCGATACATAGAGCAGCTGTATAGACTGCAACATAAGAAACTATCGCATAAAGAAAGTATCGGTGAAGTGGACTAAATGATTGATAATCAAAATGGATAGTTGTTCTATAAATAACATACATAATAATCCAATTTATAAGTAACGAGCTCACAATACAGAAGGAACCGAAAGCCCATTTAGATAAGAAAACATGTTTTCTTTTAAATGGCATCGTCATAAGTAGTGTATTAGATTGGTTGCTACGTTCCCATCCTATCAATAAGCAGGCTAAAGCAATGATAAGAACAGTTAACCAAAAACTATTACCATCTCGTGCAGAAAAGGTATAAAAATAATAATACTGTTCCCCTTTTTCTTGTAATTCGTAATATTTATCGAGTTCCATCTGAGCACTTCTATAGTATCCGAGAGATAGAAGATAAAGTGAACTGAAGAGAAAAAGTAACGCAGCATATTTCCCGCGCTTCCAATTCCACATCCACAACGCTTTATGAAACATATCCATCCTCCTCCAGTGTCGTAACGAAGACATCTTCAAGTGACATTGTTAATTCTTCAATGAGCAGTGGTTGCTCTTTATAAAACTTCTCCAGTGTTGTAGCCACATTTCCCTCAATTAAGATTGTATATATTTTTCCTGTTTGATTTAATATTTTAATATTGCTTAAGTTTTCTAGTTTTTGAGGTAATGAACGCTCGTAAGCTACTTGTATTTTTGCAAATTGTGATTTTGCATCGTCTAGTGACGTAATAGATGCTACAGTATGTCCTTTTAACATAATGATTGTATCTGCAATTTGTTCCACTTCATCTAAATGATGGGTAGAGATGAAAATGGTAATTTCTTTTTCTGCAACTTCTCCAACGAGAAACTGTAAAATCTGTCTTTTAACGATAGGATCAAGTCCGTTTGTTGGTTCATCTAAAATAATATATTCTGCTTTTGCAGCAACAGCTAAAATGATGGCAAGCAGTGCTTTCATTCCTTTTGAATAACTACGAATTCGTTTGTTTGGTAAGTTGAAACGTTCTAGTAGTTCGTAGAAATATGGTTCATCAAATGCTGTATAAACTGCTTTATAAAACTTCACGATTTCTTTTACTGTATAACCGTTCAGTATGTTAGTAGAATCCGGAACATATACGATTTTTTGTTTCGTTTCAGGATTTTTATGGATGTCGATATCCTCATATGTAACAGTTCCCTCGTCTGGGTCTAAAATGCCGACCATCGTTCGTAATAAAGTTGTTTTTCCCGCGCCGTTTCTTCCAAGTAATCCGACGATACTACCTTTTTGTAATGTGAAAGAAACATCGTCTAAAATTGTTTGATTATCAATTGTTTTCTTCAAGCTTGTCACTTTCAACATCCGTATTCCCTCCAATCTCTTTATAGTATGAATCTATCCAATCATGAATTTTATCTTTCGTAATACCAAGATAAGAGGCTTCTAATAGTAATTGATGAAATTGCTTTTCAACCATAGCGATTTTCCTTTCGTCTAATGTTGGGGTAATCGATTGGGATACAAATGTTCCTTTTCCTCGTAACGTTTCAATAATTCCTTGTCTCTCTAACTCTTGATACGCTTTACTCACTGTATTTGGATTTATAACGAGTAAAGAAGCGAGTTCGCGTACAGAAGGAAGTTTATCACTTGGAGCCAACATGTTTTTCAATACGAGTTCTTTTATATTTTGAACAATTTGTTCCCATATCGGAGTGTTGCTTCTTGGATCAAGTTGAATATGCAAGAGCAATGTCTCCTTCCTCATATGTATTAAGTGTACTACTGTGTGTAATACACTTAATACAATATAGGGGGAGAATGTGTTTGTCAACTGAAAATGTTAGAAAAATTTGGTATTAAAAAAAGATAAATTGGAAAAAATAGGTCTGATATAGAATGGAGGGTTAGTCATGAAGCGAGTTTTTGGAATACTTTTTTGTTTCATGTTATTGCTTTCTGGAACTTCAGTGAGTTTCGCGCAATCTGAGAAAACGAAGCCAGAGAAAACAGAAGAAACAACGCCGAAGTTAGCGGAACAAGCGTCGTCAGCAATCGTAATTGAGCAAGATACAGGTAAAGTTTTATTTGATAAAAACCCAAATGAAAAATTACCACCTGCTAGTATGACAAAGATTATGACAATGCTTTTAATTATGGAACAAGTTGAAAAAGGAAAATTAAAACTGACCGATAAAGTTAGAGCGAGTGAACATGCAGCTTCAATGGGTGGATCGCAAATCTTTTTAGAACCTGGGGAAGAGATGACTGTAAATGAGATGTTAAAGGGTATTGCAATTGCATCTGGAAATGACGCATCTGTTGCAGTAGCCGAGCATATCGCAGGTTCAGAAGAAGGATTTGTAAATATGATGAACAAAAAGGCGAAAGATTTAGGGCTGAAAAATACACATTTTCAAAACCCAACAGGTCTTCCGGCCAAAGACCATTATTCGACAGCAAATGATATGGCTATAATGGCGAGAGAATTGATGAAGTATCCACTTATTCGTAAATACACAGGTAAGTACGAAGATTATTTACGTGAAGATACGGATAAAAAGTTTTGGCTCGTTAATACGAATAAGCTAGTACGTTTTTATCCTGGCGTAGATGGAGTAAAAACAGGTTTTACGACAGAAGCGAAATATTGTTTAACAGCATCGGCTGAAAAAAATGGCATGCGTGTCATTTCAGTTGTCATGGGAGCACCAACATCAAAAGAACGGAACAACCAAGTGACGAAGCTTCTTGACTATGCATTTGGACAATATATGACAAAGAAATTGTATACGCGTGGCGAAAAAATTAAGACAGTTCAAGTAGGGAAAGGGAAAAAAGAAAAAGTAGATTTAGTTGCATCAGATAATGTTTCTCTTCTTATGAAGAAGGGCGAGAATATGGACAAGGTAAAACAAGAAGTAATTGCTGAAAAGAAAGTAAAAGCACCGATTAAAAAAGGTGACGCGCTTGGTACACTTGTTATTAAAAAAGATAAAGATGTTTTATTAAAACAAACAATTGTAGCAAAAGAAGATGTTGCTGCAGCGAGCTGGTGGGAGTTATTTAAAAGAAGTTTTGGGATGTTTTCAACATCAAAATAGCGGCAAATATTTTGCCGCTTTTCTATTCGTATATAAGTGAATAATGCTGAAAGGTTTCACTTTATGACGAAATAGTTCTTCTTTTGTCAGCAGGAAGGATTCTTATTTTGTATCACGAAAATCTTTATGTATGTGAATAAGTAAAGTTTGAGCATAAGGAGGAAATCGTGTGAGTCTTTCCATGCAATTAGAAGTAAAACGTGACGTCCTATGTGTGAGACTAGAGGGTGAATTAGATCATCATACGGCTGAAGAGTTGCGAACGAAAGTAACAGATATGATTGAGACACATGGTGTTCATCATATTGTTTTGAGCCTAGAGAACTTATCTTTTATGGATAGTTCTGGTCTAGGTGTTATATTAGGCCGATATAAACACGTAAAGGGATTAGGTGGAGAAATGGTTGTTTGTGCAATTTCACCGCCTGTTAAGCGTTTATTTGAAATGTCGGGCTTATTCAAAATCGTTCGCTTAGAAGAAAGTGAAGCGCACGCGCTCGCGACGTTGGGGGTGGCATAGATGAGAAATGAAATGAACCTTCAATTTTCAGCATTAAGTCAAAATGAATCGTTCGCTCGCGTTACTGTGGCGGCTTTCATTGCACAACTAGATCCAACGATGGAAGAATTAACGGAGATTAAAACAGTTGTGTCAGAAGCGGTTACAAATGCAATTATTCATGGATACGAAGGAAATGCAGAAGGTATTGTTTATATTTCTGTAATTTTGGAAGAAGCAATGGTGAAACTCACGATTCGAGATGAAGGGATTGGAATCTTTAACTTAGATGAAGCGAGACAACCCCTTTTTACAACTAAACCTGAATTAGAGCGTTCCGGAATGGGATTTACTATCATGGAAAATTTTATGGATGAAGTAGAAGTTATTTCAAACGAATCTTTCGGGACAACAATCCATTTGACAAAATACTTATCAAATAGTAACGCTCTATGCAATTAAGGAGAATAGCCTATGGACATAGAGGTCAAAAATGAGAAGAAGAAACCTCAGTTAAAGGACCACGAGCTAAAAGCGTTAATTCAAAAAAGTCAAGATGGAGATCAACAAGCGAGAGATACAATCGTTCAAAGTAATATGCGCCTCGTTTGGTCGGTTGTACAGCGGTTTCTTAATCGAGGATACGAACCAGACGACCTATTTCAAATTGGATGTATTGGGCTCTTGAAATCGGTAGATAAATTTGATTTATCTTTCGACGTGAAATTTTCAACATATGCAGTTCCAATGATTATTGGTGAAATACAACGTTTCTTACGTGATGATGGATCAGTGAAAGTTAGTAGGTCTTTAAAAGAAACAGGAAACAAAATTCGAAAGATGAGAGATGAGCTTTCGAAAGAATTCGGAAGGGCTCCAACGATTAATGAAGTGGCAGAGGCACTAGAACTAACGCCAGAGGAAGTTGTTCTAGCACAAGAAGCGAGCCGGGCCCCTTCATCTATACATGAAACTGTATATGAAAACGATGGAGATCCAATCACTATTTTAGATCAAATTGCAGATCAATCTGAAACGAAATGGTTCGATAAAATTGCTTTAAAAGAAGCGATTAGAGAACTAGATGAACGAGAGCGCTTAATTGTATACTTGCGTTACTATAAAGATCAAACACAGTCAGAAGTAGCCGAGCGCATAGGCATTTCGCAAGTACAAGTTTCAAGACTTGAAAAGAAAATATTAAAACAGATGAAAGATCGAATAGACGAATAATTGTCTATTCGATTTTTTTATGCCGTTAATAGGAGAGAGATGTTAATTTTCGCAAAAATTAACAGAATTTATTGATAATTTAGTAAATTTAAAATATAATCCAAGTATGAACTTGTCATAAAGGGGGAAGGAAACATGGAAACGAGGCAACAGTGGGGAACGAGAGCTGGATTTATTTTCGCAGCGGTCGGATCTGCCGTTGGATTAGGAAACATATGGCGTTTTCCTTATACAGCGTATGAAAATGGAGGAGGAGCATTCTTTTTACCGTATTTATTTGCATTATTAACGACTGGTATTTCATTGTTAGCGTTTGAGTTTGCCCTTGGTCATCGTCATCGTGGCTCAGCACCACTTACATTTTTCCGTATTAGCCCGCGTGCAGAATTTATTGGATGGTGGCAAATGTGCGTAACATTTATTGTTTCAACATATTATGCAGTGATTATTGCTTGGTCTATATCGTATACATACTTTGCAATTACTGGAGCATGGGGAAAAGACACGCAATCATTTTTATTTAAAGAGTACTTACATGTTGCAGATAAGCCAGGACAATTTGGAGGACTTGTACCAGAAGTATTAATTCCGTTAGCTCTCGTTTGGATTATTGTGCTTGGCGTTGCATTTAAAGGAGTTAAAAAAGGAATCGAAGTTGTTAACCGTATATTTATTCCTTTATTAGTTGTTATGTTCCTTATTATCGTTGTTCGTGCAGTGACGATGGAAGGTGCTATGCAAGGACTAGATGCATTCTTTAAACCAGATTGGAGTCGTATTTTTGATGGGAAAGTATGGCTTGCTGCTTACGGTCAAATATTCTTTAGTTTATCTTTAGCATTTGGAATTATGATTACGTATTCTAGTTATTTACCGAAAAACTCGGATACAACAAATAATGCCTTTATTACTGGATTTGCAAACTCAGGATTTGAATTATTAGCAGGTATTGGGGTCTTTGCAGCTCTTGGATTTATGGCAAATAATATGGGAGTACCGGTTGATAAAGTAGCAAGTGCTGGCGTTGGGCTTGCGTTCGTAGTATTTCCCCAAATTATTAATGAATTGCCGATGTCACCGTTGTTTGGTGTTTTATTTTTCTTATCGTTAACGGTTGCTGGAATTACATCACTTATTTCACTCGCGGAAGTATGCTTTGCCGCTGTATCTGAAAAATTCAGTTTAAGTCGGGAAAAAACTATTGGAATTATGGGAACCCTTCTCGTGTTAGTTTCTCTTGTTTTTGCAACACGTGGTGGACTTATGTTCTTAGATGTTGTCGACTATTTCGCTAATAATTTCGGATTAATTACAATTGCACTTGCGGAAGTAGTTACGATAGGACTCATTTTACGCCGTTTACCAGTTTATCAAAATCATGCAAACTTTGTATCTGATATTAAATTAGGAACGTTTTGGAGAGTGAGTTTACTCGTTATTACTCCGCTTATGTTAGGGTATATGCTAATTGATGGTACAATCCAAAATATTAAAAAGAACTACGGAGATTATCCGACTGAGTTTGTTGTAACGTATGGTTGGTCGATAGCAGCAGCATTCCTCATAGTTGCAATAATCATTGGCCTGAAAAAATGGGATGCACAAATTCATTCGGATTCTGCCAAGCTTGAAAAAGAATGGAAAGATCGAGGTGTTTCATAATGAGTGGATCAGCGATTATGATGATGGTTATTGGAATAGTAGTCATTTGGGGAGGGCTTGCATTAAGTATTGCAAACTTATTTAAGAAAAAGGCATAAGTAAAAAACATCTGTACCGAAATGGTGCAGATGTTTTTTTATGAAAAAATTGTATTAGAAAAAAATTCAATAACCATACTACAACTACGAGGAAGAGTGAAGGGGTGAATGAAAGTTGGAACAAACGATTTATATTAAAATGCGCAATCGTTTAAAAGTTTCTCCTACTTATGAAGTAAAGCTGGGCGATGTTGCTCAACTTGCCGGAGATTCTTCCGTAGTTGAGTTGTTACAAAATGAGATAGTTTACAAAATAACAGCGCATGATAAGACGCATGTTGTAATTGATGTTATGAAAGTAATTGAGATTATTCAACAGAAAGCATCTCACGTACAAATTAATTTACTCGGTTCTGGACAAACTCTTGTTGAAATTATATACGAAAAAAAGAAGACACACCCAATTTTTTTCGGGCTTGTATGGCTGTTACTGTTCATTGGAGCGGCCCTTGCGATCATTTATTTCCATGAAGATGTAAGTATGCAACAAGTACATCAACGGTTATATTACATGATTACTGGAGAATTTAATGCACAACCACTTTTATTTCAAATTCCTTATTCTTTAGGTCTTGGCTTAGGGATGGTTTTATTCTTTAATCATGTATTTCAAAAGCGAATTAATGAAGAGCCGAGTCCGTTAGAAGTTGAGATGTTTCAATACCAACAGTCACTTGATCAGTATGTAATCGTTAATGAAAACAAGGATAATATGAAACAACTTGCCGATGATTGAGTCTGGATTTGTTATTTTAATTGGTTTAGCTGGAGGGATTGCGGTAGGTAGCGGATATGTCGCATTTTTAGCTGTACTTGGTATAATCCCCCGTTTAGCTCAATTAACGAGAAGTGGAAAGCATATTCAATATTTTGAGTGGGCAGTCATTGCAGGTACTTTAACAGGGGCTTGGTGCAGTTTGAAAAACATTACATTTCAAACGTCGCAATATTGGCTCGTTATATTAGGGATATTTTGTGGCACATTCATCGGAATGCTTGCTGCGGCATTAACAGAGGTGTTAAATGTTCTACCTATTTTAGCGAAACGAGTAGGGGTAGAGGGGAAGATTATTGTTTTACTCGTTGCTCTTGTACTTGGGAAAGTAATAGGATCGTTGTTTCACTGGATTTATTTCGTAAAGTAGGAGGCAGTATATAAATGACAAGTCAGAAATTGAAGGATGATTACATAAATAAAGTGAAGGAGTATCATCCAAAGCCAAACTATTTACTAAATTGTATCAAAGCATTTCTTGTAGGTGGACTCATTTGCACAGTTGGAGAAGTATTGATGAAATTTTATATACATTATTTTCACTTCAGTGAACAAGAGGCAGGAAACCCAACTGTTGCAACCCTTGTTTTATTATCCGCGATTTTAACAGGGTGTGGTGTATATGATAAAATCGGTCAATTTGCTGGAGCAGGATCAGCGGTACCGGTAACAGGATTTGCAAATTCTATGGCGAGCGCTGCCTTAGAACATAAGAGCGAAGGGGTTGTTCTAGGGATTGCTACAAATATGTTTAAACTGGCAGGAAGTGTGATTGTATTTGGGGTTGTTGGTGCATATATCATTGGGTTAATAAGGTATACCTTTAAAATTTTTATGTCTTAAAGGAGGGGCTAGTATGAGGTTGACCGGAAAACAAACGTGGGTATTTCAAAATGATATATATGTGAATGCAACGGGTACTGCTGTCGGTCCGAAAGAAGCTGAGGGCCCTCTTGGGAAAAAATTTGATACTTCATATGATGACTTGCATTGTGGAGAAGAAAATTGGGAGCTTGCCGAACGAAGATTAATGTCAGACTCAATTCAACAAGCAGTGCAAAAAGGGAATATAAAAACATCGCAAATTGATTTCTTTTTAGCGGGAGATTTATTAAATCAAACAGTGACAGCAAATTATGTTGCGCGTAAATGGGGCATTCCTTTTTTAGGAATGTTTAGCGCTTGTGCGACGTCTATGGAGACTTTAGCAGTTGGCTCAGCTTTTATAGACGGTGGATTTGCAAATCGTGTTTTAGCTACAGTAAGTAGTCATAATGCAACGGCTGAAAGACAATTTCGCTATCCAACAGAGTACGGTGGACAAAAGCCAGGGACAGCAAATTCAACTGTGACTGGTGCAGGGTCTATATTAATTAGCAATGAAAAAAGTGCAATTAAAATTACGTCGGCTACAATTGGAAAAGTGCAAGATTTAGGAATCACAAATCCTTTGGATATGGGAGCAGCGATGGCTCCAGCAGCAGCTCATACAATTCAACAACATTTTGAAGATTTAAGAAGAAGTGCCGATGATTATGATTTGATTGTTACGGGTGATTTATCAGCTGTTGGGACGCCGATTGCGAAACAACTTTTACTTGAGGAAGGTTATGATCTTGGGCATATATACAATGATTGTGGATTGATGATTTATGAATCAAGTCAAGAAGAAGTGTTTGCAGGTGGTAGTGGTTGCGCTTGTTCAGCAGTTGTCACATATGGTCATTTATTACACGAGATGCAAAAAGGGAATTTACAACGAATTTTTGTCGTTGCGACTGGTGCATTATTAAGCCCGATGATGATGCAACAGAAGGAAACGATTCCAACAATTGCACATGGTGTCGTATTTGAGAGAGTTAAAGGAGAGTGAATTGTGGATTTTATATATGCATTTCTTGTAGGTGGAGTTATTTGTTTAATTGGGCAACTATTGTTAGATTTCGTAAAGTTAACACCAGCTCATTTAATGGCAACTTTTGTAGTCATCGGAGCAATTTTAGATGGATTTGGATTGTACGATAAACTAATAAAGTTTGCAGGTGCTGGAGCAACAGTCCCTATTACAAGTTTTGGACATTCACTATTGCACGGAGCAATGCATGCAGCAGAAAAACATGGATATTTAGGAATTGGTATTGGCATGTTTAGTTTAACGTCTGCGGGCATTTCCGCAGCGATATTGTTTTCGTTTTTTATAGCACTTATATGTAAACCGAAAGGATAAATCAAATGAGACGAAGGGTTGTTTTGGTCACAGATGGAGATGAATATGCAAAGCGGACAATTGAGCTTTTAACGAAGGAATTTGGGGGAAGGTGTATTTCAGCATCACAAAGTAATCCAACCAAATTGACAGGGAAAAAAGTTGTTGAGCTTATTATGCAAACGCCATATGACCCTGTATTTGTCATGTTTGATGACAGTGGATTTATTGGAGAAGGATCTGGTGAAAAGGCTTTAAAATATGTGGCTACCCATAAACAAATTGATGTGCTCGGTATTTTAGCGGTAGCGTCTAATACGCATCATTGGGAATGGGCACGTGTAGATGTAAGTGTAGATCGGAATGGGAATTTAACCGAATACGGTGTTGATAAATTTGGACTTCCAGATGGCGAAATTGGCAGAATTAGCGGAGATACAATTTATTGTTTAGATGACTTGAATGTTCCTGTCATTGTTGGAGTCGGTGACATTGGTAAGATGTGTGGAAATGATGAATGGGAGAGGGGATCACCTATTACGAAGAAAGCAATTCAATTAATTTTGGAAAGGAGTGGTTTTTATGACGAAGCCTAAAAAAGTGGATATCCCTATATCAACTTTCATAAGTGACAATGAAAATTATTTAAAGCAGACAGTTGGGCTAGGCGTTACATACGATGTTGGCATTCGTAAATTTCAAATTTTGAATAAAGAAATTGGTGTGTTATTTGTAAACGGACTTTGTGATACAAATTATATTATCCCTATTTTAGAAGAAGCGGTGGATACAAATGAGATAAGGGATGTAGAAGAAGATACAGTGAAGCTTTTAGAGAATCGCTTAATCCATCAACAAGTAAGTAAAGTGAAAACGATGGATGAGGTAATGCTCCAAGTATTATCAGGACTCATCGTGATATTTGTGGAAGGTGAAACGGAAGCGTTTGCAATCGATGTTCGTAGTTATCCAGGGCGAACGCCGACAGAACCAGATACCGAAAAGGTAGTACGCGGTGCAAGGGATGGATTTGTTGAAAATATCGTTGTAAATACAGCATTAATCCGTAGAAGAATTCGAGATCCACGTCTTCGAAATGAAATGGTTCGAGTAGGAGATAGATCACAAACGGATATTTGCATTACATACGTTCAAGATGTTGCAAATCCAGATTTAGTAAAGATTATAAAACAAGAATTAAATAACATCGATGTAGATGGAATTACGATGGCGGATAAAACAGTAGAAGAATTTGTTGTAAAGCAAAGCTATAACCCATTTCCACTTATTCGATATACAGAAAGGCCAGATGTAGCAGCAAATCATCTACTAGAAGGACATGTGTTAGTACTTGTTGACACATCGCCAAGTGCTATGATTACACCGACAACATATTTTCATCATTTACAGCACGCGGAAGAGTTTAGACAAAATCCAGCTGTCGGTACATTTTTACGCTGGGTGCGCTTTTTAGGTGTTATATTCTCGTTATTTTTATTACCATTTTGGTTAGTGTTTGTATTTGATCCAACTCTTTTGCCAGCAAATCTTGCTTTTATTGGACCGACTAAGATGACGCATTTACCAATTTTATTACAGGTGTTAATGGCAGAGGTCGGACTTGAGTTTTTAAGGATGGCAGCCATTCATACTCCAACGCCGTTATCGTCTGCAGCAGGGTTGATTTCCGCTATATTAATTGGTCAAATTGCAATTGATGTAGGTTTGTTTGTGCCAGAAGTAATTTTGTATGTAGCAGTTTCGATGATTGGTGCATATGCAACACCGAGTTATGAATTAGGATTAGGGAATAAGGTTGGGAAATTGTTTGTTATTATTTTAACAGGCCTCTTCCATGAGATGGGATTTGTAATTGGTATGACGATATTAATTTTATTTTTAACGTCTATAAAAAGTTTACAAACACCTTATTTATGGCCGTTTTTACCATTTGATTGGGGCGCATTAACAAAAATTTTACTCCGTCCAACGATGTCTAGTTTAAAAGTACGACCAAGTGTTGTAAGACCTCAAAATGTAAAAAGACAAAAATAAACGGGATTATACACCCGTTTATTTTTTTTAGCAAAAATTTATTATTTTTTAACAAAAATCAAACATTTTTTGTGTACACTTAGAGTAGATATTGTGTATGGAAGGGGAAGAGGACATGATTAAATTATTTGTAAGTGATTTAGATGACACGCTCGTTTACGATGTGAATCATATGCAAAAAGAAGATGAACGTGCGCTGTGTTGGTTAGCTGAGAAAGGGACAAATATTTGTTTTGCCTCTGGCCGCTTTACACACAGAATTGATGAAGTTGTAAAAAGGTTTTCATTCCCATATTATACAACTGGCTTAAATGGAGCGACAATGTTGCTTCCGGATGGAAATTTATTTCATGAATCGAGTTTTGAAAATGTGGTTGCCCAGGAAATATATCGATATATACATAAAAAAGGACTAGCGGATATTGTTTGTGCAAATGAGCAGCGATATACAAAAAGGAAGAATGAACATCACCATAATTTTGAAGCGTATATGGGCGTGCATATCGCTGAAATTGAAGCGTTAGAAGAAGAGTTTGGTAAGACTGTACACCCTGCAAAATTGTTTGTTTTTGGAGAAGAAGAGAAAATTGTGACGTTAGATCAAGAGCTACGAGATACGTTTCAAGGCGAAGCGGAAGTTTTTATATCAGGTAAACGCTATGTTGATATTATGCCAAGAGGCGTGAGTAAGGGGAGTGCTCTAAAGCGACTAATGGACCATTTGCAAATTGAAGCAAATGAAGTTGCTTGTATTGGAGATTCTTTCAATGATATTTCTATGTTTGAAGTAACCCCGCATTCATTTACTCTTCATCATGCCCATCCATATGTAAAGGAGAAAGCAAATCATATAGTGCGTTCGGTTGAAGAGGCTGTTATGAAATTACCGTTACTTGTATAAAAAAGAAGCCCGTCACTGGCGGGCTTCTTTTTTACTTGAATAAAGATTTAACAAAATCAATGATACTTGAGAAAAAATCTTTCACTTTATCTAGAAAACTTTGTCCTTCTTCAGAACCTAAGAAGGCAGAAACGTGTTCTTTTGCTTTGTTTAATTGACTACCAACTTGATTCCAATCGATATTAAGATTTTTCATTTTATCAAATAACGATACTAAGTTATCTAACTGTTCATCTGTCAATGTAATGCCGAGTTGATCAGCAATTTTTTTAATTAATGAACGTAAATCTTCTGTTGTTTTTGGCTGTTCTTTTGCAATTTCTTCTTTAATTTTTGCAACAAGTTGAACTGCTTTTTCTTCACCAATTTTATCACCAAGCTGGGCTGTTTGTACCATTTCTTCATTCGCTACTTTTTTAACTTCTTCAGGAATTTGTTTATTGGACGCAGTTTCGTATGCTTTCATTAATCCAGTTAAAGCTGCAGTTCCTGAAACTTTAAAAGGTGCAGTAATTTGAATTTCTGCATCTTTTACACCTGCTGTAATCAAAGCGTTAGTGTACATTGCATCTGTTACCCAGTTAATGTTCTTTGATCGTACAATAAGACCAGATCCTGGTTTTGTGTATGTAATCATAGAAGAAGAAATTGCTCTCGTACCAATTTGTGCTTTTGGAACAATGCCTTCTAGAAATTTATGTTCTTCCGCATTAGATACAGTGATAATTGTAGCATCTTTTGGTGCTTTCATTTCTTTTAACAGATCTTGTTTTTGTTGTTCGGATAAGTTCTCTCCTAATGTAACAATTGATTCTCCCTCAATGATGTCTGCAAATGAAGCTGTTGGCATCATAAATACCGTTACAGCTAATAGCAGAGCTAATAATTTCGTTTTCACGAAAAATCGCTCCCTTTCTCTTTCTAAAATTTTCGGGCAACAAAGTTATTATAGTATATATTTCTTATTTGTCACCTAGCTTTTTCCACATTTCAAAAAAGAAGTATCTAGATTGTCGGATTCTTTTTGTTTCTAGTCATGAATGTGGTAATATAGTGCTGAGATAGTTGAAAGGAGACATATACGTATGAAAACTTTAGGATACATATTAATGGAAAACGGTGAAAAAATCGACTTGGAATTTTTCCCAGAAGAAGCACCGAAAACAGTAGAAAACTTTAAAAAATTAGCAGAGCAAGGATTTTATGACGGTGTTACATTCCACCGTGTTATTCCTGGCTTCGTAAGCCAAGGTGGAGACCCAACAGGTACAGGTGCAGGTGGCCCAGGTTACTCTATTCCATGTGAAACTGATGGAAACCCTCATAGACACCTTGTAGGATCACTTTCTATGGCTCACGCTGGCCGTAACACAGGAGGTAGCCAATTCTTTATCGTTCATGAGCCACAGCCGCATTTAGATGGTGTTCATACTGTATTCGGTAAAGCAACAAGCGGTATTGAAACAGTATTAAAAATGCGTCAAGGCGATGTAATGAAAGAAGTTAAAGTTTGGGAAGAATAAGGTAAGGAAAAAGAGAGCTTTTGCTCTCTTTTTTATTTTTAATGAGATTGAGTACTACTTCTACAGCTCATCATACAAGTAGTATTGTTGCTAAAATATATTGTTTGTGAGAACAAACCTTTAACCAATTACATAGAATACATTACATTATATGTTTCAATAAATATTTTTTGTTATATTAATTTTGCTAGAATTGTGCTGCTTTAGAGTAACTATAAATGAAGTGCTGTTGAATGATATGTTTCTTTCCATTCCATATAAAATTTTCTTTTTTTAACTCTATTTATTAAAGGAATAGTGCTGAAACATAGATTTGACTTTCTTCTTTTCGCTTTGTATGATTATCAAGTTGTTTTAGACTCTTCTCACTCTGTTGAAAATATTGTAAAATGAATGTGATATGAAAAGAGTGATTGAGGGGATTACTAGTTTGTAACTTTTGTAAGAAGGGATAAGGGTTATGTTAATTCGTTTTAAAAAAAGTTATGAAAAAATTGCAATGGGGCTTCTTTCGTTTATGCCAACTGAAAAAGATGTGAAAACATTACAATTGACAATGAAAGAATATGAAGCAAAAGATGATTGGCAATTGTATTTGTGGAAAGAAAATGAAGATTTTGTTGGAATAATGGGGATTGTAAAAAAAGAGAATCAAGTATTAGAAATTCAGCATTTGAGTGTGAACCCGTCTCACCGTCATGTGGGGATTGGGACGAAGATGGTTCAAGAGTTAAAGAGTAAATTTCTTGAGTTTACAATTTGCGGAAATGAGCAAACAGCAAGTTTTTGCGAAAAATGTAAAGGGCTAGAACAAAATATACATTCGTGAAAGCAGAGATAAGTAGTTTATTATCTCTGCTTTCTTTTTTGTAATTGTTCGTTTCGTTCAGTAATGACCTCTGTGCGATCACGCAAAGTGTGCTTGTTTATAATATATTCACCTGGGATAGCATTCAAGTCTTTCCAAGAGAGGTTTTGTTTTTGACATAACTCTATGCACTGCTTCTCTAACGATGAATCTGATAAGGGTAAAAATAAAGGTACAAAACGTTCTTTTTTATGGATAGATTGCAATCTTTCATTGAGCAAGGAAAGAAGTTGTACTTGATTAATTCCTAAACGTTGTAAAGGCACACCGCTTTTTTCTAAAATTGTAATTGCGCTTTTCATCATTTTTGTAGAACCATTCCAATTAGCACGTCTTTGGTGGTATAAAGAAACTGCAATTTGAATGAGACCAACTAAGTAATGATCACGATTACCTCTTGGTTTTGTCTTCCAATACTCTTCTAGTATTTCGTGGCATTCAAAATAGTCATAATCTCCATGGAAATGAATTAAAAATTGTATGTATTCGGTAGGATACATGTTTTCTCGCTCCTATCTAACGGTTATACATATAAGTGTATCATAGAAATATGAACAATAAACGACTAGGAGGTTTCCCCCTAGCCGTTATTGTTCATATTAGCAGAAGCAAGCTGCTCCTACAATAATTAGTAAAATAAACAGTACAACAAGTAATGCGAACCCACCGCTAAAACCACAATCAACGTGACCCATAGTTTTTTGACCTCCTACATTGTTCTTACTACACTGTTATCATATGAAGTGGTGGGCATGATGACATAGGCATCGGTCTATTTTTAATTAAATTTCTTAAAAAGGTTGGATAGAACATGAGTATGCTCTATACTTATGTTGTTATAGAAAAAATGTGGTGGGATGCTTTGTGCAATATAATTTTAAAGTAGAGGCTTTTGAAGGGCCGTTAGATCTATTGTTACATTTAATACATCGTTATGAAATTGATATATATAATATTCCTGTAGCAGATATTACAGAGCAATATTTATCTTATGTGCATACGATGAAAGAACTTCAATTAGATGTTGCAAGTGAGTATTTAGTAATGGCTGCAACGTTATTACAAATTAAAAGTAAGATGTTGTTGCCGAAACATGAAGAAGATGTACTTGATAACGGTGATGATTTTATAGATGATCCTCGTCAAGAATTGATGGAGAGGTTAATTGAATATAAGAAATATAAGCAAGTTGCTACTGAGTTAAAAGAAAGAGAACAAGAAAGAGCACAGCTATATACACGTCCACCAATTGACTTTACATCGTTGCAACAAGAAGAGGAGACAAGCTTACCTCTTGATGTTACGTTATATGATATGCTAGCAGCATTTCAAAAATTAATGCGCCGTAAAAAGGCAAAAAAACCTGTAACAACACGTATTACTCGTCAAGAAATACCAATTGAACAGCGAATGACTGATATTTTAAAACAGTTAAAAATAAAGGGTGGTCGCCAAAGTTTTTATGATTTGTTTGTTGATGATGAACGTGAAATAATGGTTGTAACATTTTTAGCAGTTCTGGAACTTATGAAAAATCAACAAATCATAATTGAGCAAGAACATAATTTTGATGAAATTTTCGTATCAAGCTCTAATAAATCTGCATAGAGCAAGTATGTGAAAATGGGATAGCAACATTTTATCTCATGCTATGTTTTAATGTATCGTTTGGAACAAGAGAAAAAATATTGAACCGAACGCATTAATTGTGATTCGGTTTTTTGATGTGTATTTTTATGAGAAAATAGAAGGAAGGAGCTCGTGAAATGGATAGGAAAGAACAAAAGTCAATTATTGAAGGCCTTTTATTTGTTTCTGGTGATGAAGGGATTTATCCAGAACAAATAGCGAAAGTTCTTGAAATTGAAATGAATGAAGCAATTAATATTTTAGAAGAAATGCAACAAGAATGTGAAGGTGCAAACCGTGGTTTGCAAATTGTACAGTATGCAAAAGTATATCGTTTTGCTACAAAGAAAGAACATGCTTCATATTATCAAAAATTAATAGATACACCAACAGCTGCTTCACTCTCACAAGCTGCCCTCGAAACGTTAGCGATTGTTGCATATCGCCAACCAATCACAAGGACTGAAATGGAAGAGATTAGAGGAGTTAAAACTGATAAGGCGTTACAAACGTTGGTTTCACATTTACTTATAAAAGAAATGGGAAGAGCAGAAGGACCAGGGCGTCCTATTTTATACGGAACAACAAAAGAATTTTTAGACACATTTGGATTGAAAACATTAGATGATTTACCACCGCTTTCTGAAGAGAATGAACAAATGAATGAAGCAGATTTATTCTTCGGTTCCTTACAAGAGATATCGAAATAAAAGCTTAGCATTTTGCTAAGCTTTTTTTGTATATCAATTATTTACAGTGCCATACTAAATGAAAAAAGGAGACGAGTTATGAGAGGTATGCGGATTATTTTATTATTAGTTTCTGTTTTATTATGTTTTTCTTTAAATAGCGTATCAGCTAAAAGGTATATGATGTCCATTCATACTACGTCTCCTTTACATATGCATCGGCAACATCTTAGTAAAATGAAAGTGAGCTTTTTAAAAGTGGGGCAAGGTGACGCAACACTTATTATAATGCCAAATGGACAAACAATGTTAATTGATGGAGGACCTTATGAAGCAGGAGAGGTTATTATTCAGAAATTAATTGAGAAAGGGATTAATCATTTAGATGTAATTGTCAGTACGCATCCCGATATGGATCATATAGGGGGGTTAATTCCAATTGTAGAGCAAATGCCGGTATCGCTTATATTAGATAGCGGAAAAACATATAGTTCTCTTACTTATCATACGTATCGGAATAATATAAAAAAAAGAGGGATACCTTTCGTTTCAGTAAAGGAAGGACAATATATACCGCTGGATCCACATGTTTCTATACAAGTATTAAACAACGGGAAATCAAAAGATGAAAATAATGAATCCTCAATTGTTTTAAAGGTGCGATATGGAAAAGCGGATTTTTTATTAATGGGTGACGCGGATGTACGGACAGAACATGAAATATTAAAACAATTTGATGTCCATGCAGATGTGTTAAAAGTGGGGCATCACGGCTCATATACTTCAACAAGTGAAACGTTTATAAAAAAAGTGGAACCGCAGTTTGCTATTTTGTCGTACGGGAGTAGTAATCCGTATGGACATCCTCACCAAAGTGTAGTGAAACGCTTAAAAAGGCACGGTATAATGGTATATAGAACGAATAAAAGTACAGTAGAAATGGAAACAGATGGTGAACATATTATGTTAGAGTCTAGCGGGTTAATGCCATTATTGAAGTGATTTCTATATTAGGGGGCGATACTGTCCCTTTTTGGAAAAATGAATAATATATATTATAATTATAAGAGACGTAAGAAATTTCCTTTTCTGTTGAATAAAAAGGAAATTTTATTAGAATGTATAGACAACTACTCGTGTGTATATTAAGATGGAACTAGGCGAATAAGGTAATAATAACAAGTAGGTAATTCATGGGAAAGGATCGATGAAAATGAAAACGCAAATTGTCATCAATGCCAAAATTTACACAGGTCAAGAAATAGTGGAAAACGGATTTATTCGTTACGCAGAAACCATTAAAGAAATTGGTTTGATGGCTCAATATGTACCACAAGAAAATGAAACTGTTTTTGATGCTACAGGGAAGATTGTAATTCCAGGTATGATCGATGTTCATATTCATGGTGGATACGATATTGATGCGATGGATGCAAATAGCGATGGGTTAGTAACTCTAGGTAAAGAAATGTTAAAAGAAGGGGTTACAACTTACTTCCCAACAACAATGACACAAGCTCCAGAGGCAATTGAAGCAGCGTTAACTGCTGCAAAAGAAGCAAAAGAAAAAGGAGCGCATTTCGAATATATTCACTTAGAAGGACCTTATGTTTCAAAGAAACGTGCAGGTGCACAACCACTTGAACATATCGTTCCTGCAAATATTGAGCAATTTAAACAATGGCAAGAAGCAAGTGGGAATTTAATTAAATTAGTAACATATGCACCAGAAGAAGAGGGAGCATTAGAGTTTGAACAATATCTTGCTGAAACTGGTGTAGTTGGCACAATGGGGCATACAGATGCAATTGATGGGCAACTAAAAAATAGAAAAATTACACATGCAACACATTTATACAATCAAATGCGTGGATTACATCACCGTGAACCAGGAGTTGTTGGTCATGTGTTATTAAATCCAGATGTAATGGTTGAAGTAATTACAGATGGTATTCATATTCACCCTGATATGGTGAAATTAGCATATAAGTTAAAAGGACCAAAAAAAGTAAGTGTTATTACTGACGCAATGCGTGCAAAAGGTCTTGAAGATGGATTATATGAGCTTGGCGGACAGCCAGTACATGTAAAAGATGGTAGTGCTCGATTAGAAGATGGAACGTTAGCTGGTAGTATTTTAAAAATGGATCAAGCTTTCCGAAATGTAATTGAATTTACAGGTTGTTCAATCGAAGATGCAGTACTGATGACATCAGTTAACCAAGCAGAAGAGTTTGGATTAAATAATAAAGGTGCATTAGCGGTAGGAAAAGATGCAGACTTTGTTGTGATGAATGAAGATTTACATGTATATGATACGGTTCGTTTAGGAATTCATATGAAGGAAGGGAAGTAATTAAATGAATATTCTTGTTGTAAAAACTCCAGAAGAACTAGCAGAAGCAGGTTATAAATTAATTGAAGAAGTTGTAAAAACAAAAGAAAATCCAACATTAGGAATGGCTACAGGAAGCTCTCCATTAGGTATTTATGCAGAAATGCGAAAAAATAAACTTGATACAAGCCGTGTAACCACTGTAAACTTAGATGAGTACGTAAATTTACCACATGAAGATAAAAACAGCTATCACTATTTCATGCAAGAACAGTTGTTTGATCATCTTCCATTTAAACAAACTTATGTACCAAACGGGATGGCAAGTGATTTAGAGGAAGAGTGCAAACGTTACGAGAGCATTCTAGCTGCTAACCCAGTTGACCTACAGATTCTTGGAATCGGTGAAAACGGTCACATCGGATTTAATGAGCCAGGAACACCGTTTAATTCTCCAACAAACATTGTTGAATTAACAGAATCTACACGCCAAGCAAACCTTCGCTTCTTCGAAAAAGAAGAAGATGTGCCAACTCATGCGATTACAATGGGAATTGGAAGCATTATGAAAGCGAAACAAGTTCTACTTGTTGCTATGGGTTCTAAAAAGGCAGAAGCTGTTAAAGAATTATTGCAAGGTGAATATAGTGAAGAGTGTCCGGCTACAGTTTTACAACGTCATCCGAATGTAACCGTAATCGCTGATCAAGAAGCTCTATCTTTATGCAGTGAGGCGATTGCTGATGAACATCGACAAGTATTCACCATTTCCGATCTATTATCAGATTCAAGAGTGGGTGAAACAGCTAATTGAGGACGGCGAATGGAAGCCGGGAGATAAAATCCCATCTGAGAATGAACTTTGTGATAAGTTCGAAGTGAGTCGAATGACAATCAGACAGGCGATTAATAATTTAGTGGAACAAGGCTATTTATATCGGAAGCGTGGAATTGGAACATTTGTCCAACTTCCGAAAGTGGAACAAAAATTGCAAGGAATGACGGGATTCACAGAAGACATGATTTCTCGTGGGATGAACCCAAGTAGTCAATTACTTAGTTTCCGCCTAGTTCCAGCTACTGCTAAAATAGCAGACCGGTTGAGAATACAGGAGGGGGAATCGGTTTATGAAGTGAGGCGTATTCGCTTAGCTGATGATGAACCGATTGCTTTTGAGACGACATATTTGTCGCCAGCTCTTGTAAAAGATATTAACGAAGAGATATTGCAACAATCTTTATATGAACATTTAGAGAAAAAACTGGGCTTTAAACTTGTTAGCGCTACTCAGTCAATTGAAGCTTCCGTTGCGACGGAAAATGAAGCTGAACATCTGCATATTCCTAAAAAGGCGCCTGTACTTGTAATGCGTCAATGGTCATATTCAGAAGGTGAGGTACCGCTAGAGTACGTGAAATGTATTTATCGTGGAGATCGTTATAAATTTATTACGAATATCGCACGTAACAAATAGTATATTTCAGTTTGTGAAGTACAGTGGAATTGAAAATGGTTAACATGTAAAGAAATAAAAATACGACTCATCCTTATAAGGAATGAGTCGTATTTTTATTATGAGCAATTACGTGGTTAACAGCATCTTTGACGTGATTTACTACATAGTGAGCGTGATTTTTTACTGCATCATCTGCTTGTGACATAGCAAAACTGTGAGGAGTTAAAGAAAACATAGGAATGTCATTGTAAGAATCCCCTATACAAGCAATTTCCTCAGGTTTTATTTGAAACTCATTTAATAAAACAGAAATGGCAGAGCCTTTACTAACATTCGGTGGCATTACATCTAAACATTGTTCTGCTGAGATGAAAGTACTAACTTTCCCGTGGAATTTTTCATCAATTTTTTTCTGAAGGAGTTGTAAGCTTTCCTTTGTTCCGCCGACAGAAATTTTATTTGGGAAAATTGTATCATCAATCTTCTGTAGTAAGTTTGGTTCTTCAACAGAAGTCATAGTTACTTGTTGTTCAAGTTCTTGAATAAAAGGTGTTTTCTCTTCAATGTAATAATTATGCTCATCACTTACATAACGGAAATAAGGCTCTTCACTCGTCATAGCTAACAAATCGGGAAGTATGCTGGAATCAAAAGTTGCAGATAATAGTTGTTTATTTTCATGTGTATATACAAAAACACCATTTACACTAATACGATGAAAATTTGTATTTACAGCTTTCATTAAGTCTGCAATTTCATTATCAAGTCTTCCGGAAGCGAAGCAAAGAATAACATTTTGTTCGGCAAGGCTGCGCAGTGCCGCAACATCTTGTTCATCAATAAGACCTCCGTGTTGCATCATTGTACCATCGATATCACTTACAAACATTTTAATCATGCTGTTATCTCCTTTCTATGTACAGTTGCTCTTACATTATACGCATCATATATAAACATGTCTAAAAAATGAATTTTTATTAAATGGCAGATGTTTTACATTGACGACAAAGAAGAATATTCTGTAACATAAAAGTAGGCTATTTAAGTACGAGGGTGGTGTTATATGAGTAATTATCTAGAAATTAAAAAAGTTTTAAATAATAATGTCATCATTGCTAGCCATCCGGAACACGAGGAAGTAGTAGTGATTGGTAAAGGAATTGGATTTGGGAAAAAAGCGAAAGATGTATTGGAGCAAGAACAAATCGAAAAAATGTTTGTCTTAAAAAATGAACGTGATCGTGAACAATACAAATTATTAGTGCCGCATATTAGTGAAAAATTAATTGAATTGATGAACGATATTATGCTGTACATTCAAGGAAAAGCGAAATCTCCACTAAATGAACATATTCATATTGCGTTAACAGATCATATTTCATTTGCGATTAAAAGGTTAAAACAAGGACTTACAATTGATAACCCTTTTTTAGTTGAAACAAAAATGCTCTATCCAGAGGAATATGAAATTGCGGAAGGTGTTGTAGAACTTTTAAATTCTCGTTTGCAAATTACATTGCCTGAAGGAGAAATTGGTTTTATTGCACTGCACATTTACAGTTCGCTTACAAATTCTGATTTATCTTCAGTTAATCAAAACTCCCGTCTCATTGCACAACTTGTATCTTTAATTGAGACAAACTTACAAATTACATTAGATCAAGAGAGCATTCATTATTTACGTCTTATTCGTCATCTTCAATATGCTATTGAGAGGGTGAAAGAAGGAGAAAAAGTAGAGGAATCGCAAAGTTTTGCTGATTTATTAAAGGCGGAGTATCCAGTTTGCTATAACTTGGCTTGGAAGCTAGTTAAGGTCATGCAAAAAGAGTTGCAACTACCTGTATATGAAGCTGAAAGTATTTATTTAACGATGCACTTGCAACGCTTAGTAAAGGCAGAGCATGTGTAAAAAGTCATATATTTTTGTCTAAAATGAAAACGTTAAAAAAAATGATTGAATCGCTTACAATAGTTATGTATAATAACTATTGCAAAGTTATACAAATTTCGACAAACACATTAAGGTGAGTAACGAAAACGTTTGCCTTAATTATAGTGAACTTATACGTAAACCTATTTTTGACACGTGTTACTGATTCGATCAGGCATGAGTGGAGAAAAGTAAGGAATGTAAGCTAGAGAAAGGGATATACTACCCTTTGTATAGCTATCGTTCTATCTTTTTTTCCTCATGTCTTTTTGGCGTTTGTCGGAAGGTATCAATATAGATAAGAGAGGAAGGGTTTCCATGTTTAAGAATATCTTTGGTGTTCTTCAAAAAGTCGGAAAAGCGTTAATGCTTCCAGTAGCGATTTTACCGGCGGCAGGTATTTTACTTGGATTTGGTAATGCATTTCAAAATCCACAGTTAACAAATGTTATTCCTGCTTTAAAAGCAGATTGGTTCGTAATGGTTGCAAAAATTATGGAACAATCTGGTGATATTATTTTCGCTAACCTTGCATTATTATTCGCAGTTGGGGTAGCAATTGGTTTAGCTGGTGGAGACGGAGTAGCTGGTTTAGCAGCATTCGTCGGCTACTTAATTATGAACAAAACGATGAGTGTGTTCTTAGAAGTAGATAAGCTAGTGAAAGTAACAAGTTCTGGAGCAGACCCAGTAAAAATTGGATTTGCAGATCCAGCGTATGCAAACGTATTAGGTATTCCAACGCTACAAACAGGGGTATTTGGTGGTATTATCGTCGGTATAGTAGCGGCATATTGCTATAATAAATACTTCAACATTGAATTACCATCATACTTAGGTTTCTTTGCAGGTAAGCGTTTCGTACCGATCGCAACTGCAACATTCTCTTTAATAGTAGGTATTATCATGTGCTTCGTTTGGCCATACATTCAAGGTGGCTTAAACACGTTCTCACATCAAATGATTGATGCAAATAGAACAATCGCAGCATTTATATTCGGTTTAATTGAACGTTCATTAATTCCATTTGGATTACATCACATTTTCTATTCACCGTTCTGGTTCGAATTCGGTCAGTATACAAATGCAGCTGGCGAATTAATCCGTGGTGACCAAAAAATCTTTATGGCACAGTTAAAAGACGGTGTAGAATTAACAGCAGGTACATTTACAACTGGTAAGTATCCGTTCATGATGTTCGGTCTTCCAGCAGCAGCTTTAGCAATGTACCATGAAGCACGTCCAGAAAATAAAAAATTAGCAGCAGGTATTTTAGGTTCTGCAGCATTAACATCTTTCTTAACAGGTATTACAGAGCCACTTGAATTTTCATTCTTATTCGTAGCGCCAGTATTATTCGGAATTCACGCTGTATTTGCTGGTCTATCATTTATGACAATGCAAATTTTAGGTGTTAAAATTGGTATGACATTCTCTGGTGGTTTAATTGACTTCCTATTATTCGGTGTACTACCAGGCCGTACAGCATGGTGGTGGGTAATTATTGTTGGTCTTGTACTAGCAGTTATTTACTACTTCGGATTCCGCTTTGCAATTCGTAAATGGAATCTAAAAACACCTGGTCGTGAAGTGGCAAATGCAAATGACGGCGCAGGAAAAGCAGAAGCAGGCGAACTTCCTCGTGAAGTATTAGTAGCACTTGGTGGTAAAGAAAACATTGCTTCTTTAGATGCTTGTATTACTCGTTTACGTGTTCAAGTTAACGAACAAAAGAATGTAAACAAAGACCGCTTAAAAGAACTTGGAGCAGCTGGTGTACTTGAAGTTGGAAATAACATTCAAGCTATTTTCGGACCGAAATCTGACACATTAAAATCACAAATTCATGATATTATGTCAGGTCGTACACCTCATGTTGAAAAAGAAGAACCTGTAAAAGTGGAAGAAACTCCTCAAAAAGTTGATGAAAATGAAACAATTGTATCACCAATCGAAGGGAAAATCTTACCAATTACAGAAGTGCCTGACCAAGTATTCTCAGGAAAAATGATGGGAGACGGATTTGCAATTGAGCCAACTGAAGGAACAGTAGTTTCTCCAGTGAACGGTGAGATTGTCAATGTATTCCCTACAAAACATGCGATTGGTATTCAATCTGAAGGCGGAAAAGAAATTTTAATCCACTTCGGTATTGATACTGTAAAATTAAATGGTGAAGGTTTTGAAGCGCTTGTAGCACAAGGCGACAAGGTGAAACAAGGCCAGCCATTATTAAAAGTAGATCTTGCATTTGTAAAAGAAAATGCACCATCTATCATTACACCAATTGTCTTTACAAACTTACAACAAGGGCAACAAGTCGAATTGAAAAAAGATGGAAATGTTAAGAAGGGCGAAACCGCTATTATTGACATTCAGTAGGAATTTGACGCAAAATGTTTATAATTATAATAGGCGATGTGGTTGACCGAACATCGCCTATTATATACAATAGATGATGTAGTACTCACGTCTATACAACTAAAAAATACTGTAATTTAAAGGAGATAAATTATCATGGAAAAAATCTTTAAAGTAACTAGCGACTCAGGAATTCATGCTCGTCCAGCAACTCTACTTGTAAACACTGCAAGCAAATTCGGTTCTGACATTAACTTAGAGTATAACGGAAAGAACGTTAACTTAAAATCAATCATGGGCGTTATGTCTTTAGGCATTCAACAAAACGCAGAAATTAAAATCACTGCAAATGGTGATGATGCAGCTCAAGCACTAGCAGCTATCGAAGAAACTATGAAAAACGAAGGATTAGGAGAATAATGACTCTTAACATTCAAGGGATCGCTGCATCAAGTGGGATTGCTATTGCAAAGGCTTTCAGACTTGAAAATCCTGAATTTAACATCGAAAAGAAATCAATTACAAACGAAGCTGCAGAAATTGCACGCTTAGACGCTGCGCTTGAGAAAGCAAAAACTGAATTAGAAGCTATTAAGGACCACGCATTTGCTGAGCTAGGTGCTGACAAAGCTGCGATCTTTGAAGCACATTTATTAGTGTTAAATGATCCAGAACTAGTAAACCCAGTAAAAGATAAAGTAAATAGCGAAAAAGTAAATGCTGAATTTGCAATGGATGAAGTTGCATCAATGTTTATTTCTATGTTTGAAAACATGGATAACGAATATATGAAAGAACGTGCTGCGGACATTCGTGACGTAACAAAACGCGTTCTTGCACATTTACTAGGAATTAACTTCTCAAATCCTGGTACAATTTCTGAAGAGGTAATCATCATTGCTGAAGATTTAACACCATCTGATACAGCTCAATTAAACCGTAAGTATGCAAAAGGTTTCACTACTGATATCGGTGGACGTACATCTCACTCTGCAATTATGGCTCGTTCTATGGAAATTCCAGCTGTTGTTGGTACGAAAGTTGTTATGGAGAAAATCCAAAACGGCGATATCGTTATCATTGACGGTTTAGATGGAGAAGTAATTGTAAACCCATCAGAAGAAACTCTTCGTTCGTTTGAAGAAAAGAAAGCGAAATTTGAAGAGCAAAAAGCTGAATGGGCTAAATTAAAAGACCAAGCTACTGTAACAAGTGACGGACATCACGTTGAGCTTGTTGCAAATATCGGAACACCAAATGATGTACAAGGTATTATCGATAATGGCGGAGAAGGCGTTGGCTTATACCGTACAGAATTCTTATACATGGGCCGTGACAATCTTCCAACAGAAGAAGAGCAGTTCGAAGCGTATAAAGCAGTTCTTGAAGGTGTAAAAGAAGGTCAACCAGTCGTTGTTCGTACACTTGACATCGGTGGAGATAAAGAGCTTCCATACTTACATTTACCAAAAGAAATGAACCCATTCTTAGGATACCGTGCAATTCGCTTATGTCTTGATGAGCAAGATGTGTTCCGTACACAACTTCGTGCATTACTTCGTGCTAGCGTATACGGTAACTTAAAAATTATGTTCCCAATGATTGCAACTCTTGATGAGTTCCGTCAAGCGAAAGCGATTTTATTAGAAGAGAAAGCGAAACTTGTAGAAGCGGGTACAACTGTTTCTGATTCTATTGAAGTTGGTATGATGGTTGAAATCCCAGCTTCAGCAGTATTAGCAGATCAATTCGCGAAAGAAGTTGACTTCTTCTCTATCGGAACAAATGATTTAATCCAATACACAATGGCTGCAGACCGTATGAACGAACAAGTATCATACTTATACCAACCATATAACCCATCTATTTTACGTCTTGTAAAAATGGTTATCGATGCTGCTCATAAAGAAGGCAAATGGGCTGGTATGTGTGGTGAGATGGCGGGCGATTCACTTGCTATCCCATTATTATTAGGATTAGGTTTAGATGAGTTCAGTATGAGTGCAACATCTATTCTTCCTGCAAGAACACAGCTAAGCAAGTTGTCAAAAGCAGAAATGGAAACATTAGCAGAAAAAGCATTAATGATGTCAACTGCTGAAGAAGTTGTTGAACTAGTTAAAAGCATATAATTAATAAAAAAACCTGAGTCGATTTGAAATCGGTCTCAGGTTTTTTCTATGAGAAAAGTAAATCTTATTTGCTTACTATCGAGGATAAGAGACAGAATTAGATAGCGATTGCAACGATATCAGTTGGGCATACACGTAAAATACCAGTAAAAGTATTTCGATTTTGATTGTTCTTATCGTCTTTATTGTTATCTTTGTTGTCTTTGTCATTACGAGCTAAAGCAGAGAAAAGAGCAACACCGTTAGCGAAACCTTCAAAAATAACATTGTTGAATGTGCCGTTACCTCTAATGCTTAAAAGAGAAAGTTCTGTTCCAACTGAAATGTTAGCAAGTACGTTACATACAGCTGGTTGTTGTGGTCTAACCTCTCTCTCTCTCTCTTTCTCGCGATGGTCGCGCTCTCTTTCATGATGATGACATTCTCTAAAGTTATCACAGCATCCAAATGATCCAAACATAATCCTCATCACCCCCTTCACACTTATAATCTATGTAAGTTCGGTAGTTAGTGACTGGACAGAGAGTGGAATTTTTTCTAGGGGATTTTCTCATTTTAAATGACTAGCTGGGTGTTTAGTATGAAATGATGTTTAAAATAGGGGGAATATAACAAAAAAATGTAAAAACCACCGAAATAAATGAAATGGGTAGCCTTTACACTTTTTTACTTTTATATAAAACGATGATATATACAGGAAGAGCTAGGAGTAGTGGTACAATGGATCGTGCAGTATGTTTTTCTGATTCTAATTGGAATGCTTCTTCTTTTGGAAATTGTAAAATGGAGATGTTTGCGGCATCACCAATAAAATATAGAAGCAGTACAGTTACTATGTAACATAAAAGTGCGATAAAGCTTCCGTATGAACTCAATGAAAATCCCTCTCTTGTTATCTATTTGTTATCATTGTATCACAATTGTAACAAAAACACACGGGTATATTTCAACACCTTAACAAAATTCGACACGAAACGTCACGTTTATTTATGAGAAGGGAATAGAATATACTTTTCCATAAGTATAAATGTCGAATGATTTGTAGTAATATTACAAAAGTATGACAGGGAATAAAAAACGAAGGCAATGTAGTTGCCTTCGTTTTTTATTATTTTGCCCACTCGCTCACTTGCTCTACGCTCATGCGAGGTGCAGGGTGGCCTTTTAAAGTTGATTCACCAATTGTAATAAGCATAATTGGAACGTAACGAGATGAAACGTTAAATTCGTCTGTCAGTGCTTGTGGATTGAAGCCACCAATAGCACAAGTATCCCAACCAGTTGCTTTAGCTGCAAGCATAAGTTGCATTGCTGCTAAAGATGCATTTGAAAAGGCAGCATCTCTTGGGAATTGTTCACGAGCATATGCAGATTCAATATTTTTAGCTAAGCGTTCTTTTGCTTCTTCTTTCATAAATCCTTGTTCTACAATTGGACCATATACTGGCTCAACATTTTTATAAGCTTCTAAATCACCTAAAATAGCGACTACTGCAGAAGCATCAAGAATTTGTTGTTGGTTATAAGCTATTGGATGTAATCGTTTTTGTACATCTTCACCTTGAAAAACAAGGAATTTCCAGTGTTGTAAGTTCCAAGCGGAAGGTGCTTGTGCTGCTGCTTTTAAAATCTCATGTAATTCTGTAGATGAGATTTCTTTATTTGGGTTGAATGCACGTGTAGATGTGCGTTCATATAGAACGTTAAAAAAGTTGTCGTTTGTCATAATATATCCTCCAAATTGTATATAAAATTATCGGGAAAACGTAATGTATATTACTTACATTTTGTAAGTTATCGAATTTAAGAATATAATATCTTTATTTTAATTGTCAAGTTTTAAGAAATAAGCTAGGGCATTCATACAAACGATATAATTCCTATAATCATACACTAAAAAAGGAATTTATAGAGTGAAAAGGGAAGATAACATTCTCAATTAGCTTGTTAATATGTATTTCTCACAAATTAAAGTTTATTGGAGAACAGTCTTTTAAAAATATTTGTGAGGAATTCAGTAGAACAAGATATATGAAGTGAGTGAAGACTAGTGATGAACATACTACATTTTTTATTAGAGAATACGGTTTTCCAAAATGTGTTACAAGATCTGCAGTTAAATGTCCTTTATATAGAAAATGGATGTAAACATCAACAAACGATAGAAAATATCCATCCAAAATGTATGTTTATAGCAAATAGTTTTGAAGAGGGCGAACTATTATTTCAAAGAACGAAACCGCACATTATAATTATGTATGTAACAGATTATTCTCAAATAAAATATATAAAGAATATGTATACCTCGCAAAGTACATTCATTGTCATTTGGGATCAACAAATAACAAAAGAATTTACAGATGTACTTGCATTAGGAATACGTAATATTGTAATAGCCCCTGTAACTCCGCAAGCAGTGTTAGAAGAAGTGAATAAGAGTTTGTATCAACTTTCTTTGGTAAGGCAAGTTAGTTTACAACAGGAACTGCTTCAAACGATGTTTGATTTTCAAAATGATTTATTATTTATAGTAGAAGATGATGAAATTGTTGATTGTAATACAAATTTTTTAACGTTTTTCGGATATGAAAATTTGTTTGCCTATCGTGAGCAACATTTAGTATTTGCTGAACATTTTATTAGAGAAAATGGATACTACTCGACGACGCATGATATAACATGGCTAGACGATACTTTATCAAGCGGTAGAAGAATTAAGATGTCAAATTATGAAGGGGCAGTATCTACTTTTCTATTACGTGCGACACCATTGCCAGAAGATTTATCAAGATTTATTGTAAAGTGCACGGAAATTACAGAATTAGATGAAATCTATCAAGAACAAGAAAGACTTGCTATGATAGATTCATTGACAGAGATTTATAATCGTTTAAAGTTTCAACAAATACTAGAGGTAGAATGGGAAAAGGTAATACGTAATGATGAGAAAATAGCAATTATTTTATTTGATATAGATAATTTTAAAACAGTTAATGACACATATGGTCATGATTTTGGCGATTTGGCATTAATACAACTTGCAGAGCTTATGAAATCTAAAGTGGAGCAGCAACATGTATTTGCAAGATGGGGAGGGGAAGAATTCATTATATTAGTGACAAATACAGTAGAAAAGGAAGCATTTCAAGTTGCGGAATCATTACGATTCTTCATTGAAACAAAGCAATTCACTGGAATTTCGAAGTTAACAGCTAGCTTTGGAGTTGCGTTATATGAACAAGGAACTACAAGAGAAGAATTAATGCAACGAGCGGATATTGCATTATATGAAGCGAAAAAAAATGGAAAGAATCAAGTATGTGTGTATAGAAAAGAAAAAATGTGATTTTTCGCAACAAATTGTTGCGATTTTTTTTTATTGTTTGATAATAGAATAGGGGGACAATTTTTAGCGAAGGAATTATGGAGGATCAATATGATAAAAAAAGTAATGGTGGTGGCTTCACTGTCTGCTATAGTTGGCGGCGGAGTATACTATTTTCTTGTTAGCCCCAATATAAAGGAAAACACTGTATTAACAACTAAAGTGAATCCTACTATTGAATCGGAAGTACAAGGGAATATAGAAGAAAAAGAAGAGCAACAAATTGATTATGCTAGCATATCTCAAAAATTAGATCAATATTTAGTCGGAAAGCAATTCAATGGAACAGTTTTGGTAACAGATAAAGAGCATGTTATATTGAATAAAGGATATGGGTATGCTGATGTTCAAAATAAAATAGAAAATACACCTCAAACAAAATATCGTATCGGTTCTATTACGAAAACAGTCGTTGCCACATCTATTTTACAGCTGCAAGAACAAGGGAAATTGAATATTCAAGATAATGTAAATAAATATATTCCTTCATTTCCGGAGAATAAAAATATTACGCTATATCATTTATTAACGCATACCTCTGGTTTACCTGAACACGCAAAAGGCAATATTAATGCGGCTTCCCGCTTACAATTAATTAATTGGATTGGACGTCAAAATTTAGAATTTCCTGCAGGAACAGGTTGGAGATATACAGATTATAATTATATGGTGCTTGCTTATATAATAGAACATATATCGAAAAAACCTTTAGGAGATTACATAAAAGAAAACATATTTGTAAAAGCAGATATGCATGAATCCGGTATGGGGAATATGGTACCTGGAGATAAAAATTTTACAAAGGGTTATGTGAAAAAAGATCAAGAGCTTGTACCAGCGCAGAAGTTAGGCATGGATTGGCTATATGGTTGTGGTGAGATGTATACGACAGTTGGAGATATGAAGAAATTAGACGAAGCAATTATAAATGGAAAACTTCTTTCTGAACAAAGTATACAAGCAATGTTTTCACCTTCAGCAGAACGGAAATATGCATTTAGTTTTTATATATATCCAGATTATTTTCATAATCATGGTGTATTATCTGGTTGGAACACTTTCAATAATTTTAATAAAGAAAAAGGAACTTTTGTTATTTTATTTTCAAATGTGAAAAATAGTATGGATGATGACTTTAATAAAGAGTTCCGAAAGATGGTAAATGATTTATTAGAACAAAGGGGATGAGAAAATGGAACATAAAACTTTATCAATAGGTTTCATTGGGATTGGCGTAATGGGAAAAAGTATGGTTTATCACTTAATGCAAGATGGTCATAAAGTATATGTATATAATAGAACGAAAGCAAAAACAGATTCTTTAGTGCAAGATGGTGCAAATTGGTGTAATACGCCAAAAGAGTTAGTGAAGCAAGTTGATATTGTAATGACAATGGTTGGATATCCACATGATGTAGAAGAAGTGTATTTTGGTATAGAAGGAATTATAGAACATGCAAAAGAAGGTACGATAGCAATTGACTTTACGACATCTACACCTACTTTAGCAAAACGGATTAATGAAGTTGCAAAAAGCAAAAATATATATACGTTAGATGCACCTGTCTCAGGAGGAGATGTTGGTGCGAAAGAGGCAAAACTCGCAATTATGGTAGGCGGGGAGAAAGAAATATATGATAGATGCTTACCTTTACTTGAAAAGTTAGGAACAAACATTCAATTACAAGGACCAGCTGGGAGTGGACAACATACAAAAATGTGCAATCAAATTGCGATTGCTTCCAATATGATTGGAGTATGTGAAGCTGTTGCTTACGCGAAGAAGGCTGGACTGAATCCAGATAAAGTGTTAGAGAGTATTTCAACAGGGGCAGCAGGTAGCTGGTCATTAAGTAATTTAGCTCCTCGAATGTTAAAAGGAGACTTTGAGCCAGGATTTTATGTAAAGCATTTTATGAAAGATATGAAAATTGCTTTAGAGGAAGCAGAAAAATTACAATTACCAGTCCCAGGCTTAAGTTTGGCGAAAGAATTGTATGAAGAGTTAATTAAGGATGGCGAAGAAAATAGTGGAACACAAGTACTATATAAAAAATATATAAGGGGGTAAACGAGGTGGACCTTCAAAAGTTTGATGAGATGATTGATACTGTACAGCGAGCTACTTGTATGCAAATTAATGAAAAACAAAAAGAAGCTTTTAAACAAAAATATGATTTTGAACCAGAATTTGAATATGGAAGAGATGAGAAGGGACATTATGTAATTCGAACCTCAAAAAAGATGTTAGAAGAAATGGAGTTTTATTTGGCATTGAAATATGATCGTGATGGAGTGGATCTTTATATGCAAGCTGAGATTGATGGTATATTTCATGTATCTATTAGCTATGGTGAAGATGCCCTACATCTACAAGAATTGTTTCAATTTCTAGAAGAAAATAAATAAAAGTCCTCATTTGAGGACTTTTATTTATTTAGTCATCTTTAATTTTTATAATTATAAGTTAGAAGCGCGGCGGCATCGTTCAACCGGGAACGGGATAATTTGTGCGATGTGATTAGGACCAAATTGTTTTGTACGAGCATGGCGTATTATATAAAAAGCACACAGAATTGAAACAGGAATAGCGCCGAATAAACCAAATAATAAAGCGCTTACACAAGATGCGACAAATCCTAAAACACCAATTTCTAACTCTTCCATAATAGCTCCTAAAATAACAGGAAATGCTCCACATGTAACTCCAAGTATAAGTGCGATAAGTAAGCTCATGATTATCCCCCTCTGTTTGCGATATTATTTTCCTTCTTAGTTAATTGTAGTATATCACACATAAAACAGAATTTTCAGAAAAAATTCAATAAATGTTCAAAAAATGTTCGAAAAATGCACTTGAAAAATCAAGGTGTTAAATTTGTGATGAAATGGTACTTTCAAGTAAATAAAAAATCAGGCTTATTTCAAAATGAAATAAGCCTGTTCCATAGGAGGATGTATATATGTAGAGTGAATAAAAGTTTGGAAAAGGGGGTCCAAGTCCTTTTATTCAACTAACTACCTTAATAGATTGGAACCCAGCCTTCAGTTGTCACAAAAATACGAATAGCTACAACTTGGCGATCATCTTGCAAGGTAAAATAATGTCTTGCATTTTCAGGAACAGATATTAAATCGCCTGGCTCAAGTTCAACATCAAAGAATTTCCCATCTTTACCTTCAATAGCGAAAATGCCATGACCACTGACGATAAAGCGAACTTCGTCATCTGTATGATGGTGTTCCTTTTGGAAATTAATTAATAATTCGTCAAGGTTAGGGGTGCTATTTGAAAGTGAAATTACATCATGTGCTTTATAACCACGGCGTGCTGAAACATCAGCGATTTCTTTTGAAAAAATAGCTAATATTTCAGCTTTGTTTTCATCTGTTAACGAATAATTTTCATTTAAATGAGTAGGAAGTTTAGAAATATTCCATTTCTCATATAAAACGCCTTCCTCTTGTAGAAATTTAGATACTTCCACTTCATTTTCAATACGAGTATTTACTTCATGAATACGAATTTGCGCCATTAGAAACGCCTCCTTGAATTGATAATAGTTTTATATGAAATTGGAATAAAAACTCATAAGCTTCTAATCTCTTCTTTGCATCAAAGCTATCTCGGCCCCATACGGTAATACCGTGGTTACGGATTAATACTGCACCCGAATCTCCTTGTATATGCTTTCGGAAGTTTTCTCCAAGTGTTGGGATATGGGCATGGTTTTCGATAATAGGAATGTGAATGGTTGCACCTTCTTCCCAAATATCGAGAGCTTTAATAATTTCTTGATTTTGAAGGGTGACTGCATCACTATATAAATTTGTGATGACATTATTATCGGTTGTATGAACATGAAGTACGCAACCGGCATTCGTATTGTTATAAATGTGTGTATGCAATATTGTTTCTGCTGAAGGACGTAATTCAGTCTCTAAAACGGGAACTCCTACATGATCTACTAATAGAAAATCATCTGGAGTGGTTTTTGTTTTATCTTTACCGCTTGCCGTAATAAGAAAAGTAAGTGGTTCATGACTAACCTTTATAGAAATATTACCACTTGTTGCTGGGAACCAATTTCGTGTTGTTAACTCTTTTTTTATCTCGCTTAAGTCATACCATTGACGAAAAAGTTGTTTCATGCCTTCACCTCCAACAAAAGTTTTAATTCAGCTTGCACATCTTGAAATGTTTCAAACGGTGTATAAGCAATATGATTTTCTTCACACTTTGTAATAAGAAAATCGCGAGCGAATACTTTATCAGCTTGTTTCGCGGCTTGTAAATCAGTAATAGAATCTCCAATTACAATATGAAAGTCATCTGTATCACTTAATTTACGGATTAATGATGATTTACATAATCCGCAATGATTTTGACAATGATCATCACAAGAATGAGGCCATTTAACTGTAATAAACTCTGCTGAAAAGTCTGTTTCATTACAATAAATTTGCTCTTTTGGAATGATTCCTTGTAAGAGTGGATAGACGAAGAAATCCATTCCACCTGATATCACGTAAAAAGAAATGTTATTTTCCTTTACGAATTGTATAAACTCATGAAAACCACTACGGATTTCAGCAGTTTCTATTAAAAATTGAATAATATCATCGTGCAGATTAGTAGGTATTAATTGAAATAATTGAGAAACACCTTCTTGAATGGATAGTTCTTGTGATAAAATTTTATTCTTTACTTCTTCGGCTTCTGGTGGTGCGAATTTTTCCATAATGGACATAATGTTATCATTATTTGTAATCGTGCCATCGAAATCACAAAATACTTGAATACTCATAATTTCACCTCATAAGAGGGATTTCCCCATATTTGTAGTGCACTATGCAAATTTATGTCGTCTACTTCATGGAGTGGTTTATTTTGCAAAGTAGCATCAATTGCAGTACGAAAAGCTTTACCGCCGCCTTGCGCTCCATTTGGATGTCCGTGTATCCCGCCGCCAGCATTAATAACAACATCTTTACCGAAATCCCGTACAATAAAGGGAACGAAACCAGGATGAATACCAGCAGACGGAACAGAAAAGCTCTTCTTGAAAAATGCATCGTCTTCAGTTAAATATTTTGAGATAGCAAGAGCCTCCTCTTTTTCTAGCGCAACACTTCCGTATGGAGATGGGAATAATGAAAAGTCAGCCCCAGCATAACGTAGTAGCTTTCCAAGTAATAATGGAGATGAAACTCCATATAACTTGGATGCTGAATAAGCACCACTTACAGCAGGATGTGCCATAATAGGAACTGGGATTTCATCATCTTCTGCAAGTGATTGTAGTACATCTAGTCCGTAAGCAAATACGTTAAATAATAGAATATCAGCTCCAGCTTGCACTGCACGTTTAGCATTTTCTTTTAAATCAAAAGTTCGCCCTGTTAAATTTACGGCATATAACGTTTTATGACCGTATGTTTCGTAGACAGATTGTAAAACTTCTTTTCCAGATACAATGCGTTTCGTAAGTGGTGTTAATGCATTTTCAAATAATATTTCATCATCTTTTACTATATCTACACCACCAATTGCTTGATCGCGTAATTGCGTTTTTAAATACCCAATGTTTCGTCCAATCATTCCTTTAAAAATACTCATTAAAAGGGGACGATCATGCACTTGTAAAAGATTTCGAATACCATCTATCCCGAATTTTGGACCAGGAAAATGTTTTTTTAACTCGTCTGAAAAAGTTAAGTCAATTAGTTTTACTTCGCCATCAAGTGATAGCTTTCCAAATGTAGTCGTTAAAATCGCTGGTAAATCTGGACTGAAGTTTAATAGCGGATATTCGATTTTAATAATTCCGCGTTTTACTTTTTTACGTAAATACGAATTGGTATGTTCATGTTCAGCTAATTCCTCAACATGAATGACGTTGCCTTTATGCTGCTTTAATTGTTCTTGCAATAAGTGTGGCAAATGAGTCCAAGAGCCAATTGTTAAACCGAGTGCAATTTGCTCAGCTTTTTTTTCTAAGTTATGTGAATCATCATGGATTAAATACGTCGCTATAATTCCGCTCATTGTTATAACCTCCTAGTTAAATAAAAAAACCTCTCAGCTAAGGAGAGGTTTTTTTACAACCAGCTCCTTATCTGTCAGCGTAATGCTGCGAGAATTAGCACCGTGTCTACCATTGTAGATCGGTTGCCGGGTTTCGTCGGGCTCGTCCCTCCACCTGCTCTTGATAAGAAGTATTTAGAAATGTTTAAATTTTTAAGATAACTGAATTTTGTCAGATATTTTTCGTGTTGTCAATTACTTTTTGAAAAAATTTAATTTATCAATTCGATTAATGGCTTCTCGTAATCTATCTTCTGTATGCAAGAGACCAACACGGACATACCCTTCCCCATGCTCACCAAATCCAACACCAGGAGCAACTGCGACATGTGCTTTTTCTAGTAAAATATTAGAAAATTGCTCAGAGGTATATCCTTTTGGAACGGGAAGCCATGCAAAGAATGATCCTGTTGGAATGTCTACATTCCAACCAATTGAGTGACAGGCTGAAATAAGAGCGTTTCTTCGAGATTCGTAACTATTTACAAGGTCTATTACACAAGACTGTGAACTTAATAGCGCTTCTCGAGCAGCATCTTGAACTGCACCGAATATACTAACATACATATGATCTTGTAATAGGTTAATTGTTTCAATCACACTTTCATTCCCTACAGCAAAAGCGATGCGCCAGCCAGCCATATTGAAAGTTTTTGATAATGTGTAAATTTCAATTCCTATATCTTTCGCACCATCTGCTTGCAAGAAACTAACAGGTTTTTGACCATCAAATCCGATAGCGCCATAAGCAAAATCGTGAACAACTAATATATTATGTTTATTAGCAAAGTGAATGGTTGCATCAAAAAAATCTTTTGATGCAGTAGCACCGGTAGGATTATTTGGATAGTTTAAAAACATTAATTTTGCACGCTCTGCAATAGAGTCATCAATGTTCGTATAATCTGGTAAAAAGTTATTTTCTGCAATAAGCGGCATTGTTTCAAAGTGTGCTTTTGCTAAAGCAACCCCGGATAAATAATCTGGATAACCTGGATCCGGAACGAGAATCGTATCACCGGGATTTGTAAAACAAATCGGTAATTCTACTAGTCCAGCCTTCCCTCCAAACAAAATAGCAACTTCAGTTTTTGGGTTTAATTCCACGCCGTATTCACGTTTATAGAATGTAGCCACGGCTTCCTTTAAGCTTTCATGTCCGCGAAATGGCGGATATTTATGATGAATGGTCTTTTCGGCAGCATCTTGTAAAGCTTTTACGATATGCTGCGGTGTTGGTTGATCTGGATTACCTTGACCTAGATTAATAACATCGTGACCAGCTGCAACGACTTTGTTAACTTTTGCAACAAGTGAAGCGAAAAATTGTGTTGGCAATGATGTTACTATCTCAGAAGGTTGAAATAATTTCATACTTTCCACCTCTTTTGAAAGTTGTTACAATTCTAGTGACAAATGATATAATCTTTCCAGTATTTTGTAAAGAGAAAAATAAGAATGGGGCTGAAAAAATGAAAGTCGCATGTATTCAAATGGATATTGTTTTTGGAGATGTAGAAAAAAATATTGAGAATGCTAAAAATAAAATAAGTGAAGCTATGAAGGAAAGGCCAGATGTTATCGTCTTACCAGAACTATGGACAACAGGATATGATTTAACGAGACTTTCTGAAATTGCAGATAGGGATGGAGTGGAAACGAAAGAAAAGTTAATAGAATGGGCGAAGCAATATGATGTACATATTGTTGGTGGGTCCATAGCAAAGCAAACAGAGCAAGGCGTTACAAATACGATGTATGTTGTAAATAATGAAGGACAGTTAGTCAACGAATATAGTAAAGTACATTTATTTCAGCTTATGGATGAACATAAATATTTAATAGCTGGTAATGGTACGGGCGAATTTAAGCTAGATGATGTTGAATGCGCTGGAACAATTTGTTATGATATTCGTTTTCCAGAGTGGATGCGTGTTCATACTGCTAAAGGGGCAAAAGTATTATTTGTTGTAGCAGAATGGCCATTAGTTCGTTTAGCACATTGGCGTTTGCTATTGCAAGCAAGAGCAGTTGAAAATCAGTGTTATGTTGTTGCGTGTAATAGAGCAGGAAAGGATCCGAATAATGTGTTTGCAGGTCATTCTTTAATTGTGGATCCTTGGGGTGAAGTTGTAGTAGAGGCAAATGAAGAGGAATCAATTTTATTTGGAGAGCTTGTATTCGAGAAAATTAGAGAAGTACGAAAAGGAATTCCAGTTTTTGCGGATCGTCGTCCAGAATTATACAAATAAAATGTTGACAAGTGATTTTTATTCTTGGTATAGTCATCAACATAAAGTTAAAAATTCAAAAAATTATACAACTCTTATCAAGAGCAGGTGGAGGGATTTGGCCCGATGAAGCCCAGCAACCGACCGTAATACCATTGTGAAATGGGGCGTTTATTACGCCAAAAGGCACGGTGCTAATTCCAGCAGAAAGTAAAACTTTCTGGCAGATAAGAGGGGAGAAGATAAACTTCAAACCTCTTTCTTAGTGGAAAGAGGTTTTTCTGTGTTAGAAAAACCTCTGAATTTAAAAAGGGGGAGAAGACGATGGGATATTATTCATTAACAGAAATAACAGCTGTACAATATGCGAAAGATCATGGTTATTTTGAAGAGAAGGCAAATGTCATTTGTCATGAAATTGGAGATGGAAACTTAAATTACGTGTTCAAATTAGATGATGGAGAGAAATCCATTATAATAAAACAAGCACTGCCTTATGCTAAAGTAGTTGGTGAAAGCTGGCCATTGTCTATAAAAAGAGCAACGATTGAAAGCAAGGCATTACAAATTTTTGCGCAGTATGTACCGGATTATGTTCCAGTAGTGTACAGTCATGATGAAGAGTTAGCGATAACGGTAATAGAAGACTTATCAAGACTAACAATTACAAGAAAAGGATTAATAGACGGAGAAGAATATCCGCTTTTATCCCAGCATATTGGTCGTTTTCTAGCACATGTTTTATTTTACACTTCAGATTTTGGTTTACAGTCAGAAGAGAAGAGGATACTAGAAGGTACCTTTGTAAATCCGGACCTATGTAAAATTACAGAGGATTTAGTGTTTACAGATCCTTTTGGGCATTATGATACAAATGATTATGAGCCAGATTTACAGCTCGTGGTTGATGAACTTTGGAGTGATAAAACTTTAAAACTAAAAGTAGCACAATATAAATATAAGTTCTTAACAAGAAAAGAAACTCTTATTCATGGTGATTTACATACTGGTAGTATTTTTTCGTCACCTTCTGAAACGAAAGTGATTGATCCAGAATTTGCGACATATGGCCCATTTGGATTTGATATAGGTCAATTTATTGCAAATCTATTATTAAATGCTTTATCTAGAGAAGAAGAAAAGAGAAGTGTACTATTTTTTCATATAGAAAAGACGTGGAGTTATTTTGTAGAGACTTTTACAAAGTTATGGATTGGGGAAGGTGTAGAAGCATATACGAAAGAAAAACAATGGTTACCAATTATTTTGCAAAATATCTTTACTGATGCTGTTGGATTTGCCGGATGTGAACTAATTCGTAGAACAATTGGTTTAGCTCATGTAGCAGATTTAGATGAAATAGAAAATAAAGAAACAAGAATTCAAGCTAAGAAACAAGCGCTATCCTTAGGAAAAGAACTAATAAAATATGAATCTAAAAGTGCTGATATTCAACTGTTTCGAACATTATTTCAACAGACAGTTTCAAGGGGTGTAAAAGCATGAGTACAATTGTTACTGTTCCGAGATCTGTAAGTTGGAAAGGTGATGCAATTGCAGTATTAAATCAAACGAAATTGCCACATAGCACAGAATACAAAACATTAACGACTATTGAAGGGGTTTGGAAAAGTATCATAATGTTAGAAGTACGCGGAGCGCCTGCAATTGGAATTGTAGCTGCATTTGGCTTGGCGCTTGCAGCGAAAAAATATAATACTTTACATATCGAAGAATTTCAAAAGAAGTTTAATAGAGACTGTAACTATTTAGGGACATCACGCCCAACGGCAGTAAATTTATTTTGGGCAATTGATCGTATGAGAGAATCTATTCGAGAGATTACTACAATAAAAGAAGCACAAAAAATATTAGAAGAAGAAGCGCTTCGCATTCAACAGGAAGATGAAGAGGTGTGTCGAAATATTGGGGAATATGCGTTAACATGTTTTAAAGATGGCGATAATATTTTAACAATCTGTAACGCTGGAAGTATCGCAACTGCCAGATATGGAACTGCATTAGCTCCCTTTTATATTGGAAAAGAGAAAGGTGTGCGTTTACATGCATATGCGTGTGAAACGAGACCAGTTTTACAAGGTGGTCGCTTAACGACGTGGGAATTGAAGCAAGCAAATATTGATGTGACCCTTATAACAGATAATACTGCAGCTCATGCTATTCAAACGAAAGAAATAAACGCAATTATTGTGGGGGCGGATCGAATTGTCGCAAATGGAGATACAGCCAATAAAATAGGGACAATGAATTTAGCTATTTTAGCAAAGTACTTTAATATCCCATTTTACGTTGCTGCGCCACTGTCAACATTTGATGTTACGAAAGAAACTGGAGCCGAAATTATTATTGAAGAAAGAGATGAAACAGAAGTTACGAAAATCTTTGGAAAACAAGTAGCACCAATTGGAACGGATGTTTATAATCCAGCATTTGACATAACGTCGAATGAATTAATTACAGGAATTATTACTGAGAAAGGTATTATACGCGGGGACTATAAACGAGAAATTGCATCATTATTTGAAAAACAAGCTAATACATAATAGCTTGTTTTTTTATGCCTAAATGCAGTGTTTTCTCTTACTTATATAATGAAAGGAGGGGAAGAGGGTGGAAGAGTGGATCAAGATGATAGGTAATGTAGGGTTTCCGATTGTTGTAACATTATATTTACTCCACCGTATTGAAAGTAAATTAGAGGGGGTAATTGTTGCAATTGAGAAGCTCCCGCGGCAATTACTAAAGTACGAAGATCCTCGGGATAAAAAATAAAGTTTGCTCTTCTTGAGCAAACTTTATTTTTATTGAGCGGTATAACCACCATCGATAACGACAGCTTGACCAGTTATACCTTTAGCTTTTTCACTCGCTAAAAACATCGCATAATCTGCAATTTCTTGTACTTGTAATAAGCGCTTTTGTGGAACGAGTGGATAAATAACATCTTCTAAAACATTTTCAAGTGGTACATTTCGTGTAGTAGCTAAGTCTTGTAGTTGATTATGTACAAGGGGGGTATCAACATAACCAGGGCAAAGGGCATTAACAGTAATACCATGTGTAGCACCTTCTAAAGCGGCAACTTTTGTTAATCCAATTACGCCATGTTTTGCACTATTGTAGGCAGCTTTTCCAGCAAACCCGACAAGGCCGTTAATAGAAGCGACATTAATAATACGACCATATTTTTGTTGTTTCATAATCGGAAAGGCATGCTTAATTGCAATAAACGGAGCAATTTGCATAATTTGAATTAGTAGCTCGAACTTTTCAGTTGGAAAGTCTTCAATGGGTGAAACGTGTTGCATTCCTGCGTTGTTAATTAATATATGTAATGAACCGAAATGATCAACTGTTTGAGAAATTGCTGTTGTAATTTCCTCTTCAGATGTAACGTCACATTTTAAACCGATAGCTTGAAAACCTTCATTTTGTAATTGTTCAGCAGCTTCTTTTGCGCGTTCTTCAAGCCGATCGGTAATCACAACTTTTGCACCTTCTTTTGCAAAAGCCTTTCCCATTTCATAACCAATGCCACTTGCAGCACCTGTTAAAAAGACAACTCGATTTGTAACCATGATGAAAAACATCCCTTCATAATAAAGTTTTCATAGTGCTCTATTTAGAGAAGCTATAATGAAATTCCTGCAAACATTTGGAAAAAATATCGTTAGCTATCTTGTTTTGCAAAATAGTCTTTGCTATACTATTTTGTAAAGCAAGATACTTACGCTTATCTATCTTGTAAAGCAAGATAGTAGGAGGATTTGAATTATGTCGACAAGTCAAATGCTGAAAGGGATTTTAGAAGGATGCTTACTTGCTATTATTTCTGAAGGCGAAATATACGGTTATGAAATGAGTGAAAAGCTAGCGAAGTATGGTTTTACAATGGCGAGTGAGGGAAGTATTTATCCGTTATTAATACGAATGCAAAAAGAAGGACTAATAACAAGCGTAATGAAGGAATCTCCATCTGGTCCAAAGAGAAAATATTATACATTAACAGAAAAAGGCGAGGAAGCACTTGATGAATTTATGGATCGCTGGGAAACGATGCAAAGTAGTGTAGAACGTCTACTTGAAGGGAAGGGAAGGAGAAAATAATGCTATCAAGTGAAGCGCGAAAGTTTTTGTTAGATATGAGATTATTTTTGACGGCAAAGAGTGTGAAAGAAAGCGATATTGAAAATTTTATAGAAGATGCGGAACTCCATTTAATTGAGGGTGAGAGTGATGGGAAAAGTGTAGAAGATATTTTCGGAAGCTCACCGAAAGAATATGCAAATGAACTTGTCAAAGTAATGGAAAGAGATAGACAGGAAACGTGGAAGCAAATTGGTTTTACAGTAATGAATATCGTATCGTTTTGGATTATTGCTTCTATCTTAATAGTGAATCATGGAATGTTACAGATTTCACTTATTCAGTGTATCGGTTACAGTTTTTCATTGATTTTAGTTGTTATAGGTCCTAATTTTCTACTTCGCAAAATGACCTTCGTCACAAGCTTTACAAAAACATGGTTTTCCATGTGGTCTTTAGTTATGATTGCTCCATTGTTTTTATTAGGAGCTGTTACGATATTAGATGTGATATATCCTACAAAAATGCTCACATTCACCGAAGTCCAAAGTTATATAGTAGCTGGTGGGATTTTTATGATCACAGTAGCGATAAATATATATTTTGAAGGATGGTTTAAAAACTTATATTTAATCATTCCACTTTCTATTATGTTACTGTTTAAAACATTTACATCGGAAGATCTTATGCCAATGCTATTTCAAATTATATGTTTATACGGAAGTTTGTTTATTTTAATTTTCCTTGAAATTATGATGAAGACGAATAGAAGAGAAATGGTTAAATAAGGGAGGGGTTAAAATGAATGTTTCTAAAGAAGGAGAAAAGTTTTTAATCGATACGAAAGTATATTTAATAACAAAAGGGATTAAAGAAGAAGAGGTGGACGCCTTTCTAGAAGATGCAGAACTTCATTTAATAGAAGGTGAAAAAAAGGGAAAGACGGTAAGGGACATATTTGGTGACTCACCAAAAGAGTATGCGGAAGAATTAGCGAAAGAGATGGAGAAGGATAAAAGCGGAAGTATAAAGAGTGTTTTAGGAATGATTATTGGTATTGGTGGGTATTGGTTACTAACCAATATTTTATTTGGAAATTCGAATCAACAATTTACGTTAACAAATGTACAGTTAATTGGTTATCCTATCGTTTTAATTATTACAATTATTGGAACGGTTTTTGCGTTTAGAATGTCTTCTTTTAAAAGTAAATTAGTAGAGTTTGGAATTATTTATGTAATAGTAATGATACCTATTTTATTATTAGTGTTATTAATGTTTATGAATAAATGGTACGGGACACCTGTATTGCAATTAACTACAATGCAAAGTTATATACTAGCTGGAATAATCTTATTAGTACTGCTAATTGGTGAAGCGTACATACTTGGATGGATTGGAATATTAGCTGTTATCATACCGTTATTAATTATGTTTGTATTTAAAGAATTAGGGAAGCAAAACCCATATTGGGGAATGTTAGAGCCTTTACTTCTGTACGGAAGTTTATATGTATTAATGAGATGGTCTTTTAAAAATGAAGAGGAAAAAACTGTAAGCTAGTTTTATACTAATAGTGAAGTGAACGAACTGAATTTTTTATCAAGGGGGGAACGAATATGCAAAGTATATTTCTAGGTATATTGTCTATTGTGTTTTTAGGTTTAACGATTTTTGGGCTCTATACTACCTTTTTGAAAAAGGTACATGATGACTATTTCGATACTTTATTAGATGACACATCGGGTTATATTCTGTTCTTCGGTTTTATTGGAAAAGGGCTGCTTTGGATACACCAAAAATTATTTCCAAAGAAATATTATATAGGGATTTTTAGAGGGATTACATTTACATTTAGTTGTCTATTTTTATTTCTAGCAGCCGGGATTTGGTTTGTTGATTGGAATAAGTCGTTTTAAACAGTAACATGAGGGTTACTGTTTTTTTCTTTGTAATAAAGAGCTTTGTAAAGAGAGCGCTTTTTGTTCTGCTGTTAATAAGGAATGAATATGAACGTTTTCTGGACGAGGGACTATCGGATACATAAGATTTGTTGGAGAAGGGTGGTGCTCGGAGCCGGTTGGAGAATGAGGATCTGCATGAGTAAGTTTTCCGTGAACACGTCTTGTAAATAAAATATGACCGATTTCGTGAGCGAGCGTATATATATTTTTCATAGGAGCAGCCGAATTTGTTAAAACGATATAGCCAGTAAGTTGCTGTTGTTTTGCTAAAGAATAAGCGCAGGCAATTACTGCTGTTTCTTTGAAATAATCACTGCCAATATAACAAATATAAAGGTCGCATTCAGGAGCTTCATTTACACATGTTTGGAAAAAGGATGCCAGCTTTTCTTGACTTTGAATGGAATTTTTATAACTGATTTCACGGTCAAAAAAACGGAAAAGTTCATTTAATACAATTACTTCTTGAATTTGAAATGTAATGGGGTGCCAAATTGATTCTGCAACAGCTAAATCTTTTGCGATGCGGTCATCAGAAATATCGGCGCCGGGAGTAATACAAATACATATATTGACGTATGGATCCATAAGGAACACCTCAACTGAAAAAAAGTTCTTCCTATAATATATGTGGGGAAAAGATGTCATGTATGGATAAACGCCTTCTTTATTGAATATATAGATGACAAGTCGAAAAAATTTCATAGTTCTATAACGTAGTGTGATCATCTTTTTGATATAGTAAAGAAAAGGGGGAGAATATATGTATACATTAAAAATCGTTTCAGACAGAGAAGCTCTTTATCAATTTGCAAGTTATGTAAGAGTTGTACAAGGGGTGGAAGATGTATATGTAGAGGTGGGAGAACCTTTATATGAACATCCGTTAATGAAGTTTTATGTACATATTAAGCTGAAAGAAACATATGAGCAGCATAAAGCGTTACAGGAAATAGCAAGATTAGTAGAATTGGGGCGTTTTACATATGTCCATTATCGTAATGATGAAATTGAGGAAGCTTTTGAAGCTGTAAAATATGAAAGTTTTAAGAAATAAAGGTGAAAAAAAGGAGGCGAAAGCTTCTTTTTTTCTTTAAAATTTCATGAACAAAAAGAGCAAAATTTTGTTATGATAAGGGAGGTTAGGGAAAGGGGAATTTACATATGGGGTATATTGAAGAGTTACGAAAAGTCGTTGGTACAAGGCCGCTTATTCTCGTAGGATCAGCAATTATTATATTAAACGATAATCAAGAAGTATTGCTTCAATATCGTTCAGATACATATGATTGGGGTGTACCTGGTGGGGCGATGGAACTGGGCGAAACGACAGAAGAAACTGCACGTAGAGAGTTATTTGAGGAAACGGGGTTAACTGCAAAAATAATGCAATTTCTTGGTGTTCTATCAGGAAAAGAAGTATATTTCCGTTATCCGAATGGCGATGAAATTTTCAATGTTATTCATCTGTATCAGGCACATCATGTGAGCGGGGAATTAAAGCTCGATCATGAAGGGTTAAAACTTCAATATTTTCCAGTAGATAAGTTGCCAAAATTGAATGAAACGACAGAGAAAATTTTACAAAAGTTTTTATATGCGCTGACAGAATAGAAGGTTAATTCCTTCTATTTTTATTATATTAAATATTTTGATTTTTTAGTATGTTTATAGTATGATAGTTATAGATATACATCTTATGGAATTTCACCTAAAAACTGACTAGGGTACATAAGAGAGGGGCAAGTGCAAAATGCATAATGTTGTTATTACAGCTGCAGTTCGTTCGCCAATTGGAACTTTTGGAGGAGCGCTAAAAAATGTAACGCCAGTAGAATTAGCTGTTCCTGTACTTCAGGAAGCTGTAAAACGAGGCGGGGTAGAACCACATGAAGTTGATGAAGTAATTTTAGGTCATTGTATTCAAAGAACTGATGAAGCAAATACGGCGAGAACAGCTGCATTAGCGGCAGGATTTCCTGACACAGTTACGGGATATACAATCCAACGTCAATGTTCTTCAGGTATGCAAGCAATTATGTCAGCTGCAATGCAAATCCAATTAGGTGTAAGTGATGTTGTTGTTGCAGGTGGGGTAGAAGCGATGAGTTCGAGCCCTTATGCATTGAAACAGCACCGCTGGGGACAACGTCTACAGCACGGAGAAATTCGTGATACGGTGTGGGAAGTGTTAGAAGATCCGATTCACCATATTATGATGGGTGAAACAGCAGAAAATTTAGTTGAACAATATGAAATTACAAGAGAGGAACAAGATGAAGTTGCTCTTCGCAGTCATACATTGGCACTGAAGGCAATCGAGTCTGGATACTTTGACGATCAAATTGTTCCTATTACAATAAAAGAGCGTAGAAAAGAAGTTGTATTTTCGAAGGATGAACATCCACGTGCAGATATTACAGCTGAAAAATTAGCTGGATTGAAGCCGGCATTCCGTAAAGATGGATCAGTGACTGCTGGAAATGCATCTGGCCTTAATGACGGGAGTGCAGTTCTAGTATTAATGAGCGAAGAAAAAGCGAAAGAAAAAGGTTTACAACCGTTAGCTAGAATTGTTGGATATTCAGTAGCTGGAGTAGATCCAAAAATTATGGGTATTGGACCAGCACCAGCAATTCGTAAAGGTTTAGAAAAAGTAGATTGGTCATTGGAAGATGCAGATTTACTTGAAATTAATGAAGCTTTCGCGGCTCAATATTTAGCTGTAGAGAAAGAGTTAGGCTTAGACCGTGAAAAAGTGAACGTAAACGGTAGTGGCGTAGGACTTGGGCATCCAATTGGTTGTACAGGGGCTCGTATTACAGTAAGTTTAATTCACGAATTAAAAAGACGTGGGTTAGAAAAAGGAATTGCCTCTTTATGCGTCGGTGGCGGTATCGGGGTTGCCTTATTTATAGAAGCACTATAAAAAAAGAAGCAGCTATTGCTGCTTCTTTTTTTACGACTCAAATAGATGATGGAATAATCGATCGCGATTTTCAAAGAAAAGTTTCGTCGTTTGGTAATGCTCAGTTTCTTCTAATGTGGATTCGTGAATTCCCTCTTGTGTTAAAGAATATATAGTGGATTCAGGATAAGCCATTAAAATAGGAGAATGCGTCGCGATAACAAATTGTGAACCTTGTTCAGCTAGTTCGTGCATTCGAATGAGCATGGAAAGTTGTCTCATTGGTGATAAAGCTGCCTCAGGCTCATCTAAAATGTATAAACCTTGTCCTGAAAAACGGTTCATAAATAATGAGAAGAATGATTCACCGTGTGATTGTTTGTGTAGTGAGATACCACCATAAGAGTTGATAACCGGATTCCCACGTGCTTCTCTATCAGCATCTATTTCATCAATATAAGAAGCAACGTTATAAAATGATTCAGCGCGAAGAAAGAAACCGTCGTTTGGTGTATTGAAACTTTTTGAAATGCGAAGGTATTCATGTAAAGATGAATGGGAATCGTTTGTGCTAAAGCGGAAGTTCTTCGTTCCACCTTCTGCATTAAAACCTAACGCAATTGCAATTCCTTCAAGTAATGTTGATTTACCTGTTCCGTTTTCTCCAATAATGAATGTTACATTTGGATGGAAAGCTAGTGATTGTAATGTTCGAATAGCGGGTAAGCAGTAAGGATATGCGGAAAAACTAGGGATATTTTCTTTTTTTAATGTGACATTTTGTAAAAAGGGTACGTCAATCAATATATAAACCTCAATTCATAACGGATTTTGAATTTAAAAAGGCAGCAAATACAAGTGTTAATGACACCTGAATCCCTTCTTGTTTTCTGAATATTTTATGTGGATTATATCATTTAAACTATCATATTCCAATGTGAAAATAAATATTGCATGAAGATCCATTCTCTCGTTATGATATATGATATTCTATTGAAAATGTGAGAAGGAGTTAAAGTATGCCGTTTACATTTGCACATCCAGCAGCAGTTCTTCCTTTTGCGAAAAAGCACTCTAAACATATTTCAGTAACGGCTCTTATATTAGGTAGTATGGCGCCTGATTTTGAATATTTTTTGCACTTTAGACCCTATGGTGTTATTGGCCATACATGGCTTGGGTTCTTATATTTAAATTTACCGCTTGTATTTCTAATCGCATACATATATCATTACATTTTAAAAAAGCCGTTTATAACGCATTTGCCTAAACCGTTTGCTGGTTATTATTCATATGCAATAGATGAGAGGTGGGGGCTACATACCTGGAAAGAATTCTTTGTATTTTGCTATTCTGCATTATTCGGTATGCTCACGCATGTCGTTTGGGATGCATTTACTCATAATACAGGCTATTTCGTTATGAAAATAGCATTGTTACAAATTGAATTACGCAGTATTCCATTGTATAAATATATGCAACATGGGAGTACATGTGTTGGCTTATTATTGCTATTATACGTACTATGGAAGTATAAAGATGAAACAGGGAAAGATATGATTGTAGCTTTAGAAAAAAGAAAGTATTGGGTTTCGATAATCATTGTGACAGCTTTTATATTTATCGTGCATGCGTTCCTAGATCCCTATTTTCATATTTTCCAAATTGGAGGTATAATAGTATCTGGACTGACAAGTTCATTTTGTGGAATTGTCATTGTTTCTATAGTTTACAAAGCAAGGGACTAATTTTATATTCATGAATGATAGCGTTAGGAGAAATGAAATGATGAAAGCATGGAAAAGTATTTTTGTTTTATGTAGTTTTCTTCTTATGTTAAGTGGTTGCTTCCATCAAGAAGAAAAGAAAGCTGAACCGAAGAAGAAAGAATCTATTCCTGAAACGAAAGAATATGGTGGGCGTGAGCTGAAAAAAGTAGGACAAAAAGTGAAAGAAACAGGATGGGGTACTTTCAAGTTAGAGCAGATGCATTCTGTGAATCAAACATTTGAAGTAGCGCCAATGAAAATTCACGTACAAGATGTGAAAGTAATCTCTTTATCACAAATGAGTGAAAAGGCAAAAAATACATTGAAAGTATACACGGCACTAACTCCTGAAGAAGTAAAACGTAGATTAGGGGATAAAGTAAGCCAAGAAGATGCAGAATTATATGCATCGCTAAGTGGAACAGAGATTAGTAATACAATTCGTTACGTTGAGATTACATATAAAGTGGAGAATAGCGGAAATAAAAATATGCAATTTTTCTCTATGAATGATGTTATGATTAATGGTAAGCAACATTTTAAAGTAGCCACTCAAAACTTTTTATATGACGAAGATACGTTAGTTGGTACAAAAAATGTATCAAGAGAAGACTATAAGCCTGGTGAAATAAGAGATGGTATTATTGGTTTAATACTTGACGATGGAAAAGACAAGGTAAAGGATATTCAGTTTACAACTGATGATTTACTTGCAGGAGATTCAGAAACACAAGATGTTGTAAAAGAGCCACAAACGTTTAACATCTCACTAAAATAATGTAAGACAAAACAGTCAGCATACAAATATTATGCTGACTGTTTTTTTATTTCTTTTATGTATGAATCTACATTTTGAAAAGGCACCTTAATTTTAAACGCATCTTTTTGTTCATTAAATTGCTTTTCATTGTAGGGACCGAAACGTTTATTGTGCTTTACATCAATAATCCAATAATGTTCACTTTTTTTATTTGCAATTGCTGCGTCAGGGTTATTTGGATCTGATTTTTCCTCAGTTTGTTTTGCAATAATGTATTTATCATCCCAAGCAATGTCTGTAATTTTTGCAGGGATGTATTGTGTGGCATATACAGCATCTTGCGAGGGGAAAAGTTCAAATGCATTTCCAGAAGTACGTATGAGTTCGTATTCATCGTTAACCATATAAGTTAAGTGACTTGTGTTTCCTGCACAACCAGTTAATAGGAAGGCGACGAATAGGATTATCCATTTTTTCAATATGGGAACCTCCTTTATAATGCTATTGTAACAAATTGTACAAGAAAAGTAAGAGAAAGGCTAGTTTACAATGTTTTTTAGAAGTGGTACGATGAGACGGGTAAAGAAGGATATGAAGGAGTCGACATAAAATGAAGTTAAAGATGCATCGTCCAGCGCTTGTAATGAATCGCATAGGTGCTTCCCTAATTGACATGTTTTTAATCTCGGTTATGTATGGTGCAGTAGTAGCTATTATGACCGGAAACTATAGTGCTATGTTTAAGCGCTTTAATATAAGCTTAGGTGATTTTAGATATGATTTTGCAGTAGTTTTCATATTAATGGCGATATATTTTATTGTATTACCCTTTCTTTGGAACGGTGTTACACTTGGAAAAAAGATAACGAGAATAAGACTAATTTCATTGAAGAGTGAAAAGCTAACGTTGCAAACATTAATTATAAGATTTTTTGTAGTGTTATTACCGAACGTATTGCTATTAGGAATTCCATTAATATGTAATGTATATATGATGTTGTTCCGCAAAGATAATTGTGGTTTTCAGGATTTAATTACAAAAACGAAAGTAATAAGTCTTGTATAATGAAAAAAAGACCTTTTTATATATAAAAGGGTCTTTTTGATTTTATAAGTATATGGGGAATGTTTACAGTAAGGAAAAGCCAAAATGTGTTATTTCTATTTATAATAGATTGAAAATTAAGAAAATGATATAATGATTAAAAATAATATCTTTATTCCGCCATATTGGGGCTGAGTAAAATTTCACTTTATATAATAAGGGGGAAGTTAAAATGACAGGAGGTAGCATAATTTTTTGGGGTATTCTCATTTTTATCGGTCTAGTTTTCGATCAGCGTAATAATAAGAAAAAAGAAGGATAAAAAGTAAACGTTTACAAATTAAATAGCAATTTTTCTTGCTTGCAGATTAATCTTATAAAGGAGTATACTGAATGACGGTAAGACTTATAGAAGGGGTAATGAAAATGAAGCTTGCAGGAAAAGTTGCTATCGTAACTGGCGGTGGCATCGGTATTGGACGTAATACAGCTCTTTTGTTGGCTAAACAAGGCGCAAAAGTTATTGTGACGGACATTGATCAAGAGAGTGGACAAGCAACAGTGGAGGAAATTATGAATCTAGGCGGAGAAGCACTTTTTGTATCCTATGATATGGGAAAGCAAGGAGATTGGCAACGCGTTATTAGCATTACTTTGAATGCATTCAGTCGCATTGATATGCTTTTTCAAAATGCTGGTTTATATAAAATAGATTCTATTTTTTCTCGCCAACAAGAGAACGATTCCAATGTACTTTGTATTAATGACGTTTGGATAGAGATAAAACAATTAACGTCATCTTTTATGAAACAGCAAGAAGAAGTGGTGCTTAGTGATTTACCGATTTTCGGTATTATTAGCACGAAAGGACAATCATTTCATACAGTAGAAGCCCTAGTATAATAATGAAAACCGCCCTCAATATATGTGGACGGTTTTTTGTATGTGTATAGTAAAGATAAATTTTTTAGCGAATACGTTGTTCAGTTTGGTTATCAAAGAAATGCGCTTTATTCATATCAAATGCTAATTTAATTTGGTCACCAGGTGAAAACGTATGTCTTGCATCTACACGTGCCGCAAAATCTTGATTCCCAAGTTTCATATATAAAATGGATTCAGCACCTAATAACTCAGCGACTTCAATTTTTGTTGTGAAGGCAGTAGATTGTGAAGCTTCTAAAAATAGTAGTTCATCATGAATGTCCTCTGGACGAATACCTAAAACAATTTCCTTATTTACATAGCCTTGTTCACGTAGCATCTTCATTTTTCCTTCAGATACTTTAATTTTTATAGTATTGTCTATAACGAAATCGGTTTCAGTCAATTTACCACGGAAGAAGTTCATAGCTGGTGAGCCGATAAATCCACCCACGAAAATGTTTTCTGGTGTTTCATATACTTCTTTTGGAGTTCCAATTTGTTGGATTTTTCCATCCTTCATAACGACAAGACGCGAAGCCATAGTCATTGCTTCTGTTTGATCATGTGTTACATAAATTGTTGTTGTTCCAAGACGATGATGTAGCTTAGAAATTTCTGAGCGCATTGCAACACGGAGTTTAGCATCTAAGTTTGATAATGGTTCATCCATTAAGAAAACTTTTGCATCTCGAACGATTGCTCTACCTAAAGCAACACGTTGGCGCTGTCCACCTGATAATGCTTTCGGTTTTCTATCTAAATATTGTTCAAGTCCTAAAATTTTTGCTGCATCTTTCACACGACGATCGATTTCATCTTTTGGTATTTTTCGAAGTTTTAATCCAAATGCCATATTATCATATACACTCATATGTGGATAAAGAGCGTAGTTTTGGAATACCATAGCGATATCTCGATCTTTTGGAGGAACATCATTCATTAGTTTACCATCAATTGAAAACTCGCCTTTTGAAATATCTTCAAGTCCAGCTACCATTCGTAATGTTGTAGATTTTCCGCAGCCAGAAGGACCGACAAATACAATAAATTCTTTATCTTGAATGTGTAAATTAAAATCAGTTACAGCTGTTACGTTATTATCATATATTTTATAAATGTTTTCTAATTTAAGTTCTGCCATGGTATTTCCCCCTAGAAATAATTATGCAAACGTTTTCTTTGAGTTCATTATAAACGAATAGATTCAAAAAATAAATAAAAAAATAAAACGTTTTCATTTATTGGAGATTTATTAGTGGTTTTCATATGTTTTCTTAGAAAAAGAACAATAAAAATTGTAAGCGCTATTTTAAATTGAGATAGAATCTGTTATCATTCATTAATGAAAACGTTTGCGCCTTAAAAAAGAGAAAAATGAATGATGAATGAAATGGGGTAGCATAATGGAAAAACAATGGTGGAAAGAAAGTGTAGTATATCAAATTTATCCTCGTAGCTTTATGGATAGTAATGGTGATGGTATAGGAGATCTTCAAGGGATTATTTCAAAGCTAGATTACTTAAAAGAGTTAGGGATTGATGTGATTTGGTTATCACCAGTCTATGAATCTCCAAATGATGATAATGGTTATGATATAAGCGATTATTGTAAAATTATGAACGAGTTCGGAACAATGGAAGATTGGGATGAGCTATTACATGAAATGCATGAACGTAATATGAAACTTATGATGGACTTAGTTGTTAATCATACTTCGGATGAACATAATTGGTTTATTGAATCACGTAAATCAAAAGATAATAAATATAGAGATTACTATATATGGCGCCCTGGAAAAGAAGGAAAAGAGCCGAATAACTGGGGAGCAGCGTTTAGTGGATCAGCATGGCAGTATGATGAAATGACAGATGAATATTATTTACATCTGTTTTCTAAAAAACAGCCAGATTTAAATTGGGATAATGAAAAGGTAAGACAAGATGTTTATGAAATGATGAAGTTTTGGTTAGAAAAAGGAATTGATGGCTTCCGTATGGATGTTATTAATTTTATTTCTAAAGAAGAGGGATTACCAGCTGTTGAAACAGAAGAAGAGGGGTATGTTTCAGGTCATAAGCATTTTATGAACGGTCCAAACATTCATAAATATTTACATGAAATGAATGAGGAAGTATTATCGCATTATGATATTATGACGGTTGGTGAAATGCCTGGTGTAACGACAGAAGAAGCGAAATTGTATACTGGAGAAGAACGAAAAGAATTGCAAATGGTATTCCAATTTGAACATATGGATTTAGATTCAGGAGAAGGTGGAAAGTGGGATGTAAAACCATGCTCACTTCTTACTTTAAAAGAGAATTTAACAAAGTGGCAAAAAGCATTAGAGCATACCGGATGGAATAGCCTTTATTGGAATAATCATGATCAGCCTCGCGTTGTATCTCGTTTTGGTAATGATGGAATGTATCGCATTGAATCAGCAAAAATGTTAGCGACAGTTCTTCATATGATGAAAGGAACGCCATATATTTATCAAGGAGAGGAAATCGGAATGACGAACGTTCGGTTCCAATCAATTGATGAATATCGAGATATTGAAACGTTAAATATGTATAAAGAAAAAGTGATAGACCATGGTGAAGATATAGAAAAAGTAATGGAATCTATTTATATAAAGGGTCGTGATAATGCTAGAACTCCGATGCAGTGGAATGATCAGAATCACGCTGGATTTACAAAAGGTGAACCTTGGATTACTGTAAATCCTAACTATAAAGAGATTAATGTGAAACAAGCAATCCAAGATGAAGGTTCAATTTTTTATTACTATAAGAAATTAATTGAACTACGCAAAAATAATGAAATAGTTGTGTATGGATCATATGATTTAATATTAGATAATGACCCTTCTATTTTTGCTTATGTAAGAACATATGGAGATGAAAAACTACTTGTCATTGCAAACTTTACTGCGGATGAAAGTGTATTTGAAATGCCTAAGGATATTAGTTATAGTGAATCAGAGTTATTTATACACAATTACGATGTAGAAATCGGATCAATAGATAACATTCCATTACGTCCGTATGAAGCGATAGTGTTCAAATTGAAATAAGAAAAAGCCTTATGCCACTTCAAACTTGGCATAAGGCTTTTTTGGATTACCATTTTAATATGGAGAATCCATATGGAGGAAGTGTAACTTGTAATACACTTGCTTCTGCTGAAAATTCTTCGTTTGTATAAATGTTAATTATTTTCTTACCAGTAACATGAAGAGGGAGTGAAACTGTAACTTCACTATTAGTAGGGTTTAAAACGAAAAAGATAGTTTCATCCTCATATGTTTTCGTATAAGAAATATAATTATGTTCATCATTTGCTTCGATGAATTGAAAAGTACCATGTCCTCCAAATGCTTTATGTTGTTTCCGTAATAAAATCAATGTTTGTATATGGGTAAATAATGCATGATCTTGTTCTTTAGTATCCCAAATCATACATTTACGGCAATCAGGGTCCATGCCGCCATCCATACCAATTTCATCTCCGTAATAAATACAAGGAGAGCCGATGAAAGAAAGATGGAATACATAGAGCAATTTCAACTTATTTTTATCTCCGTTGCATGTTGTTAAAATTCTTGGAGTATCATGGCTGTCTAATAAATGAAATGCTGCTTCATTTACATTCATAGAGTAGGAATGTAGAGATTCTGTAATTTGCTTCATGAATTCACTTGCTTTAATGGAATCGTTAGCAAAGTAAGAAAGTAGAGCGTTTGTAACAGGATAGCTCATGACAGCATCAAATTGATCGCCTTGTAGCCACGGAAGGGCATCGTGCCAAATTTCTCCCAAAATATATACTTCAGGATTTAGTGTCTTTATTTCAGTTCGGAATTCTCTCCAAAAGTTGTGATCGACTTCATTGGCGACATCAAGGCGCCAGCCATCTATATTGAATTCTCGTACCCAATAACGTCCTACTTCAAGTAAGTATTCTTTTACATCTGGATGAGCTGTATTTAATTTTGGCATATACGGTGTAAAGGCGAAAGTATCATAATTTGGAAGTGGTTCGGTTATAATCGGAAATTCATGAATGTGGAACCACTCTTTATATGCGGACTTCTCACCATTCTCTAGTACGTCTTGAAATTTCTCGAAAAAGTATCCACTATGATTAAACACAGCATCGAGCATTACTTTTATACCGTGCTTATGACATTCTTCAACGAGCTCTTTAAAAGTTTCTTTCGTCCCAAATTGTGGGTCAATTTCCATATAGTCAATTGTGTCATATTTATGGTTTGAATGAGCTTTGAAAATAGGTGTGAAATATATTCCGGAAATGCCAAGCTTAACAAGGTAATCAAGGTTTTGAATAACACCAGAAAAATCTCCGCCGAAAAAATTAGTTGGAGTTGGATTCGCACTTCCCCAAGGGAGGGTGTTTTCTGGATTCAGCGTACTATCGCCATTAGCGAATCGCTCAGGGAAAATCTGATACCAAATGGTGTCTTTAATCCAAGATGGTGCTTTGAATACATCATCTGCATGAATAAATGGAAAACAGAAAAAGTTACCAACATCATCATTTGGAATGCTAGAAAAGAATCCTCGCTCTGCATAAATAAGAGTGTCTGTTTCAGATTTTAATTCAAACCCATAACGTAAGCGCTTAAATTTTGGTTCGATTGAAATGGACCAATAATCAAATAATGCAGTAGAACCCGTTTTTTTCATGGGTGTACTTGCTGATATCCATTTCCCGTCTTTCCATTCGTAAGGATCACCGTAAATAAGATCGGCGCTTTGAATATCATCTCTCTTAGTACGTACTCGGATGTGAATTGTTTGTTCATCATAAGCGTATGCATAATTATCTTTCGGCCTATGATAAATGGCTTCTTTAAACATATAGAAAATCCCCCTTCAATATCTCTATACATAGTATTCCCTTAAGTGTAATAATAAAGCCTATATTGCAAACGATTGCCTTTCTCATAGCTTTAATATTGCTTATAAGAGTAGTATTCATTTCATATAAAGTCAATGTATAAAGAGTATAATGACATAATTTTTAAATTAATATTTGCAAAATGAATAAAAGAATGTATAATGATAGACAAATAGCGCAAACGTTTTCATAGATTGAGATATTGTTTGCGCTTCAATTAAACTATTAAATGCAAACGTTTTCAGTTACTGAGGTACATAGACAATTTAGGGAGGTTTTTGGGATGAAGAAAGCATTATCATTATTAACGGTTTCAGCATTATCTATTGGTATGTTATCTGCATGTGGACCGAAAGATTCAGGGAAAAAAGAGGAAAGTAAAGCGAAAAAAGACTATGATCTTCTTGTTTGGGAAGATGATAAAAAAGGTGTTGGTTTAGAACCAGCAGTGAAAAGCTTTGAGGAAAAATATAAAGTAAAAGTAAAAGTTGTTGAAATGCAAATGACAGATCAAGTGAAGAAGTTACGCCTTGATGGGCCAGCGGGGACTGGACCAGATGTTGTAACATTGCCACACGATCAAATCGGAAATGCAGTAACAGAAGGTTTACTTTCTGAAGTGAAAGCAGATGATGCTGTAAAGAGTAAATTTACTAATTCATCAATAGAAGCACAGACATATAATGGAAAATTATATGGTTTACCAAAAGCAATTGAGACACCAGTCTTTATTTACAATAAAAAACTAATGCCAAAAGCGCCAGAAACGATGGACGAGCTGTTTAACTTCTCAAAAGAATTTACGAAAGATGGCAAGTACGGATTTTTAGCATTAGGAGATAACTTCTACTTTGCTAATGCATTCATGGCAGGTATGGGCGGTTATGTATTTGGTGAAAAAGATGGAAAGCCAAATGCAAGTGATGTTGGATTAAATAATAGCGGAGCAGTACAAGGTGCTGAATATCTTCAAAAATGGTACAAGGAAAAATTATTCCCAAAAGGTATTATCGGTGAATCAGGTGGGCCTGCTGCTGATGGACTATTCAATGAAGGAAAAGCAGCTTCTATCATGAATGGCCCATGGGCGTTCCAAGCAATGGAAAAGAACGGGATTGATTATGGCGTTGCTCCAATGCCGAAATTACCAAATGGTCAACCAATGAAAACGTTTGTTGGGGTTAAAGGATGGCATGTAACAAGTTTCTCTAAACAAAATGATTTAGCTACAAAATTCACTGAGTGGGTAACAAATGAAGAAAACGCAAAAATTCGATTTGAGAAAACAAAAGAAATTCCTCCAGTAAAATCAGTAATGGAAGATCCAATTATTAAAGATAACGAAGCTGCAAAAGCAGTTGCAACGCAATCTGAAAATGGAATTCCAATGCCAAACATTCCAGAAATGCAAGAAGTTTGGAAACCAGCTGGAGATGCGCTTCAATTAGTTGTTACAGATAAAGAGGCACCAAAAGCGGCGCTTGATAGTGCAGTGAAACAAATTAAAGGTAATATTGAGGCAAATCATAACAAGAAAAAATAAGGTGAAATTCGTGCCTCGAATATGAGAGGCACGAATTCTCTCCCTTCCATGTAGGAAGAAAAAAGGGGGAAGGAACATGCAAACATCTATGGAACCAGCAAATGGGTTAAACCATTCAAAGCATAGGAAAATGGCAACCATGTTATCAATCATTCCAGGCGTGGGCCAAATGTATAATAAACAATTTGTAAAAGGTCTTATTTTTCTAGTATTAACAGGTTCATTTATTGTAGCCTTTGCTGATTTATTAAATATGGGATTATGGGGTATTGTAACGCTTGGTACAGAAGTTCCACGTGACCATTCTGTTTTTCTATTAGTAGAAGGAATCTTGGCCCTTATCGTTATCGCTTTTGGGCTCGGCATATATGCATTTAACTTATATGATGCATACCAAAATGGAAAGAAACGTGATAGCGGAACACCGTTAAATTCTGTAAAAGAGCAATACCGTAATTTGTTAGATCAAGGTTTTCCTTATTTAATGGTTTCACCAGGTTTTCTACTACTTATCTTTGTGGTTGTATTTCCAATCATCTTCGTAATTTTAATTGGATTTACAAACTATGATTTATATCATTCTCCTCCAGCTAAATTAGTAGATTGGGTGGGCTTTAAAAACTTTATTGATATTTTCACTTTACCGATGTGGAGAGAGACATTTGTAAGTGTATTCTCTTGGACTGTCATTTGGACATTCGTTGCAACAACATTACAAGTTGCACTTGGTATTTTCTTAGCGATTATCGTAAATCAGCCCGGTATTAAAGGAAAGGCGATTATTCGAACAATCTTCATTTTACCGTGGGCGGTTCCAGCATTCGTATCTATTCTTGTTTTCTCTGGTATGTTTAATGAAACATTCGGAGCGATTAACAATCAAGTATTAGCTTTATTCGGAATTGAAAAGATTGCTTGGATGACAGATCCATTTTGGGCGAAGATTGCTTTAATTATGATTCAAACGTGGCTTGGGTTCCCGTTTATCTTTGCGATGACAACAGGTATACTGCAATCGATTCCGGGAGAATTATATGAAGCGGCTACAGTAGATGGAGCGACAGCTTGGCAACAGTTTCGCAAAATTACATTGCCACTTGTGTTATATGCAACAGCACCAATATTAATTACGCAATATACGTTTAACTTTAATAACTTTAGTATCATCTATCTATTTAACGGTGGAGGTCCTGCTGTAGCTGGACAAGACGCAGGTGGAACGGATATTTTAATTTCATGGATTTATAAGTTAACGATGACTTCAGCGCAGTATGGAAAAGCAGCAGCTCTTACAATGATATTATCGTTAATTGTTATTACAGTTGCGTTATGGCAATTTAAGAGAACAAAATCATTCCAAGAAGAGGATATGATGTAAATGAATATTAAAAGACAGAAGATGTTACGTCTCTCATTAAGTTATTTAGTTATTTTCGTAATGTGTGCCATCATTTTCTATCCGTTATTATGGATTATTGGCTCATCGTTTAATCCGGGTGATAGTTTATCTGGATCAAGTATTATTCCACAAAATGCAACGTTAGATCATTATCGTAAGTTATTAGATCTAGAGAATAGTAATTACTTACTATGGTATAAAAACACATTAAAAGTAAGTGTTTTAACGATGATTTTCTCAGTGTTAGCAATTAGCTTTACTGCTTATGCATTTTCGAGATATCGTTTTGTTGGAAGAAAAAATGGTTTATTAACATTTTTAATTCTGCAAATGATTCCAAACTTTGCAGCGTTAATTGCTTTATACGTATTAGCTCAATTAACAGGATTAATTGATACACACCTTGCATTAATTTTAATTTATGTAGGCGGGGCTATTCCGATGAATACATGGCTTATGAAAGGGTATTTTGATACGATTCCGAAAGAACTAGATGAATCAGCTCGAATGGATGGAGCAGGGCATTTTCGTATTTTTTGGCAAATCATTATGCCACTTGCAAAGCCAATCGTAGCAGTTGTAGCGTTATTTACTTTCATTGGTCCATTTACAGATTTCATTTTAGCGAGTATTATTTTGCGAACACCAGAAAATTATACTTTAGCAGTTGGATTATATGAAATGGTTGCGAAGAAATTCGGTAATGAATTTACAACGTTTGCAGCGGGTTCTGTGTTAATTGCGATCCCAATTTCAATTTTATTCCTATCACTACAAAAATACTTTATTTCTGGTTTAACAGCTGGAGGTACAAAAGGATGAAAAATGGGACATTACGTCCCATTTTTCTTTTCATCTCCCTATAAATAAGTTTATAGGGAGATGAAAAGAGATTTGACATCACATGTGAAAAGAAGTGAAATAAATAGTATATTATAGTATAGGAAAAAATAGCTATATCCCTTACAATACATGAAGAGGGAGAATAGGATTAGTTTTGCAAGATATAAGAAATGAAAGTTTATGACTTGCAATGAGTGCGAGATAAAATATATGAAAAATGGCAGAGAAATGAGAGGAGGGGGATTTTTATGACAGTTACAATTAAAGATGTGGCGAAGCAAGCGAATGTGGCACCATCAACAGTTTCTCGTGTAATTGCTGATAATCCAAGTATAAGTGAAAAGACAAAGCGCCGTGTTAGGAAAGTGATGAGTGAATTAGGGTATCATCCCAATTTAAATGCGAGAAATCTTGCGAACCAAACGACGAAAACACTTGGTCTTGTTATGCCAAGTTCTGCAAGTAAAGCTTTTCAAAATCCATTTTTCCCAGAAGTTATAAGAGGGATTAGTTCATTTGCACACGTAGAAGGTTATGCGCTTTACATGTCGACAGGTGAAACGGAAGAAGAAATTTTTAATGGTGTCGTAAAGATGGTACAGGGACGCCAAATTGGTGGCATTATTCTTTTATATTCAAGGGAGAATGATCGGATTATTCAATATTTACATGAACAAAATTTCCCGTTTGTTTTAATAGGAAAACCATATGATCGAAAAGATGAAATTACATATGTAGATAATGACAATTATACAGCTGCAAGAGAAGTGGCAGAATATTTAATTTCATTAGGGCATAAGCAAATCGCGTTCATTGGTGGTGGATCAGATTTACTTGTAACGAGAGATCGTTTAGCTGGTATGAGTGATGCCTTGAAATTAGCAGACATTGTATTACCAAAAGAATATATTTTACATTTTGATTTTTCGAGGGAAAGTGGTCAACAAGCTGTTGAGGAATTAATGGGACTGCAGCAACCGCCAACGGCAATTATGGCAACGGATGACTTAATTGGACTTGGTGTGTTAAGTGCTCTTTCTAAAAAAGGATTCGTTGTACCGAAAGATGTTTCTATTGTAAGCTTTAATAATGCTTTATTATCAGAAATTGCGAGCCCTCCACTTTCGACAGTTGATGTGAATATTTATCAGCTAGGATATGAGGCAGCAAAAGCTTTAGTTGATAAAGTAGAGAATGCAGAATCCACTGCAAAGTGTATCATTATTCCTCATAAATTACTAAAACGTCAAACTTGTGATCATTATGCATAAAAAAGCTAAGAGTTTAACTCTTAGCTTTTTTCATTAGAAAGGCTTCTAATCGGTCGCAGCCTTCTTTTAAAGTTTCGATACTATACGCATAGGACAAGCGAAGGTAGCCTTCACCGTATTCAGAGAATGCTGTTCCAGGAACTACAGCTAGTCCCGCTTCTTTGACAAGATCAAGTGCAAAATCAAATGATGAAGATGTCAAATGACCAACATATGGGAATAAGTAAAATGCACCTGTTGGCTTTTCAACTGTTAATCCCATTTGAGTGAGTCTATTATATACGTAATCACGGCGTTTTTTATATTGGTGGCGCATCATTTTTGGTGCGTCTTTAGCTGCTGTTAATGCTTCAATTGCAGCGTATTGAGCGATTGAAGTAGCACACGTTACATTGTATTGATGAACTTTTAATATGTGTCCTGCTAAATAGCTTGGTGCAAATAAAAGTCCAACACGCCAGCCAGTCATAGAATGTGATTTAGATAAACCGTTAATGACAATTGTCTTTTCACGCATTTCTGGGAAATGTGCGATAGATGTATGCTTTTGTTCATATACAAGCTCACTATAAATTTCATCTGAAAGGACGAAAATATTTTTATCTTTTAAAACATCTACAATATCTTTTAATTCTTCTGTGGATAAAGTTACACCAGTTGGATTAGAAGGATACGGTAGTACGATACATCTTGTTTTTTCTGTAATAGCATTTTTAAGCGCTTCAGCTGTTAAACGAAATCCAGTTTCACGAACATCTACAAAAATAGGCGTTGCACCGCATAATCGAATAATGGGTTCGTAACCTGGATAAATAGGAGCAGGTAAAATTACTTCTGTTCCTGGCTCTAAAATCGTTCGGAATGCAACATCAATTGCTTCGCTAGCACCGATTGTAACGATGGTTTCGTTTTCAGGTGAGTAATGTAAATCGTAGTTATCTTTTACGAAGTTACAAGCTGCCTTACGTAATTCTAGTAAACCAGCGTTATGTGTATAGCTTGTATAGTTTTCTGTAATAGCCCGTTTTGCCGCTTCTTTCACGAGAGAAGGTGTAGGGAAATCGGGTTGTCCAATTGTTAAAGAAATCAAATTATCATAGTTTTGAATCATGTTAGAGAATTGACGGATTCCAGAAATTTGGATATCCTTCACTCTAGGGTTAATGAATTGTTCCATTGTATCTCCCTTTCTTCCGTTTGAAAATTAAGTTCATTTTATCATATTTTCTATGATTACGCTTTGTATATGTTATTTAGAAAGAGAGAGAAAAGAGAAAAAAAGCCGCTATAAGCGACTTTTTAATATCCGTATTCCCAATCTATTTCATCTTCATTCCAGAGTACAGAGGATACCTTGCCAAGGTGAACAACTGATTCGTTCACAGCACATGTGCAGTTTTCTTCTCCCGCTTTATGCTGTAACTCTTCATATACTGATTTTTCAACATTTTCTAGAACAACCAAATTTTCTTCTTTTAAAACAAGCGTAGTACCCGCCATATTTATCTTCCTCCTACTAAAGTAATGATCACTTATTTGTAAACATAGATAGTATGGATTATATGCTGTATTTTGCTATAGTTGTCCGTCTAAAAAAGTATTTTTATATTTTCTTTGTAATCCGTATTCATTGTATACTGCACGAAGGAAATTTGGTACAGGGTTTACAATCATTTCGAAAATCTGTAACAATTATTATGAGTTGTTAACAAAGAATTAACAAATATGTTAAGAAAAATCAAAATTTTAAAACAAATACACCTATAAAATGATATAATCATATCAAAATACATATAGGGGATGAGAGGTTATGGAGCTTATCCGTGATTTATTGATTCAAATTGCCATCATAATTTTGCCACTATTTTTATATGAAGCGATTCGTTTAAATCGCTATCAAGAAATGCCTCCGAAGCCAAATCGTTACTTTATTATGTTTTTATCTAGCGTTACGCTCGTTCTCTCCATGACATACTCTATTTGTTTTGGCAATGTGTGTGGGTATAACTTTCACCCCATTCCAATTGTCAGTGGTTTTTTATATGGTGGGATTGTTGGTTTAATCCCAGCGGTTATTTTTGTTGCATACGAATGGTTACTAAAGGGAATGAGCTTTCTTCCAGTTTTAGAAGTAATATTTTTATTGATAGTTCCGCTATTTTTATCAAAGAAATGGTCTCTTTTTTCAAGGGATAAGAAATTAATTTTAGCATTTATGATTTCATCATTTTATGTGCTTGTTTCTTTAGTATTAGGCATGATTAATGTTCTTTTGGAAACAGGATTTACACCGTATATTTCGCAAATATATAGCGGATTTATATTTGCCTCGCTTATCATGGTCATGACAATGGTATTCCAGGTATATTTAACTGAATATTTAAATGAAAATGCATTGCTACGTACAGAGATGCAAAAATCAGAAAAGCTTAATATTGTAAGTGAGTTAGCAGCAAGTGTGGCACATGAAGTTCGAAATCCACTAACTGTTGTTCGTGGATTTATCCAATTGCTAGAAAGTACGGAAGATGTGAAGAATAAGGATTATATGCGTCTCGTATTAGCTGAATTGGATCGGGCGGAACAAATTATTTCAGATTACTTAAATTTAGCAAGGCCGCAAATTGAGAAAAAAGAACACATTTGTTTATCAGCCCAATTAATAGAAATGACCACTCTTATGTCGTCATTTGCAGCGATGCAAGGTGTATATTTACAAGTTGAAATTTCAGAAAGTCTTTATACGATTGGTGATAAGACAAAATTGAAGCAAGCCATTATGAATGTTGTTAAAAATGGTATTGAAGCAATTCAAGGAAATAAAGGATATTTAAAAGTAACAGCTATTCAAAAAGATGAAACAATCATAATAAGAGTTAAAGATAGTGGTGTTGGTATGACGAAAGAACAGTTAGCAAGGCTTGGGCAACCATATTATTCTTTAAAAGAAAAAGGGACAGGATTAGGACTTATGGTAACATTTAGTATTTTACAAGCGCATAATGGTACATTGGAATATAAGAGTGAAAGTGGAAAAGGCACTGAAGCAATTATTATATTACCAGCTGTACAAAATAAGGAATAAAAGTTACCGATGAAAGGTAACTTTTTATTTTATATTGTTTATTCATTTGTTTTTTCTTGTTTTGCTCGGCTAAATAAACTTTTAAATGATTGAAAGAAGCTTTGCTCTTTTGAGGCAGCAACCATTCTTTTTGTTTCTTGAATTTCTCGAATAACTTGCATAAGCTGTGCATCACGGTTACTGTCTTTATTATAAATTTGACTAACAAGTTTATTCATTTTTTCTTCCTGTTTGGATTCTCGTTTATACATATGATTCATTAATAAGTCCATCTTTTCTTTTTGCAGTGCATCTGTTTGAGCGGCGTGATCGACTAACTCTTGAAGCATTTTTTCTTGAGAGCCTTCTTTTACATAAACTTGTTGCATCAATTCGTCTAGTTTCTCATCCTTTAAACGATTTTGTGTAATTAAAGTAGAATTTTGATGAATAATTGCCTCATTTAATTGAGCTAGCATTTCAAGTTTTAACATGAACTCCTCAAAGTTACGCCCATCTTCTTTTTCTTTCGTTTGTATCTCTTGCTTATCTTGTATAACTGGTACAGGTGGGGCCTCTTTTTCTTTTAAAATAATCGGTATCGTTTCTGAAATATCTTCTTGTAATGTAGCAGCTCTTTCGTGTATAGATTTCAATAATTTTAAATCATCAAGTTTATAAATACGAGCATCAGCTGTTTTGGAAATCATATAACCATGTTCCTCTAACAGTTGACTATATTTGCGAACTATATGTTTTGGGATGCCTGTTTTATTCGTGACATCTTTCGTTTTATAGGTAGCTTCCATCATATTTCCTCCCCAAAAAGTATCGTATATATCATTTCAATCTTTTATGAGGACTTCCTTTGAAAAAGAATGTCGGAAGGCTATTAGTTTTCTACAGCATTAGTGAAAAAATGAAAATTTTTGGCGGAATGGCAAGGAATAACTAAAATAATGTCTGAAAACATATACAGGAGAAGTTTGTTATAATAACGGAGGAAAAGAAACTGGTAGAAACATGGAGGTATACATGAAGCAATTAAAAGGTATTATCATTTCAATTATCGCAATTCTGTCTATTTTAGTAGCAGTTTATGAAGTACTTGTGCCAGAGGAAACAAGTGTAAAGAAAACGAATACGTATGATCAAGTGTTAGAATTTCCGAAAGAACGTTATCCAGAGACAGGAAAACATATTACGGATGCTATAAAAGAAGGGCATTCAGAAGTTTGTACAATCGATCGTGGTGGTGCTGCAGATAGAAGGAAATTGTCGTTAGCACCATATCCATCAAAAAAAGGGTATGATCGTGATGAATGGCCAATGGCGATGTGCAAGGAAGGCGGAAAAGGAGCACATATTGAATATATAAGTCCGGCGGATAACCGTGGAGCAGGCTCTTGGGTAGGGAATAAGTTAGATAAATACCCAGATGGTACGCGAGTAAAATTTGAAGTGAAGTAGTAGTTGTATATTTCATAATGAAGGAGAAGGGGAACTATGGAGTTAACGATTTCTTATTCGCAATTAATGTTGATGAACTATGACGGTGAGCAGCCTTATGTAGATTGGACTGATGAAGATTTTGAAAGAGGTTATGCTAAGGCAGAGGGAACTGTTATTTTTGAAGCACTTTCTGATTATACTTGTGAAGTGAAAGTGACCCCAGGGAAACATATTGAAAAAGAAGAAGTAGTTAGAACGATTACGGTTCCTTTTACAGTTGAAAATGAAAGTATCGTTATAACGAGTATTCTTTCTAATAAATTTCAAATACCTATTCCAAATGGTGAGTATACAGTTGTATTACAAGCAATTCCTCTTGAAGAGCCAACGGATGATGAATTATATAAAATACAATATGAATTCTTTTTTGAAAGTAAAGAATAAAAAATGGGTTATCCTGAGAAAAGGATAACCCATTTTTGTTATGCGTTTGTTTTTAAAAGGGAACGAGCATCTTTCGCTGCTTGCACCATATGTTCTAAAGCTGGAATAACTTCTTCTGTTCTTCTCGTTTTTAAACCACAATCAGGATTAATCCAGAAATATTTAGGATCACATACTTCTAAAGATTGTTCTACGATTTTATACATTTCATCTTTACTCGGTACACGTGGGCTATGAATATCATATACACCTAGGCCGATGCCTTTTTCATATGTTGTATGTTTTAATGTATCAATAAATTCTCCGTGACTTCTTGATGTTTCGATAGAAATTACATCTGCATCTAATGCGCGAATCGCGTCAACAATATCTTCGAAGTTACTGTAACACATATGAGTATGAATTTGTGTTTCATTTGCTACAGAAGAAGTTGCTAAAAGGAAGGATTGTACTGCCCATGTAATATAAGCATCCCAATCTTTTTCTTTTAGTGGCATTCCTTCACGAAGTGCGGGCTCATCGACTTGGATTACTCTAATTCCGGAAGATTCAAGTAGTTCAATTTCGTGACGAAGAGCTAGTGCAATTTGATACGAAACTTCTTTTCTTGGAATATCATTTCGAACGAAGGACCAATTTAAAATTGTAACAGGTCCGGTTAACATTCCTTTTACAACTTTCTCTGTTAAGCTTTGTGCATAAACTGTTTCCTTAATAGTCATGCCGTTAATAAAGGCTACATCACCATAAATAACAGGTGGTTTTACGCAGCGGGAACCGTATGATTGTACCCAACCGTTTTTAGTGAATGAGAAACCAGCAAGACGCTCACCAAAATATTCGACCATGTCAGTTCTTTCAAATTCACCATGTACAAGGACATCAAGCCCAATTTCTTCTTGGTAACGAATCCATTTTTCTGTCTCTTTTTCAATAAATTGTTCATATTGTTCATTTGAAATAACACCGTTACGCCATTCTTTTCGCGTTTGACGAACTTCAGTCGTTTGCGGGAAGCTACCAATAGTCGTTGTTGGTAATAGCGGTAACTCTAGAGCAACTTGTTGTAATTCGTATCGTTTTTCAAATGGAAGAGGACGTGAAAAATCTTCTTCTTTTAGTGCTGTTCGTGCTGCTTTGACATCTTCTCGGTTACGTGCAGCAGATGAACGAATTGTATGATGTACGTTTCGATATGTTTCCAGCTCATTACTAATGCTTTCTGTACCTTGAGTGAGAGCGGAATGAATAAGAACTAACTCTTCTAATTTTTGATTTGCAAATGCTAACGCATCAAACAGCTCAGTCGATAAGTGAGTTTCTTCTGTTTTATCGATTGGTGTATGCAATAAGCTACAAGAAGGCTGAACGATGATATCTTTCGTTTGGACTTGTTTTTGTAACGTTGTAAATAACTCAAGAACTTCATCAAGGTCAGCTCTCCAAATGTTACGGCCATCTATACAACCGACAGCTAAAGTTTTATCAGCTGGGAATCCATATTTTGAAATAGCATTTAGATTACCTTCTTTACCATGAATGAAATCTAATCCAATACCGGATACCGGGAATGTAATAATTTCTTCATAGTTTTCTTCTACGCTATCAAAATATGTTTGTAAAAGAAGAGTCGCATTTGGAACCTCTTTACGAATAGCTTCATAAATTTCTTTTGCTTGTTGAACTTCTTTTTTAGTTGAAGAAGCGAAAATCGGTTCATCAACTTGAATGGCTGGTGCACCAGCTGCATGTAGTTCTGAAAGCAGTTGTACGTAAGGTGCAACTAACTGTTTTAAAATGGTAGGAAATTGTTCTTGTGTATAGCCTTTAGCTAATTTTAAGAAAGTATATGGTCCTAAAATAACAGGCTTTCCATCTACTCCTAATTCTTGTTTTGCCTCTTCGTATAAGCGAAGTGGACGATTATCTTTTAAAGAGATTTGTAATCCCTCTTCATATTCAGGAACGATATAGTGATAGTTTGTGTTAAACCATTTTGTCATTTCGGAAGCTACGTGATCTTTAGAGCCACGCGCCATTGCGAAATATACATCAAGGTAAGATGTAAACTCAGAAAAACGTGATGGAATAAATCCTAGCATATAGGCAGTATCCAAAACGTGATCATAATATGTAAAGTCGCCAATTGGAATGAGTTCAATCCCTTTTTCTTGCTGTACTTTTACGTGTTGAAGACGAATTTCTTTCATTGTTGTTAAAAATTGTTCTTCATCGATTTTATTGGACCAAAAAGCTTCCAATGTTTTTTTCCACTCTCGTTGTAGTCCGATACGTGGATAACCTAAGTTACTTGTTTGAATTGCCATTTTAAATTCCTCCCTAATTGAAAGTAAGCATTTCCGTTTACTAGGAAATACCTATAACAAAAAGTACAAAGACATAGAAAATAAGCCTTCCTTTTTGTTTTAACACCTCATCATCATCCGTGAATCTATCAGTGTTGTTAAAACAGGCAGGTCTCCTGACTTATGCTTCATATAATTTCTTTTACCTTCCCGTTTTCACAGTGGCACCAAAAAGAAATCTCAGCATTTACAGTGGCGGGACCGTGTTGGAGTTTCACCAAGCTTCCCTTTTAAACACGAAACAAAACTTTCGTGTACCTATTTTCCTTTTGAAAGGAATTTAACAAGCGATATGATATTGAAACAAATTTTAACATAATTTTTGGAATTTTGTCTACTGTTTTAAAATAAGAAAATTCCAAAGTTTTTATTTCTTAGTATTCTGACTTTTGTATTCTGGAGTAACGAATAATATTACAGTATGAAAAGAGAAATTGAGCTATGAAAGAAGTAGGGATGTCTTCTTTCATAGCTCAATCTTCATCTATAGCAACTTCTGAAAGTCGGCCTGCTATAGCATCTTTAAGGAGGGTGTTTAGCCATTCTAATTCAACTTTAATATGCTCAATTACACTTTGCAAAATATATAGTTGTGCACGTGGAACCTTTCCTTTATTACAATCATATATCGTTTGCATAGTATGTAAATATTGAAGAGTATCGTTTTTCTTTTTTTCTAAAATAGGAACTAATTCGTGATCATTGCTAAAGTGAGCGAAAGATAAGGCTGAATAAATAGGTTTATATATTTGGTTTTTGGCTTCGAATTGTTTTAATAGTAAAGTGTGGAATAGTTTTTTGCCTTCTTCTGTTATATGAAAAATCGTTTTGTCAGGTCGATTTGTGTCTCTAATTACATTTGTAATATGAATTGCCCCTTGCTTTTCTAATTGCTCGAAGGCGTAATAAAGTGATCCTTTAGCATATTTAATGTAACAATCCATTTGTCGTTCTTTCATAATATGCTGCACTTCATATGGATGTTTATCTCCTTCGAGTAGCAAGCCGAGAATGACTAATTTCATGCTCATGCTGTCTCAACTCCTGTATATAAAAACTTTATCCAGTAAGATCCCCACCCAAAAATTCAGCGGAAGCAAAGAAGTTAGGTGGGAATTAACTGCTCGTAAAAGCCCGATTGGTGTGGGCTAATAATCAGTGGGGGATGAACATCCCCCACTGATTAAAGTTTCACTTTATACATATTATAAACGGCATATCCTTTTTCATAAAGGAATATGCCGCTTCTTTTTTATATTAACTAACTTGCTTTTGTTTTTCTTTCTTTTTAGGGCCTGTAAAGAGGCGTTCATTTCCCATAAGTAAAATACAAATAATACTTAGTACAGCCGGGATGAGTGCCCAGAAGAATGTATTCGCAATAGATGTAGCGAGAGCTTCTTTAATACCCGCTAATATTTCAGCAGGAATTTTTGCGGTAGCGCCTGGTGATAATAAGAAACTTGTGTCTCCGCCTTTTGGAGCTAATTTTGCTAGTTCAGGGGGGAATACAGAGTTTAGTTTATCTGTAAAAATATGATTTTGAATTGTACCGAAAATCGTTACACCAAGGGTCATACCGAGTGATCGGAAGAATGAGTTTGTTGATGTCGCCGAACCACGGTCCCGCATTTCCAACTTGTGAATAGAAGACATACTTAATACTGAGAATGAGAAGCCAACACCAAGCCCAGCGAGAATCATAAATAGTGTTACGAGTAAACGAGGTGTGTCCATTGTTAAAGTACTTAATAAATAAATACCAAGAACGAAGAAGACACCAGATACCATCATAATGTTACGATAGCTTGTTCGAGAAGCTAATTGTCCTCCTGTTTGACTTCCAATTACAGAACCAACCATCATTGGTGTTAAAATTAATCCAGCATTAGAGGCGGAACCTCCAAGAACGCCTTGAATGAAGATTGGAATATAAACTGTACAGATAATAAAAGCGGCACCATAGAAAAAGGCAACTCCTTGACTAGCTGCGAATAAAGGTTTTTTAAATAGATGGAACGAAATAATAGGCTCGGTTGCTTTTCGTTCTACAAAGAAGAAAATAATAAGCGTAATAACTACTGTTGTAAATAAGCCAATAATTACAGTAGAATTCCAGGCATATTCCTTACCACCAAGTTCTAATGCGAACATTAAGCAAACGATACTTATGACAAGTGTAATAGCACCAGCCCAATCAATTTTTTGTTTTCTAAATTCTAGAGACTCACTGTAGTATTTAGTAATGAAGAAAAAGGAGATAAGTCCTAATGGAATATTAATATAGAAGACCCAATGCCAACTTATATAGTCTGTAATATAAGCACCTAATAAAGGACCGAATACACTAGATGTCCCGAAAACAGCACCGAATAGTCCTGTCATCTTCCCGCGTTTTTCTGGTGGGAAGATATCGTACATAATTGTGAAGGCGATAGGCATAAGGGCACCACCACCGATCCCTTGAATAGCTCTATAAATACTTAATTGCTCAATACTTGAAGCTGTTCCGCAAAGAGCAGAACCGAATAAGAAAAGAATGAGGCCCCCAATATAAAAGCGTTTCCGCCCGTACATATCAGAAAGTTTCCCGAAGATAGGCATCCCTGCCATTGTTGCTACCATATAAGCTGATGTGACCCAAACAAACTTATCAAATCCTCCTAGGTCTCCAACGATTGTTGCCATTGCGGTTGCAACGATTGTATTATCCATTGCGGCCATTAATATACCAAGCAGTAAACCAGCAACAACAAATTTTGTCTTGTTGGCTTCTTTTTTTAATGGTTGAGTTTCCAAATATAACCCTCCTTTAGAAATAAGTAAACTATATTAAGTTTTGAGTGCAGTGGATAAAAAATTTTAATGTATAGTTGATTTTAATTTCTTTTCCATAAGTGCACTGATATGCCATAAAGAATATTATAGTCAAATTTGACTATAAGGCAAACTTTTTCTTACGTCAAAATATTCTTTCGTATGAGTAGAGAACGAGTGAGCCATACTGAATATTGCTATGAAGGGAATGAAGTAAATTGTAAAAAAATTTCATAAAGAACACCTTCTGTTAATAGATGAAAAATGGTTTTTTCTTCATATTGTCGAATAGGATAAAAGGAAGAGAAATATTAAACATTGCTTGTAGCAAGCTTTAGTAATTTGGGGAATTCATTGTGTGTATGTTACATCTGAAATGAGGTGAATATATATTATGAAAATATGGGGACGAACTTCGGATACAGGAAAGTATTCAATACCGCTACAACCAGTATTGTGGATTGACGGATCGAAAAAGGAAAACGAATTTCCTCAAGTAGCCGTTACATTACAAATTGGTAGTATGTATACAGAACAGTTTTCGTATGAATTGACCTACGATGTAAACGACATATTTATTATGCGAATTGAAGTGGAAAATAAAGGGGTAGAAATGATTTCGAGAGTTGTTGTAAGTCATATGATTCGAGATTACTTTGCTTATATTCCTAATTCTTTAAAAGTTGATAAGGGGATAAGTGAGTTCTTATTCCAGCTTGTTAGATGGCGAATTGATGATTTGTTACCGAATGAGAAGGTGGAACTACGTTGTAAAATAAAAGCTAATAAAGATAAAGCTCTTAAACAAACATTCTTTCAGGCTACATATACATTTCAAGATAAAGAGATATCATATGGCCCACTGCAAACAAATGAAGTTGTTGTGCGTCAATGATAAAAAGGAACCTGTACAAAAGGTTCCTTTTTTAGTGAAGGTTGTGTTTTTTGAGTATTTTCTTTTGCTCCATTCCTTTTTTTCCTACATAGTTATTTTTGTAGCCAAAGTATAGAATAAATAAAAATGAAACAACATTAACAATAGCGTCGATTTGATCGTTTGTAATAAAGTGTATCCCGAAAGAGGTAAATAATAATTTTAATGATAATAGAAAACCAGCTAGTAAACGCATAGCATCTGATAGATTCTCTTTTTGTAGCATATAGATTACTCCTTTCTATAAAAGTTATATATTATATATATGAAATAGAGTAGAAAAGGTATACAAGCTTAAGCAGAAATGTACATTGCATATGTACATTTTTTATTTTGTAGAAAAACATTATTGATATAGAAACATATATTGGTATAAAAGGGGGAAAAGTATGAAACATAAAGGGAAAATTAGTGGATTATTGCTTGGCAATACTGTGGCAGTTACAGAATGGATTGCACTTCAGGATGTAATTGCAAAACTGGATTCACGATCATTTTATACCGTCTTTATTATTTATATATTGCAAATGATACTAAGTTATTATTTTGGACATTGGTACGATAAAAGAGCGAACGAGCGTATGGGTATGGAAGTAGGAGGAATGGCAAGCAATGATTTTGTTGTTGATTTTTTTGGGAAAGTAGCTGCTTTATCTGAAAGAGATTCTCGTAATATTACAGTGTACATTCTTTCTGTAAAAGAATGGGAAGGATTAAAAGACACGTTGCAAGAAAAAAAGTTGGGAGTGTTAGTACAAAAATTAGAGAGTACCATTGTAAAGACAATTCGGAAGGGCGATGTTGTTACAAAGTGGGATGAAAATAAGTACGTTATTGTAGCAATTGATAATGGTCATGAAACATCAACAATAACAAAACGATTAATGAAAAATATTGAAAGTGAAATAGAAGGTGATTTACTCAGTGTCACTCTTTTATTTGGAGCAGCTAGCTATCCAGTAGAAGGAAAAACGTTTGAAGAACTGTTGAGAAAGTCGCAAAATCAATTGTACCAGTATAGAAATTTGCAAGAAAATGAGTGAAGCTTTGATTTGAAGATATATGATAGGAAGATGTTTTATTTGTAACATTTTTTTGACTTTTATTACAAAAAAACGCCACGTTTGTAATAAAAGTCTTTAAAAATATATGAAATAAGCATATAATTATGATGGTAGTGCCAATGCAATTTGCACAGTGTGTTTTATTTTAAAAGTGTAGAGGAAAGCAAGCTCTACACTTTTCCTTTTTAGGAAATGAAAAGAATATTTGTAAGTTGTTGCGAGATATCGATTGTACTGTGTAAAATGAACAAAGAGATTAATTGATAGAAAGCTGGAAAGGGAATGATAGACGTGAGAGCGGAGCGATCACCTTTTATCAGGTGAACTATTATAGTCTTATTAAGACTGAGGTGAAATTCCGTGGATATTAAAGTAATACATAGTGTGAACAGGCCTTAAAAAACACGAAGTAGTATACTTAAAGATGGATATGGAATTGCTAAATAATTCAAAAAGAATAATGTAATATCAAGTAATAATTTGTACAAACAATATTAATGATCTTCGTAAAAAAGATGCGAGTGTATAGAACAATTACATATTTTATAACTTTTTTATATTACACGATGGTCGTTTATAAGTAGGAGGAAGAGATGTTGAAATATAGTAAATTAGCAATTGTAACTACATTATCAATGATTTTATTAGCCGGTTGTTTCGGTCCGAAACCAGAAGAAGAATTATATGTAGCGTTTGAAAACGCTGCTAAACAAGAAAAAACAATGTTTGAAGATGCAAAAAAACTTGAGACTTTAGAGAAAGAAGGACAAGAATTATATAACCAGATTGTTCAAGAAGGAAAAGATAATAATCAAACTGTTAAAGAAAAACTGAATCAAGCAGTGAAAAATACAACTGAACGAGAAAAAGTGCTTACAAAAGAAAAAGAAGTTTTAAATAAAGCGCAAGAAGAAGTGAAGTCAGCTGATAAGTATGTGAAGAAAATTGAAGATAAGAAATTGAAAGATCAAGCTGATAAAGTGAAAAGCACGTATGAGAAACGCCACGATTCATTTAATAAAATGTATGACAGCTATAACAAATCTTTAAAACAAGAAAAAGAGTTATATACAATGTTACAAGATAAAGGTACTAAATTAAAAGATATTAGTGAAAAAGTAAAAGTAGTAAATCAATCTTATAAGGATATTGAGTCAGAAAAAGATAAATTTAATGAATTTACAAAGTCTTATAATACAGAAAAAGTAGCTTTTTATAAACAAGCAAATATTAAAATTAAAGAAGAGAAAAAATAAAACAGTTTGGCCTACACTTGGCCAAACTGTTTTATTTTTTTGTATAAGTACGACTATACCATGGAACAGGCTCACTTAATTTTTTTTCTTGTTTTAATGCTTCAGGACCAATATAATCTTGAAGTGTTTTTTTTGCTACTGTTAAAGATAAGGTTGTTTTCGGATTTCGATAGGAGGATTCAAGATGACCAAGATGCGGTAGAATTCGAAAATCTTCTTTCGTAGGAGGGATGTGGAAAAAATAATCGCCTAAACGTATAAGGACATCAGATTGTTGTTGGCTAAAACGTGGGTTTCTAGAAAAATGCAATCCTTCTTTAATTGCTTTTTTTTCAGCAATCAAACGTTCTAAAGCTGTCTTTTTTAACCAGTATAAATATTTAGGATTAGTAGCTGCTTTAGCATGACGATTCACAACGAAAATAGATTGAGCTAGTCGATTAATAGAATGTTGGTTTTGTAATTGAGATTGTGGTTGTGAAGGTTTCATATTGAATCTCCTTTCAATTTTTCATTATTATACCATAAATAAAATAGGTATTTATTATACGCAAAAAGTGATTGTATATATTTTCAATATTAAAGCAATATTGTTACAAAAAACAACTATTTTGTATAATAGTAATAGAATATGTTTTTGAAATTTGATAATGAAAGAGTGAGAAGTTTGAAAGAAATATTAAAACAACAGTATGCCATTATAGATATTGGATCTAATACAATGCGTTTAGTTATTTATGAAAAGCAAAATGGAGGTTTTTATAAAGAGATTGAAAATACGAAAGTTGTTGCTAGGTTAAGGAATTACTTAATTGATGGTGTATTGAATGAAGAGGGAATAGAAGTATTATTACAGACATTATTTCAATTTCAAGAAAGTACAAGATTCCATCAGTTGCATCATGTACTTTGTGTTGCAACAGCAACAATTAGACAGTCGGAGAATCAAGAGGAAATTAAAAAGCTTGTTGAAGGACAAACGGACTTTACTCTTAGAGTATTATCAGAGTATGAGGAAGCGCGTTACGGATACTTGGCGGTTATGAATTCTACATCGTTTTCAGAAGGAATAACGGTAGATATTGGTGGGGGAAGTACGGAAGTTACTTACTTTAGAAATAGAGAGATTTTAGAGTACCATAGTTTTCCTTTTGGGGCACTTTCTTTAAAGCAACAATTTATTAAAGGTGATATTCCTACTAAAGATGAGTTAGAGGGAATGCAACAGTATTTAGAGTTTCAATTTCGAACGTTACCATGGTTAATCAATAAGAAATTGCCTCTTATTGCAATTGGTGGTAGTGCTAGGAACTTAGTAAAAATCCATCAAAATTTAATATGTTATCCTATAGCAGGATTACATTTATACAAGATGAAAGAAGAAGATATTGAAAGTGTAAAAGAGGAATTGGAAAAATTGTCGTTCATAGAACTTCAGAAATTGGAAGGATTAGCAAAAGATCGAGCAGATACGATTATTCCAGCGGTTGAAGTATTTCATACACTTGTTAATGTTATAGAGGCACCGGCATTTGTATTAAGTAGAAAAGGGTTAAGAGAAGGTGTTTTCTATGAAGAGTTGACAAAAGATTTGGGGATTTCATATTATCCGAACGTAGTTGAAGAAAGTTTGCATTTACTATCACATGAATACGAAATGGACATGGAATTTGTTATTCAACTTATTAAACATGGAAGACTAATTTGCAAACAACTTGAGGAAATAGGGCTTATTTCTATGTCAGTAAAAGACTGGGAAGTGTTCCATCAAGCTGCGAAAGTATTTAATATAGGCAAATATATAGACGAAGAAGCGAGCCGTTTACATACGTTTTATTTATTAGCGAATAAGACAATTGATGGCATGATGCATAAAGATCGAGTAAGGCTAGCGCTTATTGCATCGTATAAATCAAAAATGTTATTTAAACAACATTTATCTCCATTTGAAGGTTGGTTTGATAAAAGCGAACAAAAAAAAATCCGCCTGTTAGGAGCTGTTTTACAGTTTTCAGCTACTTTAAATGTAAGGCAACGATCGCTTATTGATACCGTATCTATAACAGAAAGCGAAGAGGGATTAACGTTTAAAGTTTTATGTGAACAATCGGCATTAGCAGAAAAAGTACAAGCTGAAAAACAAAAAAAACAGTTAGAAAGAGTATTAAAAACGAATATTAATTTATTATTTGAACTAAAACATTAGGTTGTACGGATGTCTTTACGAAAAATTTACACTTTGTAATATTGTAATTTGATAAAATGAAATTAACTAAATTATAGTAAAAAAGTTTCAAGGGGAAGTGTGAAGAGAATGGAATTATTGAAGGGGAATGCAGTAAATTTAAATGATACAGCTTATTACAATAATCGAGAGTTAAGTTGGTTAGCATTTAATGAACGTGTTTTACAAGAAGCGCAAGATGCAAATAATCCACTTTTGGAAAGATTGAAATTTATTAGTATTTTTAGTTCGAATTTAGATGAATTTTTTATGGTACGTGTAGCGGGATTAAAGGATCAAGTGAGTGCTGGATTTAATCAACCAGAAAATAAAGCTGGCTTAACACCGAAAAAGCAATTAAATAAAATTGCGATAAAAGCCCATGCACTAATGACAGTACAATATGATACATTTAAAAATTATGTATTACCAGCGCTTGAGTTAGAGGGAATTGAACGTTTAACATTCAATGATTTGACGAAAGAGCAGCGAGAATTTATAGAAGAGTATTTTGACGAGCAAATTTTTCCGGTGTTAACTCCTGTAGCTATTGATGCATATCGCCCATTTCCAATGTTATTAAACAAAAGTTTGAATTTGGCTACTCTTTTATATGATGAGAAGCAAGCGGAAGAAGAAAACAGGACGAAGTTAGGGATTGTACAAGTTCCTTCATTACTTGAGCGCTTCATAATTTTACCGAGCGAAGGGCAAAAGCATAAATTTATTTTATTAGAAGACGTAATTAGTAGCTTTACTCATAAATTATTTACGGGATATACAGTATCATCTGTTACTCGTTTCCGTATTACACGCAATGCAGATTTAACGATTCATGAAGAAGGTGCGAGAGATTTATTAAAGGTAATTGAAAAAGAATTAAAAAAGCGTAAGTGGGGTGCTGCTGTACGTTTAGAAGTTGGGAAAGAACACATTGATGAAAGAGTATTAGCGTTATTATATGAGGTTCTGGAAGTAAAAGATGAAGATGTATATATAATGGATGGCCCATTAGATTTGACATGTTTGTTTTCTTTATATAAAAAACTAGCTCCTTTATATGAACATCTTGTATATCCAGCTCTTATTCCGCAACCGCCTCAAGATTTAGGTGATGAAGAAGATGTATTTGAAAAAGCAATTGAGCATGATATTTTATTACATCATCCTTTTGAATCATTTCAGCCGGTAGTTGATTTTGTCCGTGATGCGGCAGACGATCCGAATGTACTTGCGATTAAACAAACGTTATATCGTGTAAGTGGTGATTCACCGATTATTCAGGCGTTAAAGATAGCGGCTGAAAAGGGAAAACAAGTGACGGTATTAGTTGAATTAAAGGCAAGGTTTGATGAAGAAAACAATGTTCACTGGGCTAAAGAATTGGAACAGGCAGGCTGTCATGTTATTTACGGTGTCAGTCACTTGAAAACACATAGTAAAATTACGCTAGTTGTAAGGAGAAAAAACGGAAAAATCGAAAGGTTCGTACATCTCGGAACTGGGAACTATAATGATGCAACAGCGAAGTTATATACTGATTTTGGATATATTACATCAAGAAAAGATTTTGGGGTCGATGCAACCAATTTCTTTAATTATTTAAGTGGTTATACAACAAAGCCACATTTTCATCATTTATCGGTTGCTCCATTTGATATAAGAGAGCAATTTATGGATTTAATAGATGAAGAAATCCGTTATCATAGGCAATATGGAAATGGATATATTATCGCTAAGATGAATTCATTAACAGATAAACCGTTAATAAAAAAAATGTACGAAGCATCACAAGCTGGAGTAAAGGTAGAGCTCATTGTTCGAGGAACATGTTGCCTACGACCTGGTATTCCAAATGTAAGTGAAAATATTCGTGTAGTTAGTGTTGTTGGAAGATATTTAGAACATAGCCGTATTTATTATTTCCATCATAATGGGGAGGAGAAAATATATTTATCTTCAGCTGATTTGATGACGCGAAATATGGAGAAGCGAGTGGAAATATCTTTCCCGATATTAGATATTGAAATGAAGGCACGAATTAAGGCGATTTTACAGCTTACATTAGCTGATAATGTGAAAACACGTGAACAAAATAAAGATGGTGATTACTATTATGTTATTAATGGTAGTACAGAAGAAATTGATAGCCAAGTGAAGTTGTTTAAGATGGCGTATCAAAATACAGACGCTGAATAATGAAAAAAAGTAAAAACCTCTTATGTCCATAAGAGGTTTTTACTTTTTTCTACTCATATGCTCCAAAAATGGAAGGATGAGTAGAAACAATAGTTTTATTATAAGCGTGTAATGAGATGGCTCGTTGAGAGAATAATATTTGAAAGAATCGTTACTTTAACCTAGTAATAGTATGGTTGCTGACATGGTCCACCGTAACAAGGATAAGGTGCTGGCGGCGGGAAAGGTGGTGGATAAGGTGGATAAAATGGTCGAGGGCCGAAAGCTAATGCTCCGCCGAGCAATCCACCAGCAATTCCAGCTAGAAAGGGAACGCCAAAAAACGGGAAGAAGCGTGAGTCGCCTACTGGACCAATAGGTGCTGAACGGACTGGAATTGGTTGATAATATGGATACATGAACATACCTCCTTTATTGGACTCACTTTTATCATATGGTAAACGAAACATGGATGAGCGCGTACAAGAAAGGATATGTAAGAAAATAGGCGAATTATTACGAATGTTGGAGTGTGAAAATTGTGATTTCAGGTTTTGACATGAAACGAAATGGGACACGTGTTCTTCCAAGACCTCGATTGACATAGAGAGTTAAATCTTGCATCGTATAGAAGCCTTCAATATAGTCTTTGGCGAGTGATGGTGTAATAATAGCCCCTAAAAAAGGAATTTGTACTTGTCCGCCATGGCTATGACCAGAAAGTTGCAAGTTGATTGGATATTTGGAAATTTGCGGCGCGATATCTGGCTCGTGAACAAGAACGATGTTATAAGTATTTTGCCGTGCATGTTGTAATGTTTTCTCTATTTTTGGTTTGCCTAGTAGTATATCATCGAGACCGAAAATAGAAATTTCACTATTATCCATTAGATGAATTCTTTTTTCACTATTTAGCAATAGTTCAAATCCTGATTCACGCATGATGTGCTCATAGTATTCAGTTCCATATCCACCGTGATCATGGTTACCATAAATAGCGAATTTACCGAAGGGGGCTTGTATATTTTTTAAAATGGATGCGACAAAAGGAGTGTCAGTATACGTTTGATAATTATCAATGAGATCTCCGGTAAAAAGGACAATATCTGGATTTACAGCATTAATTTTAGAAACAACTTGAGATAAATGTTGAAGCGAGAAATAGTATCCGAGATGTAAATCGCTGAATTGAAGAATTTTCATACCATGAAAACTTTTTGGGATGAGTTGTGATTTTAATGTGTGCTGTGTAAAAGAAATGAAATGGGGTTCTATATATTTAGCATAGTAGTATCCGATGCCACTGGTTATAAATGAATAGAGACAAGTACGCATACCAATTTTCAAAAAATTTCTTCTTGTAATGTGCGCCATAAAAATATGAGTATACCTCAATGTTTTTATTCCATTTAAAGGCTACTCAAATCTCCTTTCAGTTTATTTAAAAATATACTTTACATAATAAAAAATTAGTATAGATTACGAAAAAAATGAATAAAAAGAAAGTTCTTTACATTAAAATATCAGAAAAGTTTAAAAATATAAAGATTTCTATTAAATAAAGTGATAAAATGAATGTGTATTCATTTTTTGGAGGGGATGTATGTGAAAGAAAAGGTAGTTATTATAACAGGTGGATCGAGTGGAATGGGAAAAGGAATGGCGACTCGCTTTGCAAAAGAAGGGGCACGAGTTGTTATTACAGGACGTACAAAAGAAAAACTAGAGGAAACAAAGTTGGAAATTGAACAATTTCCAGGGCAAGTATTACCTGTACAAATGGATGTAAGAAATACGGATGACATTCAGAAAATGATTGAACAGATTGATGAGAAGTTTGGTCGAATTGATGTTTTAATAAATAATGCAGCTGGAAACTTTATTTGTCCAGCAGAAGATTTATCCGTGAATGGCTGGAATTCGGTCATTAATATTGTATTAAACGGTACATTTTACTGTAGCCATGCTGTCGGAAAATATTGGATTGAAAAAGGTATAAAAGGGAATATCATTAATATGGTAGCAACATATGCATGGGATGCAGGTCCAGGAGTTATTCATTCGGCTGCAGCGAAGGCAGGAGTATTAGCGATGACGAAGACGCTCGCTGTTGAGTGGGGACGTAAATATGGAATACGAGTTAACGCTATCGCTCCAGGACCAATTGAACGTACGGGCGGTGCTGATAAATTATGGATTTCAGAAGAAATGGCTAAGCGTACGATACAAAGTGTTCCGCTTGGAAGGCTGGGTACGCCAGAAGAAATCGCTGGTCTAGCTTATTATTTATGCTCAGATGAAGCTGCGTACATAAATGGAACTTGCATGACAATGGATGGAGGACAACATTTACATCAATATCCATTTTAAAAGGGATAAAAAAATGAATGTTTGATTCATTTTTTTACGGTTAAATGTGACGGAATTGTGACATATGAAAGAAAAGTGTTTACAAGAGGTCATATATACGTTATATTTAAGACCTCTTTTTTCTTCATAGTAGAATTGCTAATTCCCCTTAGCATTTTACCCCTCTAATCCCTTCAGGAAAACTGAAGGGATTTTTTATTATTTTTCCGTAAATATCATGTTATAATTTTTGAAAAGTAAAGGGAGGGAAGCACGTTGATAGATGCATTAGATGTAATGAGTAACTTGGATAAAGTCCTTCCTTATTATCAAGCTATTTTTAGTGCTGATGAGCATACTGTAATTGGATATGAAGTAGTAGGACGTATTCAAACAGAAGAGGGCATACAAAGTTTAGCTTCTTTCTTTCACGATGATTCGATTCCAAGTGAATTTCAACTGGAAGCGGATAATATTATAGTAGAAAAAGCTTTAAATCGTTATTTAGAAAGCGATCAAAAATTATTATTATTTATACATCGGAATGCTAATGTATTAATGAATGATGATGATGAAAGCTTGCTTCAACTTTTATTGAGGTATGAAGAACAAGGTTTAAATTTAAAACAAATTGTTTTAGAGATTACAGAGCATGAATGTAAAGAAGATATAGAGCAATTTAATCATTTGCTTATGTATTATCGTACATATGGTATTCAAATTTCGATTAATAAAGTCGGAACGGGTACAAGTAATTTAGAGCGTATTAGCGTGTTAGCACCTGATATTTTAAAAGTAGATTTAACGAACTTAAGGCAAACAGCACTTTTACAATCTTATCAAGATATTTTATATTCTTTATCATTACTTGCTAGAAGAATTGGTGCAACTTTATTATATGAAGAAATAGATGCTTTTTATCAACTGCAATATGCTTGGAAGAACGGCGGAAGATATTATCAAGGTAATTATTTAAAAGAATGTTTACCTGATTTTATTGAAACGAATGTTTTGAAAGAGCGACTAGGTAATGAATGTCATCAGTTTATTCAGCATGAAAAGAAGAAGTTACAAAAAATTTATAATTTAACAGAGATGTTACGCGATCGCATTGGCGATGTTTTATCAAAACAAAAAAAGAATGAAGATATAAATGATTGGTTATTACAATTTAGTCAAAGTGTATCACAGTGTAGTTTTCGTATATTTATTTGTAATGAAGATGGTTTCCAACAATCAGGAAATGTTATGAAAAAAGATGGAGAATGGATTGTGATGCCGGATTATTATATGAAGAACTGGAGCTGGCGCCCGTATTTTCTCGAGAATATAATGAAAATGCGTTTTGAGAATAAGGCGAGGCTTTCAGATTTATATGCAGATATTGAAACGGGAGAAATGGTACGAACATTTTCTTTCCCGATTGATGATGACAACTTTTTATTTATAGATTTATCTTATGAATATTTATATGAAGAAGATGTTTTATTTTAATGCACGAAGAGATTCGTGCATTTTTTGTTTGTTTTTATCATAAATTGGTAATAGTGAAAATGGTGATGAAAATGCTGTCTATCGTTGTAAAGATTTTACGAACGAAATCTGTCCTTTCTTTGCATAATCATTGTTACAATGAATACTACAAAGACAAGTTCTTTTAAAAGGAAGGTGAAAAAATGAGGAAATATGGAATATGGCTTGTTCTATTTGTATGTGTTGCCTTTCTAGTTGGTTATAGTGTTACGACTGTTTTAGGAAAAGAGGAAGTGGAAGTCGATCGGAAAGAAGTATTTACAACGATACAAAAAGGCTATGAAACCCAGTTTTCAATTCGTGGGAAGCATTTGCCGATGAATAAGATGATAGAGACGTTATCACCGTATTTTACAGATAATTTCCTTCAAGTATTTACAGATGAAAATAGCAGAAGTGATAAACAAAGTGGTGAATATTTACTTCCGGCAAAAGAAGCACCGTTTTCTTTTAATTCAGAAACGAAAATGTCGTATGATGAAGAACATAAAAATTTATATGTATATGAGCGGACAAAAAGTGGACAATATCAAATTGTAACATTGAAAAGGGATCAAGATAAATGGAAGTTAGCAGGATATCATGAAAGTCAGGAACTTTTAACTGAAATAAAAAGGTTACAACAATTATAAAGTGAAACTTTTAATCAGTGGGTGGGAGTTTTACTACCTACAAATAGCGGGATAAGAATAGGAATAGGTATTTACCTATTCCTATTCTATATTGAGTAGTTGTTGTAACTTTTCAATTTGAAAACCTGCAACTACTTCGCCATCAATTACGACTGTTGGAGTTGAATAAGAATCATAGTCGTATAAAAGACGATTGCGAGCAGCAGCGTCTTTTTTTACGTCAAATTCTTCATATGCAACGTTATTATGCTTCAAAAATTCTTTTACAATAACACATGGCGGACAATCGGGTTGTGTATAAACCTCAATTTTTTTCATTGTAATTCCTCCTTTTTTCTGTTTTTTATTATATTCTTCCAGTATAAAAACCGCAATAATGAAGGAGAAATATGTTCTTTCTGTTTTTTCCTTCGCATTTCGACAAATTTTTAGTTGAGTTTCTGGCCAATAACCTTTATCCTAGAGTGTGGAACATTTTTTCTGTTATGACGGATAGAATGAGTATAGCTGTAAAACCTATTGGTAGGAAGATCAGAGAAAGGAGAGATTTCATGTCTCTACTCCAAGGAATTTTAACTCGACTTGTTAGTCTACAAGAACAAGCTGAAAGCGGTGAAGTAGCACAACGCTATTTTGAAGTGAACGGTGAGCGCAAATGTAGCGTGAAATTTTTCGATAAAAGTGAAATGTATGAGTTAGAAGTGTATCAACAAGGTGAAAAACCTCAAGTATATCAATTCGATAATATCGACATGGTTGCAATTGAGATTTACGATATCATTTCTTGATACATATAAAAAAGGTACTGCCACATGGCAGTACCTTTTTTAGTTCTATTACTTTCTAGCATAATGTATAGAAATTTTTTATTTTTCCTACAATGGTATTAAAATGAAAATTTAATCCGTGCAAGTTTGCTTATCCATGTTGATAATTAGTCCCGTCAACCGGGTGAATATGTGAAGCTAAACTTCTCACTATCGCTGGGTTTTGCAAATAGCAGGAGAAATATAACTAGGAGGTTATCGTATGGAACGTTTACCAGTTGTGATTTGTCCTAATTGTCAAAGTTCTGCTGAGATTATTCATGTATTAACGGCTCAATCTAATCAAAATGTAATTTATACGTGCCAAGTTTGTCACTTTGTAATTCGAAATATTGAAACGAATAAAGGATAGGAAGTTATAATTTTAGTTTTTGTCCCATACAATGAGAATACGAAAAGTCTGTCTAATTGAAAGGACGTGACTCTGTGGACGGTGCACATAAATTTTACAATGTTTCAGAGAGACATTTAAATTTTGATATGGTCTTTAACCGTATTTGTAGTTTCATTGAAAAGGATCCGCGAAATTTGTATCGATTATCCATTGGGACAGACTCGCAAGCGCATCAAAAGGATACGAGGTTTATTACAGCAATCCATATTCATCGTGTTGGAAAAGGTGCCTGGGGTTGTTTACACCATAGATCAGTAAAAGATAAGCCAGCGACCTTACGTGAGAAAATATATTTAGAAACGCAGTTTAGTCAAGAAATCGCATGTCTATTTACGCCTACTCATATACAAACAATATGGGAGTTATTGCATCCTTATGCTCAAGATGGGGCTGGATTCATAATGGAAATTCATTTAGACATTGGGAATGATGGCTTAACAAAAGAATTTATTTTAGATATGACAGAAAAAATTCGAGCGATGGGATTAACTGCAAAAATTAAGCCGGATGCTTATGCGGCGTTTAGCTATGCAAATCGATATACGAAATGATTTTTTTGTATGTGTACGATTGTTACATATCTTTTAATAAAAACTGAATATTACATCTATTAAATAGGTTGAATTTTTTATATAATAAGAGTAACGATGCGAGTGTAAGGAGAGGGGTATATGCAAAGGGAAGTTGTTTTAACGAAGGAAGAAGAAAGTTTACTACTAGATATTTTATTTCAGCAAAATTACGCAAGTGAAATTTTAGCTGTGGAACTTACAGATATTGAGAATGGTTTGAAACAGACCGATGTGATGCAATATAAAAAAATCACAAGGTTATTTTACAGATTAAAAAATAAAGGGTATTAAGCGCTACCGGAATGGTAGTCTTTTTTTTGTGCGGTATGCTAAAATAGCTGTGTGATTGTATTTTTATTGAAATAAATTTAGGACAAAATAATAATATGAAAACGCTGTCATAAAATGTGAATAGAGTTGTGAACATAAGCAGGAAAAAGGGAAAATGGGGGATGTAATATGATTAGTATTCCGAAAGACGAATTTCAACAAATTCTTGTGAAGGATTTAATGATTTCATCGGAAAAAGTAGCTCATGTCCAAATTGGAAATAGTTTAGAACATGCTTTACTCGTTCTTGTAAAATCTGGATATTCAGCGATACCTGTCTTAGATCCAATGTATAAACTACATGGTTTGATTAGTACTGCCATGATATTAGATGGTATGTTAGGATTAGAACGTATTGAGTTTGAAAGGCTCGATGATATGAAAGTAGAGCAGGTGATGAAAGAAGATATACCTGTTCTTAAATTAGACGATTCATTTGCAAAAGCTTTAGAAATGACAATTGATCATCCTTTTATTTGCGCTGTTAATGAAGAAGGCTATTTTGAGGGGATTTTAACACGTCGAGCTATTTTAAAATTGTTGAATAAGAAAGTAAGGCAACATAATCGATAAAGTGAAAAAAGTGACTTCATAGAAACGAAGAAGTCACTTTTTTTTCGTGCATATCACTTGTGTATGTATTATATTTAAAAAGACATAAAACATAAGGAAAGTTTGCGCTGGACAATTGTATTTTCTGAATGAAAGCATTCGGGTAAATTAAGGATGAAAAGCTTATTGAAATAAGGTGTATGGAAGCTAAGGAAAGAGGGAGAAAGTTGCAAATTGATGATTTTCAAATGATGGTTGTGTTAGCTCAGGAATCAAATATGAGAAAAGCGGCGGAACGTTTATTTGTTTCCCAACCTGCGCTGAGTCAACGATTACAATCTATGGAGAAACAATGGGGAATGAAGTTTTTTATTCGCTCACAAAAAGGATTGACAATTACACCTGAAGGGGAAAAAGTTGCAAATTATGCCAAAGAAATGTTGCAAAGGGAAGAAGATATAAAAAGTGAGCTGGCTGTTTTCAGAACGGAAACTCATGGAACGTTAAAAATAGCTGTTGCATCAGTTATTGGTCAATATTGGCTCCCTCCTGTTTTGAAAAAGTTTGTGCATAAATATCCTTCTGTAAAGATATCGCTGTTTACTGGATGGAGTAGTGAAGTGCAAAAGCAGTTTTATGAAGGAGACGTGCATGTTGCTATACTGAGGGGAACACAAGAATATAAAGGTCAGAAGCAACAATTATTTGAAGATGAACTGTATTTAGTTGATAAAGAAATAAAAGATATTTCGATGTTAAAAGAAACAAATAGGCCGTTCATTCAATTTAAAAGTGACTCGACTTATTATGGACAAATACAAAATTGGTGGTATGGTTTATTTTCTAATCCGCCTAAGCGAACGATTGTAGTTGACCAAATTGAAACATGTAAACAACTTGTTTTAAATGGTATAGGTTATGCCCTTTTACCTTCTACTGTTTTAAAGGAAGTACAGGAAAATATGTATAAAACACCTGTTCAACTGACGAGAGAAACATGGTTGTTAACAAGTGACTCGGCAAGGCAGTTGAAGCAAGTACAAGCATTTTTAGAAATTATAGAAGAAATTCAAAGGGAAAAATAAGATTATTATCTTGCTACTCGCTCTTTCGTTTGGTAGAGTAACATTATAAATGGATTTAGGAGGCAACAAGAATGAAAATGATGGACGCTAACGAAATTATTTCGTTTATTCAAAAAAGTGAAAAGAAAACTCCTGTAAAGGTATACATAAAAGGGGATTTAAAAGAAGTAACATTCCCTGAAACAGTACAAGCATTTGTGAATAAAAAATCAGGTGTATTATTCGGAGAATGGTCTGAAATTAAGACAATTCTTGATGAGAATAATAAGCACATCGTTGACTACGTTGTAGAAAACGATCGTCGTAATTCTGCAATCCCAATGCTTGATTTAAAAGGTATTAAAGCTCGCATCGAGCCAGGTGCTATTATTCGTGACCATGTTGAAATTGGTGACAACGCTGTAATTATGATGAATGCAACAATTAACATTGGTGCTGTAATTGGTGAAGGTTCTATGATCGACATGAACGCAGTACTTGGTGGACGTGCAACAGTCGGTAAAAACTGTCACGTAGGTGCAGGTGCTGTACTTGCAGGTGTTATTGAGCCACCTTCTGCAAAACCAGTTATCGTTGAAGATGATGTAGTAATCGGTGCAAATGTAGTTGTTTTAGAGGGTGTTACAGTAGGTAAAGGTGCAGTTGTAGCAGCGGGAGCTGTTGTAACAGAAGATGTGCCTCCATACACAGTTGTTGCAGGTACTCCAGCACGTGTAATTAAAGAAATTGATGAGAAGACAAAAGCAAAAACAGAAATTAAACAAGAGCTTCGTCAATTAAACCCAGAGAAATAAAAAGTAAAAAAAGCGTAAGAGCGTAAATGGGCTCTTACGCTTTTTATAGATAGAGGTGCAAAAATGACAGTAAGCAAATTTGTCCAAATTCGTAGAGATCTACATAGAATTCCAGAAATCGGATTTAAGGAATGGAAAACACAACAGTATATTTTAGATTATATAGGAACACTTTCTCATGAATTTGTGGAAGTGAAGACATGGAAAACGGGTGTAATCGTTAAAGTAAATGGAAAAAATCCTGAAAAAATAATAGGTTATCGTGCAGATATAGACGGTTTACCAATTACAGAGGAAACTGGATACGAGTTTGCTTCTATTCATGAAGGAATGATGCATGCATGTGGCCATGATGTACATACAACAATCGGTTTAGGCCTTCTAACGAAAGCTGTGAGCGAAAGAATAGATGATGACCTTGTATTTCTATTCCAGCCAGCAGAAGAAGGACCAGGCGGTGCTCTCCCTATGTTAGAAAGTGAAGAGTTAAAAGAATGGAAACCGAATATAATTCTTGGTCTTCATATTGCACCAGAATACGCTGTGGGGACAATTGCAACGAAAGAAGGACTGTTATTTGCCAATACTTCAGAATTATATATTGATTTAAAAGGGAAAGGTGGCCATGCTGCCTATCCGCATACTGCAAATGACATGATTGTTGCAGCGAGTCATCTTGTTACACAGCTTCAATCCGTTATTAGTCGCAATGTAAATCCTCTTGATAGTGCAGTAATTACAATCGGGAAAATTACTGGTGGTACGGTTCAAAATATTATTGCAGAAAAATCTCGTTTAGAAGGAACGATTCGAACATTATCAGTGGAATCAATGAAGCGTGTGAAAAGCAGAATTGAGTCAATTGTTGCAGGTATCGAAGCTTCTTTCCAGTGTGAGGCGATTATAGATTACGGAGCAATGTATCATCAAGTATATAACCATGAAGAGTTAACGAGAGAGTTTATGGAATTTGTACATAAACAAACTGATATGAATGTTATTACATGTACTGAGGCAATGACGGGTGAAGATTTTGGTTATATGCTTCGAGAAATCCCTGGATTTATGTTTTGGCTTGGAGTAAATTCAGAATATGGTTTACATCATGCAAAATTAAAACCAGACGAAGAAGTGATTGAAAAGGCAATTACATTTTTAAGCCAATATGTAAAGTGGAAAGGGAATAGAAAATAAAACTTCCACTTTCTTGAAGGTTCCAAAAAACTTTTTGTTCTGAGGTGTAAGTAACGCTCGTATAGATTGATTTTAGACATTTACATACAAATGGAAGAATTAAAGTTAATTGTACTGTTTTAATAATGAGCAGGGGGTTTAGCCACTGCTCATTATTAATTATTTGACTAACTTATATATGTTTACTTTTAGTATGAAAAGTGTGTAAAATCAATGTGAAACATAGAAAAAAGGGTGGGGAATTACGTGCAAATTAGCAGTGCGATTTTATGTTTCGTCTTATATGCGTATGTTATTATTGCGGCGGTTTATTTTGGGATAAGTTTTTATGCCTATCGTCTAGTAGATAATAATGAATATGACGAAACATACAAATGGGTGAAGAGATATTTATCACCTGTACTAGAAATTATGAATGGGTTTGTGCTCTTTTTATTTATTGGATTAATTGCTTTTTCAACGAGTTTAGTAGGGAATAAAACTACGTTATTTGTATTGGGTATCATTATTTTTATGTTGTTAGGAATAAGGATTGGTAATACGGTCTTTTGGAATGAAAGAAAAGTAGATGGTTGGACGGGAATGTTAATTCCGTGCATGTTAGCTGCAATCGTGACAAATATAGAGCATGAATATTATCAATTACATTTTTGGCTTATTATCGTTTTAACAATTCTTTCTGTTTTGTATATAAGCACAGTAGTACTAACATATATTGCACATGAAAAAGGAGATGTTAAAGGCACTCGTTTCTTTAGAGGACGGGCATTATTTTGGAGTGTGCCGACGATGGCAGTTATCGCGCTTATTGCGATATTAGTAAATGGATATCAATTTTCTAATTGGCAACTATTTTTAGAAAATTGGTGGATCTTTATCTTTTCGTTTATTGCTTTTTTAGGTGCAACGCATTATTTATTCCATCAACATCATTACATATGGGCGTTGTTATTTGCATTCACACAGCTTCTATTTGCCTTTTTTGGTCAAGAAACATTATTATTCGTTTTTGAAACATTTAGTTCTTTTGGAAATATATTTGTATTTGCTATGCTACTTGTTGGTATCGCTTTTTACTTGCAACAATATTTTTATATACAAAAACAAAAATAAGAGCTAATCATAGTTTTTGTGACGCATATAAAGTGTGTTACACTGAAAATAAATAGTACTTGAAGTTATTGGAGGAATTCTTGTGGGTGAGAAAGAAAAAGAATTTGCTGTCATTGGACTTGGTCGCTTTGGTGGAAGTATTTGCCGAGAACTAGCTCAATTAGGTATGGAAGTAATGGCAATCGATTCAGATGAGGATAAAATTAATGAATTTGCAAATATAGCTTCGCATGCTGTAATTGCAGATTCAACAGATGAGATGGTATTAAAAAGCCTTGGTATTCGAAATTTTGATCACGTAGTCGTTGCTATTGGAGATAATTTAAATTCAAGTATTTTAACGACTTTGATTTTGAAAGAGTTGGGTGTAAAAAATATTACTGTAAAAGCTCAAAATGATTATCATGAAAAAGTGTTAAGTAAAATAGGTGCAGATCATATTGTGCATCCAGAACGTGATATGGGAAAAAGGATTGCTAATAATATTGCATCAAGCAATGTGCTAGACTACCTTGAGCTTTCAGATGAGCATAGTATTGTAGAGATTATTGCGAATAAAAAAATTGATGGGCACTCTTTAATTGAATTAGATATTCGTGCGAAGTTTGGATTGAATATTGTAGCAATTAAACGAGGCAAAGAAGTTATCGTATCCCCTCGAGCTACGGAGAATATTCAAGCAGGAGATATATTAATTGTCATTGGTCATGACGATGAAGTGGATCGATTTAAACACTTTTTAAGATAAGAGAAAAGAAAAGGACAATGCCTTCATGGCATTGTCCTTTTTCTTATATTTCCATAATGATTGGTAAAATCATTGGACGACGTTTCGTTTTCTCATATAGGAATGGGGCTAATGTGTCTGTAATTTCATTTTTAATTTCAGACCATTGTGTTGTTTTACGCTCCATTACTTTTTCTAAATGAGTTGTAATTAATGTTTGTGCATCATTGATTAAATCGCTGCTTTCACGCATGTAAACGAAACCGCGTGAGATGATATCAGGTCCTGCTGCAACTTTAAATTCTTTCATATCAATGCTTACAACTACAATTACAAGTCCTTCTTCAGAAAGGATACGACGATCGCGTAATACGATATTGCCAATATCTCCAATACCGTTTCCATCAATGTAGACCGAACCAGATGGGATTTTTCCAGCTACGCTAGCTTCATCCGAACGTAAAGCAAGAACATCGCCATTATCCATAATGAAGCAATTTTCTTCAGGGATGCCACAATCATTTGCTATGTTCATGTGCATACGCTGCATACGATATTCACCATGAATTGGCATGAAGTACTTCGGTTTAATTAGACGTAACATTAACTTTTGTTCTTCTTGTCCACCGTGTCCACTTGTATGGATATTTGAAAGTTTCCCGTGAATTACATCAGCGCCAGCGCGGTACAACATGTTAATTGTACGACTTACGCTAATTGTATTTCCTGGAATTGGTGAAGAAGAGAAAACAACTGTATCTCCAGGAATAATTTGAATTTGGCGGTGTGTACCATTTGCAATACGTGAAAGTGCTGCCATCGGTTCACCTTGACTACCTGTACATAAAATAACAACTTTATTAGCTGGTAAGCGGTTTAGTTGAGATGCATCTATGAATGTATCTTTCGGGCAACGAATATAACCAAGGTTTTGTCCAATTTCAATCGCTGCTTCCATACTTCGACCAAACACAGCTACTTTACGGTTGTTTTCAACAGCAGCTTCAACAACTTGTTGTAAGCGGTGAATATTTGATGCAAAGGTTGCGAATATAATCCGTCCTTCTACTTTACGGAAAATGTCTTGAATACTATCACCAACGCGACGCTCAGACATAGTAAAGTTTGGAACTTCACTGTTCGTACTATCAGATAATAGACATAGTACGCCATCTTTACCGATTTCAGCCATTTTTGTTAAATCAGCTGGTTCACCAACTGGTGTGAAGTCAAATTTGAAGTCACCTGTATGAACGACTTGACCTTGAGGTGTTTTCACAACAACGCCGTACGAATCTGGAATACTGTGAGTTGTACGGAAGAAGGATACAGACGTTTTTTTGAATTTAATAACGTCATCTTCTTGAATCTCGTAAAGTTTTGCTTTACGAAGTAAGCCGTGTTCTTCTAGTTTGTTTTTGATGAGTGCAATTGCTAATTTTCCGCCGTAAATTGGAATGTTCACTTGACGTAATAGGTAAGGGATTCCGCCGATATGATCTTCGTGACCATGTGTAATGAATAACCCTTTAATTTTATCTTCGTTTCGCACAAAATAAGTGTAGTCTGGTATTACATAATCGATTCCGAGAAGTTCGTCCTCTGGAAATTTAATTCCAGCATCAATTATAATAATTTCATCTTGAAATTGAACAGCGTATGTATTTTTACCGATTTCACCAAGCCCACCGAGAGCAAATACAGCAACTTGGTCGTTTTTTAGAAATTTCATATCGCTATACGATTTCCGCTAATGTTAAATCAGCGTTTTCTTTTTCATATTCAAGATGAGCGCCAGTAACAGACTGAACAAACTCGATATTATATGCGAACTTATTTAATTTTGTACGAACATCCTTTTCAGACGTAGCCTCTAAATATAAAACTTTTGTATTTTCACGTACTGGAACCTCAGTTAATTTTTCTTGATAAAATACTTTAAAAATCATTTGGAAAACCTCTCCTTGTCTATGTTTTGCATTATCTGTTACTTATTATAAAGCAAACAGTCACGATTTTCATGTTTTTTCGAATGAGAATGAAGAAAAAGCCCGAAATGGGCACAATTTAAGCGACTGTCTTTTTACGGACTAGACCATTTAAATAACGCTTGAGCTTTTTCTTCAGCTTCTTCAGCATGATTACTCCTTCCTTTCCTTATTTTAAACATGCCTATTACTAGTGAAAACTCTATCTCTGATATAAGAGATAGGACAAAAGTGAATGGTGAATCTTGTCCTTTCCCATACAGTGAAAGTTATTCTATAGTAACGATTAGTAGCCGTTAGTTATAGGTATAGTATGAGGAAGAATGGAAAAGAAAATTCATACGAACAAGTATCCACATGTTTTACTAATATATATATATGCAAAGTTTACAAATAAGGTCAGAAAGGGAACGCTTTCTTCACAGATGTTTAATATGTTATACTTTTTTTTAGAATTTGAAAAGTGATATTCAAAATAGGAATATAGAGTGCCAGAAAGGATTTTGACAAATGAATGATAAAATTGTCTTTTTTGATATTGATGGAACATTATTAGATCATGATAAAAAAATTCCGCAATCTACACGAGATGCAGTAAAACAGTTACAAGAAAAAGGTGTACATGTAGCAATTGCGACAGGGCGCGCGCCATTTATGTTCGAAGATATTCGTAAGGAACTTGATATACATAATTATGTTAGTTTTAATGGACAATATGTTGTCTTTGAAGATGAGGTAATATTTAATAATCCGTTACATCCAGATGCTTTACATAAGTTTACTCAGTTTGCAAAACAAGAAGGATATCCACTTGTATATCTTGACCATCAAGATATGAGAGCATCAGTGGAATATCATGATTATGTGAAAGAAGGCTTTGGAAGCTTAAACTTTGAGCATCCAGCATATGAGCCTAATTTTTATGAGGAACGTAATATTTATCAAACACTACTTTTTTGTGAAGTAAATGAAGAGGAAAAGTTTATTAATCATTATCCAGATTTTCATTTTATTCGTTGGCATGCATATTCAATGGATATCATTCCGAATGGTGGTTCTAAGGCAAAAGGAATTGAGAAATACATTGAAAAGTTAGGTTTTAATCGTGATCAAGTGTATGCATTTGGAGATGGCTTAAATGATTTAGAAATGATCGAAGCCGTTGGCACAGGTATTGTGATGGGAAATGGCCATGAAGACTTGAAAAAACTTGCAAATCATGTGACAAAGGATGTTAATGAAGACGGTATATATCATGGACTAAAGTGGGCTGGATTGCTATAAGTGAATATGGAACCCATTTCATAATAAAAAGGCGGAAGATTAACTTCCGCCTTTTTATTATTATCGCTCTAGAGGTTTGGAATCATCAGGAGCGGCAAAAGGATTTTCTTTATTGATATGGTCATAGAACATAACGCCATTTAAATGGTCAATCTCGTGCTGAAATACGATTGCTGGTAAACCTTTTAAACGTAATTTTACTTCTTCTCCGTTAATAGAAGTTGCTTTTACTGTAATTCTTGTATAACGAGGAACATAACCAGGTACTTCGCGGTCTACAGATAGACAGCCTTCACCACCCTGTAAATATGTACGTTCAACAGAATGGCTAATGATTTTTGGATTGAATAATGCATGGCTATATAATGTACCATCCGCATCGGTTACATGAACTGCAATCATTTTTTTTGAAACACCGATTTGCGGAGCCGCTAATCCGATTCCAGGGCGTAAACTATATTTTTCAGCCATTTCAGGATCTTGGCTATTTATTACGAATTCAATCATTTCTTTTAAGGTAGTTGTATCTTCTTCGCTTGCCGGTAAGGACACCTCTTCTGCAACGTTGCGCAAAATAGGATCTCCTTCGCGAATAACATCTTTCATTGTAAGCATATGTAATCTCTCCTTTCCTCTTTAGTCTACCAAAGGAGATGGAAAAAGTCATCGGCAAGAAAGGGAAGGCATTTTGGAAATCGTTCTATTATAGAGTAGTTATGTATGTGATAAACAGAAAAAGACGGCAAAGCCGTCTTTTTCTTTCCATAGTTGTTTCGTTTTACAATTAGCGAATGCAAGCAGCACCAACGATAATTAAAAGAATAAACAACACAACGATTAAGGCGAAGCCGCGTCCAGACCCGCCACAAGAACCGCCATAACCGTAGGAAGGATATGAACAAGTTGGATAGCAATATGAGTATCCGTACATGAGATGACCTCCTTTATCATTTCCCGCTAATACTGCGGTTACTATAATGTATGGAAGAGAGGGTAGAAATGTATAGGTATTTACCTAAAAAAGGAAGAGTAGTTTGTATATTTTTGTTACGAAGAGAGAAAAACTAAAGAGAATTAAATCGTTTACATATTATTCTAAGAGAAAAAATAAGTGAAAAAGGGAATAATATAACAGTAGGTCAATGCTTACTAATACAGATGTAAAAAATAAAAACACGTTTGTGTAGTAGAAACCTGCATATTATTTATAAAAAAACGTATTCAAAGTAATTGACATCGTAATTAGAATAGTTGTAAACTAAAAAACGTGATCAAGATTGTATTAATATGTTTCTGAAAAAACATTAGTACAGATTGTTAGGTACACAAAATTATTCTCAACCGACATACAAACATGTTGGTTTACATCGTTGCGCTTTTTAAACTGGAAAATAGCCAGTGAAAGCGTTTCAGAATATGGTTCAAGAGAGGAAGAGGTGAACGGAATGGGTACTAAAACAAAAAAGACCCTATTTAATGTTGATGAGCAAATGAAAGCTATCGCAGCTCAATTTGAAACATTACAAATTTTAAATGAAAACGGTGAAGTTGTGAATGAAGCAGCTATGCCTGAATTATCTGATGATCAATTAAAAGAATTAATGCGTCGTATGGTGTATACTCGCGTATTAGATCAACGTTCTATTTCTTTAAACCGTCAAGGACGTTTAGGTTTCTACGCACCTACAGCTGGACAAGAAGCTTCTCAATTAGCAAGTCATTTCGCACTTGAAGCAGAAGACTTCATCTTACCAGGATACCGTGATGTACCACAATTAGTATGGCACGGATTACCATTATACCAAGCATTCTTATTCTCTCGTGGACACTTCATGGGTAACCAAATGCCTGAGAATGTAAATGCATTAGCTCCACAGATCATTATCGGTGCGCAAATCATCCAAACTGCTGGTGTTGCGTTAGGTATGAAACTACGTGGTAAAAAATCTGTTGCAATTACTTACACTGGTGACGGTGGTGCTTCACAAGGTGACTTCTACGAAGGTATGAACTTTGCAGGTGCATTCAAAGCTCCAGCAATCTTCGTTGTTCAAAACAACCGTTATGCAATCTCTACTCCAGTAGAAAAGCAATCTGCAGCTAAAACTGTAGCACAAAAAGCAGTAGCAGCAGGTATTTACGGAATTCAAGTAGACGGTATGGATCCATTAGCTGTATACGCAGCAACTGCTTTCGCTCGTGAGCGCGCAGTAAATGGCGAAGGCCCTACTTTAATCGAGACTTTAACATTCCGTTACGGTCCACATACAATGGCTGGTGATGACCCAACTCGTTACCGTACAAAAGATATCGAAAACGAATGGGAACAAAAAGACCCAATCGTACGCTTCCGTAAGTTCTTAGAAGCTAAAGGCCTATGGTCTCAAGAAGTTGAAGAGACAGTAATCGAAGAAGCAAAAGAAGATATCAAACAAGCAATTGCTAAGGCTGACCAAGCTCCAAAACAAAAAGTAACTGATTTAATGGAAATCATGTACGAAAAAATGCCTTACAACTTAGCTGAACAATATGAAATCTACAAAGAAAAGGAGTCGAAGTAAGCCATGGCTCAAATGACAATGATTCAAGCAATCACTGATGCTTTACGCGTTGAAATGAAAAATGACCCTAACGTACTTGTATTTGGTGAAGACGTTGGTGTAAACGGCGGTGTATTCCGTGCTACTGAAGGTTTACAAGCTGAATTTGGTGAAGATCGTGTAATGGATACTCCACTTGCAGAGTCTGGTATTGGTGGACTTGCAGTTGGTCTTGCACTTGAAGGATTCCGTCCAGTTCCAGAAATCCAATTCTTCGGTTTCGTTTATGAAGTAATGGATTCAATTTCTGGTCAATTAGCTCGTATGCGTTACCGTTCTGGTGGACGTTGGACTGCTCCAGTAACAGTTCGTTCTCCATTCGGTGGTGGTGTTCATACTCCTGAACTTCATGCTGATAGCTTAGAAGGATTAGTGGCTCAACAACCTGGTCTAAAAGTTGTTATTCCATCTACTCCATACGATGCTAAAGGTCTTTTAATCTCTGCGATTCGTGACAACGATCCAGTTATCTACTTAGAGCATATGAAATTGTACCGTTCATTCCGTCAAGAGGTACCAGAAGGTGATTACACAATTGATTTAGGTAAAGCTGATATCAAACGTGAAGGTACAGATGTATCTGTTATCGCTTACGGTGCTATGGTTCACGCTGCATTAAAAGCTGCTGAAGAACTTGAAAAAGAAGGTATCTCTTTAGAGGTTGTTGACTTACGTACAGTTCAACCATTAGATATCGAAACAATCATCGCTTCTGTTGAAAAAACAGGTCGCGTAGTTGTAGTTCAAGAAGCTCAAAAACAAGCTGGTATTGCAGCTAACGTTGTAGCGGAAATTAACGACCGTGCAATCTTAAACTTAGAAGCTCCAGTTGTACGTGTTGCAGCTGCTGATACAGTATTCCCATTCTCTCAAGCAGAGAGCGTATGGTTACCAAACCACAAAGATATTGTTGAAGCTGTAAACAAAGTAATGAACTTCTAATTTTTAGCTTTTCATGTGCAAAAGAAATCAGCACATGCTGGTTTCTTTTGTACATATTCCATAATAATGAAATGAATCAGGGGGCTGAATTCCGTGGCATTTGAATTTAAACTACCAGATATCGGTGAAGGTATCCACGAAGGTGAAATCGTAAAATGGTTTATTAAACCAGGCGATGAAGTAAACGAAGACGATGTACTTCTTGAAGTACAAAATGATAAAGCAGTAGTAGAAATCCCTTCTCCTGTTAAAGGTAAAGTACTTGAAGTACTTGTAGAAGAAGGAACAGTTGCAATCGTAGGAGATACATTAATTAAATTTGATGCTCCTGGATACGAAAACCTTAAATTTAAAGGTGACGATCATGATGAAGCTCCAAAAGCTGAAGAAGCAGCAGTAGAAGCTCCAGCAGCGGAAGCTACTCCAGCAGCAACTGCAGAAGTAGTAAATGAGCGCGTAATCGCTATGCCATCTGTTCGTAAATACGCTCGTGAAAAAGGTGTAGACATTCATAAAGTAGCTGGTACTGGTAAGAATGGCCGTATCGTAAAAGCTGACATCGATGCATTTGCAAATGGTGGACAAACTGTAGCAGCAACTGAGGCTCCAGCAGCAGTAGAAGCTACTCCAGCAGCAGCGAAAGAAGAAGCACCAAAAGCACAACCAATCCCAGCTGGTGAATATCCAGAAACTCGTGAGAAAATGAGTGGTATCCGTAAAGCGATTGCGAAAGCAATGGTTAACTCTAAACACACAGCTCCTCACGTAACATTAATGGACGAAGTAGATGTAACAGAACTTGTTGCTCACCGTAAGAAGTTCAAAGCAGTAGCAGCTGACAAAGGTATTAAATTAACTTACCTTCCGTACGTTGTTAAAGCTTTAACATCTGCATTACGTGAATACCCAATGTTAAACACTTCTTTAGACGATGCATCTCAAGAAGTAGTTCATAAACATTACTTCAATATCGGTATCGCAGCTGATACAGACAAAGGTCTATTAGTACCAGTTGTTAAAGATACAGATCGTAAGTCTATCTTCACAATCTCTAACGAGATCAATGATCTTGCTGGTAAAGCACGTGAAGGTCGTCTAGCTCCAGCTGAAATGAAAGGTGCTTCTTGCACAATTACAAACATTGGTTCTGCAGGTGGACAATGGTTCACTCCAGTTATCAACCACCCAGAAGTAGCAATCCTTGGTATCGGCCGTATCGCTGAAAAACCAGTTGTGAAAAACGGTGAGATCGTTGCAGCTCCAGTATTAGCATTATCTCTAAGCTTTGACCATCGTTTAATTGACGGTGCAACTGCTCAAAAAGCGTTAAACCAAATTAAACGTCTATTGAATGACCCACAATTATTAGTAATGGAGGCGTAATAACAATGGTAGTAGGAGATTTCCCAATTGAATTAGATACAGTCGTTGTTGGTGCAGGTCCTGGTGGATACGTTGCGGCAATTCGTGCAGCACAATTAGGTCAAAAGGTAGCAATCATTGAAAAAGCTAACCTTGGTGGCGTATGCTTAAACGTTGGATGTATTCCTTCAAAAGCGTTAATCAATGCAGGTCATCGTTATGAGAATGCAATGCATTCTGATGACATGGGTATTACTGCAGAAAACGTAAAAGTTGACTTTACAAAAGTTCAAGAATGGAAAAACGGCGTAGTTAAGAAATTAACTGGCGGTGTTGAAGGCCTTCTTAAAGGTAACAAAGTTGAAATCATTCGCGGTGAAGCTTACTTCGTAGATGCTAATACATTACGCGTTATGACTGAAGATGCAGCTCAAACTTATACGTTTAAAAATGCTGTTCTTGCAACTGGTTCTACACCAATCGAAATTCCAGGATTCAAATACTCTAAACGTGTTATCAACTCTACAGGTGCTTTAAGCTTACCTGAAATTCCTAAAAAACTTGTTGTAATCGGCGGCGGTTACATCGGTATGGAATTAGGTACTGCATATGCTAACTTCGGTACAGAAGTTACTGTAGTAGAAGCTGGCGACGAAATCTTAGCTGGTTTCGAAAAAGCTATGAGCTCTGTTGTTAAACGTGCTCTACAGAAAAAAGGTAACGTAAATATCCATACAAAAGCTATGGCTAAAGGCGTTGAAGAAACAGAAACTGGCGTAAAAGTTAGCTTTGAAGTTAAAGGTGAAATCCAAACTGTAGAAGCAGATTACGTATTAGTAACTGTAGGTCGTCGTCCAAACACTCAAGAAATCGGTCTTGAGCAAGTTGGAGTTAAAATGACTGACCGCGGCATCATCGAAATCGATGAGCAATGTCGTACAAATGTACCAAACATCTATGCAATCGGTGATATCGTTCCTGGACCACCATTAGCTCACAAAGCTTCTTACGAAGGTAAAGTAGCTGTAGAAGCAATTAGTGGCCATGCATCAGCTATCGATTACATCGGAATTCCTGCAGTATGCTTCACTGATCCAGAATTAGCATCTGTTGGTTACACTAAAAAACAAGCTGAAGAAGCTGGAATGACTGTAACTGTATCTAAGTTCCCATTCGCTGCTAACGGTCGTGCATTATCATTAAACAGCACTGACGGTTTCTTACAACTTGTAACACGTAAAGAAGATGGTCTTCTTGTAGGTGCTCAAGTTGCAGGTGCAGGTGCTTCTGATATTATCTCTGAGATTGGTTTAGCTATCGAAGCTGGAATGACAGCTGAAGATATCGCTCAAACAATCCATGCTCACCCAACATTAGGTGAAATCACAATGGAAGCAGCTGAAGTTGCTCTTGGAATGCCAATTCACATTGTAAAATAATTTAAGTAATGTAAATAGCCCTTCTCTTATTGTAAGAGAGGGGCTATTTTTATTTTCATCAAATGACTTGCAAGGTCTTTAAACGTACTTGTCGAATGAATATATAATACTTTAACAAATGATTCCGGCTTAACTTACTTCAAAGGTAATATATATCATCCTATAATATGTAATTGATTCAAACGTAACCCCATATATTAATAAAATAGAGCATGTCAAAGGAGAAGGTTCCATGAAAATATTACATGTTATATTTTATCATTTACTACTATGGAGTGGCTTTTCCACTGTATTAACATTATCGAATGGTGATAAGTTTCATTATAAAGTTATTCTTTTTTTCGTATTTCTATATTTAGCCTATGTAATAGCATATTTTGTATTGCACGTAAGAAAGCAAGCTTTATTTCTTACATGTTCGAATTGTATATTATTTTTAATCATATTATCTATTTTTTAAATTAACGTTTATAAAAATACATTGTTCTTCCATTAAATAATTGTAACTCTCCTTCTAATTTCTTCGCTAAAAAACGGCAAAATTCATTTGCTTTCCCTTTGTCACCAAATGTTGCATTAGGTGGTAAAGAAACTTGGATGAAAGATTGTTCATTTTCTATACCAACACCAATATAAATTGAGTCATACCGGTCGTGATTGGATTGAAGTTTTAATGTTGTTGTAGATGTATCTAAAATTTCATAAGGAAAAGCGGTATTTGTATACGTGTAATTAATTTGGGCACCAGTTTTAGAAGTAACTGTTTTATAATAATGAAAAAGTTGTTTTATATCATCTATTGAAACTGATTGTTGGTTGGATTTCGGTACAAGCGTAATAAAGGCGTGTTGCATATAAGTTCCCCCTAACTTAGTAGAATACTATCATTCTACATCCTACTGAATTTTTTGACAATTAAAAGGAGTATTACATGTTTTGTTTAATATACTATTAATGAAACGTGATGTAGAAAGGTGGAAACCAATGTTTGAAAAATTGTATGATGAGCATGAAAGTGTGAAGGTACGATTTTTAGGGTTTATGACACATGATACACGTTATGATTTTGGTGTTATTTATACAAATATGTTTTTTGGAAAGCCGCTCATTGTTTGTATGCAAACAGGAAGGTCTACTTTACTCGGACGAGATGATGTAGAGAATGTTCAATATATACAGGAGATTTTTAAATTAGGATCAGAAGAGGAAGCAAAGGAGTTAGCTCAGTTTTTCAAATTTCTAGTTCCGTCAACTTCTTTACATGCGGAATATGAAGAATAATTAATGTGAAACAGTCGTACTTATAAATATGGCTGTTTTTTCATTTGAATATCGCATACTAATTTAAATTGAAAATATTTAATGTGTTATACTAAAAACCTATTGACGTAAAAAGTATAACATATTAAAATAAAGACAGAAAGTTAAGCGGTTACAAAAGGTTTTTGGGATTATAAACTTAGGGGGAAATGAAAAATGGGAACAATCGTATGTCAAGATTGTGAAGGTACAATTGCACACTTCGAAGATGAGAAAGTAACGGTACTTTACGGGAAATGTGGATCTTGCGGATGTGATCACACAGAGCATACAAAAGCCCAATAATTGATAGGAAATGGACAGCTAAAAGTTTTTAGGACCATAAACTTAGGGGGAAATGAAAAATGGGAACAATCGTATGCCAAGTATGTGAAGGAACAATCGGACATTTTGAAGATGAGAAAACGACGGTACTTTACGGAAAATGCGGAACAAATTGTGACTGTGCTAGAAAAGATAATGCGAAAGCTTAATGATAAATAAATAGATTACTATTGAAACTCAGGGGGAAATGAAAATGGGAACAATCGTATGCCAAGTATGTGAAGGAACAATTGGACATTTTGAAGATGAAAAATCAACAGTACTATACGGGAAATGTGGATCTCATTGCGAATGTGACCATAAAGAACATACAAAAGCTTAATAATAAGAAAAAGCGCCTACATGTGTAGGCGCTTTTTTAATAAATTGTAGTTGTATGACCAACTGTTGCAACGATTGCATCATCCCTAATCGGAATAAAGCTTATGGAGGTCTGTGGTGTACTAGAAGAAGCGTATTGGCTCATTATACGACTATCGATACGGGTAATAGTATCGGTCAAGAAAGCTGAAATAAAAGCGTAAGGGACTCGTCGTTCATTTAATGAATAAATAATTTCTTCTTTTGTTTTTACACCTACGCCATGCCCGTAAAAAAAGAAATTTCCTAAATAGATTGTATTTTCTCCTTGCCATTCAATCGTAGCTGGATTTACTTGTGGGTTTTTAAAGTAAACGAGGTCACCTGGAACAAGATCGCCACCGTTTTTTGTTATGAGCCTTAGATCTTGGTCGTAGTCCCATGTATAAAGTAAAAGGTTTGCAAATAGACGATTGAAAGTTTCTTCCTCATACAATGATAGTAAAGCTTTATAAAAAATAATGATCATAGCGGTTGCGCATTCAGTTCCATATAGTTTTCCGTTTTTGAAAATATCCTGTATGGCAATAGAAGGTGGTATGTTTGGAAGAAGCTCGAATCCCCCAAGAGACGTTCTTTTCCAATACTGGGGGTTGCAAAAGGATTGTTGAAATGTACGAAACTGAAATCCACTTTGAAAAAGCTCTAGTGCAGAGATAATAATATTAACTCGTAAATTGAGATCAAAGCTGAGTTCATCAGCTGTTCGGAAGGAATAAACTTCTTGATTTCCTGCCATTATTGATAAAATTTGTTGTTTCTCTGCTGCAAATGGCTCATATTCATTTGTAATATAAGGATGTACAATAGAACGGCCTATTACAATCATAATAGTATCCCCACCTATACGTTACATTCTTAAGTATCGTATGAAGAAAAGGAAAAAAGGTGAAAAAAAAGCCTATCAACTGATAGGCTTGTACTCTTTAATAACACGTAATGTTTGTAATGTCATATCTTCAGGACCTTGTACAGGTAAACCTGCTTCTAAGTTTTTACGAATATACTCTAAGTTTTCTTGTGTAATAATTTCCCCCGGAGTAAAGATTGGAATCCCTGGCGGATAAACCATAACAAAATCAGCTATAATACGACCCGCTGCATTTTCAAATGGAATGACTTCTGTTTCCGAATAAAAAGCATCTCGAGGAGAAAGTGCTAACACTGGAATTTCTGGAATCTCTACTTGTACTTGAACACCTTTATCTGCCCTATTTCTAAATGTTGCTGCTAAATCTTGTAATGCTGCAATAAGTGTATTTGTATCACTTTCTGTATCTCCCAAAGTGATAAGACATAGTATGTTGTATAGATCTGAGAGTTCTACTTCAATGTTATATTGCTCTCTAAGCCATACTTCAGCTTGGTGGCCGGTAATACCTAAATCTTTTACAGATACAATTATCTTTGTAGGATCATAGTTAAAGGTAGCATCTGTACCTAACATTTCTTTTCCAGGACAGTAAAGATGCTCAATAGAATTTATAGCATCACGAACATGCTCAGCTAATTGTATTGTTTGTTCTATGAGTGCTGTTCCTTCTGTAGCAAGACGTTTTCTCGCAACATCAAGGGATGCTAACAAGATGTAAGAAGTTGATGTAGTTGTAAGCATGCTAATAATAGATTGGACATGCTTTACATTCACTAAGCCTTCTTTCACATTAAGAATAGAACTTTGAGTTAAAGAGCCTCCTAATTTGTGAACACTTGTTGCTGCCATATCCGCACCAGCTTGCATCGCTGACATAGGTAATTCATCGTGAAAATGAATATGAACACCATGAGCCTCGTCGACTAGTACAGGGATGTCATAAGAATGTGCTAATTGTACAATCTGTTCTAAGTCTGCAGCAAACCCAAAGTACGTTGGGTTAATAACAAGTAAGCCCTTTGCATCTGAGTGCTCTTCAAGTGCTTTTTTGACAGATTGAATTGTGATTCCATGAGAAATACCGAGCTTCGGATCGATTTCAGGATGCATGAAAATCGGTTTTGCACCTGAGAAAATAATAGCTGACATTACTGATTTATGCACGTTTCGTGGTACTAGGATTTTGTCACCAGGACCGCAAACGCTCATCACCATTGTCATAATAGCGCCACTTGTACCTTGAATAGAAAAGAAAGTATGATCTGCACCGAATGCGGCTGCTGCTAAATCTTGTGCTTCTTTAATCATACCTTTTGGATGATGTAAATCATCGAGTGGCGCAATATTAATTAAATCAATTGCTAATGCATTATGCCCAATAAATTCGCGAAATGTAGGATCCATGCCCTGTCCTTTTTTATGACCAGGAATATGGAATTGAATTGGATTTCGCTTACTGTGCTCAACTAAAGCGGTAAACAATGGTGTTTCGTATTGGGACAATCTATACACCCCTTCTTCTTCATAATATTTAGTGTAATTTGTTTTATATAATCCTGCTCTAAAAAAGTGTAGCCCTTTTTAGAATAAGGCTTGTTTTTCTGCCATTCAAAAAATCGTTTTTGAGATGGTAGCTTCACTTTATTTTCTATAAAACAAAAGCATTATATCACCAATAATTATAGATGTATAGAAAAAAATCTTTTTAAGGGGAGTATGTTTAATAGTTAGCCTCAACTAATGAATAGAGGAAGACAATTCCATTAAAATGAATAAATAGTGTATAATGCAGAGTGGCTATAATGAAGAATAAAATATTCTCTTTAAGATAGCATAATGAAACAAGAAGAAATGATAAATGAGGTGCGAAATGGAATATCAATATCCGTTAGATTATGATTGGTCAAATGAGGAAATGGTTACAATGGTGAAGTTTTATGAAGCGATTGAGAAAGCCTATGAAAAAGGAATTATAAGAGAAGAGTTAATGGGTTTATATCGTCGTTTTAAAGAGATTGTTCCATCGAAAGCAGAAGAAAAGAAAATTGATAAAGAATTTCAAGAAGTAAGTGGATACTCTATATATCGTGCTATTCAAAGGGCAAAAGAAGTCGAAGAACAAAAGCTTGTAAAAATGTAAAAAATATTTTGAAAAATAAAAACTGAAGTGATATAATGTGATAACAACTAAAAACGGACAATATAAATTGTCCGTTTTCTACTATCGATTACAAAGTGCATATAAAGGAAGGAGTGATTGCATCGTAGATTCAATCTTAGCAAGGAATTGTTCGTTGGTCATTGCTGAAAACTCCTCTGGTGATATATGAATACCAACTAATAATTCTGCTTTTTTTACAGTAGCTAATCGTTCAATCATCTTTTGTAAGTCTTCTGTTTCAAGTGTTTTATGTAATTTCACACTTGGTTTAGTATGGTCAATGGACCAAACGAAGTCATTTGGAATATTTGTTTTTAAATCATTTAAATGTTCTAAGAAGGCATGAGCCGTCTCAACTTTTTGTGGACACTCATAGATTAAACCAAAGTATATGAAGGCATGAGTACCCCATAAGCCGATTTGGAAATGCGGTAGCATTTTATATCCTCGTTTATTTGTTGAAAAAGCAACCCAAGTATCGTTTGGTGGATTGACTTTGCGGCGTGCGTGTTTTGCAACATGATAAAAAAAGTTCTCATCAGTTTGTTTGGATAAGTATTCTGCAAATTGTTCCCCTAAAGCTTCTAGCTTAGGATGAATGTTCGTTTTAATTGCACTCATTCGTTCTTCGAGACCATCAACTGTAAAGACATCAAAATCAGTTGACTTGAATGTTTGTATTGTCATGATTGTTCCTCCAACTCCTATTTTGCTTTTATTTTAGCATAGCTTGTACTATTCATAAAAAAAACAGCACAAAAAAATTTAAATAAAAAAATATAATTTTGTTGCATAGATGATTTATCCAACATAGTATAGTATAAAACAAAAAATCAGAAAATTTAATTAATTCTAGTCCGAGGGCAGACGAATATTGGGAGGAGGCAAATAATATGAGACAGGTGATTAATGCGTTAAAGAGAACAGATGCTGAAAAGAGAATACCGGTGCTACGTTTGGAGCTAGATTATGAATTAGCAACTTTATATGATGCGATGATGGAAGATGATAACCAGAAAAAAGAAGAGTGTGTACAAAAGTTAGAAGTGTTAAGACTTGAAATGATTCGTTTAGAAGCGTAATAATAGTATATGTATAAAAAATTAGTTGGTGCGAACCTTATAAAGGGTTCGTTTTTTCTGTGAACAGTATAGATCGGAGTGTTTAAACATGCAAGAAGTATGGAAAGACATCGATGCACACGCCAAACGGTGGATTCGGGATGCAGGAGAGCATTTAATGGCATCAATGAAAAAAGCACTTATTATAGAAACAAAATCAAATGCAGCTGACTTAGTTACAAATATGGACCGAGAGATAGAACAGTTTTTAATTGGGAAAATTAAAGAAACATTCCCGAATCATAATATTTTAGGAGAAGAGGGTTATGGAGACGAGATAACGTCTTCTGACGGGGTTGTTTGGTTAATTGATCCAATTGACGGCACGATGAACTTTGTTCATCAAAAAAGAAATTTTGCGATTTCAATTGGGATTTATGAGAACGGTATCGGAAAGATTGGACTTATATATGATCCAGTGCATGATGAACTATATCATGCAGTCAAGGGATCTGGAGCTTTTTGTAATGATATATCAATTCCTCCATTGGAAAAAGGAACTGTAGAGCAAGGTATTGTAGCTTTAAATGCGATATGGCTTACAGATAATCCATTGCTTAATATGGAAAGTATGATGGCACTTGTTAAGAAAGCAAGGGGCACAAGGTCATATGGCTGTGCAGCGTTAGAGATGGTATACGTTGCAACAGGAAGAATAGATGCATATGTAACGCCGAGATTATCACCTTGGGATTTTGGCGGAGGGCAGATAATTGTAGAAGAAGTTGGAGGTAAGGTGACGACATTCTCTGGAGCGCCACTTTCTATCATAGAGAAGAGCAGTGTGTTAGTTGCAAAACCAGGAGTGTATGAAGAAGTGTTATCGTTTATATGAGAGCAACAAAAAAAGTAAGAGGCTGTGTATAAGCTTCTTACTTTTTAGCGTTATTGTGATTTGCGCATTTTTCTTTTTGTTACAAAACCGTATCCAACTGTAACAAATGTGCCGATAATGCAAATAATAATACCGATTGGACTATTTTCAGCAATCATAATGCCGATACCGATTAAGAAAATAACACCGATAATTGCAGTTAATAAAAAGCGATATTGAATGTGTTCCATTTCTTCACCCTCCAATCTCATTTTACTTTCACAAAAGTAAGAATACAACTATATTTTCATTCTTGCTTTTATTTTAATTGCTATTGTATCCCCTTCGCTCTTATAATAGAGAAGGATTAAAAAGACATTAGGAGTTGGACATGTTGAAAAAACGACAAGATTTACGTAATATAGCAATTATTGCCCACGTTGACCATGGTAAAACAACACTTGTTGACCAGTTATTACGTCAAGCGGGGACTTTCCGTGCGAACGAACACGTTGAAGAACGCGCAATGGATTCAAATGATCTAGAAAGAGAACGCGGTATTACAATTTTAGCGAAAAATACAGCGATTCACTATGAAGATAAAAGAATTAACATTTTAGATACACCTGGTCACGCTGACTTCGGTGGAGAAGTAGAACGTATCATGAAAATGGTTGATGGTGTTTTACTTGTTGTTGATGCATATGAAGGTTGTATGCCACAAACACGATTTGTTTTAAAGAAAGCTCTTGAGCAAAACTTAACTCCAATCGTAGTTGTAAACAAAATTGACCGTGACTTCGCTCGTCCAGATGAAGTAGTTGATGAAGTAATCGACTTATTCATTGAGCTTGGTGCAAACGAAGATCAATTAGAGTTCCCAGTTGTATTTGCATCAGCAATGAACGGAACAGCAAGCTTAGATTCAAATCCAGCAAATCAAGAAGAGAATATGAAATCATTATTCGATACAATTATCGAACATATTCCAGCACCAATTGATAACAGCGAAGAGCCACTTCAATTCCAAGTAGCACTTCTTGATTACAACGACTATGTTGGACGTATTGGAGTTGGTCGCGTATTCCGCGGTACAATGAAGGTTGGACAACAAGTTGCTTTAATGAAAGTAGACGGAAGCGTGAAGCAATTCCGCGTAACGAAATTATTCGGTTACATGGGATTAAAACGTCAAGAAATTGAAGAAGCAAAAGCAGGGGACTTAGTAGCCGTTTCTGGTATGGAAGACATTAACGTAGGTGAAACAGTATGTCCAGTTGAACATCAAGATGCGTTACCATTATTACGTATTGATGAGCCAACACTACAAATGACGTTCCTTGTAAATAACAGCCCATTTGCAGGTCGTGAAGGTAAATACATTACATCTCGTAAAATTGAAGAGCGTCTTCGTTCACAATTAGAAACAGATGTAAGTTTACGTGTAGATAATACAGATTCTCCTGATGCGTGGATCGTATCTGGACGTGGGGAACTACATTTATCTATCTTAATTGAAAACATGCGTCGTGAAGGTTATGAATTACAAGTATCTAAGCCAGAAGTAATCATTAAAGAAGTTGATGGCGTAAGATGTGAGCCTGTAGAGCGCGTACAAATCGATGTACCTGAAGAATACACTGGTTCTATTATGGAATCTATGGGTGCACGTAAAGGTGAAATGTTAGATATGGTGAATAACGGAAACGGTCAAGTTCGCCTTACTTTCATGGTTCCAGCACGTGGTTTAATTGGTTACACAACAGAATTCTTAACATTAACTCGTGGTTACGGTATTTTAAACCATACATTCGATTGCTACCAACCAGTACACGCTGGACAAGTTGGTGGACGTCGCCAAGGTGTTCTAGTTTCACTTGAAACAGGAAAAGCATCACAATACGGTATTATGCAAGTTGAAGATCGTGGTGTAATCTTCGTTGAACCAGGTACAGAAGTATATGCTGGTATGATTGTCGGAGAACACACTCGTGAGAACGACTTAACAGTTAATGTTGTGAAAATGAAACAACAAACTAACATTCGTTCTGCGACGAAAGATCAAACTTCAACAATGAAGAAACCACGCCTAATGACTTTAGAAGAATCATTAGAGTACTTAAACGATGACGAGTTCTGTGAAGTAACTCCAGAATCAATTCGTCTACGTAAAAAGATTCTTGATAAGAGTGAGCGCGAAAGAGCTGCTAAGAAAAAGAAATCTGTTGAAGCGTAAAAATAAAAAAACAACGCCCTTTATAAAGGGCGTTGTTTTTTTATTTTGTTTATTTTTTAGAATATTTACTCTTTTTTGTGGACAGTATTTTTTTTGCGAGTTACTCTTGTATTAAGTGTATAAAGAAAATTGCATTTTACTGCTAGGGGGGAAGAGTGTGTTAGAAAGGATGTCTTTTTTTGCAAAATTGTGTAAGGTAGATGAAAATCCAGAGTTAGGAATGTGGTTACTTTATGGGACGATTATTATATTAAGTGCTCTCGTTTATAATTTAGGGTTTGCTAGAAAGTTGTCTGTACTAAAAAATATTGTGATATACATATCATTAGCAATTGGATGCACAGTATTAACCTTTTTTGCTGTGTTTTTACCTGTTGGAGAAGGACTTGTTGTAGCGGCAATTGTACTTGGAATTTATAGACTGCGTTTGCGTCAAGCGAAACAACAAAAAGCAGGATAAGAAAGGGGAGTTTTCATGCGTTCAGTACAAGATGCACTATATAATTGGTTAACAATTAAAACAGTTGCGGAAGCACGTCCAGATGATAGTGCTGCAAAAGAAACATATTTGTTATTTCAAAATATGGTATATGAAGAACATAAATTAAGAAATGTGGAAGTCGAAAAGAACGAGGAAATGTATTTAATTACATATGAAATAAATGGAGAACGGAAATCTGCAAGGTTTCCGTTAGAAGCCATTGATTGTTTTTTGGATCAGATGAATCGTGAACCAGAAAAATATAAATAAGTCCTTATCTATATGAGTAAGGACTTATTTACATTTTACCAATCATCTTCGATTTTTTTATCACGATATAATCGGAAATTACCACTTGCATGACGTTCCATTGTACGCTCTGCAATTCGTTCCGAACATTCCATGCACATATATGTATGAATAGGGCGATTACGCAGTTTTTTTGCCATAGGATTTTCATCATCTAACATATCTTTTTTATCACAAATCATACATTTGACTCTCATTTCGTCACCTCAATACGAATTCTATCAGTATAAGTATATCATGGAAGTATAATGTTTTTGAATAATAGTGGGAAAAAATAATATTTTCGCAATTCGAAAAATAAGTTATGATAAGGATATACCAAGTATATTTGGAGGTGAAAATATGGCGAATGTAGTAGAGCCTACCTTAACAGAGGATTTAGTACAAACGTTGCGTAAAGAGTGTATTGTTATGATAGCAACGACAGATTTCGAAAAACAAGTTCCTAACGTAAGTGCTATTTCTTGGGTGTATGCAGTGAGTAAAACTAGTATTCGATTTGCAGTAGATCAACGTTCACGTATTGTGGAAAATATACGTCATAATACAGGTGTGGTATTGACTATAATGGCGAATGAATCCGTATTTTCTATAAGTGGTGCAGGTGAAATTTTGACAGATAGAATGGAAGGTATTTCTCTAAAATTAACTGTAATAGAAGTAAAGGTGCAAGAAGTGCGTGATGTTATGTTTTATGGAGCGAAACTTGCAATTGAACCAACATATGAAAAAACATATGATCTTCGGGCAGCGAAAAAGCTGGATAACGAAGTCTTAGTAGGGATAAGAGAATTATAAAGATGCTAAATAAGAAATTCGTTTATTCACTTTTGTAGTCGGTTATTGTGATTTAACGTTAATAATTATAATAAAAAGTAATATATTGAATAGAAATGAATAAAGAATAAATAAAAGGTTTAATGACTATGATTTTCGATTCTACCTCGTTTACACGGTACATATAATTATAACAATGGTTCGTCCATATTTTATGGATGAAACCCTTGTTCTACAAATTTAAAAGTGGAGTCAGGGGGTAACAGGTTGGATAAAATTTATGTGTTAGATACGAATGTACTTTTGCAGGATCCTTTATCTATTTTTTCATTTGAAACCAATGAAGTAGTGATTCCAGCAGTTGTATTAGAAGAGGTTGATTCGAAAAAACGTTATATGGATGAAGTAGGAAGAAACGCTCGTTATGTATCTAAGTTAATAGATAAATTTCGTGAAATAGGAAAGCTGCATGAAAGTATCCCGCTAGAAAACGGCGGAACATTTCGTATTGAATTGAACCATCGTTCATTTGTGCAACTACAAGATATTTTTGTAGAAAAAACAAATGATAATCGAATTTTAGCTGTAGCAAAAAATCTATCTTTAGAAGAACAGGAAAAAGAGGACGGGAAGTCTGTTATTTTAGTAAGTAAAGATGTACTCGTAAGGGTAAAAGCTGATGCAATTGGTTTGAAGGCTGAAGATTATTTAAGTGATCGCGTAATTGAAGTAGAAAATATATATTCTGGTTTTTTAGAAGGATATATATCAAAAGAACAATTGGATTATTTTTATGAGAAAGGTGAATTGCCTCTATCTGAAATTGCGAATCATCCTTTTTACCCAAATCAATTTGTAGTAATGAAAGATGCATTAGGGGGCTCTAGTTCTGCGCTTGGCATTGTGGATCACTTAGGGAAGAAGGTAAAGAAACTTATTTTTCACAATGAACAAGTGTGGGGGATACGACCACGAAACGTGCAGCAAATTATGGGATTAGAATTGTTGCTTCGTGAAGATATTCCGCTTGTAACGTTAACGGGGAAAGCCGGCACAGGAAAAACGTTACTTGCGTTAGCTTCGGGACTTATGCAAACAGAAGACTTAGGGTTATATAAAAAATTACTTGTGGCAAGACCAATTGTTCCAGTCGGAAAAGATATCGGTTATTTACCAGGAGAAAAAGAAGAAAAATTAAGACCATGGATGCAGCCAATTTTTGATAACCTAGAGTATTTATTTAATACGAAAAAGCCAGGAGAGTTAGATGCTATTCTAGCTGGAATGGGTTCGATTGAAGTAGAAGCCCTTACTTATATACGCGGGAGAAGTATTCCAGATCAGTTCATTATCATTGACGAAGCACAAAATTTAACAAAGCATGAAGTGAAAACGATATTAACTAGGGTAGGGGAAAAGAGTAAGATTGTATTGATGGGAGATCCTCAGCAAATTGATCACCCATATTTAGATGAATATAATAATGGCTTAACGTATGTTGTAGAGAAGTTTAAAGAACAGCGTATTAGTGGTCATGTGAAGTTTGTTAAAGGAGAGCGATCTAATTTAGCTCAACTAGCAGCAGATTTATTGTAAAAAAGGAGTGAGCTTAAGCTCACTCCTTTTCTTTAAATAATTGTAAATTTACGGATGTTACGGATTGGATTTTGTTGATTAGATCCATCATTGAAATAGAGATGAACAGGCCCGTCTTCTTTTAATGGTTTTCCTTCTTTTGAAAAGCCTAGTATAGCATTTTTGACAGTTTCTAATGGAAGTGTCATTGTATGATCTACCGTTTCAATTTCAACTTGCGTAGCGTCCTCTAAAATTTCAGCGTTAGCAAGGAATGGATGAAATGGTATACCAAATGTTCCAGTAATCAGCTGTTCTTTTTTATATTTCTTCACACTTTGTTGTATTGGAGGAAAAGCGGCACCATCACGGATTTCGCGATCCCAATGTTCTGAAGTGTTTTTTAAATAAGTTTCTAGTTCAGACGTGTTTTCTCTAGTTTCATCAAAGTAAGTTGTCAAATCTACTTTTCGATCATCAAAGATCCAAACAGTTGGATCAATAGTGATTGGAAAACGTACTTTTCCGTTAATAAATAAAATTTCGCTCATTGTTGTTCCCCCATTTGTGTTATACTCCCACTTTTCAGTATAATAGTATTAGACACTGTTGTCACAAAAAATGTTTCTATTGCAATTTATTAAAACTATCGCTAATATTAATAGATAGGATAGAGGAGAGTAGGACGGAAACGGAGGGAATCAATTTGGCGTCTGAGACAGTAGCAAATCATCAGGAAAAGGCACTAGCCCTTCTACAAGCGGATGCAGAGAAGATTTTAAGACTTATTAAGGTGCAAATGGACCATCTTACAATGCCGCAATGTCCATTATATGAAGAAGTGTTAGACACACAAATGTTTGGACTATCCCGCGAGGTCGATTTTGCAGTTCGCCTTGGTCTTATTGCAGAAGAACAAGGGAAAGCAATGTTAGGTGAGCTCGAACGTGAGTTATCTGCACTTCATGAAGCATTTACAAACAAACAACAATAACGGGTTCAAATAAGGGGGCTCAAACTAAATTAGTTTGAGCTTTTTATTTGTATAATAAAGCAGGAAGAATCAATGTACATATGGAATACAACAATAATTAAATTGAAACAGAAAGAGGAAATGAAATGAAAAAAGTATGGAAATCAATGGATTATTCATTGTTACTTCCTCTTGTTATCTTATGTGTGCTGGGGGTAATAATGGTATATAGTTCTAGTTCCATTGTTGCGATTTCGCGATTTGATAAACCAGCAAATTTCTTTTTTAAAAGACAATTAATTACTTTAGTTGCTGGGACAATAGTATTAATAATTATTGCTACTATCCCATATAAAGTTTGGAGAAAACGAATTTTTTTGTTGGGGAGTTACGGTGCTAGTGTTGCTTTATTAGCTGCAGCTGCCTTTTTCACTAAGTCAGTAAACGGTGCAAACGGATGGATATTTGGAATACAGCCTGCGGAATTTGTAAAGATAACGGTTATCCTCATATTAGCTCATTTTTTTGCGAAAAGACAAGAAACGAATACACCTGTTTTCAAAGGGTCAGGTCCAGTACTCATTGGTGTTGGTATAATCATGTTTTTAATATTAAAGCAAAATGATTTAGGTACTGATTTGTTAATTGCAGGAACAGTAGGAATTATGTTCCTTTGTTCGGGAGTACAGGTTAACTTATGGATTAAACGAATTGCTTTAACTTCTATAGTATGGATTCCGGCACTATATCTTCTTGGCAATTATGCATTAAATCCATATCAAAAGGCACGTTTTTCTGTTTTCCTTGATCCGTTTAATGATCCTCAAAAGGATGGATTCCAATTGGTAAATTCATTTATTGGAATTGCTTCTGGAGGGCTTAATGGTAGGGGATTAGGAAATAGTGTGCAAAAGTATGGTTATTTACCAGAACCACAAACGGATTTTATTATGGCAATTATATCGGAAGAACTTGGTTTTATAGGCGTAGCAATCATTTTGATTTGTTTATTGCTTATAATTATTCGATCATTTAGAGTCGCACAAAAGTGTACAGATCCATTTGGAAGTTTAATAGCTATCGGAATTGCAAGCTTGTTTGGAGTTCAAACGTTTATTAATGTTGGTGGTATGTCTGGAGTAATACCACTTACCGGAGTACCATTACCGTTTGTCAGTTACGGTGGTAGTTCTTTATTAGCTAATCTACTTGCGATGGGGATACTACTCAATATTGCTAGTCACGTGAAACGACAAGAGAAACAACAGAATGGATTAATGAAAGAAAAAGAACAAAATGGACCACATCTTGTAGTTGTAAAATAAAAACACATTGTGCTTTAGAGCATGATGTGTTTTTATTTTTAAGTAGTTTTAAATGTGATGTATTAATATATCTTTCGGTTAAACGATATATCACATTTAGTTTAATGTGATATACAATTAAGTTGTTAGAAAAGGAAGAGGTATGCTATACTATTTTTGTGAAACAAATTGCACAGAAAACTTATCATTTGTTAAAAAATAAGGTATGATGGATAAAAATAAAGTGAAGCTTTCTAAGTATAATATAATGTGGAAAGTGAAGAACTTCACGCTTTTTAAGGTGTGTATATATTTTATCTCTAGAGTGGTAGGAAAGTAGAGGGGGAAAATCATGACAAAGCTGCAACGTATTCAAAAAGTATTGGTAGCTAACCGTGGAGAGATTGCAATTCGTGTGTTTCGAGCTTGTTCGGAACTTGGATTAAAAACAGTTGCAATCTATTCTAAAGAGGATAGTGGTTCTTATCATCGCTATAAAGCCGATGAGTCCTATTTAGTTGGGGAAGGAAAAAAACCAATTGATGCTTATCTAGATATTGAAGGCATTATTGAGATTGCAAAAAGTAATCATGTAGATGCAATCCACCCTGGATATGGTTTCTTGTCAGAAAATATTCAATTCGCTAAACGTTGTGAAGAAGAAGGAATTATCTTTATCGGTCCGAAAAGTAAGCATTTAGATATGTTTGGAGATAAAGTGAAAGCAAGAACACAAGCGCAGCTAGCACAAATTCCAGTTATACCTGGTAGTGATGGTCCAGTAAATTCATTAGAAGAAGTCGAAAAATTTGCTGAAAAGTATGATTACCCGATTATTATTAAAGCATCCCTTGGGGGTGGCGGTCGTGGTATGCGTATTGTGCGTACTAGTGAGGAATTAGGAGAATCATATAATCGAGCGAAATCAGAAGCGAAAGCAGCCTTTGGTAATGATGAAGTTTACGTCGAAAAATTCGTTGAAAAACCTAAACATATAGAAGTACAAATTTTAGCAGATGAAGAAGGCAATGTTGTTCATTTATACGAGCGTGACTGTTCTGTACAACGTCGTCATCAAAAAGTTGTAGAAATTGCACCGAGTGTATCACTTTCAGATGATCTGCGTCAGCGTATTTGTGATGCTGCTGTGAAGTTAACGAAAAATGTAAATTATTTAAATGCAGGAACAGTAGAATTCCTTGTAAAAGATGATGAGTTTTACTTTATTGAAGTAAATCCACGTGTTCAAGTAGAACATACGATTACAGAAATGATTACGGGAGTAGATATTGTTCAATCACAAATTTTAATAGCTGATGGACATGCATTACATAGCAAAATGGTAGGTGTTCCGAAGCAAGAGGAAGTAGTTGTACATGGATTTGCAATTCAATCTCGTGTAACAACTGAAGATCCGCTAAATAATTTTATGCCGGATACAGGAAAAATTATGGCGTATCGATCAGGCGGTGGTTTTGGTGTACGTCTTGATACAGGAAATAGCTTCCAAGGTGCAGTTATTACACCGTACTACGATTCTTTACTTGTAAAAGTTACAACTTGGGCACTTACTTTTGAGCAAGCTGCTGCAAAAATGGAACGTAACTTAAAAGAATTCCGTATTCGTGGTATTAAAACAAATATTCCATTCCTAGAGAATGTAGTAAAACATAAAAACTTCTTATCAGGAGAATATGATACTTCATTTATCGATGCGTCACCTGAATTGTTCTTGTTCCCGAAACGTAAAGACCGTGGAACGAAAATGTTAAATTACATTGGTACAGTAACAGTAAATGGTTTCCCAGGGGTAGGTAAAAAAGAAAAACCAATATTCCCAGATGCTCGTATTCCATGTTTAAAACATTCAGAGCCAATCCAAAATGGAACGAAACAAATTTTGGACGAGCGTGGAGCGGACGGATTAGTAAAATGGGTACAGGATCAAAAGCGTGTACTTTTAACGGATACAACATTCCGTGATGCACACCAGTCATTACTTGCAACTCGTATTCGTACAAAAGATTTACATCAAATTGCGGAGCCAACAGCGAGAATGTTACCGAACCTATTCTCAGCGGAAATGTGGGGCGGTGCAACATTTGACGTTGCGTATCGTTTCTTAAAAGAAGATCCATGGGAACGATTACTAGATCTTCGTGAAAAAATGCCGAACGTGTTATTCCAAATGTTACTTCGTTCTTCAAACGCAGTTGGATACAAAAACTATCCAGATAATTTAATTCAAAAATTTGTGGAATGTTCTGCTCAAGCAGGCATTGATGTATTCCGTATTTTTGATAGCTTAAACTGGGTGGAAGGCATGAGAGTTGCAATTGACGCTGTACGAGACACTGGTAAAATTGCAGAAGCAACAATGTGCTACACAGGGGATATTCATGATCCACTGCGTAGTAAATATGATTTAAATTACTATAAAAATTTAGCAAAAGAGTTAGAAGCATCAGGAGCTCACATTTTAGGTATTAAAGATATGGCGGGCTTACTAAAACCAAATGCAGCATATGATTTAGTTTCTGCATTAAAAGAGACAGTGTCGATTCCAATTCATCTGCACACGCACGATACGAGTGGAAATGGTATATTAACGTATACGAAGGCAATTGAAGCGGGTGTTGATATCGTCGATGTAGCAGTGAGTTCTATGGCTGGTCAAACGTCACAACCAAGTGCGAACACGCTATACTATGCATTAGGTGGAAACGAAAGACAACCAGATGTTAATATAGATTCTTTAGAAAAACTATCTCATTATTGGGAAGATGTACGCAAATACTATGCACCGTTTGAAAGTGGTATGAATGCGCCGCATACAGAGGTATATATGCATGAAATGCCGGGTGGGCAGTATAGTAATCTTCAGCAACAAGCGAAGGCGGTTGGTTTAGGAGATCGCTTCGATGAAGTGAAAGTAATGTACCGCCGTGTGAATGACATGTTTGGAGATATTGTAAAAGTAACGCCATCATCAAAAGTTGTTGGTGATATGGCATTATTTATGGTTCAGAACCATCTGACAGAACAAGATGTTTTAGAGCGTGGACATGCGATGGACTTCCCAGGGTCTGTTGTTGAAATGTTCTCTGGTGATTTAGGTCAACCGTACGGTGGTTTCCCGAAAGAATTACAAAAGATTATTTTAAAAGGGAAAGAGCCATTAACAGTAAGACCAGGTGAATTACTAGAGCCAGTAGATTTCGAAGCGTTAAAAGAAGAATTATTCCATAAACTTGGACGCGAAGTAACGATTTTTGATGTAGTGGCATATGCTTTATATCCAAAAGTATTTATGGATTATGAAAAAGTTGCTGAGCTTTATGGAAATGTATCTGTACTTGATACACCGACGTTCTTCTATGGTATGAGACTAGGTGAAGAAATTGATGTAGAAATTGAACAGGGTAAAACATTGATGGTTAAACTAGTATCAATTGGAGAACCTCAGCCGGATGGAAACCGTGTTCTTTACTTGGAATTCAACGGTCAACCACGTGAAATTATCGTGAAAGATGAGAGTGTAAAAGCAACAGTTGCACAACGTGTGAAAGGAAACCGTGAGAATCCAAATCATATTAGTGCAACGATGCCAGGAACGGTAATTAAAGTAGTTGTAAAAGAAGGCGACGAAGTGAAAAAAGGCGATTCTATGGCAATTACAGAAGCGATGAAAATGGAAACGACAGTTCAAGCGCCGTTCAATGGTAAAGTGAAGAAAGTATATGTTAACGATGGTGATGCAATTCAAACGGGTGATTTACTTATTGAATTAGATCACTAAAATAAAAAAAGGGCTGTGTAAATACAGCTCTTTTTTTATTGCAAAAAAATCCCTTGCCAATTCGGCAAGGGATTTTAGTTTTATATTATTTTGTTTGTTTAGAAGTTGATGCAGCTTCTTTTGCATTCACTTTACTTCTTGTTCCTAACATAACTAAATAGCATAGTACAGCAAACAAGCAAGAAATAAATAGAGAATGTAACAATGCCATCGCTAAACTAGCGTTTGTAAATACAACTAAAACTCCTACTACAGCTTGAAGTGTAACAAGGATAAATGAAATGATCCATCCCCAATATACGACAGGTTGCTGTTTGTAATGGCGAATAGCGAGAATCATCGCGTATAGTATCCAAGCGAAAATTAACATCGCTGCAACTCTATGGCCCATTTGAACCCATTCATGTAGTTGAGTTGGCATAGGTCTGTTTTTGCTACATAAAGGAAAGTCTGGACAGGCTAAGCTAGCTCGTTCGTGACGTACTAAAGCGCCTGTGTAGACGACGATATAACTGTAAATTGTTACACCATAAATATGAAATTTCATTTTTTTGTCCATAATAAGTGAACGTGCATCAAATTTTTGGTCAATTTCAAAGATAAGACACGTTAATAAAATGACAGAAGCAAATGAAATTAAGGAAATACCGAAGTGGATAGCAAGTACAGCTGGCATTTGGCCCCAAACAACTGCTGCTGCTCCCATTAATGCTTGTGCAACTAAAAATACGAAGGATAAAATTGCTAACGTTTTTGTTTCACGCACATGTTTATAATATTTCCAGGACAAAATACAAAGGAGAGTGACAAGAATTCCAGCTGATCCTGATGTTAATCGGTGGCTAAGTTCAATAATAGTTTCCATTGATAAATTAGATGGAACAAATTCACCGTTACAAAGTGGCCATGATTTACCACAACCTTGACCAGAACCTGTTTTTGTAACTAAAGCGCCTCCTAATAAAACTATTAATAAATCAAGGCTTGTAATGACTGCTAACCATTTAATAAAGCGTTGCAATCTCTTTCACCATCTTTCTGCTATGAAGTTATTGCGAAATATTTTCATTCCATTATGTATAGAATAAAACGCGCTAGTTCCTATGATATATAAAAAATAATAAAATAGCAAAGAAATGGAGGAGGAAGGAAATGGGGAGAAAACAGGTGTAAAAACAGGGTTCCCAAGGAAAATTTTGGGTGAAAAATAGGCTATTTTGAAAAGAAATGGGGAGAATACGTGTTAAATAGGACAAAATAGTTTATTATAGAAGGTAACATCATGTTATGATAAGGACAAGTCAGAATGAAGTTTTTTATATTCGACACAAAAAGTTCATGTTTTCTTCACAAAATGTTCGGGAAATATGATTTAATATATTGGAGTATGAGCGTAGATTAGTAGTAGAATGGGTTAACAATGTTTCTACTGTAATAATATTGCTATATAGAAGCGAATTATTTCATTTGAAATATGCGCAAAAAGAAAGATGAAAGTTTTAAGAGGGGGTTAGAGTGATGAACCATGCAACAAGTGAGCTGCATGATGAGTCCGCTGTTACAAGTGTACCGGAAACAACTCGGTTACAAGATTTAAAAGCACTCGTTAAAATGGGGATTGTAAACTCAAATACACTTACTGTATTTACAGGATTTTGGTTGGCATTACACTTTAATGGATTAAGTGTAATGGACAATCTGGATAAGTTATTCTTTACAATCGTTGGTTCTGGATTAGTTATGGCAGGGGTATGTTGTTTAAACAACTACATTGATCGAGACATCGATCCATTAATGGAAAGAACAAAGACCCGTCCAACGGTTACTGGAAAGTATAAACCAGGATTTGCACTTACATTTGGACTAGTCATATTACTTCTTGGTTTTGTATTTTTATTATTAACAACACCAATGGCAGTCTTAATGGGATTTATTGGTGCTTTCACATATGTTGTTCTATATAGTTTATGGACAAAGAGAAAGTATACACTAAATACTGTTGTAGGTAGTATATCTGGTGCAGTTCCTCCTTTAATTGGATGGGCAGCAATCGATCCATCTTTAGGCCATCCAATTGCTTGGATGTTATTTTTAATTATGTTTATTTGGCAAATCCCACATTTCCTTGCATTAGCAATGAAACGTGTTGATGAATATCGAAATGCAGGAATTCCAATGCTTCCTGTAGTTCATGGATTTGAAATTACGAAACGCCAAATTATGATTTGGACAGTATGTTTATTACCACTACCATTTTATATGAGTGGACTAGGGATAACATTTATGGTAATTGCAACACTGCTTAACATCGGATGGATCGTTTTAGGATTTTATGGCTTCCGTAAGAAAGATGACATCAAATGGTCCGTGCAAATGTTTGTTTATTCCCTAAATTATTTAACAATCTTATTTGTATCAATGATTGTAGTTACATTCTTCTAAGACAACGACATAATTGGATTTCTTTACGTTGAGATTTACTTTACTTAACTATAAAGTACAATCTAATTCACAAGGAAAGTGGGGGTTGTTTGTATGAAGAAACAGTGGCGACTGCTTTCGTTCGTTTCACTGCTGGCTTTACTGTTAGGGGGATGCGGTAAAGCCTTTCAATCTACTTTAATTCCGCAAGGAGAAGTAGCAAAAATGCAATATGATTTACTTCTACTGGCGAGTGCAATCATGGTAGGAGTAGTACTAGTAGTTACTATTATTTTCTTATATGTAATTGTGCGTTTCCGACAAAAGAAAGGTCAGGAAGATTATATTCCAGAGCAAGTTGAAGGGAATCACAAGCTAGAAATTATATGGACAGTTATTCCGATTATTCTTTTACTAATCTTAGCTGTTCCAACAGTTACATATACATTCAAACTTGCTGATGTAAGTGCGATGGAGAAAAAGAATATTGATAAAGATACTATCGTTGTTGATGTAACAGCGAATCTTTATTGGTGGGAATTTTCTTATAAATCAGAAAAGATAGTAACTTCGCAAGATTTGGTCATCCCCACAGGTAAGAAAGTGTATTTAAATTTGAAGGGTGCCGATATTAAACACTCATTTTGGGTTCCATCTTTAGCAGGGAAAATGGATACAAATACAGACAATGTGAACAAAATGTGGTTAAAGGCAGATAAATCGGGCACTTATAATGGTTTTTGTACAGAATTTTGCGGCCCATCACATTCTTTAATGCAATTTAAAGTGAAAGCTTTAGATGAAAGCGAGTACAAAAAATGGCTTGCTGATATGAAGAAGATTGATGGGAAGAAAGAAGTAGCTTCAACAAAGGCGCAAGAGGGCCAAGAAATATTTAATAAAAGCTGTATTGGTTGTCACGCAGTTGGATCTAATGATAGTAGACCACCTTCCGCTCGTATCGCACCAAACTTAGCAAACTTTGCGGATCGCGATATGGTTGCCGGTATTGCCGAAAACAATGAAGAAAACTTAAAAAAATGGCTGAAAGATCCTGAAAATATGAAGCCAGGAAACAAAATGACTGGCAAATATGGCAACTTAACGGATGATCAAATTGATGCATTAAATGCATACTTACAAACGTTAAAAGTTGAAAAGTAAAGAGGGACTATTCGCGAAGGGGAGGTTGAAAACGTGAGTTCTGTAGCAAAAAAACAGGGGATGGGTGCTGTCATATGGGATTATTTAACGACAGTAGACCATAAAAAGATTGCCATTCTCTATTTAATTGCAGGTGGATTGTTTTTTGTAATAGGCGGAATAGAAGCTCTATTTATTCGCCTTCAATTAGCGATTCCTAACAACGCTTTTCTTGTTGGGGATGCTTATAATCAAGTATTAACGATGCACGGTACAACAATGATTTTCCTCGCAGCTATGCCACTCGTGTTTGCATTTATGAACGCCGCTGTACCACTTCAAATTGGTGCACGTGATGTAGCGTTCCCGTTTTTGAATTCACTCGGATTTTGGTTATTTTTCTTTGGTGGAGTATTTTTAAATTTAAGTTGGTTTTTAGGTGGAGCACCTGATGCAGGATGGACATCTTATGCATCTTTAGCTTTAGCCTCTAAAGGTCATGGTGTTGATTTCTATGTACTCGGCTTGCAAATCTCAGGTATTGGTACACTAATTGGAGGAATTAACTTCCTTGTAACCATTATTAATATGCGCGCTCCAGGAATGACGTATATGCGTATGCCGATGTTTACATGGACAACATTTGTAACATCTTCGCTTATATTATTCGCTTTTCCGCCGTTAACTGTAGGATTAGGACTTTTAATGTTAGATCGTTTATTTGGAACAAGTTTCTTTAATCCGGCATTGGGCGGGAATACAATTATATGGGAGCATTTATTCTGGATTTTCGGTCATCCAGAAGTATACATTCTTATACTCCCAGCTTTCGGAATATTCTCAGAAATCTTCGCAACATTTTCGAAAAAACGATTGTTTGGTTATTCATCGATGGTGTTTGCGACTGTATTAATTGGATTTTTAGGATTTATGGTATGGGCGCACCATATGTTTACTGTTGGACTTGGTCCAGTTGCTAATGCTATTTTCTCAGTCGCAACAATGGCGATTGCGGTTCCGACGGGTATCAAAATATTCAACTGGCTCTTTACAATGTGGGGCGGAAGTATTCGTTTTACGACACCAATGATGTGGGCAGTAGCTTTCATTCCATCATTCGTAATGGGTGGAGTTACAGGGGTTATGCTAGCATCTGCACCAGCTGATTATCAATTTCATGATAACTATTTCGTAGTAGCGCATTTTCATTATGTAATCGTTGGCGGTGTTGTATTTGGTTTGCTTGCAGGAGCTCATTATTATTGGCCACTGATGTTTAATAAAGTATTAAATGAAACATTAGGAAAGATAACGTTTTGGCTATTCTTTATCGGCTTCCATTTAACTTTCTTTATTCAGCATTTCCTTGGCTTGATTGGTATGCCACGCCGTTACTACACATATCTTGAAGGGCAAGGGTTGGAAATGGGGAATATGATTAGTTCCATCGGAGCGGTGTTTATGGCTCTTGGAACGATTGTTCTTCTATTCAATGTAATTAAAACGACAGTATCAAAAGAAAAAGCTGGTCGTGATCCGTGGGATGCACGTACATTAGAATGGACAATGCCAGCACCGACACCAGAATATAACTTTAAACAATTACCATTTGTTCGCGGATTAGATCCGTTTTGGATTGAAAAACGTGAAGGTAATAAAGAAATGACAGCAGCGGAACCAGTTGGTGATATTCATATGCCAAATCCTTCGTTTTCACCATTTGTCATTTCTTTCGGATTGTTTATAGCGGCATTTGGTGCGATGTATATGCAGGGCGGAAAAGATAAGTTCTGGTTATTAGTAGCAATTATTGGTTTAATCATTACATTTGGCACAATGTTCCTACGTTCAGTAATTGATGATCATGGGTATCATATTCATAAAGAAGATTTAGAGGATAAGGGGGGCAAGGCATAATGCATGTAGATGAAAAATTAACGAATGAAACATTTCCAGCAGAGCCTGAAAAAGCAACCCTTGAAGGGAAAAATAAGTTTGTCGGTTTTTGGTTATTTCTTGGAGGCGAAACAGTGTTGTTCGCTTCCTTATTCGGAACATATTTAGCGTTAAAGAATTCTACAAATGGTGGACCAACATCTCAAGAGATGTTCCAAATGCCACTCGTTTTCATTATGACGATGCTTTTATTAACGAGTAGCTTAACGAGTGTATATGCGATGTATCACATGAAAAACTTTAACTTTAAGAAAATGCAGCTTTGGTTACTAGTAACAGTATTGCTAGGTTTAGGGTTTTTAGGATTTGAGATATATGAGTTTTATCATTATACACATGAATTTAAGCATACTATGAGAAGTAGTGCGTTTGGCTCTGCGTTTTATGCTCTTGTTGGTACACATGGACTCCACGTATTGTTTGGGTTATGTTGGATTTTAACATTAATCTTTAGAAATGCGAAGAGAGGTCTAAATTTATACAATGCACCGAAGTTTTATGTTGCATCGATTTATTGGCACTTTATTGACGTAGTTTGGGTGTTTATTTTCACTGTAGTATATTTAATGGGAATGGTGGGATAAACAATGGCGATAAAGCAAACGAATAATCCTAAAGTTGATCTTGTTTATCGGAAGAGAAAAAGTGCGGAGGAAATGAGGCATCAAGTTATTACGTTTGCATTAATGATTTTTTTAACATTAGTTGCATTTGTAGCGGTGGCGTATCCAAAAACTTTTAGTCCGATTTTCTCTGTACCGTTTATTTTACTATTAGCAGTGGTACAAGTAATTTTTCAATTGTATTATTTTATGCATATGAGTCATAAAGGACATGAAGCAGCAAGTTTCTTTCTTTACTCTGGTCTGCTAATAGGGTTAATTACAATTTTAGCTTTTATGACAATCGTGTGGATTTGAAAAGTGAAAAATAAGGGAGCTTGTGTTGTCACAGCTCCCTCTTCATATTATGAGATAACCTTACGAAGGTAGGTGTGAAAATGAGTAACTTGTGGATATTTGGTTTTCAGGCTTTATGGAGTCCAATCTTTTTATTATTTATGCTTTCGATTCTTATTGGGTACTTCTTAATTATTGGGCCATATAGAATGCGATTTGAAAATGCGACGAAGGTAAGTAAGAAGCAAATTTTTTATTTTACGACTGGTATTGTTCTTTTGTATTTTGTAAAGGGAGGGCCTATTGATTTAATTGGCCATATTATATTTAGTGCTCATATGTTTGAAATGGCAGTCATGTATATTGCAGTTCCACCGTTACTGTTGCTTGGTATACCAATTTGGTTATATCGTTACATTACTTCTTTTAAGTTTGTTCAAATTATATTAAAGGCATTTGCTAAACCGCTTATTGCGTTATTTGTATTTAACGGCCTGTTTTCTTTTTATCATTTACCAGTTGTTTTTGATACGGTAAAACAAAGTCAAATAGCTCATCCTATTTGTCTCGCTATATTGTTTTTTACAGCAATCATGATGTGGTGGCCGATGTTAAATCCATTACCAGAATATCAAACGTTAAGTGATATAAAGAAACTTGGTTATATGTTTGCTAACGGCATATTATTAACGCCTGCATGTGCGTTAATCATTTTTGCGACAGCCCCGTTATTTGCAACGTATACGGATCCGGCTGCTTGGATGAAAGCGATGGAACTATGTGTACCAGCGGGCACTTTATCAGATTTAAATATAACGGGACCAGAATTTTTGCACTGGATGCCAGTCGTACAAGATCAGCAAACTGGTGGTATCATAATGAAAATTGTCCAGGAAATAGTGTACGGTACAATTATAGGCTATGTATTCTTTAGATGGGCACGTAGAGAACGTGAAAAGGATAAGGAGCAGTTGCAACAATTGCCGCCGTATTTACAGATTAAGTAAAAAAGTGTATGGGATTCCATGCGCTTTTTCTTTTTAGCTACCTTAAAAAGATTGAATTTTCTAACTTTTTATGTTAAGTTAGTGTAGGCGTGTACTAAAAGTGGAGATAAAATTTACTACTAGCTTTCATGCGTAATAATTCCATATGTAGTGCAAGTTTTTTAGAGAGTTACAAATATATATTGTTATCTTTAATAAACACGAACTATTTTAAGGGGGAGTTTAAATGGGTAGTAGTGGAAGTATGGTAAAGCCGATTAGTGGTTTTTTGACAGCACTAATTCAATATCCAGTACCAGTAGTAGAATCGCGTGCAGACATTGATAAACAAATTCAACAAATCATAAAAACAATTCATTCGACCAAATCAGGTTACCCTGGTTTAGAATTGATAGTATTTCCTGAATATAGTACACAAGGGCTCAATACAAAAAAATGGACTACAGAAGAATTTTTATGCACAGTGCCTGGGCCAGAAACAGACTTATTTGCTGAGGCATGTAAAGAATCTAAAGTATATGGTGTTTTTTCAATAATGGAGAAAAATCCTGATGGTGGAGAGCCATATAATACAGCAGTTATTATTGATCCACAAGGTGAAATGATTTTGAAGTATCGTAAGCTAAATCCTTGGGTGCCAGTCGAGCCTTGGAAAGCTGGAGATTTAGGCTTACCTGTTTGTGATGGACCTGGAGGAAGTAAATTAGCTGTTTGTATTTGTCATGATGGCATGTTCCCTGAAGTAGCTCGTGAAGCGGCCTATAAAGGTGCAAATGTCTTAATTCGTATTTCTGGATATAGTACACAAGTTAGTGAACAATGGATGCTAACCAATCGTTCAAATGCATGGCAGAATTTAATGTATACATTGTCGGTAAACTTAGCGGGTTATGATGGCGTATTTTATTACTTTGGTGAAGGACAAGTATGTAATTTTGATGGGACTACTTTAGTACAGGGACATCGAAATCCTTGGGAGATTGTTACTGCTGAAGTATATCCAGAACTAGCAGATCAGGCTAGATTAGGATGGGGATTGGAAAATAATATATATAATCTAGGTTCAAGAGGATATGTAGCAACTCCTGGTGGGGTGAAAGAAAATCCATATACGTTTGTAAAAGATTTAGCTGAAGGTAAATATAAGGTTCCTTGGGAAGATGAGATTAAAGTAAAAGATGGATCTATTTATGGATATCCAGTAAAAAAAACGATTCATTCTTAGGGAAGGGAAATAAAACAAGCGCATCATATTGATGCGCTTGTTTTTGTTAATCAATAATTTGAAATTCTTTTAACTCTTTTTCGACATTTTGTAGGAGTTGTTCGCTTTTTTGAAGTACATTCGTTGGGAAAGTCTCATCATCACCATATTCAACGCCGTGAGGATAATAATGTTTTCCTAATAAGGGGGGAAGTAGTTTTACTTCAGCGTGTCTACTGCCAATGTCACCTTCAACAGCAACTCCTTGCACTCGTAAATAATAAACATCCTTTAATATTTCAAATTTATAATCGTATGTAACTCGCTCATAATCCCACTGTCCGGCAAGTACGAAGTGGTTGTTTTCCATGATTTCAGTTAAAAGAGTTAATTCAACGACGGCTCCATTAAATTTCGTATTTTTAAATTGCATATAATACCTCCTTTTTTAATGTTACACCATTATTTTTATAATAGTATGAATAATAAGAAAGTGCAATTCATATTGAGAGAAAAGGGATAATCCAGACTTTTTTCACAAAAATATGATATAGTGAAAAGAGTACGGTACACACAAAAAGAAAGAAAAGGATTTGTGTATATCTCAATTTTATGTTTTGTTCAGGAGGTATATCGTTTGAAGAAATTATTGCGTATCGTAATGATTACATTTTTAATTTTAGCTGTTGATTTATACGGGAAATTACTCGTTTCACAATATATATTAACCCCATCTCAATCAAAGCAAGAAAATAAAATTGTGAAAAAGAAAAAGCAAATTAAGGAAGACTCCTCAGACACTGTTTTAAATATGATTGGTGAAGACTCTGAAAACTTATTAGCGAAGTGGGGAGAACCCTCTCGAATAGAGCCATCTGCATACGGATATGAATGGTGGGTATACAACCAGGATTTAACTCAGTATGTTCAATTTGGAGTTTCTGAACGTAAAGTTGTAACGGCATACGCAGCTGGTGAACAAGTTAAGGTTCCACCTTATTATATAAATGAAAAATATGAAGAAGTATATAAAAAAAGTCCGCTTTCGCATGAAATTTCATTAAAAAGAGGGAAAAATAGTTATCAATTTGAGCTATCTGATACCGAAGTCATGGAACAACCGTTAATACCTGTAGAAGATGGATGGGCGCAATTGTATTTTGATCAATTTACACATGAGCTTGTTGGTGTTCGTTATATGGATGATGAAACTTTATTACGCCAAAGACCGTATCAGCTCGTTTATTCAGGTGAATTAATAGCAGAACAACCATTGACTCCAGAAAAAATAAAACAAGTAGAAAATGGGAATATGCAACAAATTTTTGATTTAACAAATATCATTCGAAGTCGTCATAAATTACCATTATTAACATGGGATCAGGAAACAGCAGATGTTGCTGTTGGTCACAGTAAAGATATGAAAGACAATAATTATTTTTCTCATGACTCACCTACATTAGGTACACTAGGAGATCGTTTGCAGCGCGGGAAAGTAGGATTTCAACTTGCTGGTGAGAACATAGCGGCGCAACATAGTGATGGAATTGCGGCAGTGCAAGGTTGGTTAAATAGTGAGGGGCATAGAAAGAATTTATTAAATGAACAATTTACAGGATTAGGTGTTGGTGTATACGATAAATTTTATACACAAAACTTTATTCGAAAATAAAGTGAAATTGTAAGCGGTGGGGTGTTAACATCACCAAATTAGTTACTTCGTATTCACTGAATTGTAGATGGGAATCTGACCGTATGCAAATAGCAGAAAAAAAGGTGCATGAATCGTCTAAAAATAGGCGAACCATGCGCCTTTTTTTTCTTACTATATAGTAGATATACATGGAGAGGTGAGGATTATGCCAACAACAAAAGGACCGTTACATCCATCGGTTCAACAGTTTAAAGAATTTGTAAACCATCACCCTAAAATGGTTCATGAGGTTAGAAGTGGTCATAAAACATGGCAACAATTTTATGAAGAATGGTACTTACTTGGTGAAGAAGATCCAATATGGGCAACTTATAGACCGGATGGAGCGCCTGCGTTTTCTTCGGTAAAAGAAAATAAAAAAGAAAAAGATAATCGAACTGAAGAGGAAAAAACTGCTGATGTGATGGGGCAAATGCTTTCTTTTTTTAAAAAGTTGGACGTGGAACAAATGCAGAACCATTTAGCCAATGTGACGAGTGCAATTGGGAGCGTGCAACAAGTTATTCAGCAATTTCAAGGTAACCGTACGCAGCAAGAGCAAAGTACTTCAGAAAATAACCCGTTTTTCTTTCAAAAGGATTAGGGGGAAGGATGATGAGAGCAGAAATTATGGAGTTTATAAAGGCTGATGAGGATTTATCTCGCTATATTAGAGAGCAACCGTACTGGTATAGAAAATTAACACGAAATCCTGAAGAAAAAGAGGCTTTTGAGTTAGCGGCGATGCAACATTTCAAAAAAACAATACCAGATAAAGTGGAAAAGTTTCAAAATCAATTGGCCGTTGCTTCGATCATGATTGATATGTTTCAGTATATGAAGCAACAAAATGCAACCTAATTGGAAGTGAAAAATATGTCCGTCATGCAGAACTTTTGTTACAATAGAGGTTGATTATTTAAAAAGGAGTTGCAGCATGACGGAAATTTGTTTAGTACGACATGGACAAACTGATTGGAATTTTCAAGAAATTATTCAGGGGCGAGAAGATATTCCGCTTAATGAAGTTGGTAAGAAGCAAGCGAGTCAGAGTGCAGCTGCTTTACAAGAAGAAACGTGGGATATCATTATAAGTAGCCCGTTAATTAGAGCGCAAGAAACGGCTAATGAAATTGCAAAGACAGTTGGATTACAATCGATTTTATTAGATGAGCGATTTGTTGAACGGAATTTTGGAGAAGCTTCAGGGAAGCCGGTTGCGGCTGTTAGAGAGTTGATTGCTGAAGGTAAAGTAGAAGGTATGGAGCGAGATGAAGAGATTGTAGCTCGTTGCTTTGCTGCTTTAGAAGATGTTGCGACAACTCATTTTGGCAAACGTATTATTATTGTTGCTCACTCACACGCGATAAAAGCGATTTTACATGCCATTGAACCAGATGAAATTACATTTAAGACACCATTAAAAAATGCGTGTATTAGTTATGTGAAACAAAATAGTGGAAAGTGGGATGTTCTTAAATATAATATAGCGGAACATATTAATGTATAAGTGTGTACGGATATAGTGTAAAAATAGTTTCATTATATCTTTCTTTTGAGTAAGTCACTTCAATTAGTAGTTCTAATCTAAATGTGGTATGATGGATACTCGGAGGTGTCTCTCATGATTGTAGCGACGCTAGAAAGCGTATTAATATTAGATAAGGCAGAGCAGCTTGCAAAAGCGATTATCTGTTCAGATATAGCAGAAGATTATCGTAAGTATTATAGAGAATTACATGAAGATATGGAACTTCAGACGCTCATTCAGCAATTTACAGCGATGAAAGAACGGTATGAGGAAGTACAGCGTTTTGGAAAATACCATCCTGACTATACTACCGTGTCAATGAAAATGAGAGAATTAAAGCGTTCTGTGGACTTACATGATAAGGTTGCAGCTTTTAAAAGAGCAGAAACTGCTTTGCAGAAGTTATTAGACGAAGTTAGTGTAGCAATCGGTTCGGAAGTGTCTTCTTCCATTAAAGTGCCAACAGGAAATCCATTCTTTGATGCTGGTGGCTGTGGTGGAGGTTGTGGTACTGGCGGAGGTTGTGGTTGTAAAAAAACGGGGTGATGTACCCCGTTTTTTAGAAGTTGGAAGAAAACGTATACAGAGTTTGTCCTGTAATGTTATAAATTTCTGATTGGTTTTCATAGAATATAAAATATATGTTTTTAAAAGGAGAAGATGGAGAAGATTATGTTCGGGCAACGACAAAGTATGATTGTTTATTTACATTCATTGAAACATGCCAAGATTTTAAGGAAATATGGTAACATACATTACATATCAAAACGATTAAAATATGCTGTAGTATATTGTGATATGGAACAAATTGAGCATATGATGCATAAGTTGAACAAACTTCCTTTTGTGAAAAAGATAGAACAGTCGTATCGCCCGTATTTAAAAACGGAATTTGAAAATTCCCGTCCTGATCGAGCAAAAGAATACGATTATAGCTAATAGAAAAAATCCCCGGCTAAATTTAGCCGGGGATTTTTCACTTGAAATAACGTGTTATTTCATCGGAGGAATGAAATTGTTCATTCGTAAAATACCAATTAAATGATTAAAAAATAGTTCTTTTTCTGGGAAAGTTGTAGATGGTTTTACAGTAAAGGTAGCCACTTTTTTTCCGAGTTGTTCCGCCGTTTCTTCAAATAAAATGACACGTTTACTTTTTTTATTTTCAAATACAGGAATGCCTTCACGACATATGTATAATGGTTGGAAATCACCAGTAGTAGTTGGTTTTAATATTACAACAAGCGAACATACTTTTTTATCGTTTTTTATCGTTTCAAATTGTAACATATGTGCTATACGTTCTTGATTTGTTTTGGCAATTTCAAGTAATTCATATAAATCAGAGTAGCCTTCTCCAAGTTCTATAAAGCGTTGAATCATATCTTTTCCTCCTCTTTCTTTTACTGTACCATTTCACTTTTTAAATGAAAAGCACACAAAGAAAAAAAACCCTGCATAGCAGGGCCCTTCTTATACTAGCATGTACTAGTAAGAAGGCAAAGGGAGAGGAGAAACCGGAGGAAGAACTTATGGGGAAACGTAAGTCTTCTCCGCGGTTGGCAACAACATCGAAGGTGATGTTGTTATAATTATTTATGTCCAATCTAAATGAAGATATACATAATGAAATTAAATTTTATGTTGGGCTTTTTATTTTTCTTTTTTTTATTTTGTGATAGGATAAAAAAGATAAAGTGGAACTAATATACATATTGGGTTCATATTAGTGAATGATGAGATGAATACATAAAAATAACGAGAGGTTATTTGAGGCCGAGTTTTCCTATAGTTAGGTGAATGTGGTTTGTTAACGGTTACCGAAGTGGGAATGACTTTCTATAATCGCTCGATAGATTGAAATAAAGGTAGTGACAACAGATGAGAGTAGTTTCAGGAAAATGTAAAGGACACCCACTTAAAGCGGTTCCTGGTAATACAACACGTCCAACGACAGATAAAGTAAAAGAATCTATTTTTAATATGATAGGTCCTTATTTTGATGGTGGTATCGCCCTTGATTTATTTGGTGGTAGTGGTGGTCTTGGAATTGAGGCTTTGAGCAGAGGGATTGATAAAGCAATTTTTGTTGATCGGGATAGTAAAGCGATAAAAGTAATTCATCAAAATTTAGAAAGTTGTAGAGTACAGGAACAAGCTGAAGTATATCGAAATGATGCTGAACGTGCAGTAAAGGCGCTAATAAAACGTGAAATGTCATTCGATCTTATATTGATAGATCCTCCATATAAAGAGCAAAAAATTGTATCTTTAATTAGTATAATGGATCAACATGGATTGCTACATAGTGATGGATTAATTATGGCAGAGCATGGTAATGATGTAGTTTTACCTAATTCAATAGGAAGGCTTGTAAAAGTACGAGCTGAGAATTATGGGATTACTGCAATATCGATTTATAAGTATGAAGGTGAGGGGACAGAATGACAAGTATAGCTATTTCTTCAGGAAGTTTTGATCCAATTACCCTTGGGCATCTGGATATTATTAAAAGGGGAGCAAAAGTATTTGATGAGGTGTACGTAGTCGTTTTAAACAATTCATCAAAAAAACCATTCTTTTCAGTTGAAGAGCGATTAGAATTAATTCGAGAAGCGACAAAGGATATTCCGAATGTAAAAGTAGATTCGCATAGTGGGCTATTAGTAGAGTATGCAAAAATGCGTAATGCAAATGCAATATTACGTGGTTTACGAGCAGTTTCTGATTTTGAATATGAGATGCAAATTACTTCTATGAATCGAAAATTAGATGAAAATATTGAAACATTTTTTATTATGACAAACAATCAATATTCATTTTTAAGCTCGAGTATTGTAAAAGAAGTTGCGAGGTATGGAGGAAGTGTAGTAGATCTTGTACCTCCTATTGTAGAACGTGCTTTAAAAGAAAAGTTTCAAACCCCGTTAAAGTGAACGGGGTTTTTCTTTATATGTGCGCAAAAATAATAAAATAACATATAAGTATAGACAAAATAATGTGAAAATTGGTCCATAATGTATAAAAGATGTCCAAATTTCATGTAGTATAGAAGGATGCTCGGATAAAAATACAGGAATATCTTTTGGCATAGGCGAGAAAGAACTCACTTTCTCATAAAATGGTGTCCAAAATACAAATGTAAAAATAGGGGCAAGAATACTTTGAATAATTCGTGCGAAAAAATAGGGTTTAAATCGGATATCTGTTTCAGCTAATATGCTAGCAACTTGTGCCTGAATAGAAAGACCACTAAATGCTAAAATGAAGCTTGTTACCATAGCTTGTTGTAAGAGCGGTGTTTCATTTATTTGACTAATCATTTGGCTTCCGAGTGTCATTTCGAAAATACCTGATAATATAGGTATACTAAAATCTGTACTTAGTTGGAAGAATGATAAAATATGTTGCATAATAAAAGAAAGAGCTGCTGTAATGTGAAATACAGTAATCATTTTATTTAACACAGAGAATAAAATAATAAATCCGCCAATCATAAGTAATGTTTGAATAGAAGAAACAATGGCATCCCCAAGTAATTTACCAATTGGTCTTTTTTCTTGTAAGCGTGTCTCGTGAAGGATTAAAAAAGGGTTTTGAAAGCGACGTTTTTTTGTAGTGTGTGTATTAATTTTGTAAGCGGTATTATCGCCGTAAAAACGCATAATTAATCCGACAGCAAAGTTACTGAAATAATGGGCAGCGGCTAATATAATTCCTAATTTCGGATTATTAAAAAAACCGATAGACACAGCACCGAAAATAAAAAGTGGATTAGAAGAATTTGTGAAAGAAACGAGGCGCTCCGCTTCAATCTGAGTTAAAAGATTGCTTTTTCGTAGTCTAGCGCTTAATTTGGCGCCTGCAGGGAAACCAGAAGCCATTCCCATCGCCCAAACAAATCCGCCTATCCCTGGAACGCGAAAAAGTGGGCGCATGAGTGGTTCTAATATAACGCCAATAAATTTTACAACACCGATACTAATTAGAAGTTCCGCAATGATGAAAAACGGTAGTAGTGAAGGGAATACAACTTCCCACCATATATTTAACCCGCGAATAGAAGCTTGCAAAGCGGCTTGGGGGTGGAGTACAAGAGAAAAGGTTAAAAATAGCGTTGATATGGTAAGGAAAGCGGTTTTCCATTTTTCATACATGTAAGTAAATCCCCCTTTGTCCCAAAAAACGTTCATTTCAGTATACGTGGATACGTAGTGAATTTAGACCATAAGTATGAAAAAGGAATGAAAAAAATTAAAGGGTGAGAAAAATGAAAGAACCAAAGATTGGTTTAGCACTTGGGTCTGGAGGAGCGAAAGGGTTTGCTCATATTGGTGTAATAAAGGTTTTAAGGGAAGCGGGTATCCCTATTCACATGATTGCAGGAAGTAGTATGGGGGCGCTAATAGGTACGTTTTATGCGGCAAGTAGCAACGTTGAAAGATTGTATAAATTGGCATCTGTTTTCAAGCGGAAGTATTATTTAGATTTCACGGTACCGAAAATGGGATTTATTGCTGGAAAACGTGTCAAAGATATGATTAAAATGTTTACATATAATAAAAATTTAGAAGAGTTAGATATCCCGACGGCTGTTGTGGCTACTGACATATTGAAGGGGGAAAAAGTGGTTTTTACAAGTGGGCCAGTTGCAGATGCGGTGAGGGCTAGCATATCTGTTCCTGGAGTGTTTGTACCAGAAAAAATAGATGGAAGATTATTAGTGGATGGTGGAGTCATTGATCGCATCCCAGTATCGGTTGTGAAAGAGTTAGGGGCCGATATTGTTATCGCTGTTGATGTATCTCCAATTAAGGTAAATGGCGATGTTACGTCCATTTATGACGTAATCATGCAAAGTATTGAAATTATGCAGCATGAGCTTGTAATGAATCGGCAAATTGCATCGGATTTAATGATGCGACCAGCTGTAGAGCAATTTAGTTCACGTGCTTTTACAAACATTGAAGACATTATTCGAGTTGGAGAAGTAGAAGCAGAAAAACATATTTCAAATATTTATTTATTAATTGAGCAGTGGAAGGAGAAACATAATGTTTAAGCGTTTTCGGTTTATATATGCAATCTTAATAGGGGTTATATTGGCGATGTTACTTGTTTACGTACGTTTACCGTATTATATAACAAAACCAGGAATGGCTGCCAAATTAGAGCCTTATGTTCAAGTTGAGGGTGGAACGAAAGAATCTGGTGATTTTATGCTTGTTACGGTTTCAATGGGACCAGCAAATGTGGTGAATTTAATAGCGGCACAGTTTAATAAATATACACATATTTCGAAAGCGGAAGAAATATTGCAAAAAGGTGAGAGTGATGAAGAATATCAATTTCGCCAAAATTATGCGATGAAAGATTCACAAAATGCAGCAATTTATAATGCATATAAACGTGCAAATCGCTCAGTATCTTTTGAAAATAAAGGTGTATTAGTTGCTGGTGTGGCAAAAGGAATGCCGTCAGAAGGAAAGCTTAAGCTTGGTGATGTTATTATAGCTGTTGACGGAAAAACGTTTGAAAAGACGGAGCAATTTATTGAATATATGACAGGGAAAAAAGAAAATGATGCTGTAAGTATTGAGTACATGAGAAATGGAAAACAATTGAAAGAGAATTTAAATGTAAAGACGATTCCTAATGGGAATGGACGTGTCGGTATAGGTGTTTCTATCGTTACGGAAAGAGAATTAGTGGTCGATCCGAAAGTGAAAATTAATTCTCATGAAATTGGTGGACCATCCGCAGGTTTAATGTTCACATTAGAAATATATAATCAACTTGTGGAAGAAGACTTAACGAAAGGACATGAAATAGCTGGAACAGGTACAATTAATGAAAAAGGAGAAGTGGGCCCGATTGGTGGTATAAATCAAAAAGTGGTGGCTGCTAGCGATGCTGGGGCTGAAGTGTTCTTTGCGCCAAATGAAAAAGGTGCGGAGAAATCGAACTATAAAGATGCACTTGAGACTGCAAAGGATATTAAAACAAAAATGAAAATTGTACCAGTGGATACGCTGGATGATGCGTTAACATATTTAGAAAAGATGGATAAGGAAAAAACCTCTCTGAAATAGAGAGGTTTTTTATAGGAATTTTGTAGTTGTTTCATCATAGCGAATAGGATGGTGTGTTATATCCTGTTTTAATAGTTGTGTGCGTAACGGTTCGTGCATGATGGAGAAATATACAGAGTTTGCTTTTTTCTCTATATCTAAAGCGGCATGGTCGAATGTTTTTGTATGAGTAAGGATTGGAAGTTCGATTTTTTTCTTATTTTTTGAAAGGTAAGTTTGTCCTTTTTGTGACATGCCTAGCAGGCGAATATATGGTGCGTGTTGTTCTATATTTGCGCTACGTATATCCTCTTTTGTTGTGTTTGTTAAAATGTGTGTACAAGCTCTTTGTAATCTAGTCCATGTATAACGTTTTGTTTTTAATGCTTCCATGAATGAATAGAAGGAGGAACTGTTTTGTATTTTTGATAAAATACGATGCTCTAAACCTTCTTCTATTTCATATATATGTCGTAAGTCCCCTGGAGACATCGTCATGAGTCTATATTTAAAAAATGAAAAGTATTGTTCCCAATTATGTAATATCCCGTAGTTTTGTTTGTAATTTGCTAAAAGCGAAGTGGTTGCCTGTGGGAGAAAAGGTTCAATTGTTGTAAATGATCCTTCTTCGCTAAAGAGTTGTTTTCGGATGCTTGTCGCGCTTGCAATATGTTGGTCATTAAATGTTTCATCGTGATAATGAGAGGCAAATCTTTTTATAGTTTGAGCTTGTATAGAGCTATTTTGTGACAGAATTGCTTTCATATATTGGAAGCCTAAAATATTATTTGGTTGTGACATATCTATGTTTTTTTCAGATGTTAAAATGTGTGAGAAAGCATCCGATGTTGCTTTTGCATAACTATTACCAGCGTCCATGAATTGTTTTACAAGGCAGTTAAAAGTCTCTTCTTCGTTTTTTTGTATGGAGATGGTATTATAAAAATTTTCGATTTGTCCATCCTCACTACCGAAACAAATTTCGGAAACACGTAGGGCATTTAAAATGGAAATAGCACCATTTGCGAAGGTTTCAGCCTTTTGTGTTGCAAAGACGTATGGAAGCTCTACAACAAGGTCTACGCCGTTTGCTAAGGCCATTTTAGTGCGATACCATTTGGAAATGAGTGCGGGCTCACCACGCTGTAAAAAAGGACCACTCATAACGGCAATTATTATATCGGATTGTGTTAACTTTTTTGTCTGTTGCACATGATAAAGATGACCGTTATGAAAAGGGTTATATTCAACAACAATACCACCAGCTTTTATGGTAATCTCTCCTTTCGATGTAGCATCTTTTTGAAAAACGTGATACTCTATATATTATTTACTATGATGACTTCATTATAGTGTAAAGAAAAAACATTGACAAATATAAAATGGCTAGCTATAATTTTGTTTGTTGCCTTGAGGTGATATGATATGAAATGGTCCATCCATCAATTGAATAAATTGAGAAATAAAGGATTGACATTGGATGAGATGGTAGATGTAAGTGAGCTAAAAGAGGTCGAGAAAGATATTCGTGAAATTAATCCTGTTCATGTAACGGGAAGAGTTGATTTTGGCTCCGGTAAGTTTACGTTTCATCTACATATAACTGGAAGCATGGTTTTACCATGTTCTCGCTCTTTAGTAGATGTGACATTACCATTTGACATTAAAACAACTGAGGTGTTCCAAACTTCACAAGAAGAATTTGAAACTGAAGCTGAAATTCATTCTTTAGAAGGAGAAGTACTTGACTTACTGCCCGTAATCAAGGAAAATATACTTTTGGAGATTCCAATGCAAATTTTCAGTGATGATGTTTCTGGTGGAGCACCGACGCAAGGTCAAGACTGGCAAGTGATTTCGGAAGAAGACAAAGAAAAGACTGTTGATCCAAGATTGGCAGGACTTGCAAAGTTTTTTGACAAATAATCGGAAGACTGGTTCAGGCCTTCATATGAAAATAACTATTTCTTTTAAGGAGGTGGGAAGAATGGCTGTACCTTTTAGAAGAACTTCTAAAACAGTAAAAAGAAAGCGTCGTACGCATTTCAAATTATCAGTACCTGGTATGGTAGAGTGCCCAAGCTGTGGTGAAGCGAAATTAGCTCACCGTGTATGTAAAGCATGCGGTACTTACAAAGGTAAAGAAGTAATCAGCAAGTAATTGCGGGAAAATAAACGCAGAAGATATCTTCTGCGTTTATTTTTTTTGTCTTAATCTTTAGTTGTTGTATTCTATCTTTTCTAGTAACTGCATATGCTTAATAAAAAATGCATAGGGAGGACTAGAGAGATGGCGACAACAAGACAAGATGCTTGGACTGATGATGAAGATTTGCTTCTGGCAGAAGTAGTACTCCGGCATATTCGAGAAGGTGGAACACAACTTTCTGCCTTTAAGGAAGTGGGAAAAAATTTATCTCGTACACCAGCAGCATGTGGGTTTAGGTGGAATTCTTACGTAAGAAAGCAATATAAAGAACGTATTGAGGAAGCAAAGCAACTTCGTAAAGTAGAACATTATGAAGTGAAAGAGACAAAGGTGTTAGAACCTACGTCAATTACGTTGAATGATGTTATTGATTTCTTGCAAAATTATAAAGATGAAAACTCTTTAACGGTGTTGCAACAACAAGTTGAATCATTACAAACAGAAAGAGAGCGCCTTCTGGAGCGATTATCAGTATATGAAGAAGAGTATAGAACATTACTTGATTATATCGATCAAAAAAGAAGTGTAATGGTAGCGGAAAGAAACAATGCTCGCTCGAATGAGAAGTTAGAGAAGCTTAAGAAATAAAAAACAGCTGTTATACAGCTGTTTTTTTATTTCTTAAGCCGATTCTTCGTTTGTAACCGCATTCAAATTTGTTTCTGGATGCCAAATATAAAAATCACCATCAGTTACTGATACGGGGTTGAAATTTAATTTATCCCAAAAACCAGCTGAATGAATACGTGCTATTGTTTTAATAGGAAATTGCATTTGTTTCGCATGATTTACAAGCATTTGCCCGAATCCTTGTTTTTGAAAAGTTGGTAATACTTCAAGTTTATAAAGTTCTAGGTAAGGACCTGTAATTTCGAATGGTTCTCCGCCGTTTCTTTTCATATATAGACTCATACGTGCGATTAGTGATCCACCATAATAAATGCCATAAAATGGAGATTCACTGTCGTTTTCAATAATGTTTGCTTGCAATTCTTCCAGCATAGATAGTTCTTGGGCTCCGCACCCTTTAAATTTTTTGAATTCATCTAACGTTTTATAATTGATGAGCAAGCGCTCAACTTTTGGGAATCCCATTACATCACATCCTTTTGTTATCTTGTTGAATGCAGAAAAGTAAAAATATTTACAATAATAGTATAACTCATTTTTTTATTTTTATGAAGAAGATAGTATATTTCTTTTATTATTTTTTTGAGGATTTGCTAAACTAAGAGTATAAGTGTATTAATAGGCAGTATTATACATAGCGAAAAAAGAGAGTGTATTTGTTTGGCAGAGGACAACGAAATTATAGGGCGTGCTCATGTACTTTAAAAAGATATAAAAAGGAGGGGAGGCAAGGGCGCTTAATGTGAATCCCTTGTGTGAAAATGAAAATTGGAATTGTCGGACCAGGTGCTATTGGTCTATTGTATACATTTTATTTACAAAAAAGTAACCAAGATGTTACGTTGTTTACAAGAACGGCTAAGCAGGCTGAAGAGTTGAATGAAACAGGTGTAACTTGTATTAGAGATGGAAGATGTGAAACAGTATATCCATCTGTTTTACCGATAGAAAGTATGGTAGCACAAAATTTAGATTATATATTTATTTCTGTGAAGCAATATCATATAGATGACGTACTACCGTTTGTGGAAGGGGCATCATCATTAATCTTTTTGCAAAACGGAATGTCGCATCTTCAAAAGATGCTGAAAATAGGGAGTGAAAATATAGCTGTTGGTATTGTAGAACATGGTGCGAAAAAAGAGGGAGGGCATATCGTTCATCATACTGGGATAGGGGTAACAAAATTTGGAGTGGTTTGTGGTCAATCTATACATTTCAAGAAAATATTCCGTTATTTTCCTGTTACTTATTTTCCAGTTCAAATAGAAACGGATTGGGAAGAGATTATGTACAAAAAATTAGTAGTAAATGTATGTATCAATCCATTGACAGCACTATTGGGAGTTAAGAATGGTGAATTAATCACGAATCGTTTTTTTTATCAAATGATGGAGCAAGTGTTTCAGGAGGTCGCATTTCTTATTAGAGGAGAAAAAGAAATGGTATGGCAAATGGTACGAAATGTGTGTGAAGGAACGTCTCGTAATACATCCTCTATGTTAGCGGATGTAAGAGCGAATAGACAGACGGAAATTAATGCGATTGTTGGATATGTATTAGAAGAAGCTAAGAAACAGCAACTACCAGTTCCGACACTTCAATTTTTGTTCGATGCAATAAAAGGGTTAGAAACAAGAGTATAAGTGTTATTCTTTGCTTTTACGTGAAACATTGACTACAATGTGGATTGGTGAGAGAACTGGATACGAAAGGAAGAATTATATGGAGATAAAAGAAATCTCTGTTCCGCAACAAGGTGTTGTAGCGGACTATATGAACGGTAAAAAAGAGATACAGTCATGTTTTGATTATATGTTAACAGAAGATGCTTTTAAACAACGTTTACATGATTTGCGTGAAAGGGAGTTTTTCCGCCAAGATTTAGTAGCGCATTTATTAGAATATAATACAAAATTACAAGCGGGAGAATCTACACTTCAAAATGTAAAAGCGCTTGGAGATGAAAATACATATGTTGTTATAGCTGGACAACAAGCAGGGTTATTAACTGGACCGCTTTATACAATTCATAAAGTTATTTCAATTTTACAGCTTGCAAAGGAAAAGGAAGAAAGTTTAGGAGTTAAAGTTGTCCCTGTCTTCTGGATTGCGGGTGAAGACCATGATATGGATGAGATTAACCATACTTTTGTAGCGAAAAATAAAAAGATGAAAAAAACTATTTTTTATGACCGTAATCCGAAAAAGGCGAGTGCTTCTGAGTCTGAACTTTCTGTTGAAGATTGTAGAAATTGGATTGAAGAGATTTTTAAAACATACCCAGAAACAAATTTTACAAAGGATGTATTAAAATTTGTTGATGATGCTTTGAAAAAATCGAATACGTATGTAGATTTCTTTGCTCATCTTATTACGAAAATCTTTGCTAATTCTGGTTTAATCCTTGTTGATTCACATCATCCTGAATTAAGAAAGTTAGAAATTCCATTTTTTAAGCGAATTATAAGTAAGTATAAAGAGATACAAGAGGGGCTTCGTAATCAGCAAGAAGTAATTAAAGAACTAGGATACAAACCGATTATTGAAACGAAGTCTCATGCAGTGCATATATTCATGGAAATAGATAATGAACGAGTATTGCTTGAAGATCAACAAGGTAAGTTTGTTGGAAAGGATGGGGCGCATTCCTTTTCATACGAAGAGTTGATTGAAGAGATGGAGAGAAATCCGGCACGTTTTAGTAATAATGTTGTAACACGTCCTCTTATGCAAGAGTATGTATTTCCTACGCTCGCATTTATTGGAGGTCCAGGAGAATTAGCTTATTGGAGTGAATTACAACAAGTATTCCATACTGTCGGTTTTCAAATGCCACCTGTCGTTCCTCGTCTTACAATTACTTATGTGGAGAGAGATATAGCGACGGATTTATTTGATTTGCAATTGAGAGAAAGTGATCCGTTTTTAAATGATGTCGATAAATTGCGTGAAAACTGGTTGTCTAATCAAATAGAGGAACCGATTGATGATCATTTTGAAAAGGCGAAAAAAGAAATTGCCGATATTCATACATCTTTACAGCAATTTGTAAAGAAAATAGAGCCAGGGTTAGGTGCGTTTGCAGGGAAAAACGAATTGAAAATTAATGAACAAATTGAACTGCTGGAAAGAATGTTGAAAAGAAATGTTGAGAAAAAGTATGAGGTTCAGCTAAATAAATTCCGCCGTATACAATTCGCACTTCGTCCATTAGGTGCACCGCAAGAACGTGTGTGGAATGTATGTTATTATTTAAATCAGTTTGGTTTGGATTTCGTTGATCGTGTAATGGAAAACCCTTTTTCTTGGGACGGAAAACATCATGTTATAAAACTATAAAATCTTGCTCTTTGGAGCAGGATTTTATTTTTATTCCGTTGAATTTACTGTGAAGTGATTTTTTTCTGAATTATCAATCAAAAAAAGTGTTAAATATGGCAATTGTGTTGGATACTTAAATATATGACAAAATAGCACAAAATGTAAACGTATTATTCGCTTTTTCGACAGTTTTTTATTTAAATTCCCGCAAAAGATGATAAAATTTAGTATATAATAAAAGAAAATAGCGATTTGTATAGTATGTTGCCTTTGTTGGTAAGTTAAATGAGTCGTTCTTTCGTATTATTTCATTCTCTAAGCGTGAAATATGTGTTTAGAGGAAGGGATACATTCAACATAATTAATTGGAAAAAGAGTAGGTGCAACAATGTTTAAACACGTAACAGTGCTTTTAAAGGAAACAGTAGACGGCTTAGATATAAAGCCAGATGGTACATATGTAGATTGTACACTGGGGGGAGGAGGACATAGTTCTTATTTATTATCCCAATTAACTGAAGGTGGAAAATTAATAGCGTTTGATCAAGATGAGATAGCGATTCAAAACGCGAAAGAAAAGTTCTCTTCATACGGTGAACAGTTTATAACAGTAAAGAGTAACTTCCGTTATTTAGCTGAAAAACTGCAGGAAATAGGTATAACAGAAGTAGACGGTATTTTATTTGATTTAGGTGTTTCATCCCCACAATTAGATACACCAGAACGAGGCTTTAGTTATCATCATGATGCACCGCTAGATATGCGGATGGATCAAGATGCCCCATTAACAGCGTACGATGTTGTAAATAGCTGGTCATATGAACAACTTGTAAGGATTTTCTTCCAATACGGTGAAGAGAAATTTTCAAAACAAATTGCAAGAAAAATTGAAGCTTATCGTGAGAATAAAGCTATTGAAACGACAGGAGAATTAGTAGAGCTAATTAAAGAAGGTATTCCGGCTCCTGCTCGCAGAACGGGTGGGCATCCTGCTAAGCGAGTGTTTCAGGCAATTCGTATAGCTGTAAATGATGAATTAAAAGTATTTGAAGAAGCATTGGAATCTGCTATTGAGATGGTTAAGCCAGGTGGAAGGGTTAGTGTTATAACATTCCATTCATTAGAAGATCGTATTTGTAAAACAACGTTTAAGCGAAATAGTACAACGCCACAATTGCCGCCAGGATTACCGATTATTCCTGATGAATTTAAGCCGAAATTAAAGCTTATTACAAGAAAACCGATTTTACCTTCTGATATAGAGCTAGAAGAAAATAATCGTGCGCGTTCTGCGAAGTTGAGAATCGCTGAAAAACGATAAAAGGGAGAGAGAGGTATGACTAATTTAGCTGTAAAGTACAAACAACAAGCGCAAGAAGAGGTGCAAATTCAAACGCCCCCACAGCAGATGGCTAAGCCGAAGGTTAAAGCGAAAATTACAAGAATCGAAAAACTGTTGTATGTAGCGTTTATTGGCTTTTTATTGTATGCCTGTGTCGCGTTTATTGGAAATAAAGCAGGCCTTTATCAAGTTAATGTAGAAGCAGCGACGATAGAAGAAAAAATTGTACAGCAGCAAAAAGAAAATCAAGAATTACAAGCTGAAGTAGAGAAGTTAAGTCGCTATGAACGGATCGCTGAAGTTGCAAAAAAACACGGGCTAGAAATTAATGCGAATAATGTGAAAGGCCTCAAATAAGGCAATAGGTGTGAAGGAACGATGAAGAAGAATATGACTAAATTTCATACCAATAAGGGAGCAGGTTATTTTATGATATTTTTCCTCCTGCTCTTTTTGCTGTTATTAGCCCGATTTTTTTACATACAATCAACAGGAACAGTTCATAATCAGGATTTAGATGCACTTGCTAAACAAAAGCATAGTAAAACAGGAGTTCTTGAAGCGAACCGAGGAACCATTTATGATCAAAACGGTCATGTGTTAGCGCAAGACGCAAACTCTTACAAAATGGTAGCTGCACTAAAAGGTGCTAACTCAGTTGAGAATAAAGAAGATACTGCAAAGAAAATTGCAGGAGTACTTGGAAAAGGCGAAGAGGATATTTTAGCTTCTTTAAACAAGGAAGGTAGAAGTCAAGTCGAATTTGGAACGTTAGGCAAGGATTTGACGAAAGAAAAGAAGGAACAAATAGAAGCGTTGAAGTTGCCGGGAATATCTTTTATTACAGAAAATGCAAGGGTGTATCCAAACGGTGATTTTGCATCTTACGTTATAGGTCATGCAAAACCAAATGAGAATGGAACCTCGGTAGGTCAATTTGGCATAGAGAAAAGCTTGGATAAATACTTAAGTGCTTCGAACGGAGAAGTAGCATATACAGGTGATCGTAAAGGTGTGTCCCTTGATGGGGGAAAAGTTAATGTAAAGGCACCTAAAAATGGAGATAACGCTTATTTAACAATTGATCAACGTGTCCAAAGTTATTTAGAAGACGCGATGAAAGCAGCAAGTAAGCAATATGAGCCAGAAAGTTTAATAGGGATTGTTGCAGATCCGAAAACTGGGAAAATATTAGCGATGTCTACTAAACCTAGTTATGACCCTAATGATCGCCAAATTAAATATTTCTTCAATGACGCGATTGCCAATGCATTTGAACCTGGATCAACAATGAAAATTTTTACGTTAGCGGCAGCTATTAATGAAGGTGTGTACAAAGGACAAGATTATTATCAATCCGGGACATATCAAGTCGGAAATAGGAAAATAAAAGATCATAATGGCGGTGCTGGTTGGGGTTCTATCACGTTTGATGAAGGGGTAGAGCGTTCTTCAAACGTAGCGTTTGCAATTTTAGGAGATCAAAAACTTGGTCCAGAACGTTTCCGAAAATATATTCATAGTTTTGGATTAGATGAAAAAACGAACATTGATTTATCAGGTGAAGGATCGAATACAATTTTATTTGATCAGCAAATACAACAAGTGACAACAGCTTTTGGACAAGGTTCCACTGTAACACCAATTCAGCTTGTACAAGCTGCAACGGCCATTGCAAATGATGGGAAAATGATGAAACCTTATGCAATTGATAAAATTGTAGATCCGATAACAGACAAAGTAAAATTAGAACATAAGCCAGAAGAAGTAGGAAAACCTGTTACAAAGGAAACAGCAGCGCAAGTAAGACAGTTATTAGAACGTGTTGTTACATCTCCGAAAGGTACAGGGACAGCTTATAAAATTGATGGATATTCAGTTGGTGGTAAAACAGGTACAGCGCAAATTCCGGATGGAAAAGGCGGCTATATGACAGGAAGACAGAATTATATATTCTCATTCTTAGGTATGGCACCAATGGACGATCCACAACTTGTCGTGTATGTAGCTGTTAAACAGCCGAAATTAAAAGATGACGAGAACGGCGCACAACCTTTAGCTGATATTTTTAAATATGTAACAAAAAATAGTTTAGAGTATTTAAAGATTAAGCCAAATGAAGTGAAAGATCCGAAAAAACATCTGAAAGAACAACAAACTACTGTTCCAGATGTAACTGGTAAAACGATGGCTGAAGCGGGGAAAGCGATTGATAAAGCAAAACTTCGTCCAATCGTACTAGGTGAAGGGAAAGTACAGCAACAAGTACCAAAAGCGACTGAACAAACATTAAAAGGCGACCGAGTCTTCTTGGTAGGAGATAAGCCTACAATGCCAAATATACAAGGATGGGCACTGCGTGATGTTATGAATTTAGCGAAGACATTACAGCTTAACTTGAAACCTTCTGGTACAGGATACGTAACAGAACAAAGTGTGGCGGAAGGAACATTATTACAACCTGGTACAGAATTAGGTGTCACACTCGTACCGCCACTCGAACCACAGCAAGAAGCAGAAAAGCCGTAATGGTAAAAGAGAATAAGTTCTAATTAAATAAGTACAAGCATATATTGGAACAAGCTAGGCGTAAGGGAGGCTTGTTCCGATATGCGTGTATCAAATGTAACAGTTAGAAAACGACTTATTTTTATACTTATATCAGGTATACTTATTTTCACTATTATCGATATTCGTCTTGGATATGTGCAATTTTTTCTTGGGAATATGTTAACGGATCGTGCGAAAGATTCATGGAGTCGTAATATTACTTTTGAACCCGAACGTGGGAAAATTTTAGACCGAAATGGTGTGGAACTTGCCACGAATAAAAGTGCTCCAACTGTCTTTGTTGTACCGAGGCAAATTGAAAAACCAGCAGAGACTGCAGAGAAGTTAGCTGCAGTATTAGGTGTGGAAAAAGATGAGATTTATAAAAGGATTACAAAAAAAGAATCGATTGTAAGGTTAGATAAAGGCGGAAGGAAAATATCACATGACAAAGCGAAAGAAGTACGAGGATTAAGTTTGAAGGGCGTGTATATCGCAGAGGATTCTATCCGGTACTATCCATTTGGAAACTTTTTATCACATGTATTAGGTTTTGCAGGTAGCGATAACCAAGGTCTTATGGGACTAGAAAAATATTATGATAAAGAGCTAAATGGGGACAAAGGTCATGTGCGTTTTTTTGCAGATGCGAAAGGACAAAGGATGCCTAATGTTGGTGATGATTTCAAAAAGCCAGAAGCTGGTTTAAATTTAGGATTAACAATCGATGCGCGTATTACAAGGATTATGGAAAGAGAAATGAATATTGCGGAGTCAACTTATAATCCTGACGGTATGATTGCGATTGCAATGAATCCTAAAAATGGTGAAATTTTAGGTATGTCTAGTCGACCGAGTTTTGACCCAGCGGATTTTCAAAGTGTCTCTCCAGAAGTGTATAACAGAAATCTACCTGTATGGAGTACGTATGAGCCTGGTTCAACATTTAAGATCATTACATTAGCTGCAGCATTGAATGAAAATTTAGTAGACTTAGAGAAGGATACGTTTTATGATGATGGAGCAGCTGAAGTAGGTGGAGCTAGATTGAAATGCTGGAAAGCAGGAGGTCATGGCAGTCAAACGTTTTTAGAAGTCGTTCAAAACTCATGTAACCCGGGATTTATTGAACTTGGTGATCGCCTTGGTAAAGACCGATTATTTAAATACATTCGTAATTTTGGTTTTGGGCAGAAGACTGGAATTGACTTGCAAGGTGAAGGCAGTGGGATTTTATTTAATTTAGATAAAGTTGGTCCAGTAGAGCAAGCAACAACTTCATTCGGCCAAGGGGTTTCTGTTACACCAATTCAACAAGTAGCAGCTGTAGCGGCGGCTGTAAATGGTGGAACATTGTATCAGCCGTATATAGCTAAGGAGTTTATTGATCCGAAAAATAATCAAGTTGTTAGTAAAAAGACACCTGTTGAGAAAAGAAAAGTTATTTCCAAGGAAACTTCAGAAAAAGTTCGTTATGCATTAGAGAATGTTGTAGCGAAAGGTTCTGGTAAAGGTGCTTATATTGATGGATATCGTGTAGGTGGAAAAACGGGTACTGCTCAAAAGGTGAAAGATGGTAAATATTTAGAGAATAATTATATAGTATCTTTTATCGGATTTGCTCCAGCGGATGATCCAGAGATTGTTGTGTATGTTGCTGTTGATAATCCAAAAGGGGTTACACAGTTTGGTGGAGTGGTAGCAGCTCCGATTGTCGGGAATATCCTTCGAGATGCGCTTCCTGTTATGGGAGTGAAACCGAGAAAAGAACAAGTTGAGAAAGAATATAAATGGGGCGATACACCAACTGTGGAAGTTCCGAATTTAATTGGAATGAAAAAGAAAGACTTACAAACACAACTCGTCGATTTGAAGCTTGATATAAGTGGAGATGGAGAGAAAGTAATTAAACAATCACCAGAAGCGGGAGCTAAAGTAAAAGAAGGCTCAAAAATTAGAATTTACTTCGGGAATTAAAGGTAACATAGTACGTTTTATGGTACAATTGGTGGAAGTGAGTTCTTTATAGAACAGTTACTTAATTTGAGACAGTAAGTGTCTCATTCATAAATAGGTCAGTAGCACTTACCTCCTTATATAGGAGGTAATGTGTTGCTTACTGAAAAAAAGATAAATAAACAATGTAGAGAGGGTTTAGTGAAATGAAGTTGCATACACTTGTATCATGTTTGCATGATTTTCCAGTTGTTCCAAAAGAAAATCCAGAAATCACATCTATAGAAGCTGATTCACGTAAAGTGAAAGAGGGAAGCTTATTTGTATGTATGAAAGGATATACGGTTGATAGCCATGATTTTGCTAAGCAAGCAGCGGCACAAGGAGCGGCTGCTATTGTTGCGGAAAGACCAATTGATGTTGACGTTCCAGTTGTACTTGTGAAAAATACTTTTCGTTCGTTAGCGGTTTTAGCTGATTATTTTTATGGTCAACCGACACACAAGTTACATTTAATCGGAATTACAGGTACAAATGGAAAGACAACAACATCGCATATTATGGATGAGATTATGCGAGCACATGGTCATAAAACAGGGCTAATTGGAACGATTAATATGAAAATCGGTGATGAAACATTTGAGGTGAAAAATACAACACCAGATGCACTAACACTTCAACAGACGTTTTCAAAAATGGTTGAACAAGGTGTGGACAGCACGGTAATGGAAGTTTCGTCACATGCGTTAAATCTTGGTCGTGTACACGGATGTGATTACGATGTAGCGGTGTTTACGAATTTAACACAAGATCATTTAGACTATCATAAAACGATGGAAGAATATAAACATGCAAAAGGGTTACTATTTGCACAGCTTGGCAATAGTTATAATCATAATCGTGAAAAGTACGCTGTGCTGAATAGCGATGATAATGTAACAGAAGAGTATATGAGAAGTACTGCAGCAACAGTTGTAACATATGGTATTGATACAACAAGTGACATTATGGCAAAAAATATCGTTATGACGAGTGGCGGGACTACATTTACGCTTGTCACACCATATGAAAGTGTAAATGTTACAATGAAATTAATAGGTAAATTTAATGTATATAACGTACTTGCAGCAACAGCAGCAGGACTTGTTTCGGGTGTGAAATTAGAAACAATCATTGCTGTTATAAAGGATTTAGCTGGGGTTCCAGGACGTTTTGAAGTTGTTGATGGAGGGCAAAATTATACAGTTATTGTTGATTACGCACATACGCCAGATAGTTTAGAAAATGTATTAAAAACTGCAAAACAATTTGCAAAAGGTGATGTGTATTGTATCGTTGGTTGTGGCGGCGATAGGGACCGAACGAAGAGACCGATAATGGCAAGTGTTGCAACAAAATATGCAACTCATGCAATTTATACATCAGATAATCCAAGAAGTGAAGATCCAGCGGCTATTTTAGATGATATGGTACATGGTGCAAGCGGGAAAAATTATGAAATGATCATTGATAGAAAAGAAGCAATACACCATGCAATCGCTAAAGCGAAAGCAGATGATATCATTATTATTGCTGGTAAGGGGCATGAAACGTATCAAATTATTGGTAAAGAAGTTCATCATTTCGATGATCGTGAAGTTGCTAAAGAAGCAATTACAGGGCGTTTAAACAACGAAGAGTAACAACGTGAGAGGAGGACTACATGTGCTTGAGCAAGGTTTATTAGTAACGGCTGGGGTAGCATTCTTAATTTCTGTTGCCCTTTCGCCATTGTTTATTCCATTTTTAAGAAAATTAAAGTTCGGACAGAGTATTCGTGATGAGGGACCGAAGTCACATCAAAAAAAATCAGGGACACCGACAATGGGTGGTATCGTCATATACGTATCTATGATGGTAACTTCACTTATTATGGCGATTAAGTTTAATTATTTAGGTGCAGAGGTTTCGTTATTACTATTAGTGACGTTTGGTTACGGATTGATTGGATTTTTAGATGACTACATAAAGGTAGTTAAGAAGAGAAATCTTGGTTTAACATCAAAGCAAAAATTAGTAGGTCAGCTTGTTATTGCTATTGCATTCTTTTTAATTGGAAAAGGGCAAGCGTTCCACACATACATCATGATTCCGGGAACGGATGTTAAGTTTGAATTAGGTTGGGCGTATTTCGTACTTGTACTATTTATGCTTATTGGTGGATCAAATGCAGTTAACTTAACTGACGGTTTAGATGGTTTATTATCAGGAACAGCTGCTATTGCATTTGGAGCATTTAGTATTATTGCTGTGGCACAAGAGCAATTTGGAGTAGCGATATTCTGTATGGCAGTTGTAGGAGCTGTACTTGGATTTTTAGTATTCAATGCGAATCCAGCAAAAGTGTTTATGGGAGATACAGGTTCATTAGCTTTAGGTGGAGCCATTGCAGCTGTAGCGATTTTATTAAAACAAGAATTGCTACTTGTAATTATTGGCGGAGTATTCGTAATGGAAACTTTATCGGTTATCATTCAGGTCATTTCATTTAAAACAACAGGAAAACGTGTCTTTAAAATGAGTCCATTACACCATCATTATGAATTATGCGGTTGGTCAGAGTGGCGTGTTGTTGTGACGTTTTGGTCTGCAGGATTTTTATTAGCTGTGTTAGGAATTTATATCGGGGTGTGGATGTAATTGAAAACTGTAACTGAATTTCAAAATAAGAATATTCTTGTATTGGGTATTGCAAAAAGTGGTTATGCAGCAGCTACATTGTTACAAAAGCTAGGGGCAAATGTTATTGTAAATGACGGAAAGCCTTTAGCAGAGAATGTACTTGCTGCAGAATTACAAGCAAAAGGAATGGACGTTGTATGCGGTGGTCATCCTTTAGAATTATTAGAGAGAAATATTTCTCTTGTAGTAAAAAATCCAGGAATCCCGTATTCTAATCCAATATTAGTTGCTGCGAAAGAAAAACAAATTCCGATTGTTACGGAAGTTGAATTAGCATATCGTATTTCAGAAGCACCATTTGTTGGGATTACGGGGTCTAACGGTAAAACGACGACGACAATGCTGACATTTGAAATGCTAAAAGAAGGACAAAAGCATCCTGTAATTGCAGGGAACATTGGAACTGTAGCGTGTGAAGTAGCACAGGATGCAAAAGAAAATGAAGTTGTAGTTACAGAACTTTCATCGTTTCAATTGATGGGAGTAGAATTGTTCCAACCTAAAATTGCTGCGTTTTTAAATTTATTTGAGGCCCACTTAGATTATCATGGGACGAAGAAAGAATATGGTTTAGCAAAAGCAAATATTTTTAAAAACCAAACAGAAAATGATTATAGTGTAATAAATGCGGATGATGCAGATGTGATGGCTTTGTCTGCGTATTCTAAAGGTCAAAAAATCCTGTTTTCGACAACGAAAGAAATTGAAGATGGTGCGTGTATAAAAGATAACGCTCTTTATTTCAAAGGTGAAAAAGTTGTTGAAGTAAGCGATATCGTTTTACCTGGTCAACATAATCTAGAAAATATTTTAGCTGCGATGAGTATTGCGAAATTATTAGGTACTTCTAATGAAGCAATTACGGTCGTGTTAAAACGTTTTACGGGTGTAAAACATCGTTTAGAATATGTAACAACGATTAACAACCGTAAGTTTTATAATGATTCAAAAGCAACGAATATGTTAGCGACTGAGAAAGCACTATCTGCGTTTACACAACCGATTGTGTTACTAGCAGGTGGGCTTGATCGCGGAAATGAATTCGATGATTTAATTCCGTATTTCAAAAATGTAAAAGCGATTGTAACATTTGGACAAACAGCTCCTAAACTAGTAAGAGCGGCAGAAAAAGCGGGATTAGATATAATTGAAAGTGTCGATACTTTAGATGAAGCAGTGGTGAAAGCTTATGCTCATTCTAAAGATGGTGATGTCGTTCTTCTTTCTCCAGCGTGTGCAAGCTGGGATCAATTTAAAACATTTGAAGAAAGAGGAGACATTTTTATACAAGCTGTGCATAAACTTATATAAAGTAAATCAAAACATCAGTAGGCTAACACCTACTGATGTTTTGTTACATAGGGCAAAAGGTTCTGCCTAAAGAGGTGGTGTTTGTGGGTAATGAAGAAAACGCCTGATTTTATTCTCATCATCGTAACACTTTCATTGTTGACAATCGGAATGATTATGGTTTATAGTGCGAGTGCAGTTTGGGCCTCTTATAAAATGGGGGACTCATTCTTTTTTGCAAAAAGACAATTACTGTTTGCGGGTCTTGGTGTAGTAGCTATGTTTTTTATTATGAAAATTGATTATTGGGTGTGGCGTACGTATTCAAAAGTGATTTTGCTAGTTTGCTTCATTCTTCTTATTCTCGTTCTTATTCCTGGAGTAGGTCTTGTTCGAGGAGGAGCACGAAGTTGGATTGGAATCGGAGCATTTTCGATTCAACCGTCAGAATTTATGAAGTTTGCGATGATTATTTTCTTGGCAAAGTTTTTAGCAGAACGGCAAAAATTGATTACATCTTTTAAACGTGGTTTATTACCGGCTCTTAGTTTTGTGTTTCTTGCTTTTGGGATGATTATGTTACAGCCAGACCTTGGGACAGGAACGGTAATGGTTGGGACATGTATCATTATGATATTCATTTCGGGAGCGAGAGTCTTTCACTTTGCAATGTTTGGTTTGATTGGTGTAGCAGGATTTGTAGGGTTAATTGCATCAGCACCGTATCGAATGAAACGCATTACATCATATTTAGATCCGTGGTCAGATCCGCTCGGGAGTGGATTTCAAATTATCCAATCATTACTTGCAATTGGACCTGGTGGATTATTTGGGCTTGGACTTGGACAAAGTAGACAAAAATTTCTTTATTTACCTGAACCACAAACTGACTTTATATTTGCGATCTTATCCGAGGAATTAGGTTTTATTGGTGGTTCATTTGTGTTATTATTATTTAGTCTATTATTATGGCGCGGGATTCGTATCGCATTAGGAGCGCCAGATTTATATGGTACGTTTTTAGCAGTAGGTATTGTGGCGATGATTGCGATTCAAGTAATGATTAATGTTGGTGTTGTAACAGGACTGATGCCTGTTACGGGTATTACCTTGCCGTTTTTAAGTTATGGTGGATCAAGTTTGACATTAATGTTAATGGCAGTAGGTGTATTATTAAATATAAGTCGCCATTCTCGCTACTAAACCCTGTTTATAAGACAGGGTTTTTCGTATGTGTGTAAAAATGCAATATGTATATAGAAATAAATATAATGGAAATAAGAAAAGAGAAGCGGAGGAGTTAGTAGTGCGTGTATTAGTGAGTGGTGGGGGTACTGGTGGTCATATTTATCCAGCTCTTGCTTTAATTAGAGAAATAAAAAAGTTAAATCCAGAAGCAAGATTTTTATATATTGGTACGGAAAATGGACTAGAGAGTACAATCGTTCCAAAAGCAGGTATACCATTTCAATCTATTGTTATAAGTGGATTTAAACGAAAAATATCATTAGATAATGTGAAAACAGTAATGCGTTTTCTAAAAGGTGTACAGGATAGTAAACGATATATTCGTCGTTTTAATCCGGATATCGTAATTGGAACGGGTGGATATGTATGTGGACCAGTTGTATACGCTGCAGCCAAATTAGGTATTCCAACTATTGTACATGAACAAAATAGTGTACCAGGTGTAACGAACAAGTTTTTAAGCCGTTATGTTGATAAAGTTGCTGTTTGTTTTGAAGCAGCTATAGAGCATTTTCCAGAGTCAAAAGTGGTAATGACAGGTAATCCACGAGCATCAGAGGTAATGGATCAAAATGGAATGAAGGGGAAACGTTCAGTTGGGCTTTCTCTTCCTAAAAAGTCTGTACTTATATTTGGTGGAAGTCGTGGGGCTAGACCGATTAACGATGCCTTCGTTGAAGCAATTGAACAGTTTGGGAACAAAAGCTACGAAATACTATATGTAACAGGTGAAGTACATTATGACAAAGTGATGGAAGCCGTGAAGCAAAAAGGGAACCCAAGCAATGTTATTATTAAGCCGTTCATTCATAATATGCCAGAGGTACTAACTGGTGTAGACCTTGTTGTTTCAAGGGCTGGGGCAACAACACTTGCAGAATTAACAGCGTTAGGAAAACCAAGTGTGTTAATACCGAGTCCGTATGTAACAAATAATCATCAGGAAAAGAATGCACGTTCAGTTGTTGATAAAGGAGCGGCAAAAATGTTACTAGAAAAAGATTTAACAGCTGAAACGCTTATTCGTGATATTGATGAGATTTTATTAGATGCACAAACATTACAAAATATGAAGCTAGCTGCTAAGCAACTAGGTATTCCAGATGCAGCAAATAAGCTGTATGAAGTAATGAATAAGCTTGTAAAAAAATAAAGTGAGGCTTTAATCAGCGGGGAGTGATTCTCTCTCGTTGATTATTACCTTTCACTAATCGGATGTTTACTGGTATCCTCATTCCGCCTAATTTCTTTATTATCGCCTAATTTTGATTTAGGAGCTGTACTGCCCGTAAATAGAGGGATAACGTTAGGTGAACGCCCTGCATATTATTGTCATAAGGAGACTTAATATGGGGGAGATTGTCTATGGAACAATTAGTAAATGAGCTTATAGAAGCAGACGTTGGTCGTGTTTTAGTTAACGAGCCGTTAGCACGTTATACAACTATGAAAATAGGTGGACCAGCGGATATTTTAATTGTGCCAAAGCATGTAGCCGGTATTGAAAAAACATTACAGTTAGTAAAACAATACAAAACGAAGTGGACTGTAATTGGTCGCGGTTCAAACCTTCTTGTATCTGATCAAGGCATAGAAGGTGTTGTTATTCGTTTAGGAGAAGGATTAGATTACTTAGAGGTCGAAAAACATAAGGTAAGAGTTGGTAGTGGATATCCTCTTATTAAATTGTCAACTTTACTTAGTCGTCAAGGGTTAGCTGGATTGGAGTTTGCAAGCGGTATTCCAGGAAGTGTCGGTGGTGCAGTATATATGAATGCAGGTGCACATAAATCGGATATATCGAGTGTATTATCGAAGGCTCTCATTCTGTTTGAAGACGGTACAATTGACTGGTTAACGAATAAAGAACTGGAGTTTTCTTATCGGGCATCTGTATTGCAAACGAAACGTCCTGGTATTGTTTTAGAGGCGGTGTTTCAATTACAGGCGGGAAAACGTGAAGAAATTGTACGTAGCATGCAAAATAATAAAGATTACCGCCGTGAAACGCAACCATGGAATCACCCGTGTGCAGGAAGTGTATTTCGGAATCCAATCCCACATTTTGCAGGAGATTTAGTAGAAAAAGCAGGGCTTCGTGGTTATAGGATTGGTGGAGCTCAAATTTCTGAAATGCATGGCAATTTTATTGTTAATACCGGGGGAGCTTCAGCGCAAGATGTATTGTCTTTAATTGAATTAATAAAACATACAATTAAGGATAAATTTGATGTAGATATGCACACAGAAGTAGAAATCATTGGAAGATAACGGTTATTCGTTCCGCTCATTATCATTTATGTTATAATAAGAAGATAAGAACGGCATGAGGAACATGCCGTTCTTTATGTTACATAGGGGGATCGTACATGAATAATAGTAAAGTGATTAAACTACAAGATCGTGTACCAAAATTGAAAAATCAAAAGAAAAAAAACAAAAAAAATGTTAATCATCGATTGATTTTATACATATCAATTTTATTTTTATTAGTGCTCTTTTTAATTTATTTTCGGTCTCCGCTTAGTAATATAAAAAAGATTAGTGTGTTTGGAAATCACTATATGACGGATGAACAAGTAATGAAGGATTCAGGCGTGACATATGATACAAGTTATTTCCGAGTGACAGCACATAAAGCTGAAGAAAACTTAACGAAGCGAAAAGAAATTAAAGCAGTAAATGTAAAAAAACGTTTTCCAAACAATATTGATATTCATATCGAAGAATATGTAACGATTGGTTATATAAATAAAGAGGGAAAATTACAACCGTTATTAGAGAATGGAAAAACACTTGATGTACTACCTAATGGAAAACTTCCTGTTGCAGCACCGATTTTCGAACCTTTTAAAGAAGAGAAAATGAAGGAGTTAATCGCTGAACTAGAAAAATTAACACCAGCTATTTTAAAATCTATTTCGGAGATTCGCTATTCACCAACGAATGCGAATGAAGATCATCTTACTTTATATATGAATGAAGGTTATGAAGTGAGCACTACAATTCAAAATTTCGCAAAACGTATGGAAGCCTATCCGCTTATTTTAAAAACAATTGAGCCAGGTAAGAAGGTATTAATTGACTTAGAAGTAGGTGCATATACGAAAGAATTAGGTGCGGAAGAAAAAAAAGAATAGAATGGTAGTTTTCGTTACTTATAGCAGAAAAAACGAAACGAATGTTCTATTATGTGTATACGAATTTAGAAGAATGGTTCATTTGATGAAAAATATGTAAAAATTCTTAGATTCATACTAGTATTGGTACAAGTTTCACTTTTCTATGAGTACATCTTAGTGTAGACTTATACTTGGCGGTAAACTTTACACTCGAAATAGAATTATTTCAAGATAAGCAGTTATTCATAGTTTACTGCGATATTCTTAATTGAATGCTAAATAAAAATAAGAAAAATATAGGGTTAAAAAAGGGAAACGTATAAAGACGTTGAATATTTTTCTTATAAATAGTAAAGTTGCGATTGTTGTTCCATATATTGAGTTGTATGGTATAAATAAAGAAGGAGGTGCCAAAGAATGAACAGCAATGAAATATATGTTAGTCTTGACATCGGTACATCCAATGTTAAAGTCATCATTGGTGAAATGGTTAATGACAGCTTAAACATTATTGGTGTTGGAAATGTAAAATCAAATGGTTTAAAGAAGGGATCGATAGTTGATATAGACGAGACTGTTCGATCAATTAAAAAAGCAATTGAACAAGCTGAGCGCATGGTGGGAATCCACATTGAGCAAGTTGTAGTAGGTGTCAATGCAAACCAGGTACAGCTACTTCCTTGTCACGGAGTAGTCGCTGTTTCAAATGAAGATCGTGAAATCGGGAATGAAGATGTCTTACGCGTTCTAGATGCAGCACAAGTTGTGTCAATTGCTCCAGAACGTGAGTTTATTGATGTGGTACCTCGACAGTTCATCGTAGACGGTCTTGACGAGATTAACGATCCACGCGGGATGATCGGTGTAAGATTAGAAATGGAAGGTACACTTATTACAGGCTCGAGAACTTTACTACATAACCTACTTCGTTGTGTAGAAAAAGCAGGTCTTGAAATTGTTGATATTTGTCTTCAACCTTTAGCGGCTGCAACAGTTGCAATATCTTCAGATGAAAAAAATAGAGGAGTAGCCCTTGTTGATATGGGGGGAGGATCTACAACTTTATCTATTTTTAAAGATGGAGAGTTACAAGCGACGAGCGTATTACCATTAGGTGGAGACCATATAACGAAAGATATTGCGATTGGGTTGAAAACTTCAACAGAAAATGCAGATCAAATTAAGTTGAAATATGGACATGCTTTTTATGATACAGCATCTGAAGAAGAGATGTTTACGGTTCCTATTATGGGAAGTGATCAAACAGAACAATATTCTCAGTTGGAATTATCGGATATAATAGAGGCTCGTGTAGAGGAAATTTTAATGTTTGTTCAAGATGAAGTGCGTAAGTTAGGAGTAAAGCAAGTGGCTTCTGGTTATGTACTAACTGGCGGAATTGCTTCTATGCCAGGTGTTCTTGATCTTGCATATGATATTTTACATGAAAATGTTCGTGTAGCAACTCCTGATTATATTGGTGTGCGTGAGCCCCAATATACAAGTGGAGTTGGATTAATTAAACATTCTTATCAAAAAGCTAAATTACGTGGGAAAAATGTGCAGGAAAAGCAAGAGCATTTTGAACCAGTACCAGCACCAGCACCAACGCCGGTACAACAGCAACCCACGAAACAAAAAACTCGTAATCAAAACAATAATAATCAAAATGATGACCGCATGATGTCAAAAGTAAAACGTGTATTCCGTTATTTATGGGATTAAAATTGGACACGAAAAATGAGGTTCTAGGGGGATTTCGACATGTTAGAGTTTGATACTACTCAAGATCAATTAGCGAATATAAAAGTTATCGGTGTCGGCGGTGGCGGAAACAATGCTGTAAACCGTATGATTGAACACGGTGTACAAGGTGTAGACTTTATCGCTGTGAACACTGATGCACAAGCATTAAATCTATCAAAAGCTGAAACAAAAATGCAAATTGGTGGAAAATTAACGCGTGGACTTGGTGCAGGCGCAAACCCTGAAGTAGGGAAAAAAGCTGCAGAAGAAAGTAAAGAACAGATTCAAGAAGCACTTCGTGGTGCGGATATGGTCTTCGTAACTGCCGGTATGGGCGGTGGAACTGGAACTGGTGCAGCTCCAGTTGTTGCTCAAGTTGCAAAAGAATTAGGTGCTTTAACAGTAGGTGTTGTAACACGTCCATTTACTTTTGAAGGACGTAAGCGTGCGACGCAAGCAGCATCTGGTATTGCAGCATTTAAAGAAAATGTAGATACTCTTATTGTAATTCCAAACGATCGCTTATTAGAGATTGTTGATAAAAATACGCCAATGTTAGAAGCATTCCGTGAAGCTGATAACGTATTACGTCAAGGTGTTCAAGGTATTTCGGATTTAATTGCAACGCCAGGTTTAATTAACTTAGACTTTGCAGACGTAAAGACAATTATGTCTAATAGAGGTTCTGCTTTAATGGGTATTGGTTCTGGTAATGGGGAAAATCGTGCTGCAGAAGCTGCGAAAAAAGCGATTTCTAGCCCATTACTAGAAACATCTATTGATGGAGCTCAAGGTGTTATCATGAACATTACGGGTGGCGCTAACTTAAGCTTATATGAAGTACAAGAAGCGGCAGACATCGTAGCTTCAGCTTCAGATCCAGAAGTAAATATGATCTTCGGTTCTGTTATTAACGAAGGATTAAAAGATGATATCGTTGTAACTGTAATTGCAACTGGTTTTGATGATAGCATTGCAACTCAACCACCAAAACCAATTATTCGTCCGAATGCGAACCACACGCAACAACAGCAACAACCAGTAGCTCAACCTTCAAAACAGCGTGAAGTAAAACGTGAAATGAAGCGTGAAGAGCCAGTTGTACATGAGCGTCATTCAGATTCAGATGATATCGATATTCCAGCATTTTTACGTAACCGTCGTAGACGATAAAAAAAGGAGCTTTCATGCTCCTTTTTGTTTTTTATGGAAAAGACCTGCTAAGCAGGTCTTTTTTTTATTTCGTATATTTCAATATATTTTGTTTGTGAAAATAAGAGTATATCATTCTATGAATTTGTACTTTTATTTTTTACCGACAGATTATGTCTAGAAATCACAAAATAACAAAAAAACACCTCCGCAAATTGACACACTTTCCTATTGGATATGCATTATACTAGTCTCAACTTGAAAAAAGAGGTGAATTGTTTGGTTGTTTACGCCGACGTTGTTTGGTTGTTAAACGCCTGCATTGATTTTCTTTTGCTTTTATTAACAGCTACCGTGTTAAAAAAGAAAATCAAAAGATGGAGGCTTGTGTTAGGGGCATTTATAGGTTCAACTATTGTTATTTTTGCCTTTACTCCTTTTGCTTCTATGATGACACATCCAATTATGAAACTACTGTACTCGTTACTTATTGTGTATACAGCATTTGGGTTTACAACATTTAGAAATTATGCACAAACTGTTTTTACTTTTTACTTTGTAACCTTTATGGTTGGCGGAGGATTAATTGGAACTCATTTCTTTTTGCAAACGAATGAAATGGTAAATGGATTGGTTCAATCTCAGTCAATTTCTTACGGTGATCCAATTAGTTGGTTATTTGTTATTTTTGGTTTTCCAGTAATTTATTATTTTTCTAAAAAGCGTATTGAAAGCGTAGAGGTCACGAAAATACACTATGATCAAATTGTGAAAGTAAAAATTCAATTAGCCGAAGAAGAACTAGAACTCGCAGGTCTTATTGACAGTGGGAACCAACTTTATGACCCATTAACAAAAACACCTGTTATGATTATGCATGTTTCATCATTAGAACATTGCTTACCATCTTGGTTAACAGAACAAATTTATTCCAAAACAGAAATTCCTCAAATACCAGAAAATGATTCTGGTTGGGCGACCAAATTACGCTTAATTCCTTTCCGTGCAGTAGGAGTAGAGAGTCAATTTTTGTGGGCAATTAAGCCTGACAGTGTGCAAGTTGACCATGAAGGTAGTTCTATTGTTGTAAACAAAGTATTAATTGGATTAAATACACAACAGCTGTCTACTAATGGGGAGTATCAATGTATTGTGCATCCAAAAATGTTGATTTCGCAAAAAATGGTGATCGCTTAATAAATGAGAGGCGGGATAATATGATGAAATTAAAATTTTATTTAGTATACCTTTGGTATAAAGTATTGCTGAAATTAGGAATTAAGACCGATGAAATTTATTATATTGGTGGAAGTGAAGCGTTGCCACCACCGTTAACAAAAGAAGAAGAGGAAGTTCTTTTGAATAAATTGCCAAAAGGAGATCAGGCAGCAAGGTCATTACTTATTGAACGTAACTTAAGGCTCGTTGTATATATAGCAAGAAAGTTTGAAAATACAGGGATAAATATTGAAGATTTGATTAGTATAGGAACAATCGGCCTTATTAAAGCGGTAAATACATTTAATCCAGAAAAGAAAATAAAATTAGCAACATATGCATCGCGTTGTATAGAAAATGAAATTTTAATGCATTTACGTCGAAATAACAAAAATCGTTCGGAAGTTTCTTTTGATGAACCACTAAACATTGATTGGGATGGGAATGAACTGTTATTGTCTGACGTGTTAGGTACAGATGATGATATTATTACAAAAGATTTAGAAGCTACTGTAGATCGTCACCTTTTAATGAAAGCATTACACCAATTAAATGATCGTGAAAAACAAATTATGGAACTTCGGTTTGGGCTTGCTGGAGGAGAGGAAAAGACGCAAAAAGATGTGGCGGATATGCTTGGGATTTCACAGTCATACATTTCGCGTTTAGAAAAAAGAATTATAAAAAGATTACGAAAAGAATTTAATAAAATGGTGTGAAGAATAAGACCAGCCGTTATGTAGGCTGGTCTTATTCTATTTAGTTGTATTAGGAAAGATAATTTAAATAAAAAATCGTGAAAAAACCACATGCATAAAATCCCCTTCAAAGGAAATACTTTACACTGTACAGCAACTCCCGATAGGAGGGAACACTTTGACGAGAAACAAAGTAGAAATTTGCGGTGTTGATACAGCTAAACTTCCAGTATTAAAAAATGATGAAATGCGTAAATTATTTCGTGAAATGCAAAGTGGAGAGATAAGCGCAAGAGAAAAATTAGTGAATGGAAACTTACGTCTTGTACTGAGCGTCATCCAAAGATTTAATAACAGAGGAGAATATGTTGACGATTTATTTCAAGTTGGTTGCATCGGACTTATGAAATCAATTGATAATTTTGATTTAGGCCAAAATGTAAAATTTTCAACGTATGCTGTGCCGATGATTATTGGGGAAATACGCAGATATTTGCGTGATAATAATCCGATTCGCGTATCGCGCTCATTGCGAGATATTGCGTATAAAGCTTTGCAAGTAAGAGAAAAATTGATTGCAGAAAATTCAAAAGAACCAACAGCAATGGATATTGCAAAAGTGCTAGAAGTAACTCATGAAGAGATAGTATTTGCTTTAGATGCGATTCAAGATCCAGTTTCATTATTTGAACCGATTTATAATGATGGGGGAGATCCTATCTTTGTTATGGATCAGTTAAGTGATGAAAAACAAAAGGACGAGCAGTGGGTTGAAGAATTAGCATTGAAAGAAGGAATGAAGCGTTTAAATGATAGAGAGAAAATGATTATTAGAAAACGTTTCTTCCAAGGAAAGACACAGATGGAAGTTGCAGAAGAAATTGGGATTTCCCAAGCGCAAGTATCCCGTTTAGAGAAGTCAGCTATTAAACAAATGAATAAAACGATTCAAGGATAAGGTCTCACCAATTATGGTGAGACCTTTTTATATGTAATATGGTTTGTGCTCATAGTAGGGGATTAGTGTTCATATAATGAAACTAGCATGGTGTTTCGTATAGATGGCTTCCTGTAAATATGAGAAACAGTTTCCAATTTGTCATATAAGGGAGAGGATAAAAATGGTGATACGAATTTCAGAGTTACAGATGAAGGATGTTATAAATATTTCAGATGGAAAAAGGATTGGGAATATTGGAGATATTGAAATTGATATGAACACAGGGCAAGTTTGTTCTGTTATTATTTCCAAACAGACACGTATGCTAGGTATTTTTGGAAAAGATGTTGAGATTGTAATTCCTTGGAAGGAAATCGTGAAAATTGGGGAGGATGTCATACTTGTAAGAGTAAATCCTGTTAATTCTGTAACAGAATCAATACAAACACCGACAATTTCATAAAGAATATTACAAATTCCTCTTTTTTTTCTGTTAGGATTATGAAAAAATAAAAGTATGGTAAAATAGACAGGAAGTACCATGCTTTTTTCTGTTATTTTAATTAAAAGGAGCCGCTTTATTATGAGAGAACCATTTAAATATGTGGACGGTATACTGTATTTACAAGCGTGGAAAGAACTTGGAAACATTACTGCTGGATTTACGACAAAAGATGGTGGGATAAGTACGGGCTCCTTTCATGCGATGAATTTAGGATTACATGTGAATGATATCGTGGAGAACGTTCATGAAAACAGACGCATTTTAGCAAATAAGTTACAAAAACCATTAGAAAACTGGATTTGCTCTGAACAAGTTCATGCTCATCATGTTGAAAAAGTAGGGCAACAGGAAAAGGGAAGTGGTGTCTATTCATATGAGGACGGCATTTCAAAAACAGATGGCATTTATACGAGTAATGAAGATGTTCTGTTAACGTCTTGTTACGCGGATTGTGTTCCGCTCTATTTTTATGCACCATCACATGGTATGATAGGACTTGCGCATGCTGGATGGAAAGGCACTGTACAAGAGATTGCAAAGGAAATGATTCAAAAGTGGAATGCAGAAGGTATTTCAAGTGATGAAATTCATGTTGCAATTGGGCCGTCGATCGGATCTTGTTGTTATGTTGTGGATGATCGTGTATTAACAGCAGCACAGGAAGTAGTTAGCGGTGCTGTTCCTCATCAAAAAATTTCTGACGGGCAGTACGCAATTAATTTAAAAGAAATTAATCGTATATTATGTGTACAAGCAGGCATAAAAGAAGAGCATATTGTAATGTCATCTCTTTGTACAAGCTGTGAAGAGCAACTATTTTTCTCTCATCGTCGTGATCAAGGTAAGACAGGAAGAATGTTGAGTTTCATAGGTTTTAAGGAGGAAGGAAGCAAGTGACAGTACAAGAAAATTTAGTAATTGTAAACGAAGCTATTAAAGAATCTTGCGCTCGAGCTGGACGTTCGTTGCAAGATATTAAACTTGTTGCAGTTACAAAAACTGTAGGGATTGAAAAAACAAACGAAGTAATTGAAGCTGGAATTATCGATTTAGGTGAAAATAGAAATGAAGGTTTCTTACAGAAATACGAGCATTTCGGTTCAAAAGTTAATTGGCACTTTATTGGCTCATTACAAACGAGAAAAGTAAAAGAAATCATTAATGAAATTGATTATTTACATTCGTTAGATCGTCTTTCGCTGGCGAAAGAAATTCAGAAACGTGCTGATAAGAAAGTGAAATGCTTTATTCAAGTGAAAACCTCATCTGAAGAATCGAAGCAAGGATTGGCAATAGAAGAGGTTGTTTCTTTTATTCAAAGTTTGCAAGAATTCGATAAAATTGAAGTGGTTGGACTAATGACGATGGCTCCATTTACAGAAGAAGAGGAAGAAATCAGACGCTGTTTTAAGGAATTACGTATGCTGCAAACAGAGGTGCAGGAGCTAGAGTTATTACATGCGCCATGTAAAGAATTATCAATGGGAATGTCCAATGATTACACAATTGCAATTGAAGAAGGGGCTACATATATTCGTTTGGGAACGATTTTAGTAGGGAAAGCGTAAAAGGAAGGAGAATCTTATTATGAGTTGGTCAAAAGTAAAATACTTCTTTTTTGATACACCGGAAGAAAAAGAAGCAGCTCAATATGGTTATGAAAAGGAGCAAACAGACATGAAAAAGCAGCAAGATCCACCAGAACAACAAGACGTTACGTTTCCGAAAGCGCAACCGAAGCAAAATGTTGTGAGTATTGAAACAGCAAAACAATCTTCAAAAGTTGTTTTATTAGAACCACGCACGTATTCGGAAGCACAAGGGATTGCGGACCACTTAAAAGGTAGACGAGCTGTTGTAATTAATTTGCAGAGAATGTCTACTGATCAAGCGGTACGTATCGTTGACTTTTTAAGTGGTACTGTATACGCTATAGGCGGGGACATTCAAAAAATAGGACCGAAAACATTTATGTGTACACCTGAAAATGTAGATATTGTTGGTGCGATTTCAGAGTTATTCGGTGAAGAAGAAGAAACAAATATAAAGAGGTGGTAATACGCCATGACAACAGTTTTTATAGTGTTAAGTTATGCTATCGAGATTTACTCGTGGGCACTTATTATTTACATTCTCCTATCATGGTTTCCTGGTGCAAAGGAATCAGCTTTTGGAGAGTTCCTGGCACGTATTTGTGAACCGTATTTAGAACCATTCCGCCGCTTTATTCCGCCGCTTGGAATGATTGATATTTCTCCAATCGTTGCGATCTTTGCGTTGAAACTTGCTAAAACTGGTTTGTTCAGTTTATTAAGCTATTTCTTATAGTAAGAAGGTAAATACATGAGCATCTACGAACATTTTAGGCCTGATGAGGAGGTCTTTGTGGATAAAGTGCTAGAGTGGAAGCGAGCGGCGGAATACCATCAAGTGAAGTTAACGGATTTTCTTGATCCTAGGCAACAACAAATTGTTTCTATGGTAATAGGACAAGGTGATGTTGCTGTGCAATTTGGTGGTGCAACGCCTAATGCAGAGCGTAAAAGAGCACTTATTTATCCAGACTATCTAGAATTAAATGAAGAAGAATTTCAAGTAGAAGTATTAGAAATTGACTATCCTTCCAAGTTTTATACGCTAGAACATAGGCAAATATTAGGTACATTTATGTCTCTTGGTTTAACAAGAGAAAAATGTGGTGATATTTTGCTGCAAGAAAATCGTGCCCAAATTGTAGTTGCGAAAGAAATTGTATCGTATATTGAGATGAACTTACAATCAATAGGGAAAGTAAAAGTCTCTTTAGCGTCAGTGCAAGGAGAACAAATTCTACAGATAGATGAAACGTGGGGAGAGAAATCTGGAACGGTTTCTTCACTTCGTTTAGATGTTATGTTAGCTGAAATGTTACATTTATCTAGACAGAAAGTACAACCTTTCATAAAAAATGGTTTAGTAAAAGTCAATTGGAAAACAGTGGAGCAAACTTCTTATGAATGCTATCCAGGAGATGTTTTTTCTGTTAGAGGATATGGCCGAAGTAAATTATTTTCTGTAGAAGGTAGAACAAAACGCGACAAATGGAGAATTTTGTATGGTATACTAAAATGATTGGTTTTTTAGAAGGAAATCCTCCTATTTTGTCGAAGAAAAGATATAATTGAAAGAGGAAATTTAGATAACTACTTGGAGGTGGCGTTGTGCCGTTAACACCATTAGATATTCATAACAAAGAATTTGGTCGCGGATTCCGTGGCTATGATGAAGATCAAGTAAATGAGTTTCTTGATCAAATTATCAAAGATTATGAATTGGTCATTCGTGAGAAAAAAGCTTTAGAAGAAAAAGTTGCGCAGTTAGAAGGGAAGTTAGATCATTTCTCTAATATTGAAGATACGTTAAACAAATCTATCGTCGTTGCACAAGAAGCAGCGGAAGAAGTAAAACGTAATGCGCAAAAAGAAGCGAAATTAATTGTGCGTGAAGCTGAAAAGAATGCTGATCGTATTATTAACGAAGCATTAGTAAAATCAAGAAAAGTTGCTTTTGATATTGAAGAGCTAAAGAAACAAGCGAAAGTATTCCGAACTCGTTTCCGTATGTTATTAGAAACACAGCTTGAGATGTTAAACAACGATGATTGGGATAAACTAATTGAATTAGAAGACGAAGTAGATGAACTGTTGAAAAAAGAAGAAACAGTGTAAGCTTGACGTTTTTCTCATTATTACATATAATTTTAAACAACATATTTATTAAGAAAAACGAAGATAGGGATAAGTACCTTTTCAAACCTTATATAGCGAACTGAGGATGGTGTAAGCTCAGGATAAGGAGATAGTGGGAATATCACCCTGGAGTTCCGCGCTGAACAAATAGAGTAAGCGTAGGCGTGTATTCGCGTTAAGAATATAAAGAGGATTCTATACATATGTATATGATCTACTAGGGTGGTACCGCGGGAGACTTTCTCGTCCCTTTTTGGGATGAGAAGGTCTCTTTTTTATTCCGTTTTTTAAGTGTTTCTTTTATACATGTAAGGAGGAATTGAGCATGGAGTACAAAAATACATTACTGATGCCAAAAACAGAGTTCCCAATGCGTGGGAATTTACCAAAACGTGAGCCTGCAATGCAAGAAAAATGGGCTGAAATGAATATTTACGAAAAAGTACAAGAACATACAAAAGGACGTCCTTTATTTGTATTGCATGATGGACCTCCATATGCGAATGGTGACATTCATATGGGACATGCATTAAATAAAGTATTAAAAGACTTTATTGTTCGTTATAAATCAATGACTGGTTTTAGTGCGCCATATGTTCCAGGATGGGATACGCACGGTTTACCAATTGAACAAGCTTTAACAAATAAAGGTGTAAAACGTAAAGAAATGACAGTTGCTGAGTTCCGTAAGTTATGTGCAGAGTATGCATATGAACAAGTAGAACGTCAACGTGAACAATTTAAGCGTCTAGGTGTACGTGCAGATTGGGATAATCCATATATTACTTTAGAGCCAGCTTATGAAGCACAACAAATTAAAGTGTTTGGTGACATGGCGAAAAAAGGTTATATCTATAAAGGTCAAAAACCAGTTTACTGGTCTCCAACGAGTGAATCTGCTTTAGCGGAAGCTGAAATTGAATATCAAGATAAAAAATCAGCATCTATTTACGTAGCATTCCCTGTAAAAGATGGAAAGAACGTATTAGAAGGTGATGAAAAGTACATCATTTGGACAACGACACCTTGGACATTACCTGCAAACTTAGGTATTTCTGTTCACCCAGAGCTTGAATATAGCATTGTAAAAGTAAACGATGAGAAATATATCATTGCTTCTGAGCTGTTTGAGACAGTTGCAAAAACGTTAGAGTGGGAAAATGCTGAAGTTGTGAAAACAGTAAAAGGTAGCGAACTTGAGTACACAGTTGCAAAACATCCATTCTACGATCGTGATTCATTAGTTATGCTAGGAGACCACGTAACAACAGATGCAGGTACAGGTTGTGTTCATACAGCACCAGGACACGGGGAAGATGACTTCGTTGTTGGTAAAAAGTATGGATTAGAAGTACTTTGCCCAGTCGATGATAAAGGTGTATTAACAAATGAGGCACCTGGATTTGAAGGCTTATTCTATGATAAAGCTAACAAACCAATTACAGAAAAATTAGAAGAAGTAGGCGCGTTACTGAAACTAACATTCATTACACATTCATACCCACATGATTGGAGAACGAAAAAACCAATTATTTTCCGTGCGACAGCACAGTGGTTTGCATCTATTGAAGCATTCCGTAAAGAATTAATAGAAGCTGTAGCAGAAACAAAATGGGTACCAGCATGGGGAGAAACTCGTCTTCATAATATGGTTCGTGACCGTGGTGACTGGTGTATTTCTCGTCAGCGTGCATGGGGTGTGCCAATTCCGGTATTCTATGCTGAGAATGGTGATCCAATTATTACGGATGAAACAATTAACCATGTAGCAGATTTATTCCGTGAACACGGTTCTAACGTATGGTTCGAGCGTGAAGCGAAAGATCTATTACCAGAAGGATTTACACATCCAGGTAGCCCAAATGGCGAATTCCGTAAAGAAACAGACATCATGGATGTATGGTTCGATTCAGGTTCTTCTCACCAAGCGGTATTAGAAGAGCGCGAAGATTTACAGCGTCCAGCTGATTTATATTTAGAAGGATCTGACCAGTATCGTGGTTGGTTTAACTCTTCATTATCAACAGCAGTTGCTGTAACAGGTAAAGCTCCATATAAAGGCGTACTAAGTCACGGTTTCGTACTAGATGGTGAAGGACGTAAGATGAGTAAGTCGATTGGAAACATCGTCGTACCGAAGAAAATTATGGATCAATTAGGCGGAGACATTTTACGCTTATGGGTATCTTCTGTTGACTATCAATCTGACGTACGTATTTCAGATGATATTTTAAAACAAGTAGCAGAAGTGTATCGTAAAATCCGTAACACATTCCGTTTCTTATTAGGAAACTTAGACGACTTTAAGCCAAGTGAAAATGCAGTAGCTGTAGCTGAACTTCGTGAAGTAGATCGTTACATGTTAGTGAAATTAAATGACTTAATTACAAAAGTTAAAGAAGCATATGAGACATACGACTTCGCTGCTGTGTATCATGCAATTCATAACTTCTGTACAATTGATTTAAGTTCATTCTATTTAGACTTTGCAAAAGACATTTTATATATTGAAGGTGCAAACCACGAAGATCGTCGTGCGATTCAAACTGTATTATATGATGTTCTTGTTGCGTTAACGAAACTTGTAACACCAATCTTACCGCATACAGCTGATGAAGTATGGCCATACATTCCAGGCGTAACAGAAGAAAGTGTACAATTAACTGATATGCCAGAAGCTGTACAATTAGATGACGCGGAAGCGTTAAAAACAAAATGGGATGCATTTATGACATTACGTGATGACGTGTTAAAAGCACTAGAAGTAGCTCGTAATGAAAAAGTAATCGGTAAGTCATTAAATGCAAGCATTACGCTATATCCAACTGCAGAAATGAAAGCTATGTTAGAGTCTATTAGCGAAGACTTAAAGCAATTATTCATCGTTTCTGAGTATAAACTTGGTGGTATGATGGATGAAGCGCCAGCAGATGCACCGAAGTATGAACATACAGCGGTTGTTGTTGCTCAAGCAACTGGTGAAACATGTGAACGTTGTTGGGTAGTTTCAGAAACAATTGGTAAAGATGCTGAACATGAAACATTATGTGAGCGTTGTGCAACAGTTGTTAAAGAAAACTATGTAAAATAACAAAAAAAGCTGACTGCTATTGATGCAGTCAGTTTTTTTGTTGATGGCATATCAAAATCACTTTCAGACTCTTTCCTGTGAAGGAAAAATGTGTGTGAGGTAAGCAAATAAATTTCGGACACACTAACTGTACATTACAGCTAGGAGGAATGTACACGTGAATGAAATTTACATGGAAATAAAAGAAGAATTGCAATTGATGAGAAAAGAGTTGCAAGAGAGACTAGCTAAAGAAGTAATGCACAAATATGATGTCGAGTTCAGCCAAGAGCTTGGATATGAAATTAAGGAAGAGATAAAGAAAAAATTGCTATTACATGATATAAAAGAGGATTTAAAGGATGTAGAACGCGCATTATTTAAAATGGAAATAGACATGTATGGTATTTGTGAAGATACGGGGAGATTAATTTCGACAAAGCAAATGAAGACAATGCCGACTGCCCGTACGATTCATGAATTCTTTTATGAAAAGGTAAATGTATGAATACGCACAACGATATTATATTACCTTTTTTTAATTTATTTTATTCTTCTATAAAGGTTCATTGTGAAAAGGTAGCAGCTATGCTAAAATTTTGAGGTACACTGTCTTTGTGGGGGAAATGAAAATGATATATTATGTAATAGCGTTATTCGTCATTGCTATCGATCAAATATCGAAGTGGTTAATTGTAAAGAACATGGAATTGGGTACGAGTATTCCGATTATCGACAATGTATTATACATAACATCACATCGAAATAGAGGCGCTGCTTGGGGTATTTTAGAAAATAAAATGTGGTTCTTCTACATTATTACAGTTGTTTTTGTAGTGTTTATTGTATTTTATATGAAAAAGTATGCGAAAACAGACAAGCTTCTAGGTATTTCGTTAGGCCTAATTTTGGGCGGGGCAATTGGTAACTTTATTGATCGTGTATTTAGACAAGAAGTAGTGGATTTCATTCACGTGTATATTTTCTCGTACAACTATCCAGTATTCAATATAGCTGATTCAGCATTATGTATTGGTGTTGTATTAATTATTATTCAAACATTATTAGAAGGCAAGAAAGCGAAGGAGTAATTGAATGAGTGAAGTAGTACAAGTAACAGTTGCAGCAGAGCAAAAAAACGAGCGAATTGATAAATTCGTTACAGGGATAAATAACGAATGGTCACGTACGCAAGTGCAGCAATGGATTAAAGATGAAGTTGTGACAGTAAACGGGAAAGCGGTAAAAGGGAATTATAAAGTAAAAGAAGAAGATGAAATTACAGTAACAATTCCTGAACCAGAAGAGTTAGATATTCAACCAGAGGATTTAAATTTAGAAATTTATTATGAAGATGCAGATGTGCTTGTTGTAAATAAGCCACGTGGGATGGTTGTACATCCAGCACCAGGACATACAAGTGGTACACTTGTAAATGGCCTTATGCACCATTGTACAGACTTATCAGGCATTAACGGTGTAATGCGTCCAGGTATCGTGCATCGTATCGATAAAGATACATCTGGACTATTAATGGTTGCTAAAAATGATATGGCACATGAATCGCTTGTAAATCAGCTTGTAGCAAAAACAGTAACGAGACGTTACAAAGCGATTGTACACGGTGTGATTCCGCATGATAAGGGAACGATTGATGCTCCGATTGCTCGTGATAAGAAAGAGCGTCAAAGTATGACAGTTGATGAAAATGGTAAGAACGCTGTTACGCATTTCCAAGTGTTAGAACGCTTTAAAGACTTTACACTTGTAGAATGTCGCTTAGAAACGGGACGTACGCACCAAATTCGTGTTCATATGAAATATATTGGCTATCCACTTGCAGGAGATCCGAAGTATGGTCCGAAGAAAACGTTAGATATGAATGGACAAGCACTTCATGCGGGTATTTTAGGCTTTGATCATCCTCGTACTGGTGAATATATTCAGTTTGAGGCACCGATTCCAGAAGTGTTTGAAGACGCATTAAATATTTTACGAAAATAGTATTGACAAATCATAAGAAAACTGAGATACTGACAACAGTTAAATAATGATCCTTTAACACAGCCCCGTGAGGTTGAGAAGGTAACGGTTTGAAATACTTAGGGTATGTTGTACCCTTTTTTCAAAAGTCCTCTCGCACACGCTGAGAGGACTTTTTTTATACCATTACTCTCACGCAAGAAAAAAGCTTGGAGGTGTAGAGCATGCAAGAGAAAGCTGTCGTTTTAGATGACCAAATGATTCGCCGCGCTTTAACACGAATTAGTCATGAAATCGTGGAACGAAATAAAGGTGTCGATAATTGTGTTCTTGTCGGAATTAAAACTCGTGGAATTTTTATTGCACAACGTTTGGCAGAACGAATTGGTCAAATTGAAGGAAAAGAAATGGAAGTTGGAGAGTTAGACATTACGTTATATCGTGATGATTTAACACTACAATCGAAAAATAAAGAACCACTTGTAAAAGGTTCTGATATCCCTGTAGATATTACGAAGAAAAAAGTTATCCTTGTGGATGACGTATTATATACAGGAAGAACAGTTCGAGCAGCAATGGATGCTCTTATGGATTTAGGTAGACCATCTCAAATCCAATTGGCGGTTCTTGTTGATAGAGGTCATCGCGAATTACCAATTCGCGCTGATTATGTAGGGAAGAATATTCCAACATCAAGTGAAGAGCGTATCGAAGTTGATTTGCAAGAGACAGATCAACAAGATCGAGTAAGCATATACGATAAGTAAAGCCCTTTTAAATGTAGTCCTGTGAGGCTGCCAAAGGGTCTTGGCTTTCATATGTCAAATTTGGCATACGAAAGTGTAGGACTCTTTGTGCACAGGCACAAAGAGTTTTTTTATTGCAAAGATTTAAACTGAAGGAGGATGTAACAATGGAACAAAAGCCAGTGTTAGACGTTAATGAAGTACCGAAACCGGGAAAATGGTTATTTTTAAGTATACAACATTTGTTCGCGATGTTTGGATCAACAGTGCTTGTTCCGTTTTTAACAGGATTGAATCCATCAGTAGCATTAATATCAAGTGGATTAGGAACGTTAGCGTTTCTTCTTATAACGAAAGGTCAAGTACCTGCTTATCTAGGATCATCATTCGCCTTTATCGCACCGATTATAACAGCGAAAACGGCAGGTGGACCGGGAGCGGCAATGCTTGGTGGTTTGCTAGCAGGACTTGTGTACATCTTAATCTCACTCGGAATTAAGAAATCAGGATCAGAGTGGATTATGAAATTACTACCACCAATCGTAGTTGGTCCAGTAGTAATGGTAATCGGTCTAGCTTTAGCACATACAGCAGTTAACATGGCGATGAACGGTGCGGATGGCAAATATAGCTTTACACACTTTTCAGTAGCGTTAGTAACATTAGCAATTACAATTATATGCTCGATATTTGGAAGAGGATTTTTCAGTATCATACCAGTGTTACTTGGCATTATCGGCGGATATATCTTCGCTTACTTCCAAGGGCTAGTAGACTTAAAGCCGGTAGCTGAGGCAAAATGGTTTGTTGTACCAGATTTCACAGTACCATTTGTAACATACACACCAGAGTTTTCATGGAAGATTGTACTCTTGATGGTACCAGTTGCACTAGTAACAATATCAGAACATATCGGACATCAAATTGTTCTTGGAAATGTTATTAAAAGAGATTTAATTGAAAAACCAGGTTTACACCGTTCAATCTTCGGTGACGGAGTAGCAACATTAATCGCGTCACTAATCGGTGGGCCACCGAATACAACGTATGGTGAAAACATCGGTGTGCTAGCAATTACGAGAGCATACAGTGTATACTTATTCATCGGTTCAGCAGTATTTGCAATCATGTTCGGATTTATCGGTAAGATTTCTGCACTGATTCATTCGATCCCAACACCAGTTATGGGTGGTGTATCAATCTTACTGTTCGGTGTAATCGCATCAAGCGGATTACGCATGATGGTAGATGATAAAACAGATTTAAGTGACAAACGAAACTTAATGATTGCATCAGTAATATTAGTAATCGGTATTGGTGGAGCGGTACTTCATGTAGGAGAATCATTCCAAGTAGAAGGAATGGCACTAGCAGCAATTGTAGGTGTACTGTTAAATCTACTACTACCGGAAACGAAACAAATAAAACAATCTAAGCAGATTGCTTCATAATGATAACCTTTTAATTCAGTCCTGTGAGACCGGAAAGGGTGGCTTCTTTCTTGCACCCTAGTCTCACACGATTAGGGTATTTTTATGCAAAGGTTGTTATAAAAATTCAGAAGTGGTAACATAAAAATCAGAAAGATGAGGGATGACGATGAGCCATTTGTTAACGATGAGTGAATTATCGGAAGTAGAAATTTCAGAAATCCTAAAAGATGCAGAAGATTTTGCGAATGGAAAAGAGAGCAAAACGACAGAGCAAACTTTTGTTGCGAACTTGTTCTTTGAGAATAGTACGAGAACGAGATTTAGCTTTGAAGTTGCTGAGAAGAGATTAGGACTTGATGTTTTAAACTTTTCAGCTGATGCATCTAGCGTACAAAAAGGAGAAACTCTATACGATACGATAAGAACACTAGAATCAATCGGAACAAAAGCAGTGGTCATCCGCCACGAGCAAGATCGCTACTTCGATGAACTAAAAGATCAGGTGAATATTCCAATCTTAAATGCTGGAGATGGATGCGGAAACCACCCAACACAGTGCCTACTGGACCTTCTTACAATTAAACAAGAGTTTGGAAGATTTGAAGGTTTGAAGATTGCAATAGTAGGAGATGTTCGTCATAGCCGAGTAGCACGTTCTAATGCAGAAGCATTAACGAAGCTTGGTGCAACAATTTACTTTGCAAGTCCAGAAGAGTGGAAAGATGAAGACAACACATTTGGAACATACAAACCATTAGATGAACTTGTTCCAGAAGTTGATGTAATGATGTTACTCCGTGTACAACATGAGCGTCATGATCATTATGAAACAGACATTATGAAAGAATATCATGAGAAACACGGATTAACAGTAGAAAGAGAAAAGCGTATGAAAGAAGGAAGCATTATTATGCATCCAGCTCCTGTAAACCGTGATGTTGAAATTGCAAGTGAACTTGTTGAGTGTGAGCGTTCACGTATATTTAAACAAATGGAAAATGGAGTTTACGTAAGAATGGCTGTACTAAAACGCGCCTTACCAAATGTATTAGGAGGAATGAAACATGAATTATTTGTTTAAAAATGGTCGTTATATGAATGAAGAAGGAAAAATCGTAGCAACGGATCTTCTCGTACAAGACGGTAAAATCGCTAAGGTAGCAGAAAATATTACGGCAGATAATGCTGAAGTAATCGATGTGAACGGAAAGTTAATCGCACCTGGATTAGTAGATGTACACGTACATCTTCGTGAACCAGGTGGTGAACATAAAGAAACAATTGAAACAGGTACACTAGCAGCGGCAAAAGGTGGATTCACTACAATTTGCGCAATGCCAAATACACGCCCTGTACCAGATTGCAGAGAACATATGGAAGACTTGCAAAAACGTATTGAAGAAAAAGCTCATGTTAACGTACTACCATACGGAGCAATTACAGTACGTCAAGCTGGTTCTGAAATGACAGATTTCGAAACATTAAAAGAACTTGGAGCATTTGCTTTCACAGATGACGGCGTAGGCGTACAAGATGCGAGCATGATGTTAGCGGCTATGAAACGTGCAGCAAAATTAGATATGGCAGTAGTTGCGCACTGTGAAGAGAATACGCTTATTAATAAAGGTTGTGTACATGAAGGGAAGTTTTCTGAGAAACACGGATTAAACGGTATCCCATCAGTATGTGAATCTGTACATATTGCAAGGGATATACTGCTTGCTGAAGCAGCAGATTGCCACTATCACGTATGTCATGTAAGTACGAAAGGTTCTGTACGTGTAATCCGTGATGCGAAACGCGCTGGAATTAAAGTAACAGCAGAAGTAACACCGCATCACCTAGTGTTATGTGAAGATGATATCCCATCAGCTGATCCTAACTTTAAAATGAACCCACCGCTTCGTGGAAAAGAAGACCATGCAGCATTAATTGAAGGTTTATTAGATGGAACGATCGATATGATCGCAACTGACCATGCACCGCATACAGCGGAAGAGAAAGCACAAGGAATTGAAAGAGCACCGTTTGGAATTACTGGTTTTGAAACAGCATTCCCGCTTCTATACACAAACCTTGTGAAAAAGGGAGTTATTACGCTAGAACAGTTAATTCAATTCTTAACAGAAAAGCCAGCTGATACATTCGGCTTAGAAGCAGGTCGCCTAAAAGAAGGTAGAGCAGCTGATATTACAATCATTGATTTAGAACAAGAAGAAGAGATTGACCCAACAACATTCTTATCAAAAGGAAAAAATACACCATTCGCAGGTTGGAAATGCCAAGGATGGCCGGTAATGACAATCGTTGGTGGTAAGATCGCATGGCAAAAGGAGAGTGCATTAGTATGAAAAGACAACTTATCTTAGAAGATGGAACAGTATTAATTGGAACAGGTTTCGGAGGCGAAATCGAAAAGTCAGGTGAGGTTGTATTTACAACAGGAATGACTGGATATCAAGAAACATTATCTGATCCATCATATTGCGGTCAAATCGTAACATTCACGTACCCATTAATCGGAAACTACGGCATTAACCGTGACGATTTTGAATCCATTCACCCATCTGTAAATGGTTTAATCGTAAACGAAATTTGTGATCACCCATCAAACTTCCGTAATGAAATTTCGTTAAATGATTACTTGAAAGAAAGAAATATCCCAGGATTAGCAGGGATTGATACGAGAAAATTAACGAGAAAAATTCGTCAATACGGTACATTACGTGGACGCCTTTGTAACATGGATGCAGATGTAGAGTACATTGTAAGCCAATTAAAAGCGACAGTATTTACAGATCATGTAAAACGCGTATCAACGAAAGATCCATACCCAAGCCCAGGTCGTGGTCACCGAGTTGTACTAGTAGACTTCGGTATGAAACATGGTATTTTACGAGAATTAAATAAGCGTGACTGTGATGTAATTGTAGTTCCTTACAACACAACAGCGGAAGAAATTTTACGCCTTAGCCCAGATGGAATTATGTTAAGTAATGGACCTGGAGATCCGAAAGATGTACCAGAAGCAATTGAAATGTTAAAAGACATTATCGGTAAAGTTCCTTTATTCGGAATTTGCCTAGGACATCAATTGTTCGCTCTAGCATCAGGTGCAAATACAAGTAAGTTGAAATTTGGTCACCGTGGTTTAAACCATCCAGTAAAAAATCTTGCAACTGGAAAAGTAGCAATTACATCTCAAAACCACGGATACGCAGTAGAAGAAGAATCAGTTGAAAATACAGATCTTGAAATTACACATGTTGCTTTAAACGATGGAACGGTAGAAGGTCTTCGTCATAAGAAGTTCCCGGCATTTACAGTACAATACCATCCAGAAGCTTCAGCGGGACCAGAAGATGCAAATGATTTATTCGAAGATTTCTTAACAATGATTGAAAACTTCAAGAAAGAAGGGGAAGAGTTATGCCAAAACGCCTAGACATTAACACAATTTTAGTAATCGGATCAGGACCAATTGTAATTGGGCAAGCAGCGGAGTTTGACTACTCTGGTACACAAGCTTGTCAATCTCTTAAAGAGGAAGGTTACAAAGTAATCCTTGTTAACTCTAACCCAGCAACAATTATGACGGATACTGCAACAGCAGATAAAGTATACATCGAGCCATTAACATTAGAATTCGTAAGCCGTATTATTCGTAAAGAACGTCCTGATGCAATCCTACCAACATTAGGTGGTCAAACAGGTTTAAACATGGCTGTTGAACTTGCAAAATCAGGCGTACTTGACGAGTGCGGAGTTGAAATTTTAGGAACAAAATTATCAGCAATCGAGCAAGCGGAAGATCGTGATTTATTCCGTACATTAATGCAAGATTTAAATGAACCAACACCACCAAGTGAAATTATTCATAACCTTGATGAAGCATATGGATTTGTAAACGAAATTGGTTACCCAGTAATCGTTCGACCAGCGTTCACATTAGGAGGAACGGGCGGCGGAATTTGTCATAACGAAGAAGAGCTAATTGAAATCGTAACAAGTGGTTTAAAACATAGCCCAGTAACACAATGTTTATTAGAGAAAAGTATTGCTGGCTGTAAAGAAATTGAATACGAAGTAATGCGTGATTCAAATGATAACGCGATTGTAGTGTGTAACATGGAAAACATCGATCCAGTTGGTGTTCATACAGGTGATTCAATCGTTGTAGCACCGAGCCAAACGCTAAGCGACCGTGAATACCAAATGTTACGTAACACGTCATTACGAATTATTCGTGCACTAGGAATTGAAGGTGGATGTAACGTTCAGCTTGCACTAGATCCATATAGCTTCCAATACTATGTAATCGAAGTAAATCCACGTGTAAGTCGTTCATCTGCACTAGCATCTAAAGCAACTGGATATCCAATTGCGAAATTAGCAGCAAAAATTGCAGTCGGCTTAACGTTAGATGAAATCGTAAACCCAGTAACACAAAAAACTTACGCTTGCTTCGAGCCAGCGTTAGACTATGTTGTTTCAAAAATTCCACGTTGGCCGTTTGATAAGTTTGAATCAGCGAACAGAACGCTTGGAACACAAATGAAAGCAACTGGTGAAGTTATGTCAATCGGACGTAACTTAGAAGAATCATTACTAAAAGCAGTTCGTTCTTTAGAGCTTGGCATTTATCACTTAGAATTAGACCACTTAAAAGAACTTGATAAAGAAACGATGAAAAAACGTATCATTAAAGCGGATGATGAACGACTGTTTATTGTAGCAGAAGCAATTCGCCAAGGTGTAACGAAAGAAGAAATCAATGAATGGTGTGAAATGGACTTCTTCTTCTTACAAAAAGTTGAAAACATCGTAAATATGGAACGTGAAGTAAAAGCGAATGTAGGAAATATGGAAGTACTACAAACTGCAAAAGAAATGGGCTTCAGCGATCACTACATTGCAGCAGCTTGGAACAAAACGGAGCGCGAAATTTACGATATGCGTAAAGAAAATAATATGATGCCAGTATTCAAAATGGTAGATACTTGTGCGGCAGAGTTTGAATCTGCAACGCCATATTACTACAGCACATATGCGGACGAAAATGAATCGATTGTAACAGATCGTAAGAGTGTAGTAGTTCTAGGATCTGGTCCGATCCGTATTGGTCAAGGTGTTGAGTTTGATTACGCAACAGTTCACTCAGTATGGGCAATTAAAGAAGCTGGATATGAAGCAATTATCATTAACAACAACCCAGAAACAGTTTCAACAGACTTCAGTATTTCTGACAAATTATACTTTGAACCATTAACGATTGAAGATGTAATGCATATTATCGATTTAGAAAAACCAGAAGGTGTTATCGTTCAGTTCGGTGGACAAACGGCAATTAACTTAGCAGCGAAACTAGAAGAACACGGTGTGAAAATTTTAGGAACATCACTTGAAGACTTAGATCGTGCAGAAGATCGTGATAAATTCGAAGCTGCTTTAACAAAACTTGGCATCCCACAACCAGTTGGTAAAACAGCAACGACTGTAGAACAAGCGGTAGCAATCGCAGAAGAAATTGGTTACCCAGTATTAGTAAGACCATCTTACGTACTAGGTGGACGTGCGATGGAAATCGTATATCGTCAAGAAGAACTACTGCACTACATGAAAAATGCAGTTAAAGTTCATGCAGATCACCCAGTATTAATCGACCGTTACATGGTTGGTAAAGAAATTGAAGTAGATGCAATTTCCGATGGTGAGAATGTATTCATTCCAGGTATTATGGAACATATTGAACGCGCTGGAGTTCACTCTGGTGACTCAATTGGAGTATATCCACCACAAAGTTTATCTGAAAAACTAAAAGAACAAATCATTGAACATACAATTGCACTTGGAAAAGGATTAAACATTGTTGGATTACTAAATATCCAGTTTGTAGTATTCAAAGATCAAGTGTACGTAATTGAAGTAAATCCACGTGCAAGCCGTACAGTACCGTTCTTAAGTAAAATTACAGGCGTACCGATGGCGAATGTTGCAACGAAAGTTATTTTAGGGCAAGACCTAGTAGAGCAAGGATACGGAACTGGCTATCACCCAGAAGAGAAAGAAGTATATGTAAAAGCTCCGGTATTCTCATTCGCGAAACTACGCTCAGTTGATACAACATTAGGACCTGAAATGAAATCAACAGGGGAAGTAATGGGTAAAGACTTAACGCTTGAAAAAGCATTATATAAAGGATTAGTTGCTTCTGGAATTAACATCCCAACGCACGGCTCAGTAATCATTACTGTAGCGGATAAAGATAAAGAAGAGGCGATGGAAATTGCAAAACGTTTCCACGAAATCGGCTATAACTTATTAGCAACAGCTGGAACAGCACAATCATTAGAAGAGCAAAATATCCCAGTACAAGTTGTAAACAAAATTGATTCTGAAGACTACAACTTACTAGATATTATCCGTCAAGGAAAAGCACAGTTTGTAATTAACACATTAACAAAAGGTAAACAACCAGCGCGTGATGGTTTCCGCATTCGCCGTGAATCAGTAGAAAATGGTGTGGCTTGCTTAACATCACTTGATACAACAAGAGCAATCTTACGAGTATTAGAATCTATGACATTCTCAGCTCATTCAATGAAAGAAATTACGCAAACAAAGCGTCACGAGGTGGTACATGCATGATGCAAAAGCAAAATATGATCGTCGTTAACCAAAAAGAAATCGCAAAAAATATTTACGAATTAGTGCTTCAAGGAACGTTAGTACAGCAAATGAACGAACCAGGGCAGTTTGTACACATTAAGGTAGCAGAGGGCATTGCGCCCCTTCTGCGCCGCCCAATTAGTATTTGTAATGTAGATCAAGAGAAGAACGAATTTACAATGCTATATCGTGCCGAAGGACAAGGGACAAAAACATTAGCAACTAGAAAACAAGGTGAAATGGTAGATGTACTAGGACCATTAGGACACGGTTTTCCTGTAGAAGAAGCAGAAGCTGGTCAAACAGCTTTACTAGTAGGTGGGGGAATTGGTGTACCACCACTTTATGAATTATCACAGCGCCTCGTTGCAAAAGGTGTACGTGTTATTCACATCTTAGGCTTTCAAACGAAAGATGTAGTTTTCTATGAAGAAAAATTTGCAGAACTTGGTGATACGTACGTTGCGACAGTAGACGGTACACACGGTACAAAAGGATTTGTCACAGATGTAATTGATAATTACGGAATTGACTTTGATATTCTTTATTCATGTGGTCCGCTAGCGATGCTTCGTGCATTAGAAGGACGTTACAAAGAGAAAAAAGCCTATATTTCATTAGAAGAACGTATGGGCTGTGGTATTGGAGCTTGTTTCGCATGTGTATGCCACTTACAAGAAGATCCAAGTGGACATTCTTACAAGAAGGTGTGTAGCGACGGACCAGTATTTCCAATCGGGGAGGTTGTACTATGAACAGATTGCAAGTTGAATTACCAGGATTATCATTAAAAAATCCAATTATACCGGCATCTGGATGCTTTGGGTTTGGTCGTGAATATGCACAGTTTTACGATTTAAGTGTACTAGGATCAATCATGATTAAAGCGACGACAGAACAACCACGTTATGGAAATCCAACGCCTCGTGTTGCTGAAACACCAGGCGGCATGCTAAATGCAATCGGACTTCAAAACCCGGGATTAGACAAAGTAATGAATTCGGAATTACCATGGTTAGAACAATTTGACCTTCCAATTATTGCAAACGTTGCAGGCTCACAAGCTGAGGATTACGTAGCGGTTGCGAAGGAAATTTCTAAAGCGCCTAATGTCCATGCACTAGAATTAAACATTTCTTGTCCGAACGTAAAAACAGGTGGTATCGCCTTTGGTACAAATCCTGAAATTGCTGCTGATTTAACGAAGCGAGTAAAAGAGGTTTCTGAAGTACCTGTATACGTGAAATTGTCACCGAACGTGGCAAACATAGTAGAAATTGCAAAAGCGATTGAAAATGCAGGTGCAGATGGTTTAACGATGATTAATACATTGCTTGGTATGCGTCTAGATTTAAAAACAGCTAAACCAATTTTAGCAAACCGTACAGGCGGATTATCAGGTCCTGCGATTAAGCCAGTAGCAATTCGCATGGTACATGAAGTAAGCCAAGCGGTTAACATTCCAATTATCGGAATGGGTGGTATTGAAACAGCTGAAGATGTAATTGAATTCTTCTATGCTGGCGCAAGCGCAGTTGCAGTAGGTACAGCGAACTTTATCGATCCGTTCGTATGTCCGACAATTATTGAAGAGTTACCAGCATTATTAGATGAATTAGGATTTGATCACATTTCGGAATGTCAAGGAAGGAGCTGGAAGCAAACATGTCACAGTCGTTAATCGTTGCACTAGATTTTCCAGGGAAACAAGAAGTAGAACAATTCTTACGCCACTTTGAAGGGGAAGAGTTATTTGTCAAAGTAGGTATGGAGTTATTTTACAAAGAAGGCCCTGCGATTATTACGTACTTAAAAGAAAAGGGACATAAGATCTTCTTAGATTTAAAACTTCATGATATTCCGAATACAGTAAAAAGCGCTATGCGTAGCCTAGCTAGTCTAGATGTTGATATGGTAAATGTTCATGCTGCTGGGGGAAGCAGCATGATGAAAGCTGCGATTGAGGGATTAGAGGAAGGTAAGCAAGAAGGAAAAGAGAGACCGATTTGTATTGCAGTTACACAACTAACAAGCACTTCGGAAGCTATGATGAAAAAAGAGATCGGCATTGAGAAAACGTTAGAAGAAGCGGTTGCTCATTATGCAAAATTAACGAAAGAAAGTGGACTTGATGGCGTTGTTTGTTCAACACTTGAAGTTCCAAAATTACGTGAAGTATGCGGAAATGAATTTGTAACAGTAACACCGGGGATTCGTCTTGCAAGCGATGATGTAAATGACCAAGTGCGCGTAGCAACACCGAAACGTGCGAGGGAACTTGGCTCAAGCTACATCGTAGTTGGACGTAGTATTACAAAAGCAGAAAATCCGCTTGAAGCGTATAAAACAGTAAAACAACAGTGGGAAGGTGTAACAGTATGAAAAAAGAAATCGCATCGCATTTATTAGAAATTGGAGCAGTATTTTTACAACCGAATGATCCATTCACTTGGTCTTCAGGTATGAAATCACCAATTTATTGTGATAACCGTTTAACTTTATCTTATCCAAAAGTACGTCAAGCGATTGCAGCTGGATTAGAAGAGTTAATTAAAGAGCACTTCCCAACTGTAGAAATTATTGCAGGAACAGCAACTGCTGGTATTGCGCACGCTGCATGGGTAAGCGATCGTATGGATTTACCAATGTGCTACGTACGTAGTAAAGCAAAAGGTCACGGTAAAGGGAACCAAATCGAAGGAAAAGCTGAAAAAGGTCAAAAAGTCGTAGTAGTAGAAGACTTAATTTCAACTGGCGGTAGTGCAATTACATGTGTAGAAGCACTTCGCGAAGCTGGATGTGAAGTATTAGGAATCGTATCAATCTTCACATACGAGCTTGAAGCAGGAAAAGAAAAACTAGAAGCAGCTAACGTAGTATCATACTCTTTAAGCGATTACAGTGCATTAACTGAAGTAGCAGCAGAAAAAGGTATGATTGGACAAGCTGAAACGAAAAAATTACAAGAGTGGCGTAAAAATCCAGCTAACGAAGCTTGGATCACAGCGTAACACGAAAAAAACGACTGCGGGGGAACGCGGTCGTTTTTTTATATCATTGTTAAAAATTCAAGTAAAGTTCCATCAATATCAAAGAAAATCATATTACAATCTCCTTAACTACTTAGTGCTTTCTGCAAGCTTATATCCTCTTACAAACAATAGAGTCACATAAGAAACAATAAATGAGAAAATGCTATACATGCCGACCCAAAAGAAAAATTTTGGAGTAAAGGCGATAACACCTATTATTAAAAAACTAGCAAACGTTACAATCGGCATTACGTAATACGTTTTCGACTTGCGCGTTCCAATAACAGAAACGATAAAGATAAGTAACGGACAAATTAATAAGACGAAAATCAATTCATTCATAGTTATGTCCCCTTTTCTAATTGCAGTAATCTGTTTCTCGTAAACGTTTTGAAAAAATTACTCTCCTAATATAATTTCGCTAAGGGATAACGAATCCCTGTTGAAAACCAGTAATTCATGATGAATTTTACAAGAAAAAACGTAAGCAAGAGAACACTTGCTTACGTTATAAAATAAACATCGCAAAGATAGTGGTGACAATTAAACCGATAACAACCGGTAAAAAGTTTCGGCGTGCCAGTTCAAATGGATCTACCTTGCAAATTGCAGCAGCAGGAATAAGCGCCCAAGGAATTAACGTCCCGCCCCCGGTCCATATAGCCGCAATTTGTCCGAGTGCTGTTAATGTAGCTGTTCCATGACCTAAAGCTGTTCCGAAAAGGTTTGCAATGGAACCAGCAAGCGATATACCGGAAAAACCAGATCCATCTAAGCCTGTTATGACACCAACGATAGTTAATGTTCCCGCCGATACGTATTGGTTTAAAGGGACCGTTTGAGATAAGGCAATACCTAAGTCGTTAATGATTCCATGTGAACCTTTCGGTAAATAGTCTCCGATAATTTTCACAAAGCCGCTATCTCCTAAATAAAAGAGTGCAGCAATTGGAATAACTGGACCAAAGATTTTAAATCCAAATTGGAGCCCTTCTATAAAATAATCGGTTGTTTTATTTAGTCCATTACCTTTGTAGGCGATGAGTGAAATGATGATAATCATAATAACAGTCGTTCCGCCGATAAGTGCAGTTGCGTCGCTTCCTTGTAGTTTAAATTGAATCATGCAAAGGATATCAATGATATATACGGTAGGGATACATATAGCGAGCCATTTCTTTGTGCGAGGAGATAATGAAGTGAGCGTTTTAGAAGACGCAGTTAATGGAATAGATTCTTGTATAGATAAGCCTGTATGAAACTCTTTTCGTAAGAAGAAAAAAGCGACGGAAGTTGTCACAATGCCCATAACGATAACAAGTGGAACACTTGCAGATACGACGCTGGAAACAGGGAGACCAGCCGCGTCTGCAGTTAATTTCGGTGCACCTTGAATAACGAAGTCGCCAGATAAGGCGATGCCGTGTCCGAATAAGTTCATAGCAATTGCAACCCCAATTGGAGGAAGACCGACACGTACAGCAACCGGCAATAAAATAGCTCCCATTAAGGCGACAGCTGGAGAAGGCCAAAAGAAGAAAGAAATGGTCATCATTAAAAGGCCGATAATCCAGTAGGCGAGTGTAGGTGTACGAATCATTTTTGTAAATGGTGAAATCATCGTATCATTTATGCCAGTATGAACGAGTAAATTGCTCATTGATACGATAATGGAGATGATTAATATAGTTGGTAATAGCTCAGTAATGGCGTAAATGAAACTTTGAAAAATCCCGCTAATGGCAAGAGGGATAGAACTTGTTGCAGTTAATGCTAATAAAAAGATAAAAACGATACAAATAATCGTCGTATCTTTCCGGAGAATAAAAAAGGTAATAATAGTGAGTAAACAAATAATGTAGAGAGCGTGTAATAGCGTTAATTCAACTCCCATAACATTCACATCCTTTAGGCATTCGTGTAGTTTATTGTATGAAAGCAGTGAAAGTATGTGAGTATAGGAAAAAGAAAAAAGTAAAATTTCATGTACTGTAATGGTAAGGACGATAAATGGATGTTACAATACAATTGATCCTAAAAATGGAATTTGAGGAGAAGTAGAATGGGGGAGTACGAATAAGAGAGAGAATAGGATATTATGGTGTGCTCGTTTGTTTACTATTATCAGTTATTTCAGGGCAATTTCTTAACAGTGGATGGGTACCAGTTATATTATGTATTGGCGTATTGATTTTTGCTCCTATGTATCGCTGGAATGAATGGAAAGCATATAGTCGAAAAAAGAAAATGCTTTTCAGTATCGAGTTTATCATTATAATTAGTATGATCCCATTTTTGTTATTAAAAGGAAATGAAATAATAGATGGAATTGTAATGTTTCAAGGATGGTTGTTTATTGCGAAATTACTATATTTAATTTGCATTTTAATGTTGGTAGCGATAGTCACTAAAAAATTAAACGAAAAGTTATTCGTTAATGAATAAAAGAAAATGCCACCTTATTCGGTGGCATTTTCTCATTTTACTGAATGGGCTTTTTGCATTTTTTTAATTAAACGAATTTGTCCGCGATGATTGATTTCATCTTCAAAAACGTGAAACCATTTAAAGTAGTTGTTAGCTGGTTTGTCATACCAAAAGTCTGTTGTTTTAAACAGCCATTCATCAGGTAATGATTGAAATGTTGCAATCGTTTTGGAACGTACTTCTTGTAATGTATTGATGTAAAATTTTATAGATTTTCCTTTTATTTTCTCGCGTCCAAGGTTCCCTAACTCAATAGCAGGTAACCAATGTTCTAATTCAGCTTCCGTCGGTTCACGGTCTTCAAAGGTATGAATTTGGTAGTAAAATTCAATAGCAGCCATATGGTACAATAACATACCAATTGAATTTGCGTCCTTATCATATAAATAATCAAGTTCTTCAATTGTTAAACCTTCCACTGCTTGCATTGTTGTATAGCGAGCGTAATTCATCATGGAAACAAGATTTGAAAATTCTACTTGTAAACCCTCTATTTTATCAATTACAAAATTCAATTTAAATTCCCCCTCTTTAAACGAATACTCCAGAGAAGGAATTCTATGTGTAGAGAAAAACTCCTTTTAAAAAGGCCATGATTTTAACAAGGGATTACAATTAGTTCTCTATTTGATTTTGTAATAACTTCATATCCGTCTTTTGTAATGACGATATCGTCTTCAATTCTACAACCGCCCCAGTTTGGTATGTAAATACCTGGTTCAACTGTAACAACCATACCTTCTTTTAATGTAGCTTTACTTTCTTGGGATAAGCGAAGAGGTTCATGTATTTCTAAGCCAAGACCATGACCAGTAGAATGACCAAAATATTGACCATATCCACAATCTGTAATGTAGTTTCTTGTTACATCATCGATACTTTTCGCGGTTTCTCCAGGCTTAATCGCTTCAGTCCCACGTTTTAACGCTTCTCGTACAACATTGTATATTTTTTTGAATTCTTCCGATGGTTCCCCTATTGCTACAGTACGTGTTATATCAGAACAATATCCGTCATAAAGTGCACCGAAATCTAATGTAACGATGTCGCCTCGTTCAATTATTTTATTTGATGCAACTCCATGTGGAAGAGAAGAACGAACACCAGAAGCTACAATAATTTGAAATGATGAAGATGCAGCACCTTTTTTTCGCATGAAAAATTCTAATTCATCTCGTACAGCATTTTCACTTATTCCTGGTTTTAGAAACGTAAGAATGTGGTGAAATGCTTCGTCCGCGATATTAGCTGCAATTTTCATTGTTTCTATTTCAGGCGTGTCTTTAATGATACGAATATTTTCGATAATTTCGCACACTTGAATCATTTCCGCCTGTACGTATTTTTGCAAGTTTTTATATTGTTGCAATGTCATGTTGTTTTCTTCAATTCCAAGTTTTTGAATGTTTAATTTCGATACTTGATGTGCAATTTCTTTTTCTAAATTTCCTTTATGCATAATAATTTCAGCATCTTTTATTTGTGATTTTGCTTGATCTACATAGCGGAAATCAGTGATAAAAACAGCTTGATCGGCAGAGATTAAGACGACGCCAGCGCTACCTGTAAAGCCTGTTGCATATTGGCGATTTTCTTTTTTTGTAATAAGTAACCCGTCAATTTCATAGTTTTGTAGTTGATTTTGGATTTTATTAATTTTTAAAGTCATGTTAATTCCTCCTATTCATAGTATTGAATAAAGCAAATAGCGTGCCAAAATGTATATTTGAAGAAAGGATAGTAGGGACAACATATATTTTAGGGGAGATAAAAAAATAGCCCGTAATTTGTGGGAGACGGTTTGTTCATAAAATCTAGATTGCTTCAATGAATAGCAGGGGGATGGGGAAAAATGATTGGAGTTACACTTGTACTTTATTTACATGCTGTAAAAAAATTTATACAAATGTGAAATGATACTGTCAATTTTTTTGACAATATTGAATGGATATAGCAACGAAATTGAAAACATATAAAAAATGCGCTGCATACAAGCAACGCATTTTTTTATTTATGCTTTTAATTTCATTACAATATCAGCATCTGGTGTTACATATACGGTTTGCTGATTGTCGTACGTAACAAAACCAAGTTTTGCACCACTCGGTTTTTTGACATGGCGTATTTTGGTGAAATCAACAGGTACAGAGCTAGACTCTTTCGCTTTACTGTAATAGGCAGCAATTTTGGCAGCTTCTAGTAAAGTTTCTTCAGCAGGCTCTAAAGAACGAATGACAACGTGAGAGCCAGGTATATCTTTCGTATGTAACCAAATTTCATCACGGCGGGCAAACTTCGTTGTTAAATAATCATTTTGTTTATTGTTTTTACCAACGAAAATCTCTGTGCCATCACTTGCTACATATTTATCTAATACTGGTTTAGTAGGCTTTTTCTTTGCGTTTTTCGTTTTGCGATTGCGCACATAACCTTCTTCAGCTAATTCCTCACGAATTTCTTCAATGTCTTTTGAAGAAGCAGCTTCCATTTGTTGAAGTAAGCTATCAAAATAAAGAATTTCGTCATTTGTTTTTTCAATTTGTTCTTCTACAACAACAACTGAATTTTTTGCTTTTTGATACTTTTGGAAATAGCGTTGTGCATTTTCAGATGGTGTTTTTAAAGGATCTAATGTGATTTTTACAGTTCCACCATTCTCATCGTAATAATTAACGACCTCAATATCTTTATCGCCCTTTTTTAAAGCGTACATATTGGCTGTAAGTAGCTCTCCAAATAGTTGATATTTATCTGCTTTTCCAGCATCTTGCAGTGTTTTTTCGAGTTTAATGAGTTTTTTCTCGTTTTTATTTTTTTCGTTTTGCATAAAGCGTTCTAAATCATGAGCTTGTTGTTTTACACGATCACGTTCTGCTTTGCCAAAGAAGAAACGATCTAACAATTCGCTCACTGATGAGAATGTTTTTTCTTCTCCTTGCAAGTGTGTAAGAGGGAAAAGATAAAAGAATTCTTTTCCATTTGCAGTAATCATTGTAGGTGTATATGCATGAGATAGTAATGGTGTTTGTACAGAGAAAAATGCTTCTGATAATGCTTTCTCGTTTACCATACCGGCTTTCTTTACTACTTCTTTTGCAAATAATGGGGATATTCCCATGAAAGCACCGACGAGTTGTTTATCCATATTTCCAGATAGAAAGTCTAGCGGTCTAATAAAATCATCTGCGGTTTCAATTTGCAGAGGATTGATTTTATGTTGGGCTGGTGGCGCGACGTACTCAGCACCAGCATATACAGTTCGGTGACGGTTTACGGCTAATGAAACGTGTTTTAAGCTATCTAAAATCACGTTTGTTTTCGTATCTAATAAGATAATGTTACTATGTCGTCCCATTATTTCAATTACTAATGTTTTTAATGATTCGTCTCCGATCTCATTACGACTGCGAACTGTAATTTGAATAATGCGTTCTAAGTCGATTTGTTCAATTTTTTCAATAAATCCACCTTCTAAATGTTTGCGAAGAAGCATACAGAACATCGGCGGTATTGCTGGCGAATCGTAGTTTTGATTCGTTAAGTGCATACGCGCATATGTAGGATGAGATGAAAGAATTAGTTTTTGGTTCTTTCCATTCGCTCGAATATGTAATAAAATCTCGTATTTTGAAGGTTGATATATTTTGGAAATTCTTCCTGTGTAAAGAGAATTTTCAATTTCATGTGTAATCGCTCTTGTAAATAATCCATCGAATGCCATAAATGAACACTCCTTTCTAACTAAATGTTAATTATAGCATTTTTTTGGACGAGGCTGAATAAGCTTTCAATAGAGTATGTCTGGAATCAGGAGGTCGATAGCAGGATGAACTGGTATGGAATGCGAGCACATGAAGTGGAAGAAAGAACGAATACGAATGTAAAGGTTGGACTTACAGAGAAAGAAGCAGAAGGGCGAGTAAAGAAATTTGGTACTAATGAATTAGAAGAAGCAAAAAGGCCTTCTGCACTAATGGTATTTTTAGCACAGTTTAAAGATTTCATGGTACTCGTTTTGTTTGGAGCAACAATTGTTTCTGCGTTTTTAGGTGAATACATTGATTCTATTGCTATTGTTGCCATTGTTATTATCAATGGTATTCTCGGCTTTTTTCAAGAAAGAAAAGCTGAAAAATCATTGGAAGCTTTAAAGGAACTAGCCGCCCCGCAAGTTACTGTAATGCGGAATGGAAAGTGGGTAAAAGCACCATCTAAAGCACTTGTTTTAGGTGATATTATTAAGTTTTCCAGTGGTGATCGTATTGGGGCTGATGTGCGTCTTGTTGAGGCATCAAGTTTATATATTGAAGAGTCTGCTTTGACAGGGGAGTCCGTACCTGTACAAAAGAAGGTAGAAGCATTGCAAGGGCAAGATGTTGCAATTGGTGATCAAAAAAATATGGCTTTTATGGGGACAATGATTACGCGAGGATCTGGTACAGGAGTCGTTGTAGCAACTGGTATGAATACAGCGATGGGGCAAATTGCAAATATGTTGCAAAATGCAGAGCAAATGGAAACGCCACTGCAAAGAAGGTTAGAACAGCTCGGAAAAATATTAATTATTGTAGCTCTTATTTTGACAGCGCTCGTTGTATTGGCTGGTGTGTATCAAGGGAATGAAGTATATCATATGTTTTTAGCTGGGGTATCGCTAGCTGTTGCGGCTATTCCAGAAGGATTGCCAGCAATTGTTACAGTAGCTTTATCACTTGGTGTACAGCGTATGATAAAAAAGAGAGCAATTGTAAGGAAGTTACCGGCCGTAGAAACGTTAGGCTGCGCTTCTGTTATATGCTCTGATAAAACGGGAACAATGACGCAAAACAAAATGATGGTAACACATATGTGGTCAGGCGGAGAATTGTGGAAAGTGACAGGGCAAGGATATGAACCTAATGGCTCTTTTATGAAAGGTGAAAAAGAAGTGAATCCAGCTAAGACAAAATCACTTTATCAGCTACTTACATTTGGTTCACTATGTAACAATGCAAATATTATGCAAAAGAAAAAGGCGTACGTATTAGATGGAGATCCAACAGAGGGAGCGCTTGTAGCTGCAGCAATGAAAGCTGGGATAACACGTGAGGCATTGAAAGGGAAATTTGAAATTATTCGTGAATTTCCATTTGATTCAACTCGAAAAATGATGAGTGTTATTGTACGAGATCGAGAGGGGAAAAAGTTTATTGTTACGAAAGGAGCACCGGATGTTCTTTTGCAAATGAGCCAAACAATCTTATGGGGGGATAAGCAGCAGCCGTTAAGTGAGCTATATAGAAAAGAAGTACAGGCGGCTATTCATAGCTTAGGTAGTCAAGCGCTTCGAACAATTGCAGTTGCGTTTAAACCTTTAAAAGTCACGGATTCTATTGAACATGAAAGAGACGTTGAAAAAGATTTTATGTTGGTTGGGATACAAGGTATGATTGACCCGCCAAGGCCAGAAGTCGCGCAGGCGGTAAAAGAGTGTAAAGAAGCTGGTATTCGAACAGTAATGATTACAGGTGATCATAAAGTGACAGCAATGGCGATTGCTGAACAATTAGGAGTTTTACCACCAGATGGACGCGTTGTTGAAGGAGTAGAACTCGCGAATATGGATGTGGAGGAATTAGAAAATGTTGTAGAAGATACGTATGTATTCGCTCGTGTATCACCTGAGCATAAATTGAAAATTGTTAAAGCATTGCAAAATCAAGGACATATAGTAGCGATGACAGGTGATGGAGTGAACGATGCTCCAGCTATAAAAACAGCGGATATTGGGATAGCGATGGGGATTACAGGGACAGATGTTGCAAAAGAAGCCTCTTCACTTGTTTTACTAGATGATAATTTTGCTACAATTAAGTCAGCGATTAAAGAAGGAAGAAATATATACGAGAACATACGTAAGTTCATTCGCTACTTATTGGCGTCAAATGTTGGAGAAATTTTAGTTATGTTATTTGCGATGTTACTTGCATTACCACTGCCGATGGTTCCTATTCAAATTTTATGGGTGAACTTAGTTACTGATGGTTTACCAGCGATGGCATTAGGTTTGGATAAGGCTGAAGGAGATGTGATGAAGAGAACACCGCGTCACCCGAAAGAAGGGGTATTCGCTAGAGGGCTTGCGTGGAAAATAATAAGTCGAGGGTTTTTAATTGGAGCAGTGACGTTAGTGGCGTTTATTATTGCGTATAACCAACATCCAAATGAACTGAAATATGCACAAACTGTAGCGTTCGCGACGTTGGTACTTGCACAGCTTATTCATGTATTTGATTGTCGTAGTGAGCATTCTGTCTTTCACCGTAATCCATTTGGGAACGTGTATTTAGTAGGGGCGGTTATTATTTCGTTACTACTTATGCTAGTGGTTATATATTATCCACCGTTACAACCGATCTTTAGCACAATGCCGATACAAGCAAGAGATTGGTTATTAATTGGAGGTTTGTCATCAATTCCGACTTTCTTACTAGTAGGTTCTTTATTAACAGGGAAAAAGGCTAAGAAGAAAAAGCCGATGTTATATAAGAAGGGATTAAACTTGAAATAGTCAATGTTATGAAAATGTGATATAATTTACAGAAGGTAGTAGAGCCTTGTCTCTATTACCTTTTTCATTGAGTTATTTTATGGCTTGGATGTGATAAAAATGATTTCTAGTATGACAGGGTTTGGAAGATCGAAAGTAGAAAGTGATACTTTTCAAATTACAGTAGAAATGAAATCGGTGAACCACCGTTTTTTAGAGATGAGTATTCGACTTCCTAAGCAAATGATGGTATTTGAGGACAAAATTCGTAAAATAATTGCACAGCAAGTTCGACGTGGACGCATCGAAGTGTCTATTAGTATAGCAGGTGAAGGACTTGTTGAAAGAAAATTAAGTGTGAATTGGTCACTTCTTGAGCAGTACCAATCGATGATGGAAGATATAAAAGGGAAATTTCAATTACAAGATTCTATTACACTCGAACAATTAATGGCAATGCCAGAAGTAACAGCAATTGAAGAAATAGAAAATGTAAATGAACATTTTGAGAACAGTTTATATGAGGCTGTTCGTCAAGCTGCTCATATGTTGAAAACGATGAGAGATGGCGAAGGAGAACGATTACATAAAGATATAGCGTATCGTTTACAAGAAATTAGCAATTGTGTAAATGCAATTATTCCACATGCACCGATTGTTACACAAAAATATCGTGAACGATTAGAAAATCGCTTAAAAGAATTACATAATCAAGATCTAGATGAACAAAGATTGCTAACAGAAGTCGCAATCTTTGCAGAGCGTTGTGATATTCATGAAGAGTTAGTTCGTTTGCAAAGTCATTTAGAGCAATTTCGTGAAACATTGCAGATTGAAGAGCCTGTTGGAAGGAAAATGGATTTCATTGTGCAAGAGATGCATAGAGAAATTAATACGATTGGTTCTAAGGCAAATGACTTAACAATTTCAAAATATGTTGTAGAAATGAAAAATAACCTTGAAAAAATTCGTGAACAAGTACAAAATATTGAGTAGCTTTCAAAAAATATATAAAGTTATACGTGGTGGAGAAATCGGATAGACTTACTAGGAGGCGCAAACTATGGCCATGCGGTTTTTAAATATTGGATACGGAAATATTGTATCTGCTCATCGAATTATTGCTATTGTAAGTCCGGAGTCAGCTCCTATTAAACGAACAGTACAGGAAGCACGCGAACATAATGCTTTGCTTGATGCTACTTATGGGAGAAAAACAAGGGCGGTTATTGTTATGGATGATGGGCATGTTGTATTAAGTCCAATTCAACCAGAGACGATTGCACATCGTTTGAATAATAAAGAAGATTTAAGTGAGGAAGGGTAGGTTTTACATATTTATGAGAAGTAGAAGAGGATTGCTCATCGTTCTTTCAGGGCCTTCTGGGGTTGGAAAAGGGACGGTTCGTAAAGAGCTGTTTAGCCATGAGGATACACGTTTTCAATACTCTATTTCAGTAACGACACGTAAGCCGCGTGAAGGTGAAGTAGATGGTGTGGATTATTTCTTTAAAGAAAGAGAAGAATTCGAGGAAATGATTCGTAATGAAAAATTACTTGAGTGGGCTGAGTTCGTAGGTAATTATTACGGAACACCGATTGACTATGTTGAAAAAACATTACAAGAAGGAAAAGATGTATTCTTAGAAATTGAAGTGCAAGGAGCAATTCAAGTTAAGAAAGCTTTCCCAGAAGGTGTATTTATTTTCTTAGCACCTCCAAGTTTATCTGAACTAAAGAGCCGTATTGTCGGACGTGGTACAGAGACTGAAGATGTTATTGAAAATCGTTTAACTGTAGCGAAAGAAGAAATCGAGATGATGGACGCTTACGACTATGTAGTAGAAAACGATCAAGTTGAATTAGCTTGTGATAGAATTAAAGCAATTGTGGTTGGCGAACATTGCCGCCGCGAAAGGGTAGCAAAATATTATAAAGAAATGACGGAGGGTCTATAATTATGTTAAATCCATCAATTGACTCATTACTACAAAAAATCGATTCTAAGTACACTTTAGTAACAGTGGCTGCAAAACGCGCACGTGAAATGCAACTTGCTAATAACTGTGTTGTAGAAAAACCTGTTTCTCATAAATGTGTAGGTAAAGCATTAGAAGAAATCGATGCAGAAGCATTAAGCTACGTACCAAGTGAAGATAAAGTAGCTGAATAAGCCTTTGCCTTCGACAAAATAAAACATAGACTTTATAATTTTCTATGTAACGGTAACAACCTATTTACAAGTAGGTTGTTATTTTTTTACGAAAGGAATGAAATATCGGTACTGACGAGCTGAGAATTCTATTTCAGTATTATAAGTTTGAAAAAGAAAGAGGACGAGTCATATGCTAAAAGGGAAAAAGATACTTCTATGTGTAACAGGAGGCATTGCGGTTTTTAAAGCAGCTGCGTTAACGAGTAAATTGACACAATCTGGCGCGATTGTAAAAGTAATGATGAGTGAGTCGGCAATGAAGTTTGTTACGCCTCTTACATTCCAAGCGCTTTCTCGCCATGATGTATATACGGATACATTTGATGAGAAAGACTCAGCTGTTATTGCTCATATTGATTTAGCAGATTGGGCGGATGTTGTACTTGTCGCACCTGCTACTGCCAATTGTATTGGAAAGTTAGCTGGTGGTATTGCAGATGATATGATTACAACTACTTTGTTAGCTACTACAGCTCCGGTATGGATTGCGCCTGCTATGAATGTGCATATGTATGAAAATAAAATAGTTCAAAAAAATATGATGACATTGAAAACGCTAGGATATACATTTATTGAGCCTGGGGAAGGCTTTTTAGCATGTGGATATGTAGCGAAGGGACGACTAGAAGAACCAGAAGCAATTATTGCACGGTTAGAGGAAGCTTTCTCAGAACACAAACCATTGCAGGGAAAAAGAATATTAATAACTGCTGGCCCAACACGTGAAAAGGTTGATCCAGTTCGTTTTATGACGAATTTTTCTTCTGGAAAAATGGGGTATGCGATTGCGGAAGTGGCAGCAAATTTAGGCGCTGATGTTATACTCGTTTCAGGACCGACAGCATTAAATCCACCGTTACATGTAACGACAGTACAAGTGGAATCTGCACAAGATATGTTAGAAGCAGTTCTTCAACATTATCAAAACGTAGACGTTGTCATTAAAACAGCAGCAGTTGCAGATTATCGTCCGAAATATGTGCATGAGAATAAAATGAAAAAGCAAAATGGTGATGCTGTCATTGAACTTGAAAGAACGGTGGATATTTTAAAAACGTTAGGTCAGAAAAAGGATAAACAGTTACTTATCGGTTTTGCTGCTGAAACGACAAATGTAGAGGAATATGCAACGAAAAAACTACGTGAGAAAAATGCAGATATGATTGTCGCGAATGATGTAAAAGCACAAGGAGCTGGATTTGGCACGGATACGAATATTGTAACAATGTATAGAAAAGATGGAAAAGTTATTGAGTTGCCACTTTTAATGAAAAAAGAGGTAGCTCGTGAAATATTGAAGCAAATTGAAATGATGTTAGAAGATGATCGTTTATGAAATTTGCAAGTGTAATTGTTGATGTACCTGCCCGTCAGACAGATCGACCATTTGATTACATTATCCCTAAAAAATGGGAAGATATTGTACAGACAGGAATGCGTGTAGTAGTTCCGTTTGGGCCAAGAAAATTGCAAGGTTTTATTATTGGGATTAAAGATTCGGTGGATGTAGAAAGTAAGAAGTTAAAGACAATCCATGAAATATTAGATGTAACACCAGTTTTAAATGATGAATTATTAAAGCTTGGATATTGGCTTACAAGTGAAACGTTATGCTACATGATTTCAGCTTTTCAAGTGATGCTTCCAACTGCGATAAAAGCAACGTATAAAAAACGTCTACAACTTTGTAAACAGGAAGAAATAGCACCAGAAATACTATATTTATTTCAGGATAAAGAAGCAATTGATTTTGAAGTAATCGAGCAACAGCCACATTTATACCGAACTATTCAACAAGAAATTAAAAATGGTACGGTTGAAGTCGTTTATCAAGTGAAAGATAAAGTACAAAAGAAGAAGCAAAGAGTGGTTCAGCCGGAGTTGCCAGAAGATAAATTGGAATTAGCGGCATTTGAACTGAAAAGTAAAAAACAACAAGATGTACTTTATTATTTTGTGGAAAATTATAAAAGTGCACCGTTGAAAGTAATTACAGAAGAGTTACAAATAACAGATGCTCCAATAAAAGCACTTGTTAAAAAGGGATTCATTTCAGAAAAGTATGTGGAAGTATACCGAAATCCGTATGACGATGATGATTTTGAACAAACAAAACCATTTCCACTTACGGAGGAACAAAAACAAGTTATTACACCGATTTTATCATCAATTACAAATGAAACTTATAATCCATTTTTACTATATGGTGTTACAGGAAGTGGAAAGACAGAAGTATATTTACAATCTATAGCAGCAGTGCTCAAGAAAGGAAAAGAAGCTATCGTTCTTGTCCCTGAAATTGCACTAACGCCCCAAATGGTGGATCGTTTTAAAGGTAGGTTTGGCTCGCAAGTTGCAGTTCTTCATAGTGCGTTGTCTGTTGGAGAAAAGTATGACGAGTGGCGTAAGATTTTAAGAAAAGAAGTGAAAGTTGTAGTTGGTGCGCGTTCAGCTGTTTTTGCGCCTTTTGAGAATTTAGGGATTATTATTATTGATGAAGAGCATGAATCAAGTTACAAACAAGAAGATAATCCGAGGTATCATGCAAGAGATGTAGCTGTCTGGAGAGGACAATATCATAAATGTCCTATCGTTCTTGGTAGTGCGACGCCAACACTTGAATCGTTTGCAAGGGCGAAAAAAGGTGTTTATAAACTACTAACAATGGAAAAACGTATGAATGAACAAGCTTTACCAACGGTAGAGATTGTTGACATGCGAGAAGAACTTCGTGACGGGAATCGATCAATGTTTTCTAAGGCGCTGCATGAAAAAATAGCAGATCGATTAGAAAAGAAAGAACAAATGGTACTCTTTTTAAATAGAAGAGGTCATTCTACATTTATTATGTGCCGTGATTGTGGGTATGTTGTACAATGTCCGCATTGTGATATTTCATTGACATATCATAAAATGAATCATCGTTTAAAATGTCATTATTGTAGTTACGAAGAGAATATGCCAACTGAGTGTCCAGCTTGTCAAAGTACATACATTCGTTTCTTTGGTACAGGTACACAAAAGGTAGAAGAAGAAATTACAAAACTATTTCCAGAGGCGCGAGTCATTCGAATGGATGTAGATACGACAAGTCGAAAAGGAATGCATGAAAAATTATTAAAGGCGTTTGGGGAAGAAAAAGCAGATATATTACTTGGAACACAAATGATTGCTAAAGGATTAGATTTTCCGAAAGTAACGCTCGTTGGGGTTTTAACTGCAGATACGATGCTTCACTTACCTGATTTTCGGGCAAGTGAAAAGACATATCAGTTATTGACGCAAGTAAGTGGACGAGCGGGTAGACATGAATTGCCAGGGGAAGTTGTGATTCAAACGTATACGCCAGAACATTACAGCATAGAGTTAGCGAAGAACCAACAATATGATGTGTTTTTTGACCAAGAAATGCAAATGAGACGAACAAGACAATATCCCCCATATTACTATGTTGTACTCGTAACTGTATCTCATCCAGAATTATTAAAAGCGGTACAAGTGACGGAAAAAATTGCCTCGTATTTACGAACGCATTGCTCACAGCAAACAATGGTGCTAGGACCAGTTGCTTCAGCGATTCCAAGGATAAAAGATAGATATCGTTATCAATGCATGATAAAATACAAACGGGAACCAAACTTAAAGAACGTGCTCAAAATGGTAAATGAACATTATCAAGCAGAAATGCAAAAAGAGCTACAAATCTCAATTGATTTTAATCCAACAATGTTAATGTAGCGGAGGGAAATATGGCAGTTTTAGAAATAATAAAGCATCCAAATGAAGTGTTAGAAACACCATGCGAAAGAGTAATTAACTTTGATAAAAAGTTAGTGAAATTGTTGAAAGATATGCATGAAACAATGTTAATTGCGGACGGAGTCGGTTTAGCTGCGCCTCAAGTAGGTGTAAGCTTGCAAGTAGCGGTTGTTGATGTCGATGATGATACTGGGAAAATCGAGTTAATCAATCCATCAATATTAGAAAAACGTGGTGAACAAGTAGGTCCCGAAGGCTGTTTAAGCTTCCCGGGACTTTATGGTGAAGTAGAACGTGCCGATTATATTAAAGTAAGAGCGCAAAATCGCCGTGGGAAAGTATTCTTATTAGAAGCGGAAGGATTTTTAGCGCGTGCAATTCAACATGAAATTGATCATTTACACGGTGTTTTATTTACATCGAAAGTGACAAGATATTATGAAGAAAACGAACTAGAATAGGTGTTAAAAGGAGCGGTTTTTAAATGATAAAAGTAGTGTTTATGGGAACACCGGACTTTTCAGTGCCGGTGCTTCGTCGTCTTATTGAAGATGGCTATGAGGTAGTAGGTGTTGTGACGCAACCTGATCGTCCAGTAGGTAGAAAAAAAGTATTAACACCTACACCTGTTAAAGTTGAAGCGGAAAAACATGGTATCCCTGTGTTACAGCCGTTAAAAATTCGTGAAAAAGATGAATATGAAAAAGTATTGGCATTAGAGCCAGATTTAATTGTAACAGCTGCATTTGGGCAGATTGTACCAAATGAAATTTTAGAAGCACCGAAGTATGGATGTATTAATGTTCACGCTTCTTTACTTCCTGAACTTCGTGGTGGTGCACCAATTCATTATGCAATTATGGAAGGTAAAGAAAAAACAGGTATTACAATTATGTATATGGTAGAAAAATTGGATGCTGGTGATATCTTAACGCAAGTGGAAGTTGAAATTGAAGAGCGTGAAACGACAGGCTCATTATTTGATAAATTAAGTGAAGCAGGAGCACACCTTCTATCTAAAACAGTACCTTTATTAATCCAAGGTAAGTTAGAACCGATTAAACAAAACGAAGAAGAAGTAACGTTTGCGTACAATATAAAACGTGAGCAAGAGAAAATTGATTGGACAAAAACAGGTGAAGAAGTATACAATCACATTCGCGGATTGAATCCATGGCCAGTTGCTTATACAACTTTAGCAGGACAAGTTGTTAAAGTATGGTGGGGAGAAAAAGTGCCTATAACTGAACCGGCTGAAGCAGGTACGATTGTTGCAATCGAAGAAGATGGTTTTGTTGTAGCAACGAGTAATGAAACAGGTGTTAAAATTACTGAATTGCAACCATCTGGTAAAAAGCGTATGAGTTGTTCACAATTTTTACGTGGAACAAAACCTGAAATTGGAACGAAGTTAGGAGAAAATGCATGAGACAAAATGTTCGTGAATTAGCTCTTGATGGTTTAATTCAAGTGGAAAAAAGTGGTGCATATAGCAACTTACTTTTAAATAATCTAATTGAAAAAAGTGCAATTGATAGAAAAGATATTGGTTTATTAACTGAAATTGTATATGGAACGATTCAACGTCGTGACACATTAGATTATTATTTACAGCCTTTTTTAAAAAAGAAGGTTGAGGCGTGGGTAAGAGTATTGCTTCGCTTATCTTTATATCAAATGATTTATTTAGACCGAGTGCCAGAAAGAGCGGCTATTCATGAAGCGGTTGAGATTGCAAAGCGTCGCGGGCATAAAGGAATTGCTGGTATGGTGAACGGTGTATTACGTTCGATTCAGAGAGAAGGTGTACCTTCTGTAGATGAAATCAAGGATCCAGTAGAACGTCTTGCAATTACAACAAGTCATCCAGTTTGGCTTGTCCAAGAGTGGACTTCAGAATACGGTTTAGAAACTGCAGAAAAAATGTGCGAAGTAAACATGTTACCCCCTGTACCAACAGCGCGTGTGAATGTTGATAAGGTAACGGCAGAAGAAGCGATTGAGTTGTTGGCAAGTGAAGGTATAGAAGCAAAACGTGGTGACTTATCAGATGATGCTATTCAGATTGAAAGAGGAAATGTAGCGCATACAGAAGCGTTTAAAAAAGGATTTCTTTCTATTCAAGATGAAAGTTCTATGCTTGTAGCACGCGCTTTAGAACCGAATGCGGGAGATGCAGTTCTTGATAGTTGTGCTGCTCCAGGCGGAAAAACAACGCATATCGCGGAACGATTAAAGGGAACTGGTAAGGTCATGTCCCTTGATTTACATGCACACAAAGTACGTTTAATTAAACAGCAAGCAGAGCGACTTGGTCTAGAAAATGTCGAAACTAAAGCGCTAGATGCTAGAAAAGTGCAAGAGCACTTTGCAAATGAAACGTTTGATAAAATATTGGTAGATGCACCGTGTTCTGGATTTGGTGTAATTAGACGTAAACCTGATATTAAGTTAGGAAAAGATAAAGGCGATAGTGAAAGATTATCGACGATTCAAATTGCAATACTAGAAAAAATAGCACCATTATTAAAACAAGGCGGTCGTCTTGTTTATAGTACGTGCACAATTGAGAAAATAGAAAATGAACAAGTAATAGAGAAATTTTTAAAAGAACATCCTGAATTTGAATGGGATACTACGCTTAAAGAGCGTATGCCAGAAAAATTAACTCCGTATATTGATGAAGGTCAAGTGCAAATTTTACCGCATTATTTTGCGACGGATGGCTTTTATATTGCTTGTTTAAGGAAGAAGGTGTAGCATCATGGAAACGACTGTAAGAAAACAAAAGAAAAATTTAGAAACGAAGAAACCATCAATTTACTCTTTACAACTTCATGAAATGCAAGATTGGTTAAAGGAACAAGGAGAACCGAAGTTTCGTGCTGGACAAATTTTTGATTGGTTATATAAAAAACGTGTAAAAAATTATGAGGATATGTCAAACCTTTCTAAAGGATTGCGTGATAAATTGTCGAATTCCTTTGATATTACTACTTTAAACACGTTAGTAAAACAAACGTCTTCGGATGGAACAATTAAATTCTTATTCCAATTATATGACGGATATTCTATTGAAACGGTATTAATGCGACACGAATATGGAAATTCCATTTGTGTAACAACGCAAGTTGGTTGTCGTATTGGGTGTACGTTCTGTGCTTCGACACTTGGTGGATTAAAGCGAAACCTAGAAGCTGGAGAAATCGTAGCGCAAGTAGTAGAAGTTCAGCGTGCGCTTGATGAAACAGAAGAACGTGTAAGTTCTCTTGTTGTTATGGGGATTGGAGAGCCATTTGATAACTATGATAATTTAATGGGATTCTTACGCATCATTAACCATGAAAAAGGACTTCATATTGGTGCGAGACATATGACTGTTTCGACGAGTGGAATTATCCCGAAAATTTATAAGTTTGCTGAAGAAGATCTACAAATTAATTTTGCGATTTCATTGCATGCTCCAAACTCAGAATTACGTTCAAAATTAATGCCGATTAACCGTGCTTATAAATTACCAGATTTAATGGAAGCTATTAAATACTATGTAAATAGAACAGGGCGTCGTATTACTTTTGAATATGGATTATTTGGAGGAGAAAATGACCAAGTAGAGCATGCTGAAGAGCTTGCTGCGCTCTTAAAAGGTGTAAAATGTCATGTGAACTTGATTCCGGTAAACTACGTACCTGAACGTGATTATGTACGTACGCCACGTGAACAAATTTTCTTGTTCGAGAAAACGTTAAAAGATCGTGGAGTGAATGTAACGATTCGCCGTGAACAAGGTCATGATATTGATGCAGCCTGCGGTCAGTTGCGTGCGAAGGAGCGCAAAGAAGAGACGAGGTGACGAGATGAAAGCCGTATTTCTATCGGATAAAGGAAAAGTTCGTCAACATAATGAAGATAGTGCAGGAGTTTTTCACAATTTAGATGGAAATGTATTAGCGGTAGTAGCAGATGGAATGGGAGGTCATCGAGCTGGTGATGTAGCTAGCTCGATGGCCATTCAATTATTCCATGATTATTGGAAGCAAACACATAATATGAATGAGCCGAAAAAAGTAGAACAATGGTTACATACTAGTGTTGGGATTATTAATGAGCGTATATATGAATATGCTCAGCAAAATGCAGAATGTAATGGTATGGGAACAACGCTTATAATAGCTGTTTGTACACCAAGCTTTGTGACAATAGGGCATATAGGAGATAGTCGTTGCTATATGGTATCAGAAGGAGAAATGACGCTAGTAACGGAAGATCATTCACTTGTAAATGAGCTTGTGAAACATGGTGAAATTTCGAAGGAAGACGCAGAGTATCATCCGAAAAAGAATGTGTTATTAAGAGCATTAGGAACAGAAGAAAAAGTTGGGTTAGATGTTAAAACGTTGGTGATTGAGGAAGAGGATCAATTACTTCTTTGCTCTGATGGGTTATCAAACAAAGTTTCTATTGATGATATGCGACAAATTTTACAGTTAAATGAACAGCTTGAAGGTAAAGGGCAGTGTCTCATTCAATTGGCAAATGATCGCGGTGGAGAAGATAATATCACACTTGTTCTTATTGATTATGCGGGTTCGACAAACGAAAGTAGGTGAAGTGCAACGTGCTGATTGGAAAACGCTTAAATGACCGTTATAAGCTGCTGAAAATGATTGGTGGTGGCGGAATGGCCAATGTATATTTAGCTCATGATGATATACTTGGCCGGGATGTAGCGGTAAAAATATTAAGACTCGACTACTCAAATAACGAAGAGTTTATTAAACGTTTCCATCGAGAAGCGCAGTCTGTTACAACGTTGTCGCATCCAAATATTGTGAATATGTATGATGTCGGAGAAGAAGATGGTATATACTATCTTGTCATGGAATATGTACCAGGGCAAACATTGAAGCAATACATAATTGAGCGAGGGATGTTACCTATAGGAGAAGCTCTTGATATTATGGAGCAGTTAACATCCGCTATGGCACACGCCCATCATTTTGAAATTGTGCATCGTGATATAAAGCCGCACAATATTTTAATTCGAGCTGATGGAATAATAAAAGTAACAGATTTTGGAATTGCGACAGCTACAAGTGCAACAACAATTACACATACAAATTCAGTGCTCGGTTCAGTCCATTATTTATCACCAGAACAGGCACGTGGCGGGATAGCAAATAAACAATCAGATATCTATTCTCTTGGGATAGTTATGTTTGAATTGTTAACAGGAAGACAACCGTTTTCTGGCGAATCTGCTGTTGCTATAGCTTTAAAACATTTACAAAGTGAAATCCCATCACCAAAAAGATGGAATGAAAATATTCCGCAAAGTGTTGAAAATATTATATTAAAAGCAACTGCAAAAGATCCGTTCCATCGATATCAATCTGCCAATGCGATGAAGCGAGATATTGAAACTGCGCTATATCCAGAGAGGATAAATGAGCAACCGTTTTACATACCAGAAGATATGGAAGCGACGAAAGCGATTCCGATTATTCAACAAGAACAATTATTTGAAAATGTAAGTGATGAAACGATTGTTTTAAAAGGGAGTAAGGTGGAAGAACCGATAAGAGCAGAAGCAGCTGAGTTAGATAAGAAGAAAAAACGGAGTAACAAGTGGCTTAAAGTTTTAATTTCAACATTTTTATTTTTAGCAATAGGAATAACATTAGCGCTTACGGTTATTCCAGGATTATTTATTCCGAAAGATGTGAAAGTTCCTGATGTGGCTGGTATGAAATACACGACAGCTGTAAATACATTAGTAGAAAAGGGCTTTGAGGTGACGGAGCCTAATATTGTATATACAGATGATGTTGAAGTTGGGGATGTAATAAAAACGGACCCTGTAGCAGGAAGAGTCGTAAAAGAAAACGCTAAAATTACTATCTATCAATCAGGTGGAAAAAAGAAAAGTAAGATGGCGAATTTCACAGGGCAAAACTTTGAGAGTGTAAAAGCTGAGTTAGAAGAAAAATATAAACAAGTTACAGTAAATTATATTGAAAATGATAAGCCGAAAGGTGAAATTGTAGAGCAAATTCCGACGCCTGATCAAATGGTTATAGAAGCGGAGCAAGAACTGAAAATCTGGGTAAGTAAAGGTCCTTATCAAATTAGACCAGGTGACTTTTCGGGGTGGACTGAAAATAGTGTAACTGGTTATTTGAATGAGAGAAAACTAACGTCAGATATAAAACGAGAGTATTCAGATACAGTCGAAAAAGGACTTGTAATTTCGCAATTTCCAAAACCAGGTACACCATTAAAAGAGGGAGATAAAGTAACTATTATTATCTCTGATGGTCAAAAGCCTAAAGTGACTAAAACGGTAAAATTGGACAATATCTCTATCCCATATGAGCCTGCTGTAACAGGTGAAAAAAAGCCGCAAACAATAGAAATTTATAAAGAAGACATGCAGCAAAAAATGGATAGACCGGTTGAAACGAGAACAATTACTGAATCAGCGACTATTTCTTTAGAATTTGTAATTCAAGAAGGTTCAAAGGGACACTATAAAATTGTACGAGATGGAGTAACAATTATTGATAAAGAAGTACCATATCCAACTCAATAATAGTGAAAGTCTACTTATTATTATTGCCTGTTATGCTGTCTACAAAGTGGACGGTATAGCAGGCAAAAATATATGATTCAAAAAGCTAGTAAAGTGATGCAGCTGTAAATATTTTTTTTGCATTTAATGGGAAATTTAATGTATATTAGCGAAAGTATATATGGTAGGTTTTGAAATCGTTATTTGGAAAATTTAAATCCATTCATTTTTAAATTCAGCATCACCTTATACAAAAAAGGAGAATTCTATGCCAGAAGGAAAAATTATAAAAGCTTTAAGTGGGTTTTATTACGTGCAGCATGAAGAAGGGGTTACGCAATGTCGTGGACGAGGTGTATTTAGAAAAAATAAAATTACACCACTTGTAGGAGACCAAGTTGTTTTTCAGGCAGATAATCCAACTGAAGGTTATGTGCTTGAAGTGTTTGATCGAAAAAATGAACTTGTTAGACCTCCTATTGCTAATGTCGATCAAGCGATCCTTGTGTTCTCTGCAGTAGAACCAGATTTTAATCCTGGACTGTTAGATCGATTTTTAGTGCTGATTGAATATCATAACATTAAGCCAATTATTTGTATTAGCAAGATGGATTTAGTAGATGAAAAGATGAAAGCAACTGTTGAAGCATATGCGAATGATTATCGTGAGATGGGTTATGATGTTTTATTTACTTCTATTAATACGTCAGAAAGTATTGATATATTAAAACCATACTTAGAAAATTGTGTTTCTGTCGTTGCGGGTCAATCTGGTGTTGGGAAATCTTCAATGCTTAATGTGCTACGTCCAGAATTAGAGCTGAAAACAAATGATATTTCCTCCCATTTAGGACGCGGGAAGCATACGACAAGACACGTAGAATTAATTGCAATTGGGAGTGGACTAGTAGCAGATACACCGGGTTTTAGTTCACTAGATTTCATTGATATAGAAGTAGAAGATCTTACATATTGTTTTCCAGAGTTGAAAGAAGCGAGCCAATACTGTAAATTTAGAGGGTGTACACATCTTTCTGAACCGAAATGTGCGGTGAAAGCTGCGGTTGAAGAAGGGAAGATTACAGAATATCGCTATAAGAACTATAAACAATTCGTAGAAGAAATTAGAGAGAGAAAGCCGAGGTATTAGTTATGATTAAAATTGCACCATCGATTTTATCAGCAGATTTTTCAAAATTAGGGGAAGAGATTAAAGATGTAGAAAAGGGCGGAGCGGATTACATTCACGTTGACGTAATGGATGGACATTTCGTACCAAATATTACGATTGGACCATTAATTGTAGAAGCTATCCGTCCAATTACATCATTACCATTAGATGTACATTTAATGATTGAAAATCCTGATAACTATATCCCGACTTTCGCACAAGCGGGAGCGGATATTATTACTGTTCACGTAGAGGCGTGTCCACATCTACATCGTACAATTCAGTTAATTAAATCTCATGGTATTAAAGCGGGCGTTGTATTAAATCCACATACGCCAGTTTCAGTAATTGAGCATGTATTAGAAGATATAGATATGGTATTACTTATGACAGTAAACCCTGGATTTGGTGGACAGAAGTTTATCCATTCTGTATTACCGAAAATTAAACAAGTTGCAGACATGGTGAAAGAGCGCAATCTAGAAGTAGAAATTGAAGTTGATGGTGGTGTAAATGCTGAAACAGCAAGACTTTGTGTGGAAGCAGGAGCAAATGTACTTGTAGCTGGATCAGCAGTATACAATCAAAAAGACCGCGGTGAAGCAATTCGCGTAATTCGTGGGTAGTGATGAACTTTATCCTAGTAAGGTATTTATAGGATAGGGTAAAAATATGTAAAAAGGCAATCTACCGAATGGCAGATTGCCTTTTTACAATGGAAGGGGAAGAAAAAATGATTATTCATATTTTGGCAGGAGGACCTTCGGAATATTGCGCAGATTTTGCTCGATATGAGGATGAGGAAGTAGTGTGGGCAGCGGTTGATAGGGGAGTATACCGTCTATTAAAGAAAGGGATTACACCGGCTGTTGCGTTTGGAGATTACGATTCAGTTACCGAAGAAGAATTAGTATGGATGGGACAGCAAACGAACGAATTACATATTGTTCCGCGAGAAAAAGATCAAACGGATTTAGAAATTGCAATTAACTGGGCATTAGGACAGAAGCCGGCACTAATTCGTATTTTTGGTGCTACCGGTGGAAGGCTTGATCACGGTTTGGCAAATATACAGATGCTTTTAAAAGGGTTAGAAGTAGAGATAGAAATGTGTATTGTGGACAATAAAAATGAAATAACAGTTAAAAAAGTGGGTACACATATAATTGAAGAAAATAAAAAATTTCCTTATGTATCTTTTGTACCAGTTACTGAAATAGTGGAAGGGATTACATTGTTTGGTTTTAAGTACCCGCTTACTAATAAAACAATAGAGTGGGGATCAACACTTTGTATTAGTAACGAACTCGTTGAGGAAAAAGGTACTTTTTCATTTACTTCTGGCATATTAATGTTGATAAGAAGCACTGATTGAAGAAACAATTTTGCTCCTTACATCATATAGTGACCAAGTGGAGTAATGGGGATTAGGAGGGAAACCATGAGATTTTATACAATTAAGTTACCTAAATTTCTTGGTGGAATTGTTCGTGCAATGTTAAATACCTTCAAAAAAGATTAAAAAAAGCACCTATCACCGGTGCTTTTTCCATTGTTATAGTAAAAAAAGAGCCTATCGGCTCTTTTTTTTATTATTAAACACGTTCGATTTTGCCAGATTTTAATGCTCTAGCAGAAACGTAAACACGTTGAACTTTTCCGTCGATGCGTACGCGAACTTTTTGAAGGTTAGCGCCCCACTTACGTTTTGTAGCGTTCATTGCGTGAGAACGAGAGTTACCAGAACGAGCTTTTCTTCCAGTAATAGCACAAACACGAGCCATTTATATTTCCCTCCCTTGATACCTTACCATACGTAATTTTTCAATGTTAGTCTTTTATGCGATGCTAAAAACACTACTATAATTTAACACAACTAAAAAGAGAATGCAACACCGTAGAAAAAAGAAATCAAGAAAATTTACTTGACACTATATGTCAATGAAGAAAAGTTGAAATCCATAAAAATTGCTTGACATATTATAGTGGTACATGTTGTATAATAACAATGGACTATTTTGCTCATCATAAAAAAGTGTAATTTAAAACATAAAATATGAGAGTGAAAAGAAAGAACGATGGAATTTTCTTTAAAAAGATTATATGATAGTAACTAAAGTAGTCTAGCTCACTTTCACCATTTATGAAGGGGGAAACGAGATGTCAATTGAAATTAAAACGAAGTACGGTCAAATTGATATTAGTACAGATGTAATTGCAACAATTGCTGGAGGTGCCGCGGTAGATTGCTACGGTATCGTAGGTATGGCATCAAAAAATCAGTTAAAAGATGGATTAACAGACATTTTACGAAAAGAAAACTTCACTAGAGGTGTTATTGTTCGTAAAGATGAAGATGAAGTACATATTGATATGTATATTATTGTGAGCTATGGTACGAAAATTTCAGAAGTGGCACATAATGTGCAGACGAAAGTGAAATATACATTAGATCAAACTGTAGGACTAGCAGTAGATTCTGTAAACATCTACGTACAAGGAGTTAAAGTAATAAACTTGTAATGTGCATTAAGGAGGAAAATCTGTGTCAATTCAAAAAATTGATGGAAAACGTTTATCACAAATGATCATGCAAGGAGCGAATAATTTAACAAATAATGTTCAGCTTGTTGATGCATTAAACGTATTTCCAGTTCCAGATGGCGATACCGGTACAAACATGAACTTATCTATGACTTCAGGTGCGCGTGAAGTGAAAGCAAATCCTTCACAGCATGCTGGTAAAGTCGGCGTAAGTTTAGCCAAAGGATTATTAATGGGAGCTCGTGGTAACTCTGGAGTTATTTTATCTCAGTTGTTCCGTGGTTTCTCTAAATCCATTGAACAAAAAGAAGAATTAACAACAGTTGATTTTGCTGCAGCACTAGAAGCTGGAGTAGAGGCGGCTTATAAAGCGGTTATGAAACCGATTGAAGGAACGATTTTAACGGTTGCAAGAGAAACGGGTAAATATGCAGTAACAGTTGCGAAAAAACAGCGCGACTTTGTTTTGTTTATGGAAGACGTTGTGAAAGAAGCAAACGCATCGTTAAATCGTACGCCAGATTTATTACCTGTATTAAAACAAGTTGGCGTTGTAGATAGCGGTGGTAAAGGTCTTGTAGTGGTATACGAAGGATTTTTAGCTGACTTAAAAGGAGAAACGATTTCTTCTGATGCACCGACGCAACCATCTATGAATGAAATGGTACGCGCAGAACATCACCGTAGTGTACAAAGCCAATTGAGTACAGAAGATATTAAGTATGGATATTGTACGGAGTTCATGGTGAAATTAGAGGCTGAAAAGGTGAAAGAGCATAATTTCTCTGAACAAAAATTCCGTGAAGATATTAGTGTATATGGTGATTCTCTACTAGTTGTGTCTGATGATGAAATTGTAAAGGTTCATATCCATGCAGAACATCCTGGAGACGCTATGAACTACGGGCAAAAATACGGTAGTTTAATTAAGATTAAAGTAGAAAATATGCGTGAACAGCATACTGCTTTGTTAGATGAACCTACTATGGTTCCTGAGCAACCAGCTCAATCGAAGGAAAAACAACCATATGGTATCGTAACTGTAGCTATGGGTTCTGGTATTAAAACTTTATTTGAGAGCATCGGCGCAACGAAAGTTATCGAAGGTGGTCAAACGATGAATCCAAGTACGGAGGATATCGTGAAGGCAATTGAAGAAGCAAATGCTGAAAAAATCATTATTTTACCGAATAACGGAAATATTGTAATGGCAGCAGAACAAGCGGCATCAGTTGTAGATCAAGAAGTTATTGTTGTTCGTTCGAAAACAGTTCCTCAAGGTATGGCAGCAATGTTAGCATTTAACCCAGTTGGAACGTTAGAAGAGAATGAAGAAAACATGCAAGAAGCTTTATCTCATGTGAAAACAGGTCAAATTACGTATGCTGTACGTGATACGGAAATTGATGGTGTAGCAATTCAAAAAGATGATTTCATGTGTATTGCAGATGGGAAAATTGTATCTACAAATGCTGAAAAAGTAGGAGCTGCGAAGCAATTACTAGAAGCGCTTATTGATGAAGATTCTGAAATCGTAACGATTCTACAAGGGGAAGATGCAACTGACGAAGAAGTAGCGGAGTTAGTTGAATTTGTAGAAGAGAAATTTGAAGATGCAGAAGTAGAAGTACATGCTGGAAACCAACCGGTGTATTCTTTCATCTTCTCTGTAGAATAAGATAAGATTCGTTTTGAAAATAAATGGATTACTTACTTGCTAATGGATAAGAAGTAGTAATATGAAGTTTATTACTAGTTTTTATTCAAAAGGCTAGCATATTGAAGAGAGAAAAGAGCCTTGCTGCTAATAGTGAGGCTCTTTTTTACTTGTTTTATATAAGGGATTTGAGTAGTTTCTCTTAGAATGCCTATGATAGAATATATAAGGTGAAAGAGAGCGATTACAGATGCTAATTGGTACTCAAATAAAATGCAATAAAGAAAATAATGTGACGGGGTGTGAGAATCTTGAATGATGTTGTACAAGTTCCTGTTACGGATGTAAAGGGGATCGGAGGAGAAACATCTGAGTTACTACATGAGATGGGTATTTATACAGTTTCTCATCTATTAGAACATTTTCCGTACCGTTATGAAGATTATGCGATGAAAGATCTTGCTGAAGTAAAGCATGATGAACGTGTAACGGTTGAAGGGAAGGTTCATAGTGCTCCTTTGCTGCAATATTATGGTAAGAAGAAATCGCGTTTAACAGTTCGTGTTCTCGTCGGTCGTTATTTAATTACGGCGGTATGTTTTAATAGGCCTTACTATAAGCAAAAATTAAAGTTAGATGAAACGATAACGATTACTGGTAAATGGGATCAACATCGTCAAACAATTGCTGTATCAGAACTTCATTTTGGACCGGTTGTACGTCAACAAGAAGTGGAACCTGTTTATTCAGTAAAGGGGAAACTTACAGTAAAACAGATGCGTCGTTTTATTGCTCAAGCGTTAAAGGAATATGGAGATTCTATAGTCGAAGTGTTACCGGATGGTTTGTTAGGGCGATATAAATTATTACCAAGATATGAAGCGCTCAGGGCATTGCATTTTCCGGTAGGACAGGAAGATTTGAAGCAAGCGCGTCGCCGTTTTGTATATGAAGAATTTTTCTTATTTCAGCTGAAAATGCAAACGCTCCGGAAAATGGAGAGGGAAAATTCAAAAGGGACGAAGAAAGAGATTCCGTCAGTAGAATTACAAGAATTTATCGATGCACTGCCGTTTCCATTAACGGGTGCGCAGCGCCGAGTTGTAGATGAAATTTTGAAAGATATGACATCTCCTTATCGGATGAACCGACTATTGCAAGGTGACGTTGGTTCTGGGAAAACAGTTGTTGCTGCGATTGGCCTTTATGCATCGAAATTAGCCCATTATCAAGGTGCTTTAATGGTTCCTACAGAAATTTTAGCTGAGCAACATTATCAGTCGCTTGCTGAAACGTTTTCGCATTTTGGTATGAAGGTGGAACTGTTAACAAGTTCTGTTAAAGGGGCGAGACGTCGAGAAATTTTAGCGAAGTTAGAACAAGGAGAAATAGATATTCTTGTTGGAACGCATGCCTTAATTCAAGATGAAGTTATATTTCATAGGTTGGGTCTCGTTATTACAGATGAACAGCATCGATTTGGTGTAGCGCAGCGCCGAGTTTTACGGGAGAAAGGTGAAAGTCCAGATGTATTATTTATGACAGCGACACCAATTCCGCGTACGCTTGCAATTACTGCATTTGGAGAGATGGATGTTTCGATAATCGATGAGATGCCAGCAGGTAGAAAGGTGATTGAAACATACTGGGCAAAACATGATATGTTAGATCGCGTTCTCGGTTTCGTTGAAAAGGAGATAAAAAAAGGAAGACAGGCATACGTTATTTGTCCTTTAATTGAAGAATCTGAGAAACTTGATGTGCAAAATGCTATCGACTTACATAGTATGCTGACGCATCATTACCAAGGGAAATGCCAAGTTGGATTGATGCATGGGAGATTATCGTCTCAGGAAAAAGAAGAGATAATGGGACAGTTTAGTGAAAATAAAGTACAAATTCTTGTATCGACAACAGTTGTTGAAGTAGGTGTGAACGTACCGAATGCGACTGTAATGGTTATTTATGATGCAGAACGTTTCGGTTTATCGCAGCTTCATCAGCTTAGAGGGCGTGTCGGCCGTGGTAGTGAACAATCATATTGTTTATTAATAGCAGACCCTAAATCAGAAACAGGGAAAGAAAGAATGCGCATAATGACTGAAACAAATGATGGATTTGTATTGTCAGAAAAAGATTTAGAATTACGAGGTCCTGGAGATTTCTTTGGGAGTAAGCAAAGTGGCTTACCAGAATTTAAGGTTGCTGACATGGTACATGATTATCGAGCGTTAGAAACAGCAAGGCAAGATGCGGCGATACTAGTAGATTCAGAAGCGTTTTGGCATAATGATCAGTATGCTGCCTTGCGTACGTATCTTGATGGGACAGGTGTGTTCCAAGGAGAGAAGCTCGATTAAAGGGAGTCAACAAAAGTTTTTGTTGCATTCTACTTTTAATGATTATATACTACTGTTAGTACCTAGTCATAAAAATGGATGGTGCGGTATGAAAAAAAGAAGAAGTAAAAAAGAAAGACAAGAGTTATTACAACAAACAATCGAATCAAATCCTTTTATTACGGATGAAGATTTAGCGGAAAAATTTCAAGTGAGTATACAAACAGTACGACTTGATCGTATGGAATTGTCTATTCCTGAATTAAGAGAGAGAATTAAACATGTAGCTACAAAGCAACATGAAGAAGATGTGAAATCTTTACCGTTAGAAGAGGTTGTTGGAGAAATTATTGATATTGAATTAGATAGACATGCAATCTCTATCTTTGAAGTAAAGATAGAACATGTATTTAAAAGAAATCAAATTGCTCGTGGGCATCATCTGTTTGCGCAAGCAAACTCACTAGCTGTTGCGGTTATTGATGAAGAATTAGCTTTAACTGCAAAGTCTACCATTCGATACATTCGCCCTGTAAAATTAGGAGAGCGTGTTGTTGCAAAAGCGCGCGTTGAAGATGTAGAGAATGATAAGGGACGGACGGTTGTCAAAGTGCGTAGCTTCGTTGGAGAAGAACTTGTTTTTACAGGCACTTTTGAAATGTATCGATCTAGTAATTATAGTGAGGAAGGTAACAACTTATGAAAATCGCAATAGATGCAATGGGCGGAGATCACGCTCCAAAGGCTGTAGTATTAGGGGCAATGAAAGCTATTAAGGAATATTCTGATTTACATATTACGTTAGTAGGGAAAGAAGAGGAAATTCGTCAATACTTAACGAGTGATGAACGAATTACTATTCTTCATACAGACGAAAAAATAGAATCAACGGAGGAACCAGTAAGAGCGGTTCGTCGAAAAAAACAAGCTTCAATGGTGCTTGCGGCACAACAAGTAAAGGATGGAGAAGCAGACGCTTGTATATCCGCAGGTAGTACGGGAGCTTTAATGGCAGCTGGATTATTTGTAGTCGGTCGTATGGAAGGAATTGAGCGACCAGCTTTATCGCCTACAATGCCAACTGTAGATGGAAAAGGTTTTGTTATGTTAGATGTTGGAGCAAATGTTGATGCAAAACCAATTCATTTATATCAATATGCAGTAATGGGATCTGTTTATGCTGAGAAGGTAAGAGGAATTGAAAATCCTCGCGTTGGACTATTAAACGTTGGAACAGAGGATGGAAAAGGAAACGAGCTTTCAAAGCAAGTATTTGCAATGCTTAAAGATGCGCCAATTAATTTCGTTGGGAACGTTGAATCAAGAGATTTATTGCAAGGTGTAGCAGATGTTGTTGTATGTGATGGTTTTACAGGGAATGTAGCGTTGAAATCATTAGAGGGAACAGCACTTGCGCTATTCTCTATGTTGAAAGAACAGTTAATGAGTTCATTTACGAGCAAATTAGCAGCGGCGGTATTAAAGCCAAAACTTATGGTATTAAAAGATAAAATGGATTATTCGGAGTATGGAGGAGCTGCATTATTTGGATTGAAAGCACCTGTCATTAAGGCTCATGGTTCTTCTAATGACCAGTCGATATTTAGTGCGATTCGTCAAACGAGAGAAATGGTAGCGAAAGAAGTAATTCCTACGATTTCAAGCGTAATGGAGAAAGAGTCACTCCAATAAGAGGAGGATTTGAAATGGGAAAAATAGCATTTCTTTTTCCGGGCCAAGGTTCACAGGCAGTTGGAATGGGTAAACAATTAGCAGAGAATAATAAAGAGGTTGCAAAAGTGTTTGCAAAAGCAGATGAGGTGTTGGAAGATTCACTTTCAGAAGTGATTTTTGAAGGACCGCAGGAAAAGCTTACATTAACAACAAATGCGCAGCCTGCATTATTAACAACGAGTTTTGCTATTTTGACAGCTTTGAAAGAGTATGACATTACACCTGACTTTGTCGCTGGTCATAGTTTAGGTGAATATAGTGCTCTTGTAGCAGCTGGTGCATTAACTTTTGAAGATGCTGTATATGCTGTAAGGAAACGTGGCGAATATATGGAAGAAGCTGTTCCGGGCGGGGAAGGCGCAATGGCAGCTATATTAGGTGCTGACCCACATATGCTGAAACAAGTTACAGAAGAAGTAACAAGTGAAGGATATGCAGTGCAAATCGCTAATATGAATAGTACGAAGCAAATTGTGATTTCTGGAACGAAGCAAGGCGTAGAGGTTGCTTCTCAAAGAGCGAAAGAAAATGGTGCAAAGAGAGCGATTCCACTAAAAGTAAGTGGGCCATTCCATTCTTCACTTATGAAGCCGGCAGCTGAGAAGTTCCAAAGTGTTTTAAATGAAATTACAATTCATGACACGAATATTCCTGTTATTGCAAATGTTACGGCGGAAGTTATTACACGTGGTGCAGACATTCAAGAAAAGTTAATCGAACAGCTTTATTCGCCTGTATTATGGTACCCGTCTATTGAATATATGGTGAGCCAGGGAGTAGATACGTTTATTGAAATTGGACCTGGAAAAGTACTTGCTGGACTTATGAAGTCAATTGATTCATCAGTAAAAGCATATGCGATATACGATGAAGAGACATTAAAAGATACCATTTCAAATTTGAGAGGAGAAAACTGATGTTAAAAGGGAAGGTAGCATTAGTAACTGGCGCTTCACGTGGAATTGGTCGCGCGATTGCGATCGATTTAGCGAAACAAGGGGCAAATGTAGTAGTAAATTATGCTGGTAATGAACAAAAAGCAAATGAAGTAGTAGATGAAATTAAAAAATTAGGTTCTGATGCAATTGCGGTAAGAGCAGATGTTGCAAATGCTGATGATGTTACAAATATGGTGAAACAAACAGTAGATACATTTGGACAAGTTGATATTCTTGTAAATAATGCTGGTGTAACGAAAGATAATTTATTAATGCGTATGAAAGAAGAAGAATGGGATACAGTTATTAATACAAACTTAAAAGGTGTATTCTTATGTACAAAAGCAGTATCTCGTTATATGATGCGTCAACGTCACGGTAGAATTATAAACATCGCTTCGGTTGTTGGTGTTATAGGAAACCCAGGACAAGCTAACTATGTTGCTGCTAAAGCGGGTGTTATTGGATTAACAAAAACATCTGCAAAAGAGTTAGCAAGTCGAAATATTACAGTGAATGCAATTGCGCCGGGCTTTATTGCGACTGATATGACGGATGTACTAGATGAGAATATTAAAGCCGAAATGTTAAAAGTTATTCCAGCTGCTCAATTTGGTGAAGCGAAAGATATCGCGAATGCTGTAACGTTTTTTGCTTCTGATCAAAGCAAATATGTTACAGGTCAAACGTTAAATGTTGATGGCGGTATGGTAATGTAATAAAAGAATCGATTTCACCTAGTTTTTTTGGTCAATATTTAATATAATATTTGAGGGGAGGTGAATGGAATGGCAGATGTTTTAGAGCGCGTAACAAAAATCATCGTTGATCGTTTAGGAGTAGAAGAGACTGAGGTAGTACCAGCTGCAAGCTTCAAGGAAGATTTAGGAGCAGACTCCCTAGATGTAGTAGAACTTGTAATGCAATTAGAAGATGAATTCGAAATGGAAATTTCTGATGAAGATGCTGAAAAGATTGCTACTGTTGGCGATGCTGTGACTTACATAGAGAGTCATCTATAATGCTTAAGTGAAGTCCCGTTTTTTAGCGGGGCTTTCTGGCTTATATCTGGAGGGACCTATGCCGTACCGAAAATATAGAGAAAAAAAATACGAAACAAAATATCGTGAAGCATTTAAAGTGTTTCAAGAAAAGATAGGTATTACGTTTACAGATGAAAAATTATTGATTCAAGCATTTACGCATTCATCGTATGTGAATGAGCATCGAAAAAAACCGCATGAAGATAATGAGCGTCTTGAATTTCTTGGAGATGCAGTATTGGAACTGACTGTATCGCAGTATCTGTTTCAAAAATATCCGACAATGAGCGAAGGAGAGTTAACAAAACTACGTGCAGCTATTGTATGTGAGCCATCTCTTGTTCGTTTTGCGAACGAATTGTCATTTGGTAGCCTTGTTTTATTAGGAAAAGGTGAAGAAATGACAGGTGGACGTGAACGACCAGCTTTATTAGCGGATGTCTTTGAAGCGTTTATTGGTGCCCTTTATCTTGATCAAGGGCTAGAAACAGTTTGGGAATTCTTAAAAGAAATTGTATATCCGAAAATTAATGAGGGTGCTTTTTCTCATGTGATGGATTATAAGAGTCAGTTGCAAGAATTGATTCAGCGTGATGGCAGTGGCAATGTTGAGTATCAAATTTTGCAAGAAAAAGGACCAGCTCACAATCGAGAATTTGTGTCACGTGTTACGTTAAATAACGTAGCTTTAGGTCTTGGTAGTGGTAAGTCGAAAAAAGAAGCAGAGCAACAAGCTGCTGCAGAAGCATTGAAAAAATTAAAAGAACAACAATAAGGAATCCCCCTTTGAATGAGGGGGATTCCTTGTGCATAGAATGAAACTTTCTTTTTGTTTATAATGAAAAAGAAGGTAAATCCGTATAATACTTGTTTTTGTATAGAGAACATTTATAACGACGGAGAATAGGAGGAAGGCCTTTCGTGTTTTTAAAAAGATTAGAAATAGCAGGGTTTAAGTCTTTTGCTGAGCGTGTATCTGTTGATTTTGTCCCAGGTGTAACTTCTGTAGTAGGACCTAATGGAAGCGGGAAAAGTAATATTACTGATGCAATTCGCTGGGTACTTGGTGAACAATCTGCAAAATCATTACGTGGTGCAAAGATGGAGGATATTATTTTTGCAGGCAGTGATACGAGGAGAGCGGTTAATGTTGCTGAAGTAACAATAACTTTAAATAATGAAGATCAACGTTTACCAATTGAATACAATGAGGTGTGTGTAACACGTCGTGTATCTCGTTCAGGTGATAGTGATTTTTATATTAATAAACAATCATGTAGATTGAAAGATATTATCGATTTATTTATGGACTCTGGTATGGGAAGAGAAGCTTTTTCAATTATTAGCCAGGGGAAAGTGGAAGAGATTTTAAGTAGTAAGTCAGAAGAGCGTCGAGGTGTATTTGAAGAAGCGGCAGGCGTACTAAAATACAAACTTCGCAAAAAGAAAGCTGAAGGGAAATTAGCAGAAACACAAGAAAACTTAAATCGTGTACAAGATATAATTCATGAATTAAGTAGTCAAGTAGAACCTTTAGAAAGACAGGCTTCTATTGCGAAAGATTATCTTGAGAATAAAGAAGAATTAGAGAAAGTAGAAGCCGCGCTTATTGTCCATGAAATTGAAGAATTGCACGAGAAATGGGGAGCGCTTCGAAATCAGTTTGGGCATAATAAAAACGAAGAAGCTAAAATGTCAACGAATTTACAAAAAAGTGAAGAAGAGCTTGAGGAATTACGAGGACAATTACAAGCGGTAGACGAGTCTGTAGACTCGTTGCAAGAAGTACTTCTTCTTTCTAGTAAAGAGCTAGAAAAACTTGAAGGGCAGCGTGAGTTGTTAAAAGAGAGAAAGCAAAATGCTACGACGCATTGTGCGCAACTTGAGCAGTTAATTGTTGAATTAACAGAGAAAGCTAAAAGTTACGATGGTGAGATTGAGTCAAGTACAGAAGCTTTAATGCAATTTGTGAATGAAGTAAAAGAGTTGGAGCAAAAATTGCATGATAATGAGCAACTGCTTGCTACTTTTGCTGACAATTTAGAGGAACAGATTGAGAATTTAAAAGGTGACTATATTGAGCTTTTAAATCAACAAGCTAGTCATCGTAATGAATTATCTATGATTGAAGAACAATCTAAACAGCAAACGTCTAAAAACGAGCGTCTAGATGAAGAGAATGCGAAATATGTAGAAATGCGTATGGAAATTACAGCGAAAAAGACGAAACTTGTAGAAAGTTACGAACAAGCGAAAGAAAAAGTAGCTGGCATTCTCTCAAACATACAGAAGACAGAGGCGGCGCTTGGGAAATGTAAGACGCAGTATAGTGAAAATGAAACAAAACTGTATCAAGCATATCAATTTGTGCAACAGGCACGTTCTCGAAAAGAAATGCTTGAAGAGATGCAAGAAGATTATTCTGGATTCTATCAAGGTGTACGTGAAGTATTGAAAGCTAGAGAAAATAGGTTGCAAGGTATCGAGGGTGCTGTTGCGGAACTGTTAACGGTACCGAAAGAATACGAAGTTGCAATGGAAATTGCTCTAGGTGCAGCGATGCAGCACATTGTTGTACAAACAGAGGAGCATGCTCGTAATGCGATAGCATTTTTAAAGCAAAATAAACATGGACGTGCAACGTTTTTACCGCAAGCTGTTATTAAAAGCAGGTCTTTATCATTTGAGCAATTACGCATTGCAAATCAACACCCATCGTTTGTAGGTGTGGCGGCAGAACTTGTGCAGTACAACAATAAATATGAAAATGTAGTTTCAAATTTATTAGGTACGGTTATTGTTGCGAAAGATTTACGCGGAGCAAATGAGTTGGCGAAACAACTGCAATACCGTTATCGCATTGTAACAATCGAAGGTGATGTAGTGAATCCTGGCGGTTCTATGACTGGTGGGGCGGTAAAGCAAGCGAAATCTTCTTTATTAGGACGCCAACGTGAACTGGAAGAGTGGACTCGCAAGTTAACTGATATGGAAGAAAAAACAATGAAGTTAGAAAACTTTGTTAAAGCAGTAAAACAAGAGATTCAAGAAAAAGAAGTGAAAATACGCGAACTAAGGCAAACTGTAGAAGTAGATCGTGTAGATGAGCAGAAATTAAGAGAAGAGATTAATCGTCTAGAATTAGAAGAACATCGTATTAATGATCGATTGTCTATTTATGATTTAGAGATTGAAGGGTTTTTACAAGATCGAGTAAAAATGCAAGGGCGTAAAGAGGAGTTAGAAGGGATTTTAACGAATCTTCAAGCTGATATCACTAAGTTAGATAGTAAAATTGTAGCTTTAACAAAACAAAAAAGTGAGCAACATTCTTCGAAAGAAAAAGTTCAAAAAGAAATGACGGAGTTAAAAGTTCTGGTAGCTGAAAAGCAACAACGCTTATTTAATCAAAAAGAAAAAGTTGAACGATTGACGAAGGAAAAAGAAGAAACGGATGCGACACTTGTAAAAACGAAAGAGGATTTAGCGTTCTTAAAACAAGAAATGACATCTAATTCAAGTGGTGAAGAGCAAATTACGAATATGATTGAGAAGAAAGCATATGATCGTAATCAAACTTCAGAATTAATTCGCTCTCGTCGTGAACAACGTGTATCGTTGCAAGAGAGGGTAGAACATTTAGAGCGCAATTTGAAAGAAACGACAGGTAAACATAAATATATTCTTGAAATGTTGAAAGATCAAGAAGTGAGAATAAATCGACTTGATGTAGAGTTGGAAAATAGATTACAACATTTACGTGAAACATATACGATTTCATTTGAAGCGGCAAAACTAAAATATACAATGACAATGCCTGCAGAAGATGCGCGTAAGAAAGTAAAATTAATCAAATTATCTATAGAAGAGTTAGGTACAGTGAACCTAGGGGCAATTGATGAATATGAACGTGTAGCGGAGCGTCATACATTCTTACTAGAGCAGAGAGACGACCTAGAAGAAGCGAAAGCGACATTGCACCAGCTTATTACCGAAATGGATGAAGAAATGAAAAAACGCTTTTCTACTACGTTTGAAGGCATTAGAATGGAGTTTCAATCGGTATTCTCTGAATTATTTGGAGGCGGTAGAGCGGATTTAGTAATGACTAATCCAGAGGATTTACTAAATACGGGTATTGATATTGTAGCACAACCGCCAGGGAAGAAACTGCAGAACTTAGGTTTACTTTCAGGTGGAGAGCGTGCTTTAACAGCAATTGCGCTTTTATTTGGTATTTTAAAAGTACGCCCAGTACCATTCTGTGTACTAGATGAGGTAGAGGCAGCCCTTGATGAGGCGAATGTAGCTCGTTTTGCACAGTATTTAAAGAAATTCAGTAATGAGACGCAGTTTATTGTAATTACACATAGAAAAGGTACAATGGAAGAGTCTGATGTGTTGTACGGTGTAACAATGCAAGAATCAGGGGTATCTAAACTTGTTTCGGTTCGTTTAGACGCCGGAGAAGAACTTGTTGCAAGTGAATAGGAAGGATGGGAAAGTATGAGTTTTTTTAAAAAACTAAAAGAAAAAATTTCAAAACAAACGGATACAGTTACAGAGAAATTTAAACAAGGATTAGAAAAAACGAGAAATTCATTTGCGGATAAAGTGAATGATTTAGTGTATCGTTACCGTAAAGTGGACGAAGATTTTTTCGAAGAGTTAGAAGAAATCTTAATCGGTGCAGACGTTGGCGTTGCGACGGTAATGGAATTAATTGACCAATTGAAAGAAGAAGTACAACGTCGTAACATTCAAGATCCAAAAGAAGTACAAGCTGTTATTTCAGAAAAACTAGTAGGAATTTACAAAGGCGACAGCGATTTTAGTAACGAAATTAATATGCAAGAGGACCAATTAACGGTTGTTTTATTTGTTGGTGTTAATGGTGTAGGAAAAACGACGACAATTGGTAAACTGGCGCATAAGTTTAAATCAGAAGGTAAGTCAGTCCTATTAGCGGCAGGAGACACATTCCGTGCTGGAGCGATTGAACAATTAGAAGTATGGGGCGATCGCGTTGGTGTAGAAGTGATTAAACAAGGATCTGGATCTGATCCAGCGGCGGTTATGTATGACGCTGTACAAGCTGCGAAAGCACGTAAGGTAGATGTATTACTATGTGACACAGCAGGACGCTTGCAAAATAAAGTAAATTTAATGAAAGAATTAGAGAAGGTGAAGCGTGTAATTGAGCGTGAAGTACCAGGTGCTCCTCATGAAGTATTACTTGTTATTGATGCAACAACAGGACAAAACGGTTTAAGCCAAGCGAAAACATTCCGTGAAGCAACGAATGTAACTGGTATTGTTTTAACGAAGTTAGATGGAACTGCTAAAGGTGGTATTGTATTAGCGATTCGTAACGAAATGGATGTACCAGTGAAGTTTGTTGGATTAGGAGAGCAAATGGATGACTTGCAACAGTTTGATCCAGAACAATATGTGTATGGTTTATTTGCGAACTTAGTAGAAACAGAAGAAGTATAAGTGAAAGGAGCGGTATTTCCGCTTCTTTTTCTATAAAAAATATATGATGTTAAGAAAAAAACTTGACACTCTTTTGGACTACATGTAAACTAATTCATGTAAAGGGAAATCACTTAACAAAGGATGATCCAACATGCTCGAAAAAACAACGAGAATGAACTATTTATTTGATTTTTATCAATCGTTGTTAACGCAAAAACAAAGAAGTTATATGTCGCTTTATTATCTAGATGATTTATCTCTTGGTGAAATTGCGGAAGAATTTGATGTAAGTCGCCAAGCCGTGTATGATAACATTAAACGGACTGAAGCGATGCTTGAAGAATATGAAGAAAAATTAGTATTACTTCAAAAGTTTCAAGAGCGACAGCGACTTGTTGCAAAGCTAAAACAGCTAATCAGCGAAGAAGAGCATGTGAATGAAGAAATGAAACAAGTTGTTGAAGCTATCGAAAAATTAGATTAGGAGGGCGGCAATATGGCATTTGAAGGATTAGCCGACCGACTTCAACAGACAATGCAAAAAATCCGCGGCAAAGGAAAAGTTTCTGAAGCCGATGTGAAAGAAATGATGAGAGAAGTTCGTCTAGCTCTTTTAGAAGCAGATGTTAACTTTAAAGTAGTAAAAGATTTTGTGAAGCGTGTGTCTGAACGTGCTGTCGGACAAGATGTAATGAAAAGTTTGACACCTGGACAACAAGTAATTAAAGTTGTACAGGAAGAACTTACAGAACTTATGGGCGGAGAGCAAAGCAAAATTGCTGTTGCTAATAAGCCACCGACTGTTATTATGATGGTTGGTCTGCAAGGTGCGGGTAAAACAACGACGACAGGTAAGCTTGCGAATTTGCTTCGTAAAAAGCATAACCGTAAACCGATGCTTGTTGCAGCGGATATTTACCGTCCAGCAGCGATTAAACAGCTTGAAACATTAGGGAAGCAATTGGACATGCCTGTATTCTCTTTAGGAGATCAAGTAAGTCCTGTTGAAATTGCGAAACAAGCGATTGCAAAAGCAAAAGAAGATCATCACGATTATGTTTTAATCGATACAGCGGGTCGCCTGCATATTGATGAAGAACTAATGGATGAATTAGCGAAAGTTAAAGAAGTTGCGAAACCGGATGAAATTTTCCTTGTTGTCGATGCGATGACGGGACAAGACGCGGTAAATGTTGCACAAAGTTTCCATGAACAGTTAGGTTTAACAGGTGTTGTATTAACGAAATTAGATGGTGATACGCGCGGTGGTGCTGCATTATCTATTAAGGCTGTAACAAACACGCCGATTAAATTTGCTGGTATGGGTGAAAAACTAGATGCAATTGAAGCGTTCCATCCAGAGCGTATGGCATCCCGTATTTTAGGGATGGGCGATGTCTTAACATTGATTGAAAAAGCGCAAGCTACAGTTGATGAAGAGAAAGCGAAAGAACTTGAGCAAAAAATGCGTACGCTTTCGTTTACGCTTGACGATTTCCTAGAACAACTTGGACAAGTGCGTCAACTTGGGCCGCTTGATGAATTGTTAGGAATGCTTCCTGGTGCAAATAAAATTAAAGGGCTGAAAAATGCACAAGTTGATGAAAAACAAATTGGGCATATTGAGGCAATTATTCGTTCTATGACTAAATTAGAACGAGAACAACCGGAAATAATCAATGCTAGTCGCAAAAAGCGCATTGCCAAAGGTAGCGGTACAACTGTACAAGAAATCAATCGTCTAATTAAACAATTCGATGACATGAAAAAAATGATGAAGACGATGACGGGAATGCAAAAAGGTAAGAAAAAAGGACTAGGTGGATTGAAGTTTCCATTCATGTAAGGAAAAAAAGATGGCTCTGTTAAGAAAAAATACTTTACAAAGCAATAGTCTTTTTGCTAATATAATTATCTGTGTGAAATAAATTCGGAGGTGCTTTATAAATGGCAGTTAAAATTCGTTTAAAACGTATGGGAGCTAAAAAAACTCCTTTCTATCGTGTAGTTGTTGCAGATTCTCGTTCTCCTCGTGACGGACGTTTCATTGAGGAAATCGGAACTTACAATCCAGTTGCTCAACCAGCTGAAGTTAAGATCAACGAAGAAGCAGCATTAAAATGGTTAGGAAATGGTGCTAAACCATCTGATACAGTTCGTAACTTATTCTCTAACCAAGGTATCATGGAGAAATTCCACTTATCTAAACAAGGTAAGTAATTGAGGCAATGACTATGAAGAAGTTAGTCGAGACGATTGTCAAGCCTCTTGTCGATTATCCTGAAGATGTAAAAGTTACACAGGAACTTTGCAACGGAGAGATAAAGTATCGATTAACTGTACATCCTGAGGATGTTGGAAAAGTCATTGGAAAGCAAGGGAGAGTTGCGAAAGCGATTCGAATGCTCTTGTATTCAGTGGGACATCATAATGATGAAAAAGTAACACTGGAAATTCAATAAACGTAAAAAAGGGCGAGGAGTTATTCCTCTCCCTTTTTTAACATTTAAATAGAGAGTGCATGTTCCATCTGTGAAATGGAGATGCTTAATTTATATAGAAACCAGGGGTGACATACTATTTATGACAAAATGGTTTAACGTAGGGAAGATTGTAAATACTCATGGCGTAAGAGGGGAAATCCGTGTTATTTCTCGTACTGATTTTCCAGAAGAGCGATATAAAGTAGGAAACACGTTATACATATCGAATGAGAAAGGCACAGACTACCTTCCGGTGAAGGTAACTTCTCATCGCCAACATAAGACATTCGATTTATTAACATTTGAAGGATATAACAATGTAGATGAAGTAGAGAAGTTTAAAGGTTCTTTAATAAAAGTACCAGAAGAGCAGTTAGGTGAACTTGCTGAAGGTGAATACTACTATCATGAAATTATTGGTTGCAGTGTTGTAACGGAAGAAGGAGAAGCGCTAGGGACAATCAAAGAGATTCTATCTCCTGGTGCAAATGATGTTTGGGTAATTAAACGCCCGAAGGGTCAAGATCTTTTAATTCCTTATATCGATGACGTTGTACTTCAAGTTAATATTGAAAATAAATTAGTAACCATTCATGTAATGGAAGGGCTGCTATAATGAAAATTGATATTTTAACGTTGTTCCCAGACATGTTTACCGGTGTATTTGGATCTTCTATATTAAAGAAGGCGCAAGAAAAAGAAGCGGTAAACCTTCGTGTTGTTAACTTTCGTGATTATACAACAAGTAAGCATAATAGCGTAGACGATTATCCTTACGGCGGAGGAGCTGGTATGGTGCTTACTCCTCAGCCTATTTTTGATGCTGTAGAAGATTTGACGAAAGAGACAGAGCGTAAGCCTAGAGTTGTCTTAATGTGTCCGCAGGGCGAAAGATTTACGCAGAAGAAAGCGGAAGAGCTTGCAGGGGAAGAACATTTGATCTTCGTATGTGGGCATTATGAAGGGTATGACGAACGAATTCGTGAGCATCTCGTAACGGATGAGATTTCTATTGGTGACTATGTATTAACGGGCGGAGAATTAGCCTCTATGGTTATTACTGATAGTGTTGTACGTCTCTTGCCAGGTGTGCTAGGAAATCATGCTTCACAAGTAGAGGATTCGTTTAGTACAGGTTTATTAGAGCATCCTCATTATACACGTCCAGCTGATTTTCGTGGTATGAAGGTACCGGATGTATTAATGTCAGGGAATCATAAAAACATTGATGAATGGCGACATAAGGAATCTTTGCGTCGAACGTATACGCGTAGACCTGATTTGTTAGATGAGAGAGAGTTATCTAAACAAGAGAAAAAATGGCTTGAGGAAATAAAGCGAGAGCAGTAATAACTTCATATATTTGCTATTGCAACAGGCCTAGTAATATGCTATTATAACATTTGTGCTACTGAAATCAGTAGCCGTATTAACGATGTTCCGCTGTAATTTATTAAGACTTTATAAGAGCATCTGTTTAAAGGAGAGAATTTAATATGCAACAATTAATCGCAGAAATTACAAAAGGCCAATTAAAAACTGACCTTCCTTCATTCCGTCCTGGTGACACTTTACGTGTACACGTAAAAGTTGTTGAGGGAACTCGTGAAAGAATTCAGCTTTTCGAAGGTGTTGTAATTAAACGTCGTGGTGGCGGAATCAGTGAAACATTCACAGTTCGTAAGATTTCTTACGGTGTAGGTGTTGAGCGTACATTCCCAGTTCACACGCCAAGAATCGCGAAAATCGAAGTACTTCGCCGTGGTAAAGTACGTCGTGCTAAGTTATACTACTTACGTAACCTTCGCGGTAAAAAAGCACGTATTAAAGAAATTCGATAAGACATGTATGGGAGCTTGTAAATGCACAAGCTCCCTTTTTCCAATCTATATGAAATTTTGGTATAATACGAGCAGTTTACATAACCGTGGAGGGGAAATGCATGAAAAAAGAGAAGAGTTCACTTTGGGAATGGATTAAAGCAATTTTGATTGCTGTTGTATTAGCTGGTGTTATTAGACAGTTTTTCTTTGCGCCAATTCTCGTAGACGGGGTATCGATGGCACCTACTTTACATGATCGTGATCGAATGATTGTGAATAAAATTGGTTATCACATTGGAGATCCAAAACGCTTTGATATTATCGTATTTCGAGCAACAGAAGATAAAGATTACATTAAGCGCATTATAGGCCTGCCAGGCGATGAAATAGAGTATCGTAATGATAAACTGTATGTTAACGGAAAGGCTTATGAGGAGCCGTATTTAGACAAGCAGAAAAAGCAAATTGCTGATGGACCGCTTACATATGATTTTAATCTTGAAGAAATGACAGGCAAGAAAACCGTTCCAAAAGATCAATTATTTGTTTTAGGTGATAATCGTCGTTTTAGTAAAGATAGCCGTTCAATCGGTACGATTTCAATGGATCAAGTAATTGGTAAAGCTAATATGTTATATTGGCCGTTAGAAGACGCACGTATTGTGAAATAAATGAAAAAGAAGGTGGCAACATGGTAATTCAATGGTTTCCAGGGCATATGGCGAAGGCTAGACGCCAAGTAACGGAGAAATTAAAATTAATTGATGTTGTAATTGAACTTGTAGATGCTCGATTACCATTATCATCTCGAAACCCAATGATTGATGAAATCATTACACATAAGCCAAGGCTTGTTGTTTTAAATAAAGCGGATATGGCGGATGATCGTTTAACAAAACAATGGATCGCATATTTTAAAGAAAAAGGCCATATGGCAATTTCGATTAACGCGCAAGCTGGACAAGGTATGAAGGAAATTGCAGCAGCTTGTAAAGTGCTTGTTAAAGAAAAATTTGATAAAATGGTTGCAAAAGGTATTAGACCGAGAGCGATTCGTGCATTAATTGTAGGTATACCAAATGTTGGTAAATCTACATTGATTAATAAATTGGCAAAGAAAAATATTGCTAAAACAGGAGATCGTCCAGGTGTGACAACAGCTCAACAATGGATTAAAGTTGGGAAGGAAATGGAATTGTTAGATACACCAGGTATTCTGTGGCCTAAATTTGAAGATCAATTAGTGGGTCTTCGTTTAGCGACAACGGGTGCAATTAAAGATTCAATTTTAAATTTACAAGATGTAGCTGTTTACGCATTACGTTTTATGGAGAAACATTATCCAGAACGCTTGAAAGAACGCTATAATTTAAATGAGATTCCAGAAGATATTGTGGAATTATTCGATGCAATTGGAAAAAATAGAGGCTGCTTAATGGGCGGCGGAATGATTGATTATGATAAGACATCTGAGCTTGTGCTTCGTGAGCTTCGTGGTGGCAAACTTGGAAAAATGACGTTTGAAACACCGGAAGAGTTTGGAGAGCAAGTGGAAGATGTGGAAAAAATAGAAGAAGTATAAGACGTGCGTTTGTGCGTCTTTTCTTTTTGGATATGTTTAAAAAGGAGCTTGTATAAATGCAAACTATGACGATAAAAGAAGCGGAAAATGTATTGAAAGAAATTATGAATGAAGAAGATGATCGCTTTCAACTGTTAATGAAAGATGATCGAAAAGGTGTTCAAAAGCTCGTTTTGAAGTGGTATAAACAAAAAGAGTTAGAACAGAAAGAAAAAGAGAAGTTTTTTGAAATGTCCAAGTATGAAAATGCTTTGCGTGAAAAAGGGGTCACATATATCGCGGGTATTGATGAAGTAGGGCGTGGGCCATTGGCTGGGCCTGTTGTGACGGCAGCTGTCGTTCTTCCTGAGGATTTTTATATTCCAGGGTTAAATGACTCGAAAAAGTTGAGTGAAGCGAAACGTGAGCGTTTTTATGATGAAATAAAAGTACAAGCAATTGCAATTGGAGTAGGAATTGTATCACCGCAAGTTATTGATGATATTAATATTTACCAAGCAACGAAACAAGCGATGTTAGATGCAGTTGCAAATTTATCTTGTACACCCCAACATTTATTAATTGATGCGATGAAGCTTCCTACACCAATTCCGCAAACATCAATTATTAAAGGTGATGCGAAAAGTGTTTCGATTTCAGCAGCATCCATTATAGCAAAAGTAACGAGAGATCGTATGATGAAAGAACTGGGAGAGAAGTATCCTGAATATGGATTTGAGCAACATATGGGATATGGCACAAAGCAACATTTAGAGGCAATTGAAGTGCATGGAGTACTAGATGAACACCGCAAGTCATTCGCACCAATTAAAGATATGATTCAAAAATAAGCTGTAAATATACAGCTTATTTTTTTATTTTGGCATATAAACATTACTATTTTCGAAAAAGAATAAAGCGATTTCAGTTTTCTGACACTTTATTGTAGACAGCGTGCCAATCATCTTATACAATGGCAATGTAATGTTTTTTAAACATTAAAAAACTTTTCGAGTAAAACAGGAAAACAGGGGAGGATGGGACCATGAATATCCATGAGTACCAAGGTAAGGCAGTCCTTAGAAGCTATGGGGTTAGCGTTCCGAACGGGAAGGTTGCATTTACAGTAGAAGAAGCTGTAGAAGCAGCGAAAGAATTAGGAACAGATGTATGTGTAGTGAAAGCACAAATTCACGCTGGTGGACGCGGCAAAGCTGGCGGAGTAAAAGTTGCAAAAAATTTAGATGAAGTTCGTACATATGCAGAAAGCATTTTAGGAACTACACTTGTGACACATCAAACAGGTCCTGAAGGTAAGGAAGTAAAACGCTTACTTATCGAAGAAGGTTGCGATATTAAAAAAGAATATTATGTAGGTCTAGTTTTAGATCGTGCAACTTCTCAAGTTGTTTTAATGGCGTCTGAAGAAGGCGGAACAGAAATTGAAGAAGTAGCAGAAAAAACACCTGAAAAAATCTTTAAAGAATATATTGATCCAGCAGTAGGCTTGCAAGGTTTCCAAGCGCGCCGAATTGCATTTAACATCAATATTCCAAAAGAGCTTGTAGGACAAGCTGTGAAGTTTATGATGGGCTTATATCGTGCGTTTATCGAAAAAGATTGCTCTATCGCTGAGATTAACCCACTTGTTACAACAGGCGAAGGTAAAGTTATGGCATTAGATGCAAAATTAAACTTTGATTCTAATGCGTTATATCGCCATAAAGACATTTTAGAGCTTCGTGATCTTGATGAAGAGGATTCAAAAGAAATTGAAGCTTCAAAATACGACTTAAACTACATTCCTTTAGATGGAAATATCGGTTGTATGGTTAATGGTGCAGGTTTAGCGATGGCTACAATGGATATCATTAAACATTACCACGGTGACCCAGCTAACTTCTTAGATGTTGGTGGCGGTGCAACTGCAGAAAAAGTTACAGAAGCATTCAAAATTATCCTTTCTGACAAAAATGTAAAAGGTATCTTCGTTAACATTTTTGGTGGCATTATGAAGTGTGATGTTATTGCAGAAGGTGTTATTGAAGCAACGAAACAAGTAGGTCTTGAGTTACCTTTAGTTGTACGTCTTGAAGGCACAAACGTAGAACTAGGTAAGAAAATTTTAAATGAGTCTGGCTTAAATATTGTTGCAGCAGAATCTATGGCAGACGGTGCACAAAAAATTGTTTCACTAGTGGGCTAATAGAAAGCGGGGGAGAAAAATGAGCGTATTAGTTAATAAAGATACAAAAGTTATTGTTCAAGGTATTACAGGTTCTCAAGGTTTATTCCATACAAAACAAATGATTGAATACGGTACGAAAATTGTCGGTGGTGTAACACCAGGTAAGGGCGGCACTGATATTGAAGGTGTACCAGTATTTGATACAGTAGAAGATGCAGTGAAAGCAACAGGCGCAAACGCTTCAGTTGTATACGTTCCACCCGCTTTTGCGGCAGATGCAATTATGGAAGCTGTTGATGCAGAAATTGATTTAGTAGTATGTATTACTGAAGGGATTCCTGTATTAGATATGGTAAACGTAAAGAGATATATGGCGGGTAAACATACACGTTTACTTGGACCAAACTGCCCAGGTGTAATCACACCAGATGAATGTAAGATTGGTATTATGCCAGGATATATTCATAAAAAAGGTCATGTTGGTATCGTATCTCGCTCTGGTACATTAACTTATGAAGCTGTACATCAGTTAACACAAGAAGGTATTGGCCAATCTACTGCTGTAGGTATCGGCGGAGACCCTGTTAACGGTACAGACTTTATTGATGCGTTAAAAGCATTTAATGAAGATGAAGAAACACATGCTGTAATTATGATTGGTGAAATCGGCGGTACAGCAGAAGAAGAGGCAGCTGAATGGGTAAAAGCTAATATGACAAAACCTGTTGTAGGCTTCATTGGTGGTCAAACAGCGCCTGCTGGCAAACGTATGGGCCATGCTGGTGCAATCATTTCTGGCGGTAAAGGAACTGCTGCTGAAAAGATTAAAACAATGGAAGCTTGTGGCATTAAAGTAGCTGAAACTCCAGCAGTTATGGGAGAAACGCTAATCTCTGTTTTAAAAGAAAAAGGTTTATTTGAGACTTGTAAAAACTATTAATCTGTTGAAAGACACCTTCTTACTTGAGGGTGTCTTTTTACACTTTTTTCTGTTTACATAATAAAAATTATGGGTAAGGAGAATCAAGATGAAAAGAGAGAGATTATTACATCTTCATTACTTGCTAGCAGATTATTGGAAAGCGATGGAGAGGCTACTATATGTCGATCCAGAATTAAAGAACATATATAAATTTAACGAAAAACAAATGGAACACTACACTGGAATATCCTCGAAAAAATCTTCAGAACTAGTAAAATTTCTTCAAAGTTCAAATCTTCCGCAATATATATCTTATTTAGAGAGAAATCGTATTTTTTATATAACGATATGGGATGAAGATTATCCGCAATTATTACGTGAAATACAAGACCCTCCCTTCGTTTTATATGGAAAAGGAGAGAAAGATTTCCTGAATAAAGTAAATAAATTAGCAGTTGTTGGAACGAGAGAACCATCATTATATGGTCATGAGAGTTTGAAGTTTATTTTACACCCCTTATTAGAAAGAGAGTGGCTTATTGTCAGTGGGTTTGCAAAAGGGATAGATACAATGTCTCATGAGATTACAGTAAGGCATCATCGCCCGACTATTGCGATATTAGGGCATGGATTGTCTTTTATGTATCCGAAAGAAAATAGACATTTATATGAAATGTGGAAGGAATATATATTGTTATTGACAGAGTATCCGCCGCACTATGCACCGAAAAAATGGTATTTTCCAAAAAGGAACCGGATTATTAGTGGTATAAGTAAAGGTGTTTTAGTTGTAGAAGCGAAATCGAGAAGTGGAACACTTATTACTGCAGACCTTGCGTTAGAGCAAAATAGAGAGGTGTTTGCGCTTCCTGGACCTATATTTATAGAGGGGGCATCGGGAACGAATCATCTTATTCAGCAAGGAGCAAAACTAGTAAGAAATGCAGAAGATATCTTGGAAGAGATTTTAAATTAATCTTATATTTTTATGTTTTTATTAAACAATTATTGACAAATGGTAGATTGGCACTGTATGGTATATTCATTCTTGATTGACAAAAACAAGAGAAATCAATAAGATTAATGAAGACTTGAATCCACCTCTTAAGGAGGCACTAGCATGTCAGATTACCTCGTAATCGTGGAGTCGCCTTCTAAGGCGAAGACCATTGAGAAATATTTAGGGAAAAAATACAAAGTTGTCGCGTCTATGGGACATGTTCGCGATTTGCCAAAAAGTCAAATGGGGATAGAAGTAAAGAACAACTTCACCCCGAAGTATATTACCATTCGTGGTAAAGGTCCCGTCTTAAAAGATTTAAAATCAGCGGCGAAAAAAGCGAAGAAAGTCTATCTCGCGGCCGATCCAGACCGTGAAGGGGAAGCGATTGCTTGGCATTTAGCGAATACGTTAAATGTGGACGTTGAATCAGATTGTCGGGTTGTGTTTAATGAGATTACGAAAGATGCAATCAAAGAATCATTTAAACATCCTCGTGCAATTAATATGGATTTAGTGGATGCACAACAAGCAAGACGTATACTTGATCGTCTTGTTGGTTACAATATTAGTCCTTTATTATGGAAGAAAGTAAAAAAAGGATTAAGTGCAGGACGTGTACAATCTGTAGCAGTTCGTTTAATCATCGAGCGTGAAAGGGAAATTCAAAACTTTGAACCTGAAGAATTCTGGACAATTAAAACAGAATTTGTAAAAGGAAAAGACACATTTGAAGCAAGCTTTTACGGTGTAGATGGTGAAAAAGTTCAATTAACAAATGAAACGCAAGTGAATGAAATAATTGAACAGATGAAAGACAATGCGTTTTCAGTTGAAAATGTAACGCGCAAAGAGCGAAAACGTAATCCTGCATTACCGTTTACAACATCTTCCTTGCAACAAGAAGCAGCACGTAAGTTAAACATGCGAGCAAAGAAAACAATGATGCTTGCACAGCAATTGTATGAAGGGATAGATCTTGGAAAACAAGGAACTGTAGGTCTTATTACGTATATGAGAACTGATTCAACACGTATCTCAGAAACAGCTCAAACAGAGGCTCGTACTTACATCACTGAAGCGTATGGTACGGAATACATAGGAACAGAAAAGAAGAAAGAAACGAAAAAGTCAAATGCACAAGATGCGCATGAGGCAATTCGTCCTACTTCAGTAATGAGAAAGCCAGAGGAACTAAAAAGTTTCTTAGGTCGTGATCAACTTCGATTATATAAATTGATTTGGGAGCGATTTGTTGCAAGTCAAATGGCGTCTGCTATAATGGATACTGTGACAGCGAGACTCATTAATAACAATGTTCAGTTCCGTGCAAGTGGATCGGTTGTAAAGTTCCCAGGATTTATGAAAGTGTATGTAGAGTCAAAAGATGATGGTGCTGAAGAAAAGGATAAGATGTTGCCACCTTTAGAAGTAGGGGAAACTGTATTTTCAAAGGATTTAGAACCAAAGCAACATTTTACACAACCTCCTCCGCGCTATACAGAGGCTCGCCTAGTAAGAACACTTGAAGAACTTGGAATTGGAAGACCGTCAACATATGTACCTACACTTGAAACAATTCAAAAGCGTGGGTATGTAGGTTTGGATAATAAACGCTTCGTTCCGACTGAACTTGGTGAAATAGTAATTGAACTTATTTTAGAGTTTTTCCCAGAAATTATTAACATTGAATTTACTGCCAATATGGAGCAAAGCCTTGATGAAGTAGAAGAAGGAAATGCGAATTGGGTAAAAATTGTTGATGATTTCTACGTAGGTTTTGAACCGCGTTTAGAAAAAGCGGAAAAAGAAATGCGTGAAGTGGAAATTAAAGATGAACCAGCTGGGGAAGATTGTGAATTATGTAATCACCCAATGGTCTTTAAAATGGGTAAATACGGGAAATTTATGGCTTGCTCGAATTTCCCAGATTGTCGTAATACAAAGCCGATTGTGAAAGAAATCGGTGTTACTTGTCCAAAGTGTGATAAGGGTCAAATTATTGAACGCCGTAGTAATAAAAAGAAACGTCTTTTCTATGGGTGCGGTACGTATCCGGAATGCGACTTTGTATCTTGGGATAAGCCAATTGGTCGTAAGTGTCCGAAGTGCGAAGGCATGCTTGTAGAGAAAAAGTTGAAAAAAGGCGTGCAAGTACAATGTATTTCGTGCGATTATGAAGAAGAACAACAAATGTGAGCGTAACTGCTCACATTTTTTTCGGGAAGAAAAGGAAAGGTGATATAAATGACAACACAAGTAGTAAACGTCATTGGCGCAGGTCTTGCAGGAAGTGAAGCGGCTTACCAAATTGCAAAACGTGGTGTCCAAGTTAGATTATATGAAATGAGACCGGTAAGGCAAACGCCAGCTCATCACACAGATAAATTCGCTGAATTAGTATGTAGTAACTCACTTCGTGCAAACACTTTAACAAATGCAGTTGGAGTTATTAAAGAGGAAATGCGCTTAATGGATTCTGTAATTATTCGTGCGGCGGATGAGTGCTCTGTACCAGCTGGAGGTGCTTTAGCTGTAGATCGTCATGAGTTCGCAGCTAAAGTAACAGAATACGTAAAGAACCATCCAAATGTAACTGTAATGAATGAAGAAATTACAGATATTCCAGAGGGACCGACAATTATTGCTACAGGTCCATTAACATCTCCTGATCTTTCTGCAAAATTGAAAGAATTAACAGGAGAAGATTATTTCTACTTCTATGATGCTGCAGCCCCAATCGTAGAAAAAGACAGTATTGACATGAATAAAGTATATTTAAAATCGCGTTATGACAAAGGTGAAGCTGCATATTTAAATTGCCCAATGACAGAAGAAGAGTTTGATCGTTTTTATGAGGCTCTAATTGCTGCTGAGACAGTGCCTTTAAAAGAGTTTGAAAAAGAAATTTTCTTTGAAGGTTGTATGCCAGTAGAAGTTATGGCAAGTAGAGGGAGACAGACGTTAGTATTTGGACCTATGAAACCTGTTGGATTGGAAGATCCAAAAACAGGGAAAACGCCATATGCTGTTGTTCAGTTACGTCAAGATGATGCAGCGGGAACTTTATACAATATCGTAGGTTTCCAAACTCATTTAAAGTGGGGACCGCAAAAAGAAGTGCTACAGTTAATTCCGGGATTGGAAAATGCAGAGATTGTACGTTATGGTGTAATGCATCGTAATACGTTTATTAATTCACCTAATTTGCTTCGTCCAACATATCAATATAAACAACGTGATGATTTATTCTTCGCTGGTCAAATGACTGGAGTAGAGGGATATGTTGAATCAGCAGCATCAGGATTATTAGCAGGAATTAATGCTGCGCGTCTTGTGCAAGGTGAAGAGCCAGTTGTATTACCGCCAGTAACTGCGATGGGTAGCATGGCAAATTACATTACGGCAACGAACGCTAAAAACTTCCAGCCGATGAATGCGAACTTCGGTCTATTTGCACCGTTAGAGAAGAAGATTAAAAAGAAAGCAGAACGAAATGAAGCGTACGCAGCACGCGCTTTAGAAACGATTCGAAATTTTGTAAATATTTAGTTAAATTTCTTGCAAAGGCTACTAAGTTGTGATACGATTTAGTAGCCTTTATTGAGGTGAGTTGTGTGAATGTGAAGAAATTGTTACAATTATTCGTTGGATATTTACAAATTGAAAGAAATTATTCAAAATATACAATTGCAAGTTATCAAAATGATTTAGAACATTTTGTGCAATTTATGGAACGAGAAGGCATATCCTCTTTTTTAGACGTTACATACGCGGATGTTCGTTTGTACTTAACGACGTTGCACGATGAAAAGTTAGCCCGTAAATCTGTCGCAAGAAAAGTATCAAGCTTACGAAGTTTATATCGTTTTTTGATGCGTGAAGGTTATCGAAAGGATAATCCGTTTGCACTTGCGTCACTCCCCAAAAAAGAATTGTCAATCCCAAAGTTTTTATATGCTGAAGAGTTAGAGGAATTATTTGAAGTTTCTGACACGGAAACGCCATTAGGCCAAAGGAATCAAGCTTTATTAGAGTTGATGTATGCGACTGGGATCCGTGTGAGTGAATGTGTCAATTTACAACTTACCGATATTGACTTTGCGGTGGGAACAATTTTAGTAATGGGAAAAGGAAAAAAACAAAGGTATATTCCGTTCGGAAGCTATGCGCAAGATTCTTTAATTACTTATATAGAGAATGGGAGAAAACAGTTAGTTAATAAGACTGACGAAGATTCTCATATGGTATTTTTAAATGCGAAAGGTACACCGCTAACAAGTCGTGGGGTTCGTTATGTTTTAAATGAACTCATTAAAAAGGCTTCGCTGACAATGCGGATAAGTCCCCATATGTTAAGGCATACATTTGCTACACATATGCTAGATGAAGGGGCGGATTTACGTACTGTACAGGAGCTATTAGGCCATGAAAATTTGTCGACGACACAAATTTATACGCATGTCTCTAAAGAAAGATTGCGTTCTGTTTACATGAAGCATCACCCGCGGGCATAAATTGCTTTAAAAGCTATAAAAACAAATAAAGGAGTTTTTTCTATGGGAAATTTCCACGCTACAACGATATTTGCAGTTCATCATAATGGAGAATGTGCAATGGCTGGAGATGGCCAAGTGACAATGGGAAATGCTGTTGTAATGAAACATACAGCTCGTAAAGTTCGTAAACTTTTCCAAGGTAAAGTTTTAGCTGGTTTCGCAGGATCAGTTGCTGACGCATTTACTCTTTTTGAAATGTTTGAAGGGAAATTAGAAGAGTATAATGGCAACTTGCAGCGTGCTGCTGTTGAAATGGCAAAACAATGGCGTGGCGATAAAATGTTACGTCAGCTAGAAGCGATGCTCATTGTCATGGATAAAACAACTATGCTCCTTGTTTCAGGTACAGGAGAAGTGATTGAACCGGATGATGGTATTTTAGCAATTGGATCTGGTGGGAATTATGCACTTTCTGCAGGTCGTGCTTTAAAGCAATATGCAAGTGAACACTTAACAGCGAAGCAAATTGCGAAAGCGAGTTTAGAGATTGCTGGCGATATTTGTGTTTATACGAATCACAACATAATTGTTGAAGAATTGTAGAATCGTAAGGGAGGCATTTTATATGCATTTACATTTTACTCCGCGCCAAATTGTGGAAAAATTAGATCAATACATCATCGGTCAAAAAGACGCAAAGAAAGCGGTTGCTGTAGCGTTGAGAAATCGATATCGCCGCAGTAAATTAGCTGAAAATTTACGTGACGAAATTGCACCTAAAAATATTTTAATGATTGGACCGACAGGTGTTGGGAAAACAGAGGTAGCACGACGAATGGCGAAACTCGTTGGAGCACCTTTTATTAAGGTTGAGGCTACAAAATTCACAGAAGTTGGATATGTAGGTAGAGATGTAGAGTCGATGGTACGTGACTTGGTGGAAACATCGGTTCGTATCGTAAAAGAAGAAATGGTAGTGAAAGTTCAAGATAAAGCAGAAGAGCAAGCGAATCAACGTCTTGTTGAAATTTTAGTGCCGAGTCCGGAGAAGCAATCTGGATTCAAAAATCCATTAGAGATGCTTTTTGGAGGCGCTCAAAATTCGAATCAAACGTCTGATACACAAGAAGATGTTGAAATCGAAAAGAAACGTCAAGATGTAGAGAGAAAGCTTGCTGCAGGGCTTCTTGAAGAAGAAATTGTATCGATTGAAGTGACTGAACAACAGTCTTCCATGTTTGATATGTTACAAGGAACTGGCATGGAACAAATGGGAATGAATTTCCAAGATGCGCTAGGAAGTTTTATGCCGAAAAAAACGAAAAAACGTAAACTTTCTGTAAAAGAAGCAAGAAAACTCTTGACAAATGAAGAGGCACAGCGCTTAATTGATATGGATGAAGTTACACAAGAGGCTGTTTATCGTGCTGAACAGCTCGGGATTATTTTTATCGATGAAATTGACAAAATTGCTGGTAAGCAGTCGAATAGCGTAGATGTATCACGTGAAGGTGTGCAACGTGACATTCTGCCAATTGTAGAAGGGTCGAATGTTGCGACAAAATACGGATCAGTAAAAACGGATTATATTTTATTCGTTGCAGCTGGAGCGTTCCATATGTCTAAACCGTCGGATTTAATTCCGGAATTGCAAGGGAGATTTCCGATTCGAGTAGAATTAACAAAATTATCGACAGACGATTTTGTTAAAATATTAATCGAGCCTGACAATGCGTTAATTAAACAATATATGGCATTATTAGCGACTGAAGGTATAGAAATTGAATTTTCAGACGAAGCTATTCGTAAGATTGCTGAGATTGCTTATCAAGTTAATCAGGATACAGATAATATTGGAGCAAGAAGACTTCATACGATTATGGAGAAGCTCCTTGAAGATTTATCGTTTGAAGCATCTGAAATTACGTTAGAGAAAATAACGATAACACCTCAATACGTTGAGGAGAAATTAGCAACAATTGCTAAAAATAAAGATGTGAGCCAGTTTATTTTGTAATAGTGTCATCAGGTGACTCGCCCTAGTTTCCAAGTGATGAAAAAATATGTGAGTAACATGTAGGAGGAACTTTTGAAATGGAATTATTAGCAAAAACGAGAAAATTAAATGCGTTATTACAGAGCGCAGCAGGGAAGCCTGTAAACTTTAGAGAAATGTCTGACACAATGTGTGAAGTAATCGAAGCAAACGTATTCGTAGTTAGCCGTCGTGGTAAATTACTAGGTTATGCAATTCACCAACAAATCGAAAACGAACGCATGAAGCAAATGCTTGCAGAACGTCAATTCCCAGAAGAATATACACAAAGCTTATTCAACATTACAGAAACATCTTCAAACTTAGATGTGAACAGTGCTTACACAGCATTCCCAGTAGAAAACAGAGAATTATTCGGTCAAGGTTTAACTACAATCGTACCAATCGTTGGTGGCGGTGAGCGTCTAGGTACATTAGTATTAGCTCGTCTTGGTCAAGAGTTCTTAGATGATGATTTAATCCTTGCTGAGTACAGCTCAACTGTTGTAGGTATGGAAATCTTACGTGAAAAAGCAGAAGAAATCGAAGAGGAAGCGCGTAGTAAAGCTGTTGTTCAAATGGCAATCAGCTCATTATCTTACAGTGAGTTAGAAGCAATTGAGCATATCTTCGAAGAATTAAATGGAACAGAAGGTTTACTTGTTGCAAGTAAAATTGCTGATCGCGTAGGAATTACTCGCTCTGTAATCGTAAATGCACTACGTAAATTAGAAAGTGCTGGTGTTATTGAGTCTCGCTCTTTAGGTATGAAAGGAACATACATTAAAGTGCTAAACGACAAGTTTCTACAAGAACTTGCTAAATTAAAAACAAACTAATTTATAAAAAACTCTCCTCAATTGAGGAGAGTTTTTTTGTGCAATGGATAGAAGATGCTTGTGAAAAGTGTCATAAGCGTTTTTTCTGGGAAAACTATTAATTGTATTTACTTTTTTGCTTAAAAGAAAAGAAGGTTGGTAATACTAGAATTCGAGTATGAACAAAGAAAGTTTTACATTGTTCGCATTTTCGACTTGATTGTAATATTTCAGTATGATATAGTAAGCAGTGGTGTCAGTACAAAGTACACACGTTTACTGATTTAAGTGTTGGTGCTACGTTTGTAGTTTCGCTTAGAGATGAAGTAAACGGAGGATATCAAAAACCATTTAGGAGGAACTATATTATGTCAGTAATTTCTATGAAGCAATTGCTTGAAGCTGGTGTTCATTTCGGACATCAAACTCGTCGTTGGAACCCAAAAATGAAGCGTTACATTTTCACAGAGCGTAACGGTATCTACATCATCGACTTACAAAAAACTGTGAAAAAAGTTGAGGAAGCTTACAGAACGATGCGCGACATCGCTGCTGAAGGCGGAGACATCTTATTCGTAGGTACTAAAAAACAAGCACAAGAAGCTATTAAAGAAGAAGCAACTCGTGCTGGTATGTACTTCGTTAACCAACGTTGGTTAGGTGGAACTTTAACAAACTTCCAAACAATCCAAAAGCGTATCAAGCGTCTTAAAGACATCGAAAGAATGCAAGAAGATGGTACTTTCGAAGTACTTCCTAAGAAAGAAGTTGTTCAACTTAAAAAAGAGTTAGAGCGTCTTGAGAAATTCTTAGGCGGTATTAAAGATATGAAAGGTCTTCCAAGTGCATTATTCGTAGTAGACCCTCGTAAAGAGCGTATTGCAGTTGCTGAAGCACGCAAATTACACATTCCAATCATCGGTATCGTTGATACAAACTGTGATCCAGACGAAATCGATCACGTTATCCCAGCAAACGATGACGCAATTCGTGCTGTAAAACTTCTTACATCTAAAATGGCAGACGCGATCCTTGAAGCAAAACAAGGTGAAGAAACTGTTACTGCGTAACAAAGTTGGAAAGGTGATAAGGGGTTCGGCCTTTTATCACCTTTTTTAAGGTATAAACACCTTTATAAAAGGTATAAATACATATTTTAGGAGGATGAAAAGTATGGCAATCACTGCTCAAATGGTAAAAGAATTACGTGAAAAAACTGGCGCAGGTATGATGGACTGCAAAAAAGCTTTAACAGAAACTAACGGCGACATGGAGAAGGCAATTGACTTCTTACGTGAAAAAGGTATTGCGAAAGCTGCTAAAAAAGCAGACCGCATTGCTGCTGAAGGTTTAACTTTCATCGAAACAAACGGTAACGACGCTTTAATCTTAGAATTAAACTCTGAAACTGATTTCGTTGCGAAAAACGAAGGTTTCCAAACACTAATTAAAGAATTAGCTGCTCACTTATTAACTAACAAACCAGCTAACGTTGAAGAAGCTATGGCTCAAACAATGGAAAACGGTAAAAAAGTTGAAGAGCACATCAACGAAGCAATCGCTAAAATTGGTGAAAAACTTACACTTCGTCGTTTCGAAATCGTATCAAAAACTGATGCAGATGCATTCGGCGCTTACCTACACATGGGTGGACGCATTGGTGTATTAACAGTTCTTGAAGGTTCTACTGATGAAGCTGCTGCTAAAGATGTTGCAATGCACATCGCTGCAGTTAACCCTAAATACATCGACCGCGATGCTGTAACAGCTGAAGAAGTTGAGCATGAGCGTCAAGTATTAACACAACAAGCATTAAACGAAGGCAAGCCTGAGAAAATCGTTGCGAAAATGGTTGAAGGCCGTCTAGGCAAATTCTTCGAAGAGATTTGCTTACTTGACCAAGCATTCGTTAAAAACCCTGATATGAAAGTTCGTCAATTCGTTGAGTCTAAAGGCGGAACATTAAAAGGATTCGTTCGCTACGCTGTTGGTGAAGGTATCGAAAAACGCGAAGACAACTTTGCTGAAGAAGTAATGAACCAAGTAAAAGGTAGTAACTAATACAGATTAGGGAACACATTGTGTTCCCTTTTTTAAAATAAAGATGTAAGCAATTGGAGGTTCATTATGAGTAAACCGAAATATAATCGTGTCGTTTTAAAGCTAAGTGGAGAAGCTTTAGCTGGAGAGCAAGGATTTGGAATTAACCCAACTGTTATTAAGTCAGTTGCGGAACAAGTAAAAGAAATTGCAGAACTTGATGTAGAGGTTGCTGTTGTTGTTGGTGGCGGTAACATTTGGCGTGGAAAAATTGGAAGTGAAATGGGCATGGATCGTGCAGGGGCAGATTACATGGGCATGTTAGCGACAGTTATGAATTCATTAGCTCTTCAAGATAGCTTGGAGAATATCGGAATTCAAACTCGTGTACAAACTTCAATTGAGATGCGTCAAGTTGCAGAACCTTACATTCGTCGTAAAGCAGTTCGTCACTTAGAGAAAAAACGTGTTGTTATCTTTGCAGCAGGTACAGGTAACCCATACTTCTCTACAGATACAACAGCAGCATTACGTGCGGCAGAAATTGAAGCAGATGTAATTTTAATGGCGAAAAACAATGTAGATGGTGTATATAATGCGGATCCATCTATTGATCCAACAGCTACAAAATACGAAACGCTTACTTACTTAGATGTATTAAAAGAAGGTTTAGGTGTAATGGATTCTACAGCTTCTTCTCTATGTATGGATAATGATATTCCATTAATTGTATTCTCAGTTATGGAAAAAGGTAATATTAAACGTGCCGTTTTAGGCGAAAATATCGGAACAGTGGTAAGGGGGAAATAAATATGGGACAACAAGTATTGAAGTCTTCAAATGAAAAAATGGAAAAAGCAGTTGCTGCTTATTCTCGTGAATTAGCAACAGTTCGTGCTGGCCGTGCAAACGCGTCTGTATTAGATAAGGTACAAGTTGATTACTACGGTGCACCAACACCAGTTGTGCAATTAGCGAACATTACAGTTCCAGAAGCACGTTTACTAGTAATTCAACCTTATGATAAAACTTCTATCGGTGATATTGAAAAAGCAATTTTAAAAGCAGATTTAGGCTTAAACCCTTCTAATGATGGAACTGTAATTCGTATTGCATTTCCTGCACTAACAGAAGAGCGTCGTCGTGATCTTGTAAAAGTTGTGAAAAAATATGCTGAAGAAGCAAAAGTTGCTGTTCGTAACGTACGTCGTGACGGAAATGATGATCTTAAGAAGCTTGAAAAAGCTGGCGAGATTACAGAAGATGATTTAAGAGGATATACTGAAGATATCCAAAAAGAAACAGATAAATATATTGCAAAAGTTGACGAAATCGCAAAAAACAAAGAAAAAGAAATCATGGAAGTGTAATAGCGATAACTTCGCAAATATGACCCTCTTCTTAAGGGGGTCTTTTTACACTTTTAGGCATACGTCTGCTTGCTGGAGGGTATGAATGATGTTTAAAAACTTTCCTTTTTTTAAAGGTAAAAAGGACACATCGTTTGATCATCTCGTTGAAGAAGTGAAAAAAGGATATATCCCAGAACATATTGCCATCATTATGGATGGGAATGGAAGATGGGCAAAGAGGAGAGCAATGCCTCGTATTGCGGGACATCATGAAGGTATGCAAGTTGTAAAGAAAATTACAAAATTTGCAAGTAAACTTAATGTGAAAGTGTTAACTCTCTATGCTTTTTCAACTGAGAACTGGAAAAGACCGAAAAAGGAAGTTGATTATTTAATGAAGCTTCCAGAAGAATTTCTAGGTACATTTTTACCAGAATTGATTGAAGAAAACGTACAAGTCCGAGTAATAGGGCAAAAAGATCGTCTTCCTACGCATACACGCAGAGCGATGGAGAAAGCCATGGAAGATACGAAAGAGAATACGGGATTAATTCTTAATTTCGCGTTAAACTATGGAAGTCGAGATGAAATCGTTTCTGCTGTGCAACATATGATGAAAGATAATGAGGAAGGAAAAATTCGTTCTGAAGAGGTAAGTGAAGAAATGCTTTCCTCCTACTTAATGACGAGTTCTTTACCTGATCCAGAGTTGTTAATCCGAACAAGCGGAGAGCTACGTATTAGTAATTTCATGTTATGGCAAATTGCATATTCGGAGTTTTGGTTTACAGACGTGTATTGGCCAGACTTCAAAGAAGAACATTTGCTAAATGCGATTACTGACTTTCAACATAGAGGGCGCAGATTCGGAGGCGTGTAGAAAGAGAGGGTTTGGTAGTGAAACAGAGAATTATTACTGGAGTGGTTGCTGCCGCGCTATTCATTCCCATCGTAATATACGGTGGCGTGCCTTTTACGGTTTTAGTGTATGCACTTGCTTCTATAGGTTTATATGAATTAATTCGTATGAATAAGCTTACGCTTATTTCAGTACCGACAGTTTTAGCTGCAGTATTATTGTGGATTCTTTTAATTCCAAGTAGTGCATCAAAACTGTTTACATGGATTGGATTAGGTAAATTGGAAATCACATTTGTGATTGTTTTATTACTTTTATCATATACAGTCCTTTCTAAGAATACATTTACTTTTGATAATGCTTCATTTTTACTGATGGCAACGACATATGTGGCAATGGGATTCTTATATTTAAATGAAACGAGAATATTAGGAATTAAATATGTATTTTGCGCATTATTTGTTATATGGGCTACTGATTCAGGCGCATATTTCGTAGGAAAAGCATTGGGCAAGAGAAAATTGTGGCCAGAAATTAGTCCAAATAAAACGATTGAAGGTTCATTAGGCGGCATCGTTTGTGGAATTATTGTGGCACTTGTTTACAACGTGTTCTTCCCAGTCGAATCGAATGTAGTAATTTTAATTGTGCTGACAATTATCATTTCTATTTTTGGACAAATTGGTGATTTAGTACAATCTGCTTTTAAACGTCATTATGGCGTAAAAGATTCAGGTACAATTTTACCTGGGCATGGTGGTATATTAGACCGAACAGATAGTTGGTTATTCGTTTTACCAATTCTCTACTTCTTATTACAATACAATTAATAAATGAACGAGGGGTTGGAGTCATGAAAAACATTAGTTTATTAGGTGCAAGCGGATCAATTGGTACACAAACTTTAGATGTATTACGCTCGCACCCAGACCAATTCCGTCTCGTTGCTTTTTCTGTAGGGAAAAATATTGACTACGCAGTAAAGGTAATTCAAGAATTTTCTCCGCAAATCGTCTCTGTGCAAAGAGAGGAAGATGTTTTAAAATTACAATCTGTTTCTGGTAATACAAAAATTGTATATGGTAGTGAAGGACTTTTAGAAGTAGCATTACATCCAGATGCGGAGATTGTAGTAAATGCTGTTGTAGGTAGCGTAGGGTTGTTACCAACACTTCGTGCAATTGAGGCGAAAAAAACAATTGGAATTGCAAATAAAGAAACGTTAGTAACTGCAGGACATCTTGTAATGGAAGCAGCACGAAAACATAATGTTTCGTTACTTCCAGTAGATAGTGAACATTCGGCTATTTTTCAGTGCTTGAATGGTGAAAATGAAAAAAGAATTTCTCGTCTTATTATAACGGCTTCTGGTGGAAGTTTCCGTGATAAAACGAGGGATGAATTGCATCATGTGACCGTAGAAGATGCGCTTCGACATCCAAACTGGTCAATGGGTTCGAAAATTACAATTGATTCTGCTACAATGATGAATAAGGGACTAGAAGTAATTGAAGCACATTGGCTTTTTGGTATCCCTTATGAGCAAATCGATGTTGTTTTACATAAAGAAAGTATTATCCATTCTATGGTTGAATTTGAAGATCGTAGTGTAATGGCGCAGCTTGGTTCACCTGATATGCGAGTACCAATTCAATACGCACTTACATATCCTGATAGATTGCCTCTTTCAGACACAAAACAGTTAAACTTATGGGAAATAGGGACGTTGCATTTTGAGAAAATGGACCAAGAACGATTCCGTTGTTTACGTTTTGCGTATGAAGCTGGAAAAGCAGGTGGAAGTATGCCAGCTGTAATGAACGCAGCGAATGAAGTAGCTGTTGAAGCCTTTTTACAAAAGAGAATTGGTTTCTTAACAGTGGAAGATCTCATTGAAAAAGCAATGAACCATCACAATGTCATTGCACGACCGAGCTTAGAGGAAATTTTGGAAATTGATGCGGCCACAAGACGGTTTGTGATGGAACAAATTTAGCAAAGGTGGTTATGGAATTGAATACAGCGATTGCCTTTATATTAATTTTCGGTGCACTCGTATTTTTCCATGAGCTAGGGCATCTATATTTCGCAAAAAGAGCAGGTATTTTATGCCGCGAGTTTGCGATTGGTTTTGGTCCGAAAATATTCTCATTTGAAAAGAATGAAACGGTGTATACGATTCGATTACTGCCCCTTGGTGGCTATGTAAGAATGGCCGGCGAGGATGCGGACACAGTTGAGTTAAAGCCTGGGAAAAAGGTTGGCCTTGTATTAAATGAAAAAGACGAAGTTGTGAAATTAGTTTTTGATGGATATGAAAAGTATCCAAATGTTCGTGTTATTGAAGTCGAACAAGCTGATTTGGAGCATAATTTAACAATTTCGGGCTATGAAGAGTACGAGGAAGAGCTTCAAACATTCCGAGTGAATGAAAAGGCTCGTATTATTACTGCGGGGGAAGAAATTCAAATTGCTCCGTATAATAGACAATTTGGCTCGAAAAAACTAGGGCAACGCGCTTTAACAATCTTTGCGGGTCCTGCAATGAACTTCATTTTAGCATTTGTTATTTTTGTGATTCTTGGATTTGTACAAGGGGTTCCTATTGACAAACCAATGGTCGGAAAAGTGATGGATAACAGTGCAGCACAGCAAGCTGGATTGAAAGAGAATGATACAATTCAAGCTATTGATGGGAAAAACACAAGTACATGGAAAGATGTTGTTACTATTGTACGTGAAAACCCAAATAAAGAAATTACGTTACAAGTAAAGCGTGATAATGAACAGTTTAATGTGAAAGTAACGCCAACACTCGATAAAGAAGGAAAAGACGAAGTTGGTAGAATCGGTGTGTATTCTCCTGTAGAGAAAACAGTAATGGGTTCTATTAAATCAGGATTTGAACAAACGTACCAATGGACGAAACTAATTTTTGAATCTCTTGTTAAATTAGTAACTGGTCAATTTTCTATTAATGAGTTATCAGGTCCAGTAGGAATTTATAATCTAACAGATCAAGTTGTAGATTATGGGTTTACGCGTGTACTAAGTTTAGCTGCAGTTCTAAGCATTAATCTTGGTTTATTTAATTTATTACCAGTTCCTGCTTTAGATGGTGGCCGTTTATTCTTCTTCTTAATTGAAGCGTTACGAGGGAAACCAATTGATCGCCAAAAAGAAGGAATGGTTCACTTTATTGGTTTTGCATTATTAATGTTACTTATGTTAGTTGTAACTTGGAATGACATTCGTAAGTTTTTCTTGTAAAATAAAGTGAAACTTATAATGAAATAGAGCTCGTAGAATAAAATCCCTCACCTAACTCGAGGTGAGGGGTTTTACTGCGTGTAAGAGTAAAATGAAGAGGTGCAAATAAATGAAACAAAGTATGGTATTCAGTCCTACATTACGTGAAGTTCCAGCTGATGCTGAAATTAAGAGTCATCAGCTATTACTTCGTGCAGGTTTTATGCGTCAAAATGCTTCTGGTATTTATAGCTTTCTACCATTTGGATTAAAAGTATTACACAAAGTAGAACGTATCGTTCGAGAAGAAATGGAGCGCGCAGGAGCTGTAGAATTATTAATGCCAGCTATGCAAGCTGCGGAATTGTGGCAAGAATCAGGTCGTTGGTATTCTTACGGATCTGAATTAATGCGTATGAAAGATCGTAATGCTCGTGAATTCGCATTAGGAGCGACACATGAGGAAGTAATTACGGATCTCGTGCGTGATGAAGTGAAATCATATAAAAAATTACCGTTAACATTATACCAAATTCAAACAAAATTCCGTGATGAGCAAAGACCTCGTTTCGGCTTATTACGTGGAAGAGAGTTTCTAATGAAAGATGCATACTCTTTCCATGCTACACAAGAGAGCTTAGATGAAGTATACGATCGTTTATATAAAGCATACTCTAACATTTTTGCTCGCTGTGGCTTGAATTTCCGTGCAGTTATTGCTGATTCTGGAGCAATGGGCGGAAAAGATACACATGAATTTATGGTATTATCTGATGTTGGTGAAGATACAATTGCATACTCTGACACATCTGATTATGCAGCAAACATCGAAATGGCTCCTGTTGTAGCTACGTATACGAAGAGTGACGAAGCAGAAAAAGCACTTGAAAAAGTAGCAACACCAGACCAAAAAGCAATTGAAGAAGTATCTGCATTCTTAAACATTGCAGCTGACAAGTGCATTAAGTCTATGGTGTTTAAAGTAGATGAGAAATTAGTAGTGGTACTTGTTCGTGGTGATCACGAAGTAAACGATGTGAAAGTGAAAAATGTATACGGCGCTTCAGTTGTTGAGCTTGCTTCTCATGAAGAAGTAAAAGCATTATTAAATTGTGAAGTTGGTTCATTAGGACCGATTAATGTAACAGGTGATATCGAAATTATTGCTGATCATGCTGTAGCATCAATTGTTAACGGATGTTCAGGAGCGAATGAAGAAGGATTCCATTATGTAAATGTAAATCCAGAACGTGACTTTAAAGTAAGTCAATATACAGATTTACGCTTCATCCAAGAAGGAGACCAATCTCCAGATGGAAACGGAACAATTCTTTTTGCACGCGGAATTGAAGTTGGTCATGTATTCAAATTAGGAACTCGTTATAGTGAAGCAATGAACGCAACATTCCTAGATGAAAACGGAAAAACACAACCACTTATTATGGGTTGTTACGGTATCGGTGTATCTCGTACAGTGGCAGCAATTGCAGAGCAGTTTAACGATGAGAACGGCTTAGTTTGGCCAAAAGCTGTAGCACCGTTCCATGTGCATGTAATTCCAGTAAATATGAAATCGGATGCACAACGTGAAATGGGTGAAAATATCTACAACTCATTACAAGAACAAGGCTATGAAGTGTTATTAGACGATCGTGCAGAACGTGCAGGTGTTAAATTTGCAGATGCAGATTTATTCGGTCTTCCAGTTCGTGTTACAGTTGGTAAAAAAGCAGACGAAGGTATTGTAGAAGTGAAAGTACGTGCTACAGGTGAGTCTGAAGAAGTAAACGTAGAAGAACTTCAAACATATATTGCAAATATTTTAAAATAAGAAGAGGTACCTCGTAATGGGGTACCTTCTCTTTCTTTGTAAACGTATTTTGTAAAAGAAGAGGTGAGAAATCTTTCTTTGTGGTACGTTTCAATTTATAATAGCAAATGGAAGGAGAGTGCTTATGTCTTTAACAAATGAACAACAAGAGCGATTTCAAATTTTGCTCCAGCAGTTGCAAATACCAGACGACCTTATAAATCAATATTTACAAGGCGGTGGTATTGAAAGGCTCGTTATTGATAAAGCGAATAAAAGTTGGCATTTTGATTTACAGGTGCCACGTATTTTGCCTACAGAATTATATGAATTGCTAGAAAAAAAGCTTAAGCAATCATTTTCTCATATTGCAAGAACAACATTTGCATTAGAAACAGAGAATAAACAATTTACAGAAGAAGAAGTGAGGGCGTATTGGCCGCTTTGTACGGAACGAATTACATTTTCACCTATGTTCGCATACTTAAAGAAGCAGCTTCCGCAGGTGAATGGAGTGAAGTTGCTAATAAATGTGAATAACGAGCTGGAGTCTACTGCTTTAAAGAAAAACGTTGCGAAACCAGTAGGGGATCAATACGAAGTTTTTGGATTCCCGCGTTTTCAGTTAGACACACATATACAGCAAAATACAGAAGAAATGCAAAAGTTTCGTGAACAAACGCAGCAAGAAGACCGCGAGCGTGTTATACAAGCTATGGAAGAAATGGCGAAGAAGCAAGCTGAAGAAAGCAGTGTTGTGTATGAAGGACCGATTACACTCGGGTATCTTATTAAGCCAGATGAAGAGATTACACCGATGCGAGAAATTCAAGATGAAGAAAGAAGAAAAACGGTTCAAGGATATGTCTTCCATGTAGAAACAAAAGAGCTTCGTAGTGGACGTACGTTATTAACTTTAAAAATAACGGATTATACGGATTCTATTATGATCAAAATGTTCTCGCGTGACAAAGAAGATATTCCAATGCTGCAATCCTTGAAAAAAGGAATGTGGGTGAAAGCGCGTGGTTCTGTTCAAAACGATACATTCGTTCGAGATTTAGTAATGATTGCAAATGATATTAATGAAATAACAGGACCGTCTCGTAAAGATAAAGCACCAGAAGGCGAAAAACGAGTAGAGCTGCATCTCCATACTCCGATGAGTCAAATGGACGCTGTCACTCCAGTTTCTAAGCTTGTTGCTCAAGCTGGTAAATGGGGACATGAGGCTATTGCGGTTACAGACCATGCCGTGGCTCAGTCTTTCCCAGAGGCGTATTCTGCGGGAAAGAAGGCTGGAGTTAAAGTTATATATGGTGTAGAAGCAAATCTAGTTAATGATGGTGTACCGATAGCGTATAACGAAGCGCATCGTTTACTTGCAGAGGAAACGTATGTTGTTTTCGACGTTGAGACGACAGGTTTATCAGCTGTATACGATACAGTCATTGAGTTGGCTGCCGTAAAAGTAAAGGGTGGCGAAATTATTGATCGCTTTGAATCTTTCGCAAATCCACATCAACCATTATCAGCGACGATTATTGAATTGACAGGTATTACAGATGATATGTTAACTGATGCACCTGAAGTGGACGAAGTGTTTAAAAAGTTTGAGGAATGGATGGGCGACCATACACTTGTTGCTCATAACGCGAGCTTTGATATGGGCTTTATTAACGTAGGTTTTAAAAAGGCTGGACTAGAAAAAACGAATAACCCCGTTATTGATACGTTAGAACTTGCACGATTCTTATTCCCAGAAATGAAAAATCATCGATTAAATACGATGTGTAAAAAACTTGATATTGAATTAACACAACATCACCGTGCGATTTATGATACAGAAGCGACGGGATATTTACTTGTGAAAATGTTGAAAGACGTAATTGAAAAGGGATTTGAATATCACGATCAATTAAATGATAGCATGGGACAAGGGGATGCGTATAAGCGTGGCCGTCCAAGTCATATGACGTTACTTGCCACATCAGATGTTGGATTGAAAAATTTATATAAACTTGTTTCATATTCTCACCTTAATTACTTTTACCGTGTACCACGTGTGCCGAGGTCACTATTAAAAAAATACCGTGAAGGAATTTTAGTAGGAACGGCTTGTGATAAAGGTGAAGTGTTCGAGGCAATGATGCAAAAGGCACCTGAAGAGGTAGAAGAAATTGCCCAGTTCTATGATTACATTGAAGTAATGCCTCCAGAGGTGTTGCGTCATTTAGTAGAACGTGAACTTGTTCGAGACGAAGGTCAATTAAAAACAATTATTTCTAACTTAGTAAAACTAGGTGAGACGTTAGATAAACCAGTTGTTGCTACAGGAAACGTGCATTATTTAGACCCTGAGGATGCAATGTATCGTAAAATTTTAGTCAGTTCGCAGGGCGGAGCCAATCCGTTAAATCGACATTCATTACCGCCAGTACATTTCCGTACAACTGATGAAATGTTAGAATGTTTTTCATTCTTAGGTGAAGACAAAGCGAAAGAAGTTGTTGTAACGAATACACAAAAGATTGCGTCATTAATTGGTGATGTGCATCCAGTAAAAGACGATCTATACACACCGAAAATTGAAGGTGCTGATGATGAAACGCGTGATATGAGTTATAAAATGGCGCGTAGCATTTATGGTGAAGAGCTACCGGAAATTGTAGAAGCACGTTTAGAAAAAGAATTAAAAAGTATTATTGGGCATGGATTCGCCGTAATTTATTTAATTTCACATAAGCTTGTGAAAAAATCGTTAGTAGACGGATATCTAGTAGGTTCGCGTGGATCGGTAGGGTCATCATTTGTTGCAACGATGATGGAAATTACAGAAGTAAACCCATTACCACCACACTATGTATGTCCGAAGTGTAAGCAATCAGAATTCTTTAATGATGGTTCTGTAGGTTCTGGTTTTGACTTACCAGATAAAGAATGCCCTGCTTGTAATATTCCATATGTAAAAGATGGACATGACATTCCGTTCGAAACGTTCCTTGGATTTAAAGGAGATAAGGTACCCGATATCGATTTGAACTTCTCCGGGGAATACCAACCACGTGCCCATAACTATACGAAAGTACTGTTCGGTGAAGACTATGTATATCGTGCAGGAACGATTGGTACAGTTGCGGAAAAAACTGCTTACGGATATGTAAAAGGTTATGCAAATGATCATAACTTAACGATTCGAAATGCAGAGATTGATCGCTTAGTAGCAGGGTGTACCGGTGTAAAACGTACAACAGGACAGCATCCAGGCGGTATTATCGTTGTGCCAGATTACATGGATATCTTTGATTTCTCACCAATACAGTATCCAGCTGATTCAATTGGTGCTGAATGGAGAACAACGCATTTTGATTTCCACTCGATTCATGATAATTTATTGAAACTTGATATACTAGGACACGATGATCCGACCGTTATTCGTATGTTACAAGATTTAAGTGGTATTGATCCGAAAACAATCCCAACGGATGATCCAGAAGTAATGAAAATTTTCTCTGGTCCAGAATCGTTAGGGGTAACGGAAGAACAAATTAACTGTAAAACAGGTACACTTGGTATACCAGAGTTTGGTACAAAATTCGTAAGACAGATGTTAGAAGAGACAAAACCGACGACATTCTCAGAGTTAGTCCAAATTTCTGGACTATCACATGGTACTGACGTATGGCTTGGTAATGCAAACGAGTTAATTTATAACGGTACATGTACGCTGAGCGAAGTTATCGGTTGTCGTGATGACATCATGGTATATTTAATCTATCAAGGTCTAGATCCATCATTAGCCTTCAAAATCATGGAGTCGGTTCGTAAAGGTAAAGGTGTACCGGAAGAATGGGAAGAAGACATGAAAAATAATAATGTACCAGGTTGGTATATTGATTCATGTAAGAAGATTAAATACATGTTCCCTAAAGCCCATGCGGCTGCTTACGTACTTATGGCTGTACGTATCGCATACTTTAAAGTACATTTTGCACTGTTATTCTATGCCGCATATTTTACAGTTCGTGCAGATGATTTTGATGTAGAGGCAATGGCGAAAGGTTCAGCATCTATACGTGCAAGAATTGATGAAATTGCTCAAAAGGGACTCGATGCTGCGCCGAAAGAGAAGAGTTTATTAACGGTACTAGAAATGACACTTGAAATGTGTGAGCGTGGATACTCATTCCAAAAGGTGGATTTATACCGCTCACATGCAACAGAATTTATTATTGATGGAGATACATTAATCCCTCCATTTAATGCAGTACCTGGTCTTGGCACAAACGCAGCTTTAAGTATTGTAGAAGCACGTAAAAATGGAGACTTCTTATCAAAAGAAGACTTGCAACAGCGAAGTAAGGTTTCGAAAACAATTATTGAGTATTTAGATAGCCAAGGTTGTTTAGGAGACTTACCGGATCAAAACCAGTTATCACTGTTCTAGTAGGTAGGAAAAGTCTTTGCAAATCAACATTTCCTATGATATACTATTAACCGAGATAACCATGTCATGTATATTGTGTAAAGAAAAGAGTGGGGAAACCCACTCTTTCGTGTTACTATCTATGTTTTATCTACGTAGATAGGTAAAAGATTTCTGTCGTATATACATATTTTGTTACAAGTTTTACTTCTTAAATTTGGTAATACTAAGACAGATAATCCCTGCTGAACAGCAGGGGCTTTTGTTAGCTAACGAGAAAGAATAAGATAGACCGTTTTTAAATTGGCGGGGTCTTCTTCTTTTAAATGGTACATGACGGCAGGAAGGAGGCTGTTTATGGATAAGAAAGTCACAGAAGTTGTAGAAGCATTTGCGCAGCCGATCGTTGAAGAGTTAAATCTTGAACTTGTAGATGTAGAGTATGTGAAAGAAGGACAAGACTGGTTCTTACGCGTATTCATCGATTCTGAAAAGGGAGTCGACATTGAAGAATGCGGTGCGGTAAGTGAACGTTTAAGCGAAGCTTTAGATAAAGAGGACCCAATTCCTCATCTTTACTTTTTGGATGTATCATCTCCTGGAGCGGAACGCCCATTAAAGAAAGAAAAAGACTTCCAGCAAGCGGTAGGAAAACAAGTGGCAATTAAAACATATGAGCCGATTGATGGTGAAAAGATGTTTGAAGGAAAGCTGCTTTCTTACGATGGTACAACAATAACATTATTATTAACAATTAAAACACGTAAAAAAGAAATCCAAATTTCGATGGATAAAGTCGCAAATGCGCGACTTGCTGTTACGTTTTAGTTAGAAGGGGGATCTTCATGAGCACTGAGTTATTAGATGCTTTGCTCGTATTAGAATCTGAAAAAGGCATTAGCAAAGACATTATTATTGATGCGATTGAAGCAGCTTTAATCTCTGCTTATAAGCGCAATTTTAATCAAGCACAAAACGTTCGTGTGAGCTTTAACCCAGAAGTGGGAACAATTCAAGTTTTAGCACGTAAAGACGTAGTAGACAATGTGTTTGATCCACGTCTTGAAATTTCTGTAGAGGAAGCAAGACAAATTAATCCAAACTATCAAGATGGTGACGTACTAGAAATTGAAGTAACACCAAAAGACTTTGGTCGTATTGCAGCACAAACTGCAAAACAAGTTGTAACACAACGAGTGCGTGAAGCAGAGCGCGGTGTTATTTACTCTGAGTTTAGTGACCGTGAAGAAGATATTATGGTAGGTATTGTACAACGTCAAGATGCTCGTTTCATCTATGTAAGCTTAGGAAAAGTAGAAGCTTTATTACCTGTAAGTGAGCAAATGCCTAATGAGCAATACAAACCACATGATCGTATTCGCGTATTCATTACGAAAGTAGAAAAAACGACAAAAGGACCACAAATTTACGTATCACGTACACATCCTGGTCTTTTAAAACGTTTATTCGAAATGGAAGTTCCTGAAATCTATGATGGAACTGTAGAAATTCGTTCTGTAGCACGTGAAGCTGGCGATCGCTCTAAAATCTCTGTATATGCAGAGAACACTGATGTTGATCCAGTTGGTTCTTGTGTAGGACCAAAAGGGCAACGTGTACAACGCATTGTAGACGAATTAAAAGGTGAAAAAATTGACATCGTTCGCTGGTCAAATGATCCAGTTGAATATGTTGCAAATGCATTAAGCCCATCACAAGTTGTTAAAGTACTTGTAGATGAAGAAGAAAAAGCGACAACAGTAGTTGTTCCAGACCACCAGCTATCATTAGCTATCGGTAAGCGTGGACAAAATGCACGTCTTGCAGCTAAATTAACAGGCTGGAAAATTGACATTAAGAGTGAGTCTGATGCGAAACAACTTGGTATTGTAACAGAAGAAGATAGCGTAATCGCATTTGGATTCGATTCAGTGGAAGACGAAATCGAATAGAGGTGATGAGTATGAGCAATCGAAAAGTTCCGTTACGAAAATGTGTTGCAACGCAAGAAATGAAATCAAAACGAGAGCTCGTTCGCATTGTTCGTTCCAAAGAGGGAGAAGTGTCCATTGATTTAACTGGGAAAAAATCAGGACGAGGTGCTTACTTGTCGAAGGACAAGGAGAGCATTCTTCAAGCTCAAAAGAAAAATGTTTTGGAACATCATCTAAAAGCGAAAATCGACGGTTCTTTATATGAAGAGCTTCTTGAGCTTGTTGAGAAGGAGTCGAAATAAGTGTCCGATTGGAAATCGTTTTTAGGACTAGCAAACCGGGCTCGGAAAATTATTTCGGGTGAAGAACTCGTTTTAAAAGAAGTACGAAGTGGCAAAGCAAAACTTGTATTGCTATCTGAAGATGCGTCAGTAAATACTACAAAACGCATCACAGATAAAACTACGTATTACAACGTACCAATGAGAAAGGTCGAAAATCGACAACAATTAGGGCATGCGATTGGGAGAGATGAGCGAGTCGTTGTAGCTGTGTTAGATGAAGGCTTTGCGAAAAAGCTGCGTAGCATGCTCGATACAAATTACCGGGGGTGAAGGTATGAGTAAAATTCGAGTGCATGAATATGCAAAAAAACATAATATCTCAAGTAAAGATCTTATGACAAAACTAAAAGAAATGAATATCGAGGTTTCGAATCATATGACAATGTTAGACGATGAAGTAGTAAATAAATTAGATAATGAATATCAAACTGAAAAACCTTCTGTTGCAGATGAGTTTGAAGTAGAAGAAAAAGTTGTTCGCAGTAAAAAGAACAGCAATAAGAAAAAGAAAAAAGGCAAAGGGAACGAAGACAAACGTCAAGAGAACTTTGCTGGTAGACAACAAACTCAAATTGTAGAAACACCAGATAAAATTACTTTCTCTGGAAGCCTTACAGTAGGAGATCTTGCTAAAAAATTAAGCAAAGAGCCATCTGAAATTATTAAGAAGCTCTTCATGCTTGGAATTATGGCAACAATTAACCAAGACTTGGATAAAGATACAATTGAGTTAATTGCTAACGACTACGGTATTGAAGTAGAAGAAGAAGTAATTGTGAGCGAGACTGAGTTTGAAACATTCATTGATGAGCAAGATGATGAAGAGAACTTAAAAGAACGTCCAGCTGTAGTTACAATCATGGGACACGTTGACCACGGTAAAACAACATTACTGGATTCTATTCGTAACTCAAAAGTAACTGCAGGCGAAGCGGGTGGAATTACTCAGCATATCGGTGCATATCAAGTTGAAGTAAACGATAAGAAGATTACATTCTTAGATACACCTGGTCACGCAGCATTTACAACGATGCGTGCTCGTGGTGCACAAGTAACGGATATTACAATCCTTGTTGTTGCAGCGGATGACGGTGTTATGCCACAAACGGTTGAAGCAATTAACCATGCGAAGGCAGCAGGAGTACCAATTATTGTTGCTGTGAATAAAATGGATAAACCAGCTGCAAACCCTGATCGCGTAATGCAAGAACTAACAGAATATGAATTAGTTCCAGAAGCTTGGGGCGGAGATACTATTTTCGTACCAATTTCTGCAATTCAAGGCGAAGGCATTGACAACTTACTAGAAATGATCCTTCTTGTAAGTGAAGTAGAAGAATATAAAGCAAATCCAAACCGCTATGCAACTGGTACAGTAATCGAAGCACAGCTTGATAAAGGTAAAGGAACTATCGCGACATTACTTGTTCAAAACGGTACGCTTCGAGTTGGAGATCCAATCGTTGTTGGAACTTCATTCGGACGTGTTCGTGCAATGGTAAGTGATATTGGTCGTCGTGTAAAAGTTGCTGGTCCATCAACTCCTGTTGAAATTACTGGTTTAAACGAAGTACCACAGGCTGGAGATCGTTTCATGGCATTCGCTGATGAGAAGAAAGCTCGTCAAATCGGTGAATCACGTGCACAAGAAGCTTTAGTTGCACAACGTGGTGAGAAATCTAAATTAAGCCTTGAAGATTTATTCCAACAAATCCAAGAGGGCGATGTAAAAGAAATTAACTTAATCGTAAAAGCAGACGTACAAGGTTCTGTTGAAGCGATGGCAGCATCACTTCGTAAAATTGATGTTGAAGGTGTAAAAGTTAAAATCATTCACACTGGTGTAGGTGCGATTACAGAATCTGATATCATTTTAGCTTCTGCATCTAATGCAATTGTAATTGGATTTAACGTACGTCCAGATGTGAACGCGAAGCGTACAGCTGAATTAGAGAACGTTGATATTCGTTTACACCGTATTATTTATAAAGTAATCGAAGAGATTGAAGCAGCGATGCAAGGTATGCTTGATCCAGAATTCGAAGAAAAAGTAATCGGTCAAGCAGAAGTTCGTCAAACGTTTAAAGTAACAAAAGTTGGAACAATCGCAGGTTGTTACGTAACAGACGGTAAAATTACGCGTGATAGTGGCGTACGTATTATCCGTGACGGCGTAGTAATTTTCGAAGGACAACTTGATACGTTAAAACGTTTCAAAGACGACGTAAAAGAAGTTGCACAAAACTATGAGTGTGGTATTACAATTGAGAGATATAATGATCTTAAAGAAGGGGACATCATTGAAGCGTACATTATGGAAGAAGTGAAGCGATGATTATCGCTTCACTCTCATTCGAGTGTATGATTTACGATGTGCATTCTTTAAAAGAGAAACGTGCAATTTTACAACGTGTGTTAACTCGTGTGAAACAGCGCTATAATGTAGCTGTTTCTGAAGTTGGGCATCAAGATGTATGGCAACGTACAGAAATTGCAATTGTTTCCGTATCCTCAAATCGTGTTATCTGTGAAAAAGAAATGAATCGTGTACTTGAGTACATCGATTCATTTCCTGAAATTGAACGTACAATAACACATTTGGAATGGTATTGAATGAGGTGAAGAGTTATGAAATTACGTGCGAACCGTGTGGGCGAGCAAATGAAAAAAGAATTAGGCGATATTATCAGTCGTAAAATTAAAGACCCACGTATTGGATTTGTTACAGTAACAGATGTACAAGTGAGTGGTGATTTACAAATTGCTAAAGTATATATTTCTGTTTTAGGTGACGAAGAACAGAAAGAAAATACTTTAAAAGGTTTAGCGAAGGCAAAAGGCTTTATTCGTTCAGAAATTGGCCAACGTATTCGTCTTCGTAAAACACCGGAAATTACCTTTGAGTTTGATGAGTCTATCGGATATGGTCATCGAATTGATACACTTTTACATGAAATTAATAAAGACGGTAAACGTGAAGAATAATGGATAGACATTTGTCTATCCATTTTTTCAATGCAAAATAAGTTTTGGATATTTAATACGAAAGAATTATGATGAGGTGAACATATATGGAAGGTGTAGTATTATTACATAAGCCAAAAGGCATGACATCACATGATTGTGTATTTAAATTAAGAAAGATATTGCGAGAAAAGAGAATTGGTCATACGGGAACATTAGATCCAGATGTAACAGGAGTATTACCTATTTGTGTGGGACGAGCAACGAAAATTGCACAATTTTTAACAAGTGAAACGAAAACATATGAAGGTGAAGTAACATTAGGGTTTTCAACGACAACTGAAGACGCTTCTGGTGAGGTTGTTGAAACGAAAAATGTAGATCGTACTATTACTCGTATGGAAGTAGAGAAAGCTCTTGCGGAATTAACAGGCACGATTGAACAAATGCCACCAATGTTCTCGGCTGTAAAAGTAAACGGGAAAAAATTATATGAATATGCAAGAGCAGGACAAGAGGTGGAACGTCCAGTTCGTACAATTACAATTCATGAATTCGTATTACTTGATGATCGTGAAGTTTTTGAAGGTGAAAATATTTCATTCCGTTTCCGTGTAACGTGTAGTAAAGGAACATATGTAAGAACATTAGCTGTAATGATCGGGGAGAAACTTGGTTTCCCATCACATATGTCTCACCTTGTAAGAACGGCATCTGGTGAATTTTTATTAGAAGATTGCATATCATTTGAAGAAATTGAAGAAAACGTGCAAAATGGAACAGTAGAGTCTATCTTCATTTCAATTGATGAAGCATTAAGTAAGTTTCCAAAAATGGTTGTAGATGAAAAGCAAGCAGAGAAAATAAAGAATGGTATGTTCTTAAAGAATGAATTAGAAATAACAGCACCATTTATTACAGTGTTTGATAAAAATGATCGTTGCTTAGCAATTTATGAACATCATCCGAAACATCCTGGCATGTTAAAGCCGATGAAAGTACTTGTGAATAATCAAGAACTAAAGCTATAATGAATTATTGGAAGGATTATTACAGAAAAAGGTGAATTCAAGCGTGAAACTTATTCATTTAACTCATCCACATGAACAAAATAAATTAGAATTACCACCTACTGTAATGGCATTAGGATTTTTTGATGGCATTCATTTAGGACATCAATGTGTAATTCGAACTGCGAAAAAAATAGCGGACGAACGAGGATATAAAAGTGCAGTTATGACATTTCATCCTCATCCATCTGTTGTTTTAGGGAAAAAGGATGCGCATGTGGAGTATATTACACCAATGCGCGATAAAGAAAAAATAGTCGAAAGCTTAGGAATCGATATATTATATGTGATTAAATTTGATGAATCATTTGCAGGGTTATTACCGCAACAATTTGTAGATGATTATATTATTGGTTTAAATGTAAAGCATGTAGTAGCAGGGTTTGATTATTCATATGGACGTTTAGGAAAAGGAAAGATGGAGACTTTACCATTTCATGCAAGAGGGGAGTTTACACAGACTGTGATTGAAAAAGTTGAATTTCAAGAAGAGAAAGTAAGTTCTACAGCATTACGAAAGTTAATTCGAAATGGCGAAATGGAGCAAATTCCATCTATTTTAGGTAGAGCCTATACTGTGGCGGGAACAGTTATACACGGCGACAAACGTGGGCGTCAAATTGGTTTTCCAACAGCTAATGTAGGTTTAAGTGATGAGTATTTATTGCCACCTGTAGGTGTTTATGCAGTGAGATTAAAAGTTCACGATGAATGGTACGATGGTGTATGTAATATTGGATATAAACCGACTTTTAAAGAAGATGAGCGTCAATTATCAATTGAAGTGCACTTATTTGAATTTAACAAAGATATATACGATCAAAATGTTACAGTAGAGTGGCATATGCGTATAAGAGCAGAAAAGAAATTCAACGGTATTGATGAGTTAGTTGAACAAATCGCAAAAGATAAGAAAACAGCACAAGAATATTTTATGAGCGAAAAGAATATACTTGCTTTTTCAAATGAAAAGTAGTATTCTATGTTATGTACTTTATGACAACCATTGCTTGGCATTGCGACTCACCGACGCTTGCTAGGTAATTGGGGGTTTAATTAATAGGAGGTGAAATAGGATGGCTTTAACACAAGAACGTAAAAATGAAATCATTGCACAATTTAGAACTCATGAGACTGATACTGGTTCTCCAGAGGTTCAAATTGCTGTCCTAACGGAGCAAATTAACACTCTAAACGAGCACTTACGTACTCACAAGAAAGATCATCATTCACGTCGTGGTCTATTAAAGATGGTTGGTAAACGTCGTAACTTACTAACTTACCTTCGTAATAGCGATATCACACGTTACCGTGAATTAATCACAAAGCTTGGCTTACGTCGATAGTCAAAGAAGCGGGAATATTCCCGCTTTTTTGTTAGGTAAAAATATATCTTCTACGCTTTATAGCTTACTTAATTTTAGGCAATACTAGAGGTAGAATATTGTGATATACTATCCATTTACATAGAAGAATTGAATACTTTAAATTGAGAGGGGTACTTAAATGAGTCAAGAAAAGCAAGTCTTCTCGATAGATTTAGCTGGTCGCCAGCTAACAGTTGAAACTGGTCAGCTTGCAAAACAAGCGAACGGAGCAGTATTAGTAAGATATGGCGATACAGCGGTTCTATCTACAGCAACTGCATCAAAAGAAGCAAAAAATGTAGATTTCTTCCCACTTACAGTAAACTATGAAGAGCGTTTATATGCAGTCGGAAAAATTCCTGGCGGTTTTATTAAGCGTGAAGGTCGTCCAAGTGAAAAAGCAATTTTGGCAAGTCGTTTAATCGACCGTCCAATTCGTCCGCTATTCGCAGATGGCTTCCGTAACGAAGTACAAGTTGTCAGCATTGTAATGAGTGTTGATCAAGATTGTTCTTCTGAAATGGCAGCTATGCTTGGTTCTTCATTAGCGTTATCGATTTCAGATATTCCATTTGAAGGTCCAATCGCTGGTGCGACAGTTGGCCGTATTAATGGCGAATTCGTTATTAACCCAACAGTAGAACAGCAAGAACAAAGTGATATCCACTTAGTTGTAGCTGGTACGAAAGATGCGATTAACATGGTTGAAGCAGGAGCAGATCAAGTACCTGAAGAAACAATGTTAGAAGCAATTATGTTTGGTCATGACGAAATTAAACGTCTAATTGCATTCCAAGAAGAGATTGTACAAGCTGTAGGTAAAGAGAAATCAGAAGTGAAACTTTATGAAGTTGACGCTGATCTTAACCAAGCTGTACGTGAAATGGCTGAAGAAGATATGCATTCAGCAATTCAAGTACATGAGAAACATGCACGTGAAGATGCAATTAACGAAGTGAAAAAACGTGTTATTGAGCATTACGAAGCGCAGGAAGCTGACGCTGATACATTAGGACAAGTAAATGAGATTTTATATAAAATTGTAAAAGAAGAAGTACGTCGTCTTATTACAGTTGAAAAAATCCGTCCAGATGGCCGTAAAGGTGACGAAATCCGTCCGTTAGCATCAGAGGTTGGTATTTTATCTCGTACACACGGTTCTGGTTTGTTCACTCGTGGACAAACACAAGCATTAAGTATTTGTACATTAGGTGCATTAGGCGATGTGCAAATTTTAGATGGTCTTGGTGTAGAAGAATCAAAACGCTTTATGCACCATTACAATTTCCCATCATTTAGTGTTGGTGAAACAAGACCAATGCGTGGACCAGGTCGTCGTGAAATCGGTCACGGTGCACTAGGAGAACGCGCACTTGAGCCTGTAATTCCATCTGAAAAAGATTTCCCATACACAGTACGTCTTGTATCTGAAGTTTTAGAATCAAATGGTTCTACTTCACAAGCAAGTATTTGTGGTAGTACTTTAGCAATGATGGATGCTGGTGTTCCACTTAAAGCTCCAGTTGCAGGTATTGCAATGGGTCTAGTTAAAACTGGTGAGCATTACACAATTTTATCTGATATTCAAGGTATGGAAGATCATTTAGGTGATATGGACTTTAAAGTAGCAGGTACAGCACAAGGTGTAACTGCACTACAAATGGACATTAAAATCGATGGTCTATCTCGTGAAATTTTAGAAGAGGCATTACAACAAGCAAAAGTTGGTCGTGTGCACATTCTAAATCATATGTTATCTGTTATTCCAGAGCCACGCACTGAATTATCAGCGTACGCTCCAAAGATTATTACAATGACAATTAATCCAGATAAAATCCGTGACGTTATCGGACCGAGCGGTAAACAAATCAATAAAATTATTGAAGAAACTGGCGTTAAAATTGACATCGAGCAAGATGGCACAGTATTCATTTCTTCAATAAACCAAGAAATGAACGACAAAGCTAAGAAAATTATCGAAGATATCGTTCGCGAAGTACAAGTAGGTGAAATCTACGAAGGAAAAGTGAAACGTGTTGAGAAATTCGGTGCTTTCGTTGAATTATTCAGCGGTAAAGATGGATTAGTTCACATTTCTGAACTTGCACTTGAGCGTGTAGGTAAAGTAGAAGACGTTGTAAAAATCGGTGACGTAATTACGGTTAAAGTTATCGAGATTGACAAGCAAGGTCGCGTAAATCTATCTAGAAAAGTATTGCTAAAAGAAGAGCAAGAAAAAGAAGCTGCTAAAGAAGAAAACAAACAAGAGCAGCAATAAGTAAAAGCCAGTTTAACTGGCTTTTTTTGTTATGTAAAAAACATGATGTTCAATATATTTTTATGTCGGTATAGGTATAGTTTTCATTATAACGCTCAAATTAACAAAGATAAGAAGAAAATGTTTTTATATAGTTAATTTGGGAGGGTTTATATGAAAGTTCGTATATTGGCATACATATGTATATTTTCTTTATATGTCAGTTTAGGCTCTTATTCTGTTTTTGCGCAAGATAACTTGCATGAAGAAATTCAAAAGCATGCAAAACAGTATGAGATTGCACCTCAAAATGCGATGATTGATAAAATATGGAAGGCAACACCTGGATATAATGGAAGAGAAGTGGATATTGAAGCATCGTATAATAATATGAAGAAGCTAAAGGAATTTGATCAAAAATATCTTGAATTCAAAGAAGTCTCACCGAGTGTTCATTTAGAAGATTTATCACCAGCTCCAATTTATAGAGGGCATCCAAATAAAAAGATGGTAGGATTAACAATAAATGTGGCATGGGGAAATGAGTATTTGCCTCGCATATTAGAGATATTGAAAAAGCATGATGTGAAGGCCACTTTCTTTTTAGAAGGACGTTGGGTGAAAGAAAATTTGCGATTTGCAAAAATGATTGTCGATGCAAAACAAGAAGTTGGAAATCACTCATACACACATCCAAATATGAAAACGTTATCGTCAGATGAAATACGAGATCAGTTACAAAAAACAAATCGAATGATAGAAGTAGTAACGAATCAAAAAGTAAGATGGTTTGCCCCGCCGAGTGGAAGTTTTCGAGATGAAGTCGTAAAGATTGCAGATGATTTTCAAATGGGAACGATTATGTGGACTGTAGATACGATTGATTGGAAGCGCCCTGAGCCGGATGTACTATTGCAGAGAGTAATGAGAAAAATACATCCAGGTGCTATCATATTAATGCATCCTACTTCGTCTACAGCAGAGGCTTTAGATATAATGATTACAAAATTGAAGGAACAAGGATATAAAGTGGGGAATATAACTGAATTACTGGATGAAAAACGTGTGGATTAAATACATTTGCATGACATTCATCCTTAAACTTGTTATCATTAAATAATAGCGTTTTATTTAGAGAAACTGGCAGTAGGAGGAAAGTTTTTGATTAAAAAATATACTTGTAAAAATGGTGTAAGAATAGTTATGGAGAATATACCAACTGTAAGATCGGTTGCAATTGGTATTTGGATCCATGCGGGATCAAGAAATGAAAATGAAAAAAATAATGGGATTTCTCACTTTTTAGAGCATATGTTCTTTAAAGGGACAGAAACACGTAGTGCACGAGAGATTGCAGAATCATTTGATAGCATTGGTGGTCAAGTGAATGCATTTACTTCAAAAGAATATACATGTTACTATGCAAAAGTATTAGATGAGCATGCTAAATATGCTTTAGATGTTTTAGCAGATATGTTCTTTAATTCAACATTTGATGAGGAAGAACTGAAAAAAGAGAAGAATGTCGTATGTGAAGAAATTAAAATGTACGAAGATGCTCCAGATGATATTGTGCATGATATGTTAACGAAAGCAACATATGAAACGCATCCACTTGGATATCCTATTTTAGGAACAGAAGAAACGCTTAATACGTTTACAGGTGATACGTTACGTCAATATATAAAAGATCATTATACACCTGAAAATGTAGTTGTATCAATCGCAGGAAATATTGATGAAGCATTTTTACAAACAGTGGAGCAATATTTCGGTAGTTATGAAGGAACAACAAACCGTGAACAAGTACATAGCCCAATTTTCCATTTCAATAAGGTAGCCCGTAAAAAAGAAACGGAACAAGCTCATTTATGTCTAGGATATAAAGGCTTACAAATGGGACACGAAGATATTTATAACTTAATTGTATTAAATAATGTTTTAGGCGGTAGCATGAGTAGCCGTTTATTCCAAGAAGTACGTGAGCAACGTGGATTAGCTTACTCAGTATTTTCTTACCACTCTTCTTATGAAGATACAGGCATGTTAACACTTTACGGTGGAACAGGTAGCCAACAATTAGATACATTGTATGAAACAATGCAAGAAACATTAGAGACATTGAAAAATACAGGTATTACAGAAAAAGAGCTTATGAATAGTAAAGAGCAATTAAAAGGAAACTTAATGTTAAGTTTAGAAAGTACAAATAGCCGTATGAGCCGTAACGGTAAAAATGAATTGCTTCTTCGTAAACATCGTTCACTTGATGAGATTATTGAAAGTGTAAACACTGTAACAAAAGAAAATGTGGACGGATTAATTCGCAATATGTTTACTGACGAGTTCTCTGCGGCACTTATTAGTCCAGACGGAAAACTTCCAAAAGGAATAAAACTATAATCAATTTTTACGATGTATAAAAAATAACCTTCTCTCTTTTTAAATGAGAGAAGGTTATTTTTTTTATACATATAGAATAGGTACTAATTATAGACAATGCAAATGAAAAATTCATTAGGGGAGTGGAGTGTGTATGCGATTAAGTGAATTAAGTGGTAAAGAGGTTGTAGATATAGAAAAAGCGGAAAAAATGGGAGTCTTAGGTTATATGGATTTAGAGATTAATGAGAAAGACGGGCAAATACAAACACTTATAATACCTGTAGGGAAGTGGGGAGGTTTTAAAAAGGAACCACAAGAAGTAAGGGTGGCATGGAGTCAAATAAAGAAAGTCGGACACGATATGCTTCTTTGTGATAGTATAGATCGTTCAAATTCGGAGTGAAGGATGGCCATTTTGGTCATCTTTTTTTGTATCTACATAGAAACCTGATAAATCATATGTGCATTTGGATTTTCAATCACCATAAACTCGTACATTACATATGATGTGGAGGAAAAAGAAAAAGTAGGCACTTTTCTTATAAATGACAGAAAAAGAAGGTGAATTAGGGAATGTTGACTGAGATGCATATTGCTGTCATAGGAGGAGATGCAAGGCAGCTAGAAGTAATTCGTAAGCTAGTTGAATTGGATGCGAAACTTTCTTTGATAGGTTTTGATCAGTTAGATCATGGTTTCACAGGGGCAGCAAAAGAAAGTATACAAAATTTAGATTTCACTTCTGTAGACGCAATTATTTTGCCGGTTGCCGGTACAAATGCCAAAGGAGAAGTAGATACTATTTTTTCAAATGAAAAAGTTTCAATAACGAAAGAACAAATTGAAAATACACCAGAACACTTTACTATATATTCAGGTATTGGTACACCTTACTTGGAAAATCTCGTATCTACTACGAACCGAAAACTTGTTAAATTATTTGATCGTGATGATGTAGCAATATACAATTCTATTCCAACGGTAGAAGGTACATTAATGATGGTAATTCAACATACCGACTATACAATTCATGGGTCCAATGTAATGGTTCTAGGATTTGGTAGAACAGGAATGAGTGTTGCGAGAGCATTTCAATCATTAGGAGCCCATGTCAAAGTTGGAGCAAGACGATCTGAACATATTGCACGTATTACAGAAATGATGTTTTCTCCTTTTCATATGCAAGACATAGAGAAAGAAGTAGGAAATATCGATATTGTAATTAATACGATTCCGCACCTCGTTGTAACAGCGAATGTTATTGCAAAAATGCCAGCTCATACGTTAGTGATTGATTTAGCTTCTAAACCAGGCGGTACTGACTTTAGATATGCGGAAAAAAGAGGAGTCAAAGCATTGCTAGCACCTGGATTACCAGGTATTGTTGCCCCAAAAACGGCTGGGCAAATCTTAGCAAATGTTCTTTCTCAGTTATTAGCAGCAGATGCAATCGCAAAGGAGGAGGAAAAGAAATGAGTTTGAAGGGGAAACGAATTGGTTTCGGATTTACAGGTTCACATTGTACGTATGAGGAAGTTATGCCGCACTTAGAAAAATTAATTGCTGAAGGAGCAGAAGTACGTCCTGTTGTTTCATACACTGTTCAATCAACAAATACTAGATTTGGAGAAGGAGCAGAGTGGATTAAGAAGATTGAAGAAATAACAGGTTTTAAAGCAATTAATTCAATTGTTGGAGCAGAGCCACTTGGACCTAAAATTCCATTAGACTGCATGGTAATCGCTCCTTTAACAGGAAATTCTATGAGTAAATTTGCAAATGCAATGACAGACTCTCCAGTACTAATGGCAGCAAAAGCGACGCTAAGAAATGGCAAGCCTGTCGTATTGGCAGTTTCGACGAATGATGCTTTAGGGTTAAATGGGGTAAATCTCATGCGCCTAATGGCAACAAAAAACATCTACTTCGTCCCATTCGGGCAAGATGCACCAGAGAAAAAACCGAACTCAATGGTAGCTCGCATGGAGTTACTGGAAGATACAGTATTAGAAGCGCTGCAAGGAAAGCAATTGCAACCGGTGGTCGTAGAAAAATTCAGATATATGAATTAAAAAACGAAAAAAAACGGACAATTTTTGATGAAACCATCATTCTTACTGTAGAATATGATAAAATTAACGTTATTAAGATTAGAAGGGGTATTGTATACTCCTTCTGATTCTAAGTTATAGAAGGATTGGTATCTAGAAAGGGGCATAGTGATGGAAAAGCAAAAAACTTTTCATGTCGCTGTAGTTGGAGCAACCGGCGCAGTTGGTGAACAAATGTTAAATACTTTAGAGAAACGAGAATTTCCAATCGGGAAATTAACGTTACTTTCATCTAAACGATCTGCAGGTAAGAAACTTGTATTTAAAGGCGAAGAATTTACAGTTCAAGAGGCAACTCCTGAAAGCTTTGAAGGAGTAGATATTGCACTATTTAGTGCTGGTGGATCTGTATCGAAACAATTAGCGCCAGAAGCAGCAAAACGCGGTGCGATTGTTGTTGATAATACAAGTGCATTCCGTATGACAGAAAACGTGCCACTTGTTGTACCTGAAGTAAATGAAAACGACTTAAAAGAACATAATGGTATTATTGCAAATCCAAACTGTTCTACAATTCAAATGGTAGTAGCTCTTGAGCCAGTTCGTCAGCAATATGGTTTAAAACGAGTAATCGTTTCCACATATCAAGCTGTATCAGGTGCTGGTGCGGCAGCTATTGAAGAACTGCATGAACAATCACAAGCAATCTTAAATGGCGAAGAAGTTAAGGCAAATGTTCTTCCTGTATCAGGTGATAAGAAGCATTTCCCAATTGCTTTTAATGCGATTCCACAGATTGATAAATTCCAAGATAATGGATTTACGTTTGAAGAAATGAAAATGATTAACGAAACGAAAAAAATTATGCATATGCCTGAATTAGAAGTAGCGGCAACATGTGTACGTTTACCAGTTGTATCAGGACACTCTGAGTCTGTTTACATCGAAGTAGAAAAAGAAGGCGTAACAGTAGCAGAATTAAAGAGCTTACTTGCAAATGCGGAAGGTATTGTTCTGCAAGATAATCCAGAAGAGCAGTTATATCCAATGCCAGCTACTGCAGTAGGTAAAAACGAAGTATTCGTTGGAAGAATCCGTAAAGATTTAAATAACGATAAAGGATTCCATCTTTGGGTCGTATCTGATAACTTATTAAAAGGCGCTGCATGGAATTCTGTTCAAATTGCAGAGCGCTTAGTAAAATTACAATTAGTGTAAACGGCTAAGAGAAGGTGCAAAATATGAAAATAATTGTTCAAAAATTTGGTGGCACATCAGTACGTGATGACAATGGACGTAAGCATGCGCTTCATCATATAAAAAAATCATTAGCTGCTGGTTATAAAGTAGTTACTGTCGTATCTGCTATGGGCCGTAAAGGTGAACCATATGCAACGGATACGTTATTAAGTCTTGTAAATCAAGAGGAATCTACTATTTCTAAACGTGAGCAAGATTTATTATTATCGTGCGGAGAGTTAATCTCTGCAATTGTTTTCTCTAATATGTTGAATGAGAACGGTATAAAAGCAGCAGCATTAAATGGTGCACAAGCTGGTTTTGTAACGAATGATGACTTTACGAATGCAAAGATTATTGAAATGAATTGCGATCGTATACATGAAGAGTTAGAAAATGTAGATGTAATCGTCGTTACAGGATTCCAAGGGCAAACGAAAAAAGGTGATACGACAACACTTGGACGCGGAGGTAGTGATACTTCAGCTTCAGCATTAGGTGTTGCACTTCATGCTGAATACATCGATATATTCACTGATGTAGAAGGTGTTATGACTGCGGATCCTCGTATTGTAAAAGATGCACGTCATCTTCAAACTGTAACGTATAACGAAATTTGTAACATGGCTTATCAAGGTGCGAAAGTCGTTCATCCACGTGCAGTTGAAATTGCGATGCATGCAAAAGTGCCACTTCGTGTACGTTCTACGTATTCTGATAGTGAAGGTACTCTTATTGCAGCATACGATGGTGCTACAAAAGGGCAGGATGTAGAAGAGCGTCCTGTTACAGGTATTGCCCACGTATCAAACGTAACACAAATTAAAGTACTTGCAAAAGAAACGGCATACGATATACAGCAGCATGTATTTAAAGAAATGGCAAACGAAGGCATTAGTGTTGATTTAATTAACATTTCTCCTACTGGTGTAGCTTACACAGTAAATGATAATGTATCAGCTCGTGCTGTCGAAGTGCTAAAACAACTTGGATATGAGCCAATTGTGACAGAACATTGTGCGAAAGTATCTATCGTTGGAGCTGGAATGGCAGGCATCCCAGGGGTTACTGCAAAAATCGTTACAGCTTTAGCGGAAAAAGGTATTCAAATCCTGCAATCGGCAGATAGTCATACAACAATTTGGGTTCTTGTAAAAGAAATTGATTTAGTGGAGGCTGTAAATGCATTACATAGTGCGTTTGAGCTTTCAAAAGAAAAGCAACTGGAACAATAAGGAGTGAGACCATGATAGATTTTGGGACAATTGCAACCGCGATGGTAACACCGTTTGATATAAACGGGAATATCGATTTTGCAAAGACAACGAAATTGGTAAATTATTTAATTGATAACGGTACAACAGCAATCGTGGTAGGAGGAACGACAGGAGAATCTCCTACATTAACTTCAGAAGAGAAAGTAGCGTTATATCGCCATGTCGTATCTGTTGTCGATAAAAGAGTGCCCGTAATCGCTGGAACAGGTAGCAATAATACGCATGCTTCTATTGACTTAACTAAAAAGGCAACAGAAGTTGGTGTGGATGCAGTAATGCTAGTAGCACCGTATTATAACAAACCGAGTCAAGAAGGAATGTATCAGCATTTTAAAGCAATTGCTGAAAGCACGCCGCTTCCGGTTATGCTATATAACGTTCCAGGACGATCTATTGTACAAATCTCCGTTGATACAGTTGTTCGTTTATCAGAAATAGAAAACATTGTTGCTATTAAAGATGCCGGCGGCGATGTGTTAACAATGACAGAAATCATTGAAAAAACAGCGGACGACTTTGCGGTATACAGCGGTGATGACGGTTTAACGTTACCAGCTATGGCAGTTGGAGCGAAAGGTATCGTTTCGGTAGCCTCTCATGTTATCGGAAACGAAATGCAAGAAATGATTACAGCATTTCAAGCAGGAGAATTTAAGAAGGCACAAAAATTACATCAATTACTTGTAAGAGTAACTGATTCATTATTTATGGCGCCAAGTCCAACTCCAGTAAAAACAGCGTTACAAATGGTTGGATTAGATGTAGGTTCTGTACGTTTACCACTTCTTCCATTAACAGAAGAAGAAAGAGTAACGTTACAATCTGTAATGCAATCTATCCCTCGTTAATAAAAAATGACCTAGTGTAGAACTAGGTCATTTTTTATTATATGCAAATCTTTTCCTCTTTTTCTCACTTATATGTGTTCTTATAAGAATATTAATCGCTTCTTCATTATGTGTATAAGAAAATAATCGTACCCCTTTAACTGAGTCAAAAAATGATAGATATTATGGCATAAACGTAATAAACTACGGTGTCTGTTTTTAGAGAAATTCCCTCAAATGTGACGTAATTCATAAAAAAACTCCATTTTGTAAGTGTTTTTGTTGGATTTTAGAAAAATAAATCTTGAAACTTCCTATTATGAAATGAATTTAGCGTATGTATGGCTAGTTCTTAAAAATAATATGGAGTATAAAATCGGAGTAAATATAAAGGAAATACGTTCGATACTTTTGTTGTCATTCCGTTCTTTTACTCTTTCTTTCACACGATTTAACTTGTGTTCTATTTCTTGTATCAGGTATAATATGGCTAAGTAGCTTAGTACGGGTATGCTTAGCAAAATTGGGAAAAATTATAATTTAATTAAATTTTCATATCATATCGAATAAGATATTTGATTTATATAATGAAAGAGAGGTGAAACCTGGTTTAAAAAATAAACAAGGACATGATATCGCATAACGGTAAGGACATTCGTCTTGGACGGTGAAAATATGGTGGTTGTAGAGTTTCCCCTGGTGTCTCTGCAATTTTAGTGAAATCAGTGTTTGCAAGATTTTTAAACCAGGCAACAACATGAAGAGAAAAGAGAATGAGTCTGTTAAAGTATTTGCTCTTGGTGGAGTAGGTGAAATCGGGAAAAACATGTACTGTGTTGAAATTGATTCTGAAATCTTTATCGTAGATGCAGGGTTAATGTTCCCGGGAGATGAAATGTTTGGAATTGATATCGTTATTCCTGATATTACATATTTAGTGGAAAATCAAGAGCGAGTAAAAGGTTTATTTATTACTCACGGTCATGAAGATCATATTGGTGGAATTGTGTATGTACTTCGTAAATTATCTATTCCAGTCTATGCAACGAAATTAACAGTAGGACTTATACAAGAAAAACTTGGTGAAGCGGGCATGTTAGGCCGTGTAGACCTAAAAACAATCGATTCAAATTCAACAGTAGAATTTAACACTACAACGGTGTCATTCTTCGGAACGACACATAGTATTCCGGATTCTGTTGGCGTTTGTTTCCATACATCAAAAGGTGCAGTCGTATATACGGGAGACTTTAAATTCGATCAAACTCCAATTGGAAATAGTGGAGCAGACCTTGGGAAAATGGCGCAAATCGGAAATGAAGGCGTACTTTGCTTATTATCTGATAGTACAAACGCAGAGCGCCCAGGCTATACAGGTTCAGAAAAAGAAGTTGGTGTAGAAATCTCTAAAGTGTTCTACGGTGCAGAAGGTCGTATTATCGTTGCTTCATTTGCATCGAATGTACATCGTATTCAACAAGTATTTGATGCAGCTGCTGAAACAGGGCGAAAAGTAGCGGTAGTAGGACGTAGTATGGTGAAAGTAGTAGACATTGCAAGACGTCTTGGTTATTTAAATGTTCCAGAAGGTATGGTTATTTCATTACAAGAAGTAGACAACTTCCCAGAGAAAAAGGTAGCTATTTTAACGACAGGTAGTCAAGGTGAACCGATGGCTGCTCTATCTAGAATGGCAAAACAAGCACATAAACAAATTTCAATTCGTAAAGGTGATACTGTTATCATTGCTGCTTCGCCAATTCCGGGTAATGAAATATCTGTATCAAAAATTATTGATTTGTTATTTAGAGCTGGAGCTGAAGTTGTTTATTACGGCGAACGAAAAGTTCACGTGTCAGGTCACGGTAGCCAAGAAGAATTAAAATTAATGTTAAATTTAATGAAACCAAAGTACTTTGTACCCGTACATGGTGAGTTCCGTATGCAAAAAGCACATGCATATTTAGCTGAAGATGTAGGTATTACAAGAGAAAATATCTTTATCGTAGAAAAAGGCGATGTAATTGCTTTTGGTGACGATGAAGCAAACTTAGTCGGTAAAGTACAAGCTGGTAATGTTTTAATTGATGGATTAGGTGTAGGTGACGTTGGTAATATCGTTCTTCGAGATAGAAAGATGTTATCTCAAGATGGAATACTAGTAGTTGTTGTAACGCTTGGTAAAGATGAAAAGAAAATTATCTCTGGCCCAGAAATCATTTCACGTGGTTTCGTATATGTTCGTGAATCAGAAGCGTTAATTGAACGATCTACAGAGATTGTACGTATGATTGTTGAGCAGTCAATTAAAGAATATTCAATTGAATGGTCAATGTTAAAACAAAATATTCGTGAATTATTAGGACAGTTCTTGTACGAAGAGACAAAGAGAAAACCTATGATTTTACCGATTATTATGGAAGTATAAAAAGATCACCCTTATGGGTGATCTTTTTTCTTTTTAACCCTATCGAATGAAATTTATAACTTAAGAAATAATAGTTATATACGAGTGAAAGGGGATGCGAAATGACAGAACGTGATCGATATACAAATGAAGAAAAAGAAGCTGAGCCAAAAGAAGCTGGAAAAGAGGCTTCAATAGTTGAAAAAATTCAACAGCTTGGACAGACAAATGTACCACAGATGAATGAATCACGTATTCATTGTTTAACGATTATCGGACAAGTGGAAGGTCATGTTCAATTACCACCGCAAAATAAAACAACAAAATATGAGCATATCATTCCGCAAATTGTTGCGATTGAACAAAATCCGAAAATTGAAGGTTTGCTTTTAATATTAAATACAGTTGGAGGTGACGTTGAAGCTGGGCTAGCAATTTCTGAAATGGTAGCTTCACTTTCAAAACCAACAGTATCTCTAGTTTTAGGTGGGGGACATTCCATCGGTGTACCGATTGCTGTTTCTACTGACTATTCGTTTATTGCGGAAACTGCGACGATGACAATTCATCCAATTCGTTTAACAGGTCTTGTCATAGGTGTGCCACAAACATTTGAGTATTTGGATAAGATGCAAGAAAGAGTCATTCGTTTTGTGACGAAGCACTCGAAAGTAACAGAAGATCGTTTTAAAGAGCTTATGTTTGCGAAAGGAAATTTAACGCGAGATATTGGGACGAATGTAATTGGTGGGGATGCAGTAAAGTACGGTCTTATAGATGATGTCGGCGGTATTGGAAATGCGATTCGAAAATTAAACGAATTAATAGATGTTCGTGCGGAAAATAGTACAGAAGGGACAATGCTACAATGATTTTATATACAATTATGCCAGAGCAACTTGTGTATCCGGTCGATTATTCACAATGTGAAAGTCAAAAAGTTGTAAATATAAATGGTGTGGAATTAATGGTTTCTGAAGAGGAACATGGATGTTATTCTATTGTACGTGTGCTAAGTACGGACCCACTTCACTATTTAGAGTTTGAGCCCGGTCAGAAAATAACCTTTTAGCAAAAAGAAGGATTTTGTTTAGAAGCTATGGTATAATATAAAAAACAAGACGGTTGAGCAGCCATGAGTAGGCTGCTTTCTTCTGTTTATTTAGCATTTTACAAGAAGTGTAAAAATAGAAGATATAAAGACCTGAAAAATAGAGAAAACAGACATATAAATAGAGCATTTTGAAGGGAGCTTTACTTATATGTAGAACACGAGGTGAAGAAATGGCAAAACAAAAGCAAAGAGGGACGAAGGCAAAGGCAAGACGTACGATAAAGCCAACTTTGTATTATGAAATTGTCGGTTTAACTCTTTTTGCACTTTCAATCATTACGATTTTACAGCTAGGCGTTGTAGGGAAATCGTTTGTGTTATTTTTTCGCTTCTTCTTTGGTGAGTGGTACATAATTGGTGTGTTAGGTGTAATAGCTTTATCGGTTTCCTTTGTTATAAAACGCGGATGGCCGAACCTTTTAAATAAACGATTAATTGGATTTTATTTAATTGTATTGGCGATATTAATGTTTAGTCATATTACATTATTTAACCTTCTTACAAAAGATGGAGCAGTGCAAAATACTTCTGTTATTGTGAGTACGAAAGATAACTTCTTTCTTGAAATGAAAAAGGGGCCAGATAGCGTTCATTTAGGTGGTGGTATGTTTGGTGCGCTTATGTTCGCAACATGTTACTTCTTATTTGACGAGGTAGGAGCTTATATCATTGGTATTATTCTAGTTATTCTCGGTATACTTTGTATAACAAATAAGCATATTGGAGAAGTGTTAGCTCCAGTTGGTAGAATTCTTAGAAGTCAGTTCCAAGTGATGCAAGGGGATTATAAAGATTGGAGAGCCAAAAGAACGGCTGAACAAACAGAAAAGAAAAAAACAACAAGAAGCACAAGAAGCAAACGTGCTGCAGAACAAGAAGAAGTTATTGAGCCGATGGAAGAAATCTCAATTGATCCTCCGATTATTTCGAATTTCACTGAGAATTATCCTGTAAATGAAGAAGAGGATAAACGAATCGAAGTAGAGCAAGAAGAGTTGATCACTTCACCGTTTATTGAAGAGACTCCGCCAATTGAAGAACCAAAGAAAAAGCGTGGAGAAAAAATTGTTGAATCGTTAGAGAGTGAAGCGCAAGCACCTCCTATGCAATTTTCAAATGTAGAAAATAAAGATTACAAGCTTCCTTCACTTGATATATTAAAATTTCCAAAGAATAAGCAAGTTACAAATGAAAATGCGGAAATTTATGAGAATGCTCGTAAATTAGAACGTACATTCCAAAGTTTTGGAGTGAAAGCGAAAGTAACAAAAGTGCATAGAGGTCCTGCAGTTACAAAATATGAAGTGTATCCTGATATGGGGGTAAAGGTAAGCAAAATTGTCAGTTTAAGTGATGATTTAGCCCTTGCTTTAGCTGCAAAGGACATTCGTATTGAAGCGCCAATTCCCGGGAAATCAGCTGTAGGGATCGAAGTTCCAAACTCAGAAGTTTCGATGGTAACGCTGAGGGAAGTTCTTGACTCTAAGGCTAATAATCATCCGGAAGAGAAGTTGTTAATTGGTCTTGGCCGAGATATTACAGGTGAAGCTGTATTAGCCCGTCTAAATAAAATGCCTCATTTACTCGTAGCTGGTGCGACAGGTAGCGGGAAAAGTGTATGTATTAACGGTATTATTGTTAGTATTTTAATGCGTGCAAAACCACATGAAGTAAAATTAATGATGATTGACCCGAAAATGGTAGAGCTAAATGTATATAACGGTGTGCCTCATTTGTTAACGCCAGTTGTAACTGATCCGAAAAAAGCATCGCAAGCATTGAAAAAAGTTGTGAGTGAAATGGAACGTCGTTATGAATTGTTTGCTCATAGTGGTACACGTAACATTGAAGGATACAACGATTATATAAAAGAGCATAATAGTCAATCAGAAGCGAAACAACCCGAATTACCTTATATTGTAGTAATTGTGGACGAGTTAGCAGATTTAATGATGGTTGCTTCCTCTGATGTAGAGGATGCGATTATGCGTCTAGCGCAAATGGCTCGTGCTGCTGGTATTCATTTAATTATTGCAACGCAACGTCCGTCAGTTGACGTTATTACGGGTGTTATTAAAGCAAATATTCCATCACGTATTGCATTCGCTGTATCTTCTCAAACAGATTCTCGTACAATTCTTGACGGTGGTGGTGCAGAGAAGCTACTAGGTCGTGGAGACATGCTGTTTATACCAATTGGTGCATCGAAACCTGTACGTGTACAAGGCGCATTTCTATCAGATGATGAAGTTGAGAGAGTTGTAGAATATGTTATTGGACAGCAAAAAGCACAATATCAAGAAGATATGATTCCGCAAGATGTTCCTGATACGAAGCAGGAAGTAGAAGATGAATTATATGATGAAGCGGTTCAACTTGTAGTGGAAATGCAAACAGCATCTGTTTCTATGTTACAACGTAGGTTTAGAGTAGGTTATACGCGAGCTGCTCGCCTAATTGATGCAATGGAAATGAATGGTGTAGTAGGTCCGTATGAAGGGAGTAAACCGAGGGAAGTACTCATTAATGATGTACAAGAAAAAAGTTCTTAAAAAAAGCCTAATTGTTTTTACAATTAGGCTTTTTTATATAGTGTTTTTGTTATATACTATACTCAGCGATAAAGAAAGGGCTTACATTTAGGGGTGCCCTTTAGAATACGAATACTTTGAGTATGTTTTATGTAAATGTTCGATATTTAATGCAGAAAAATGTTAGATTTTGTTGACACGTATGAGAGCAAGTGGTAAGATTACTTCGAAAAGAATCACTGCCTCATATAATCTTGGAGATAAGGTCCATAAGTTTCTACCTGGCAACCATGAATTGCTAGACTATGAGGGGAAAAGTGTGTAACAAAGGATGTAAAGGATCTTTGTGCCGAACTTTTTCTCGAAATGAGGAATGTTTATGGTGCAAAGTTTTTTTTATGCAATAAAGAGTGAAAATTTTATTTTAAAAAATTATTATTATTTATTCGACAATTACACTTATTTTGGTGTTTAGTCATTTGTACTATGTTGTAAGTTGAAAAAAGAGAAAAGAAGTCTTACATCAGAGGTCGAATAATTGAAATGCGGGGGAGTCTTATGTCAGTAAAATCTGATAGTCGTCACCTATATCTACGGGTGATTGATCACATCAAAGAAAAAATTAAAGATGGCGCTTATAAAGAACGACAAAAGTTACCATCAGAGTTTGATTTAGCGAAAGAACTTGGCGTAAGTAGAGCGACTTTAAGGGAAGCGTTGCGTATTTTAGAAGAAGAAAATGTTGTCATTCGTAGACATGGTGTAGGGACATTTGTAAATGCAAAGCCATTATTTTCTTCTGGAATAGAACAACTTTCTAGTATTACAGATATGATTTCTAGTGTGGGGAAAACACCAGGAACAATCTTTTTATCATCATCTACTACAACTTTAACAGAAGAGGAAAAAGAGAAGTTTAATAGTGAAGATGGTTTTAATGCAGTGATGATTGAACGCGTGCGTACAGCAGATGGGGAACCTGTTGTGTATTGTATCGATAAACTTGCAAAAGAAATATTGCCAGACTTATCGGGTTACAATGAGGAATCATTATTAACGGTGATACATAATAACACGCATAAGCGCATAACATATGCGGTTGCTCACATTGAGCCAATTGGCTATCACCCTAAAATCTCACCAATTTTAGAATGTGAGCCTGAAACAGCACTGCTTGTATTAAAACAAATGCACTATGATCAAAATGATGAGCCAATCTTATATTCTATCAATTACTTTAGAGCTGATAAATTTAGCTTCCACGTATTAAGAAAGCGTATGTAGGTAAATTCCTTTTTAGGGAGGTGACAGCAAGAAGTAAGGAACAGCAGCGTAAGAATAAATATATATCATTTTTGGAGGGGTTTCTAGTATGAAGAAAAAAGCAGGCCTTTTATTATCATTAACTTTAGCAGCAAGTACAGTTTTAGGTGCATGTGGTAACTCAGATAAGGCGAGCAGTGACAAGAAAGACACGAAAGACAATAAAGATTTCAAGGTTGGTCTTGTAACGGATGTTGGGGGCGTTGATGATAAGTCATTTAACCAATCTTCTTGGGAAGGGTTACAAAAGTTTGGTAAAGATAATGGTTTAAAAGAAAAGACAAATTATCGTTACCTTCAGTCTGAAAAAGAAGCTGATTATATTCCGAATTTAAAAAAATTCTCAAAAGATAAATATGATTTAACATTCGGAATTGGTTATAAATTAGAAGGTGCAATTAAAGAAGTAGCAAAAGAATCTTCAAAACAACAATTTGCAATCGTAGATACTGTTGTAGATGCACCGAACGTAACGAGCATTACGTTTAAAGATCATGAAGGATCATTCCTTGTAGGTGCGGTAGCAGCTATGTCAACAAAATCGAATAAAGTAGGATTTGTTGGCGGAATGAAAAGTGATTTAATTAGTAAATTTGAAAATGGATTTAAAGCTGGTGCAAAGGCAGTAAATCCAAACATTGAAATCGTATCTGAATATGCAGAAGCATTCGATAAGCCTGAAAAAGGTACAGTTCTTGCTTCAGCAATGTATGGTCAAGGCGTAGACGTAATTTATCATGCTGCTGGTGGTACAGGTAACGGTGTGTTCACAGAAGCGAAAAACCGTAAGAAAAAAGGTGAAAACGTTTGGGTAATAGGTGTTGACCGTGACCAACATCAAGAAGGTATGCCTGAAAATGTAACATTAACTTCAATGATTAAACGTGTTGATGTAGCTGTAGAAAAAGTAGCTAAAGAAGCAAAAGATGGGAATTTAAAAGGTGGGAAAATTGAAGAGTTTGGCTTAAAAGATGACGGTATTGGTATTTCAAAAACAACTGATAACGTGAAAAAAGTTAACCCTGAAATTTTAACAAAAGTAGAAGAGCTTGAAAAGAAAATTACAGCCGGTGAAATTAAAGTGCCAGCTACAGATAAAGAGTATAAAGAATACGAAGCTTCTCTAAAAAAATAAATAGAGAAATAGCAAAGGTTAGTTCATAGAACTAACCTTTGTATGTATAAAACTTCCGAATTGCTTAATAAGTTAATAGTGTAATAGGGAATGTTCCCTGTTAAAAGGAGGAACACAATGGAATACGTAATTGAGATGAATAACATTACGAAAGTATTCCCAGGCATTGTAGCGAATGATGATATTACGCTGCAAGTAAAGCAGGGTGAGATACATGCTTTACTTGGAGAAAATGGTGCAGGGAAATCCACATTGATGAATGTACTATTTGGTTTGTACCAACCAGAGCAGGGCGAAATTAAAATTAAAGGTAAACCTGTAAAAATCACAAATCCGAATATAGCAAATGACCTTGGTATTGGAATGGTCCATCAACACTTTATGCTTGTTCATAATTTTACAGTTACAGAGAATATTATTCTCGGAAATGAACCGAAGAAAAAAGGGAAAATTGCTGTTGAGGAAGCTGCTAAAGAAATTCAAAAACTGTCTGAACAATACGGTTTATCTGTAGATCCATATGCGAAAATACAGGATATTTCAGTTGGTATGCAGCAGCGTGTTGAGATTTTGAAAACTCTTTACCGCGGTGCAGAAATTTTAATATTTGATGAACCAACAGCTGTGTTAACACCGCAAGAAATTCATGAGCTAATTCAAATTATGAAAAAGCTTGTGCAAGAAGGAAAATCTATTGTTCTTATTACACATAAGTTGAAAGAAATTATGGAAGTTTGCGATCGTTGTACGATTATTCGTAAAGGAAAAGGGATTGGAACGGTTGACGTTGCAAATACGGATGAAAATAAACTTGCAGAATTAATGGTCGGACGTCAAGTGAATTTTAAAACAGAAAAAATAGACGCGAAGCCAAAAGAAGAGGTACTTTCAATTGCAAACCTTGTTGTTCACGATGCACGTCAACTACCTGCTGTAAAAGGCCTTGACTTAACTGTTCGTGCGGGGGAAATTGTTGGGATTGCAGGGATTGATGGAAACGGACAAAGTGAATTAATAGAAGCAATTACTGGTTTACGAAAAGTTGAGTCAGGTTCTATTGCAATTAAAGGAAAAGAAATAACAAATTGGCCTGTTAGAAGAATAACAGAAGAAGGAATTGGTCATATTCCAGAAGATCGTCATAAACACGGACTCGTTCTTGATTTTTCTGTTAGAGATAATATAGTTCTGCAAACGTATTATAAAAATCCATTTTCAAAGAAAGGGATTTTAAATTTCAGCAAAATTACAGAAAAAGCAAAGGCTCTTATTGAACAGTTTGATGTGCGTACACCTAGTGAGCAAACGTTGGCACGTGCTCTATCTGGGGGGAATCAACAAAAAGCAATTATTGCACGTGAAGTAGACCGAAATCCAGATTTATTAATTGCGGCACAGCCAACACGTGGTTTAGATGTAGGAGCAATTGAATTTATTCATAAGAGATTAATAGAGCAAAGGGATAAAGGAAAAGGTGTATTACTTTTATCATTAGAGTTAGATGAAATCTTAAATGTTAGCGATCGAATTGCTGTTATTTATGAAGGGGAAATTGTAGCAATAGTTGATGCGAAAGAAACGAATGAACAACAGCTTGGATTGTTAATGGCTGGAGGAACAAAGAAGGAGCAGGTGGGTACAAATGGCTAAAAAGCTTTTAACAGAACGAACGATAAATATTTTAGTCCCAGTACTATCCATTATTTTCGGCTTACTTGTAGGAGCGATTGTAATGCTAGTTAGTGGCTATGATCCAATTGTTGGTTATAGTGCACTTTGGACAGGAATGTTCGGCAGCGCAAGTGCGATTGGTGAAACGCTTCGTACAATGATACCGCTTATTCTTGCTGGCTTATCGGTGGCGTTTGCATTTCGTACAGGTTTATTTAATATCGGGGTAGAGGGTCAATTGTTAGTTGGTTGGCTTGCAGCGGTTTGGTTCGGTTATGCAGTCTCACTACCAGCTTTCCTTCATATTCCATTATCTATTTTATTTGCAGCATTGGTGGGCGGAATTTGGGGCTTCATTCCGGGATATTTAAAAGGGAAGTTTCAAGTGAATGAAGTTATTGTAACTATTATGATGAACTATATCGCGTTGTATGTAACGTATGACATCATTAAGCGTTTCTTACATGCGGGTAATGACAAAACGTATGATATTAAAGAGAGTGCGTCACTATCTTCAGACTGGCTTGCTTCTATTACTGATGGTTCACGTCTACATTGGGGAATTATTGTAGCAATTTTAATCGCTATTTTAATGTGGTTCTTATTAGATCGAACAACTTTAGGTTACGAATTAAAGTCAGTAGGATTTAATCAGCATGCTTCTCAATATGCAGGTATGAAAGTTTCTCGTAATGTAGTATTCTCCATGACAATTGCTGGTGCATTTGCGGGGATTGGTGGAGCGATGGAAGGATTAGGGACATTCCAGAGTATGACAGCGATGTCTTCGTTTACAGGAGTAGGATTTGATGGGATTGCCGTAGCATTACTTGGAGGGAATAATCCGTTTGGTATAATCCTTTCAGCTTTATTATTTGGTGGTTTGAAAAGTGCTTCCCCTCAAATGAACTTTGAGGCAGATGTACCGTCAGAGCTTATTAATGTAATTATTGCATGTATCATCTTCTTTGTTGCATGTAGTTATGTGTTAAGATGGGCGCTTACACGCATGAGCAAGGAGGGGAAATAAATGAGCTTTTTAGATATATTAGCCATTCTTGTGACGGGTACGTTATATACATCGGCACCTATCATTTTCACAGCACTAGGTGGTGTATTTAGTGAACGATCGGGTGTTGTAAATATCGGATTAGAAGGACTAATGCTATTTGGTGCATTTATTGGAGTCGTTACAAACTTATTAATGGGTGATACTTGGGGAACGATGACTCCGTGGATTGCGTTACTATTTGCGGCAATTGGTAGTGGATTATTTGCATTACTTCATGCGGTAGCTTCTATTACATTCCGAGCAGATCAAGTTGTAAGTGGTGTAGCCATTAACTTCTTATCTCTTGGTTTAACAGTATTTGCAATTAAGAAGATTTTTGATAAAGGGCAGACTGACTTTATTCAGTATCGTATTGAAAAGATTGATATTCCAGGCCTTTCGGATATTCCGGTTTTAGGGAAAATATTTTTCTCGAACGTACCAATAACGTCATATATTGCCATTATTTTAGCATTCGTTGTTTGGTATGTTATTTATAAAACACCGTTCGGTCTTCGTCTACGTGCTGTTGGTGAACACCCAATGGCAGCGGATACGATGGGGATTAACGTATATAAAATGCGCTATATTGGAGTCTGTATTTCAGGAGTGTTTGCTGGAATTGGTGGAGCGATTTTTGCAATGTCAATTTCTAATAACTTCTCAGGGGCAACTATTACAGGACAAGGTTTCTTAGCTTTAGCTGCTATGATTTTTGGAAAGTGGAATCCACTAGGCGCACTAGGTGCAGCTCTATTCTTTGGTTTTGCGCAATCTTTAAGTGTAACGGGCGGAACAATCCCTGTATTAGATCAAATTCCAAGTGTTTTATTAACGATATTACCATATATATTCACAATATTAGCGCTTGTCGGTTTTGTAGGTCGTTCTGAAGCTCCTAAAGCATTAGGAACTCCTTATGAAAAAGGAAAACGATAAGTATTTTATAAGTATAAAAAAGCTCGCACATTAGTGTGGGCTTTTTTACATAGAATATATTTAATACGGAATTTTACTATGTTCCTTACATATTAAAGTTTTTAGAAAGAATCATATGTAAGCATAATAAGGGAGAAAAGTTGATTTTTTATTTCTAAAAACTGTATATTGAAGAGGAATATTCCTATATACGTAAAGGAGGGCTATAAATGAAACTAATGGAACAACAACTACATGAGTTAGGTGGTTTGCGCGTACATATTATTCCGACTGATAAATATAAAACGAATACCTTTGTATTTCGTTTTAAAGCGCCTTTAAATGAGGAGACGGTGACAGAGCGTGCCCTATTGCCATACGTATTGCAAAGTGCGACAGAAAAATTACCTTCTGTAATTCGTCTTCGTCAATATTTAGAAGAATTATACGGATCTTCTTTAGCGGTAGATGTAAGTAAAAAAGGGGAAGACCATATTATCTCCATTTATGTAGACATTGCAAATGAAGTTTATTTACATGATGCACCACCGTTATTTGAAAAAGCGCTTTCTATGTTGTCAGATATTGTGTTACATCCAGCAACGGAGGGGAACGGTTTCCTATCTTCTATCGTAGAAAGTGAAAAAAGAGCACTGTTACAGAGAATTGAAGCTACTTATGATGATAAAATGCGTTATGCAAACGAGCGTTTAATTGAAGAAATGTGCAAAGTAGAACCGTATCGCTTAAGTGCAAATGGAAAAAAAGAGAGTGTTATGTCTATTACAAATGAAAGTTTGTATCAATATTATCAAAAGGTGTTAGCGGAAGATGAAATGGATCTATATATTATTGGTGATATTTCAGAAAACGCCGTTGATCTTGTAAGTAAGTATTTTTCTATTTCAACTCGTCCAGTGAGAGAAAGAAATGTACTCCTTCATAGACGAAATAATGAAGAAAAAGAAGTTGTTGAAAAACAAGAATTAAAACAAAGTAAATTACACATCGGTTATCGTACATTTGTCACATATAAAGATGAAGATTATTTTGCATTGCAATTGTTCAATGGATTGTTTGGTGGCTTTTCTCATTCGAAGTTATTCGTAAATGTGCGTGAAAAAAATAGTTTAGCGTACTATGCAGCATCGCGCTTTGAAAGTCATAAAGGTTTATTATTTGTTATGTCAGGAATCGAAGCGAAAAATTATGAAAAAGCAGTTGAGATTATTAAAGAACAAATGCTTGCGATGCAAAACGGAGAGTTTTCTGAAGAAGAAATACATCAAACAAAAAGTGTCATCCAAAATCAAATATTAGAGGCAATTGATACACCACGTGGCTTTGTAGAAATGCTATATCATGGTATTATTTCAGATCGTACACGTCCAGTTGAAGAATGGCTTACAGGTATAGAAAGTGTGACGAAAGAAGAAATTGTAAAAGTTGCTAAAAATATTGAACTAGATACAATTTACTTTTTACAAGGAACGGAGGGAGAGTAAATGGAGAAAATTGTTTATGAGCAATTAAAAGAAACACTCTATTATGAAAAACTTCCTAATGGATTAGATGTATATGTTTTACCGAAACAAGGATTTAATAAAACATTTGCGACGTTTACGACGAAATATGGTTCTGTAGATAATACATTTGTACCATTAGGGAAAGAAGAAATGATTCGTGTGCCTGATGGAATTGCACATTTTCTTGAGCATAAATTATTTGAAAAAGAAGATCACGATGCTTTCCAATTGTTTAGTAAACAAGGAGCATCGGCAAATGCTTTTACATCCTTTACACGAACAGCTTACCTTTTTTCATGTACTTCAAACGTAGAACAAAATTTAAATACATTGCTAAACTTCGTGCAAGAGCCTTATTTCTCTGAAAAAACGGTTGAAAAAGAGAAGGGGATAATTGGGCAAGAAATTCAAATGTATCAAGATAACCCAGATTGGCGTTTGTACTTCGGGTTAATTGATAGCTTGTTTGTAAAACACCCAATTAAAATTGATATTGCAGGGACAATCGAATCTATTAGTAAAATTACGAAAGATTTATTGTATGAATGTTATGAAACATTTTATCATCCGAGCAATATGTTATTATTTGTTGTGGGTGCAATTGATCCAGAGAAAACAATGGATTTAGTACGTGAAAATCAAGCGAAAAAAGATTATAAAAACCAGCCAGAAATTGTGCGTTCATTTGAAGAAGAACCAAATGAGGTAAATGAAAAGAAAAAAATTATTTCAATGCCTGTGCAAACACCGAAATGTTTAGTTGGTATTAAAGCGACTAATTTAAAGGAAAAGGGGCAAGCGCTTTTAAAACAAGAAATTGCGCTTACGTTACTCTTAGATTATTTATTTGGAAAAAGTTCTGTTCATTACGAAACTTTATATAATGAAGGGCTTATTGATGATTCATTCTCGTATGACTATACAGAAGAAAATAACTTCGGTTTTGCAATGGTTGGCGGTGATACGAAACAACCTGATGAATTGGCAAATCGTTTAAAAGATATTTTATTAAAAACAGATTATGATCAATTAGATGCGGCGGCATTAGAACGAGTGAAGAAAAAGAAAATTGGTGGTTTTTTACGCTCGTTGAATTCACCAGAATATATTGCAAATCAATTTACACGATACGCGTTTAATGAATCTAGCCTATTTGACGCATTGACTGTATTAGAAGGACTAACCGTTCAAGACTTACAAGAAGTAGCGAAATTATTGTTATCAGAAGACAAAATGAGTATTTGTCAGGTGTTACCGAAAAAATAAAATTAAAAAGATACCCTCATCTTATCATTGAAAAATTGTAAGATGAGGGTATTATTTAGTTATGTGAAAATTGAACTTGTAGAGATAAGAGAGGGACTTTATGAAAAAGTATGCGTTAGTAACTGGAGGGAGCGGAGGAATTGGCTCTGCTATTTCGAAACAATTAATTCAAGATGGATATACAGTTTATGTTCATTACAATAACAGTGAAGAAAAGGTATTGGAATTGCAGAAGGCATGGGGAGAAGTTATCCCTGTTCAAGCGAATTTAGCTTCTAGTGATGGAGCAGGGCAATTGTGGGGACAAATTGAACATCCTATTGATGTTATTGTATACGCAGCTGGGAAGAGTATTTTTGGACTAGTAACAGATGTAACAAACGATGAATTGGATTATATGGTAGAACTTCAAGTGAAGAACGTATATAAATTACTTTCTATGGCACTTCCGCCTATGATCGGGAGAAGAAGTGGTAATATTGTAATTGTTTCATCTATATGGGGACAAATAGGGGCTTCTTGTGAAGTGCTTTATTCAATGGTAAAAGGGGCACAAAATTCATATGTGAAAGCTTTAGCGAAAGAAGTTTCTTTAAGTGGATTACGTGTGAATGCAGTAGCACCAGGAGCAATTGAAACGGAAATGTTAAGTGTTTTTTCTGAAGAAGATAAAATGGGAATTGCTGAAGATATACCATTAGGTAGAATAGGATTACCAGAAGAAGTAGCGAAAACAGTTTCATTCCTCGTATCACCAGGAGCGTCTTACATAACTGGACAAATTATCGGAGTGAATGGCGGTTGGCACTGCTAAAAAATTCTTACATAAAAAATGAATAGTTGCACAAATTAAGGATGATTTTATTACTCAATAGTGAGGTGCTTAATTATGTCAGTATTAGATAATTTTGATCAGTGGAAGAGCTTTTTAGGAGAACGTTTAGAGCAAGCGCAAGACAAAGGTTTAGATGGCGGTGCGGTATCAGATATGGCGTTTCGTGTTGGCGACTATCTTGCTAATGAAGTAGAAGGACGCAATGACCAAGAGAAATTATTAGCTGAGCTTTGGAAAGTTGCTGATGAACAGGAGCAACATACAATTGCAAATTTAATGGTTAAGTTCGTACAACATAAGTAAAAGTAGAGAGGAGATTCTCCTCTCTACTTTTTTTGTATAATAATTACACAGGGTAGATTATACATTTAGCTTCCCTATTAAGGTGAAATCATATAATATAGTACGTAGGTGTAAAGTAAGCAAGGGGAGTGATCTTGGATGATTGAATGGTATTTTGAATATGAAATACATAAAAACCGACCTGGCTTGCTTGGTGACGTTTCTTCGTTAATCGGTATGCTCGGCATTAATATTGTCACAATTAATGGTGTAGATAATGCACGACGTGGGTTACTTCTTATGTGTGATAATCAAGAGCAAATCTCTAGACTTGAATCAATTTTAAATACGATGGATAACATAACGGTAACGAAATATCGTCCGCCCAAGCTAAGAGATAAGCTAGCGGTTAGGCATGGTAGGTACATACAACGAGATGCAGATGATAAGAAAACATTTCGATTTGTGCGTGATGAATTAGGCTTACTTGTAGACTTTATGGCAGAAATTATGAAAAAAGAAGGCCATAAACTAATTGGGATACGCGGAATGCCTCGTGTCGGAAAAACAGAATCCATTGTTGCTGCAAGTGTTTGTGCAAATAAAAGGTGGTTATTTGTATCATCTACTCTTATTAAGCAAACTGTTCGTAGTCAATTAATTGAAGATGAGTATAGCGATGACAATATTTTCATCCTAGATGGAATTGTGTCAACGAAGCGTGCTAACGAAAGACATTGGCAGCTCGTTCGTGAAATTATGAGATTGCCTGCAACGAAAGTTGTGGAACATCCTGATGTATTTGTGAGTCAGTCAGAATACACATTGGATGATTTTGATTATATTATCGAGTTGCGTAACGATTATGATGAAGAAATTCAATATAATTTAGTAGATGAAATTGAGCAAGGTACGCAAAATAATTTCTCTATGTTTGACTTTTAAAGAAATATTGAGGTGTTAGTAGTGACGGAATTGGGACAAAAGCTGAAAGAAGCAAGAGAAGCGAAAGGCTTGTCTATTGATCAGCTGCATGAGATTACAAAAATTCAAAAACGCCATTTAGTGGCAATTGAAGAAGGCAATTATGATGTATTGCCAGGAGCTTTTTATGCGCGTGCATTCATTAAACAATACGCAGATGCGGTTGGATTAAATGGAGAGGAACTGCTCGTAGAACATCAGAGTACGATACCACAATCTGAAAAGCGTGAAGTTCCACAAGTATCAACGGGACAAAAAACACAAGAAACAATGCAAAAATCTTCATCATGGCCAATTGCAGATCACATGCCGAAAATCTTAGTTGCGCTGTTAGTAATCGCAGTTGGAGTGGTAATCTGGTTTGTGTTTCAAGCGTTAACTGGAAAAGATGATGAAAAAGTTCCGAGCGCTCAAAGTGAGAAAATTGAAGTTCAAAAAGCGAAAGATTCTCCGTTAGATACGAAGAAAGATGAAGTGAAAGCGGAAGAGCCAAAAAAAGAGGAACCAAAGAAAGAAGAACCAAAGAAAGAAGAACCAAAGAAAGAGGAGCAACCAGCACAACCAACTGGACAGCAAGAAGTGAAAGTAGTTGGAACAACTGGAAAGGTATCTACTTTGGAAATTCATAATAATAAAACATTAGAACTGGAATTATCGGGTAAAGGTGCGAGTTATGTAGATGTTAAAGATGATGCTGGGAATGTGATTCTAAACGCTACAGTACAAGAGGGCCAAATAGAAAAACGTGATGTATCAACATTAAAAGAAGTGCGACTTAATATTGGAAATGCAACGAATGTTGAAGTTAAACTGAATGGCCAAGTGGTCGCTTATCCATTGGATCCAGAAAAAGAACTTCACCAAAGATTGGTGATAAAAAACCAAGGGATAGAGCAACCTGCACAATAACAGTCATCGCTTCGATGACTTTTTTTCGATGAACAAATGTTTTTGATATGATGGAGGAATAGCTGTGAATTTACCAAATAAAATTACAATATCTAGAATCTTCTTAATTCCAATTTTTATGGTAATTATGTTAGCACCCTTTGATTGGGGTTCATACAAAATTGGTGATGTTGATTTACCGATTCAACATTTAGTGGGGGCACTTATCTTTATCATTGCTTCAGCTACAGATTGGATTGATGGACATTACGCAAGAAAATATAATCTTGTAACGAATTTAGGGAAGTTTCTTGACCCGTTAGCTGATAAATTACTTGTTTCGGCAGCACTTATTACATTGGTAGAGATGCAATATGTACCGGCTTGGATTGTTATTGTAATTATCAGTCGTGAGTTTGCGGTAACTGGTTTACGTCTTGTACTTGCTGGAACAGGGGAAGTAGTTGCAGCAAACCAGCTAGGAAAAATTAAGACATGGACACAAATTATTGCGATTGCAGCATATTTATTACACGATGTACCTTTAAATTTAATCCATATTCCAGTTGCGGATATCTTCATATGGATTGCATTAATCTTTACTGTTATTTCAGGATGGGATTATTTCTGGAAAAATAGAGCTGCTTTTGTAAACTCAAAATAGAAGTTTATGGGGGAATTGGGATGAATGCTGAGATTATTGCGGTTGGAACTGAATTATTACTTGGACAAATTGCAAATACAAATGCCCAGTTTTTATCTGAAAAGTTAGCTTCAATCGGAATTAACGTGTACTATCATACTGTTGTTGGTGATAATAATAAGCGATTGCAAAAGGCGATTGAAGCTGCGGAAGAACGTGCTGATATACTTATTTTCACAGGTGGATTAGGACCGACAAAAGATGATTTAACGAAAGAAACGATAGCTACTAGTTTAGATGAAGAGCTTGTGTATGATGAAAAGGCATTAGCCTTAATAAGTAATTACTTTAAGCGTACAGGCCGTGAATTTACGGAGAATAATAAAAAGCAAGCGCTCGTTTTAAATGGAGCAACAGTATTTGCAAATGACCACGGTATGGCGCCGGGTATGGGGGTAAATAAGAACGAAAAAGTTTATATTTTATTACCAGGGCCGCCAAAAGAAATGAAACCAATGTATGTAAGTTACGTAGAGCCTTTTTTACGTAATTTTACAACAGGAGAAAACATTTATTCTCGTGTGCTTCGTTTCTTCGGTATTGGGGAGTCCCAATTAGAGGTGAAAGTTCAAGATTTAATTGATGGACAAACAAACCCAACAATCGCCCCGTTAGCAAATGATGGAGAAGTGACATTACGTTTAACCGCTAAGCATCAAAATGTTAGCGAAGCGGAGAAACTAATTCAACATGTGGAAGATTTGATTTTAGAAAGAGTAGGAGAATTTTTCTACGGATATGACCAAGAATTTTTGCATTATAAGGCAATCGAGTTATTGAAGAGAAAAGGGTTAACTTTAGCGTGTGCAGAAAGTTTAACAGGTGGTCTTTTTGGAAATCAAGTAACTGAAAACGCTGGTGTTTCTTCTGTGTTTAAAGGCGGTGTCATTTGTTATCATAATGATGTGAAGCAACATGTTTTACGTGTGCCTGAAGAAGTGTTGCATACTGATGGTGCAGTTAGTAAAGAATGTGCTCGTTATCTTGCTGAAAATGTTAAGGATGTACTAAAAGCGGATATCGGAATTAGTTTCACTGGTGTAGCAGGGCCAGATGCTTCAGAACAGAAAGAACCAGGAACAGTATTTGTTGGGCTTTCGATTAAGGATGAACCAACTGTAGTCTTTCCTCTTAATTTAAGCGGAAGTCGTCAACAAATTAGAGAACGAACAGCAAAATATGGATTTTATCATTTATATAAAAAGCTAGAAGAGATATAAGTTTCTTCTAGTTTTTTTACGGTTAAATTTAGATATTATTTGATAGAAAATAAAAAAATCGAATAAATGTTCGATTTTTGTTGGCAAATTGAATTGAAAATAGGTATAATAAGATTAGCAATTCAGTTAAGGAGGAATTTTGAATGAGTGATCGTCAAGCAGCGTTAGATATGGCGTTAAAACAAATAGAGAAGCAATTCGGTAAAGGTTCAATTATGAAATTAGGAGAACAAGCGGAGCGTAGAGTTTCTACGGTTTCTAGTGGTTCTTTAGCACTTGATGTGGCACTAGGGGTAGGCGGATATCCACGTGGCCGTATTATCGAAATTTACGGACCTGAAAGTTCAGGTAAAACGACAGTTTCATTACATGCAATTGCAGAAGTACAACGTCAAGGTGGACAAGCAGCATTCATCGATGCGGAGCACGCAATGGATCCTGTATATGCACAAAAATTAGGCGTTAACATAGATGAATTACTATTATCACAGCCTGATACAGGGGAGCAAGGATTAGAAATCGCGGAAGCACTTGTACGAAGTGGTGCGGTTGACATTATCGTAATTGACTCTGTAGCAGCTCTTGTACCGAAAGCAGAGATTGAAGGCGACATGGGTGACTCACACGTAGGTTTACAAGCACGTTTAATGTCACAAGCACTTCGTAAGCTTTCAGGAGCAATCAACAAATCAAAAACAATTGCAATCTTTATTAACCAAATTCGTGAAAAAGTTGGGGTTATGTTCGGAAACCCAGAAACAACTCCAGGTGGTCGTGCGTTGAAATTCTATTCAACTGTTCGTCTTGAAGTGCGTCGTGCGGAGCAATTAAAGCAAGGTAACGACATCGTTGGTAATAAAACAAAAGTAAAAGTAGTGAAAAATAAAGTAGCACCACCATTCCGTGTTGCTGAAGTTGATATTATGTACGGAGAAGGTATTTCAAGAGAAGGTGAAATCTTGGATATGGCTTCTGAGCTTGATATCGTTCAAAAGAGCGGTGCTTGGTATTCTTATAATGAAGAACGCCTAGGACAAGGTCGTGAAAATTCGAAGCAGTTCTTAAAAGAAAATACAGATTTAAGAGAAGAAATTGCCTTCTTTATTCGTGAGCATCACGGAATTAGTGAAGATTCTGGTGCTGAGGGCGCAGAAGATCCAACTCTTCTTGATTAAAAAAATAAAAGACACGGCCTCGTGTCTTTTATTTTTTTATCTACTATTAAGGAGCATAATATTATAGATAAAAAATATTTTTTTACTTCAAATGCGTTGTGTAAAGAGGGATATTTAAATATTTTAAGTAAAAGAAATGGGAATTACTAAGGTTTTCCAGTATAGTAGGCTCCTTACTTTTAAAATTTAGGTCACATTCAAGGCTGAAGGCAAAGAAAGTAAAAGTAGACAACGCTTGACAATGAAAATTACGATAGATACAATGAGAATGTATATTTTTTCTTATATACAATATACTCTTCTCAAGAAGAGAAGTAATATTCGGAGTAAGGTTTAAATCTTACCGAAATAATAATATGACATTTTAATTGTGAAATGAAGAAAGTCCCTTAAAAAAGCGGGACGACGGTCTTTGCTGTATGTTGTAATTCAATGTACATGCCGACAGTCTTTTTTCATTCATAGCAAGGGGAGGTGAAATCATGACGAGTACAGTTTGGATACTCATCTCCATTTTGCTTGCAACAGTCGGTGCAGTTGTTGGCTTTTTTGTTCGAAAGTCTATTGCTGAAGCGAAGATTAATGGTGCGGCTAATGAAGCGAGACGTATTTTAGACGAAGCGAATCGTGATGCTGAAGCACTTAAGAAAGAAGCGCTTTTAGAAGCAAAGGATGAAATTCATACACTTCGTACAGAAGCTGAATTAGAAATTCGTGACCGTAGAAGCGAATTACAAAAACAAGAAAATCGTTTAATGCAAAAAGAAGAGAACCTTGATCGTAAAGACGAAACGCTCGATAAACGCGAGCAACAGTTAGAGAAGAAAGAGGAATCTCTTGTAGCGAGACAACAACAGATTGAAGAGTTGGAAAGCAAAGTGGGAGAGTTAGTTCAAAAGCAACAAACAGAATTAGAGCGCATTTCCAATCTGACACGCGAACAAGCGAAAGCAATTATTCTTGGTAAAGTAGAAAGTGAAGTTTCTCATGAAATCGCTGTTATGGTAAAAGAAAGTGAAGTTCGCGCGAAAGAAGAAGCGGATAAGAAAGCAAAAGAGATTTTATCTCTTGCAATGCAAAGATGTGCAGCTGATCATGTTGCTGAAACAACCGTTTCGGTTGTAAATCTTCCAAATGACGAAATGAAGGGACGTATTATCGGGCGTGAAGGTCGTAATATTCGTACGTTAGAAACGTTAACGGGTATTGACTTAATTATCGATGATACACCAGAGGCGGTAATCCTTTCTGGATTCGACCCAATTCGTCGTGAAACAGCTCGTATCGCTCTTGATAAACTAGTACAGGACGGACGTATTCACCCAGCGCGTATTGAAGAGATGGTCGAAAAATCAAGACGTGAAGTGGACGAGTATATTCGCGAAGTCGGAGAGCAAACAACGTTTGAAGTGGGTGTTCACGGATTACATCCAGATTTAATTAAAATTTTAGGTCGTTTAAAATACCGTACAAGTTATGGTCAAAACGTCTTAAAACACTCTATGGAAGTTGCATATTTAACTGGACTTATGGCGGCAGAGCTTGGCGAGGATGAAAAACTAGCAAGACGTGCAGGTCTATTACATGATATCGGAAAAGCGATTGACCATGAAGTAGAAGGAAGCCACGTTGAAATTGGTGTTGAACTTGCAACGAAATATAAAGAGCATCCTGTAGTTATAAACAGTATCGCATCTCACCATGGTGACACAGAACCAACTTCTATCATTGCAGTTTTAGTTGCAGCAGCAGATGCTTTATCAGCTGCAAGACCAGGAGCTCGTAGTGAAACACTTGAAAACTATATTCGTCGTCTTGAAAAGTTAGAAGAGATTTCAGAGTCTTATGAAGGCGTTGAAAAGTCATTTGCAATTCAAGCAGGACGTGAAGTTCGTATTTTGGTAAAACCAGATACAATCGATGACTTAGAAGCTCATCGTTTAGCTCGTGATATCCGAAAACGTATTGAAAATGAACTGGATTACCCAGGACATATTAAAGTAACTGTTATTCGTGAAACACGTGCAGTGGAATACGCAAAATAAAGTGGTGAAACACCACTTTATTTTTTTGTGTTGGAATTGGATAAAATAAAGACAGTTAGTTATATAGTATAAAAGTGAAACAAACTTATAATGAAAACATATTATAAGGAATTTACTTGATGCTATAGCAATAAAAAATGCAGTACATAGAAAGGGTAAGACATATGAGAATATTATTTGTTGGGGATGTAGTAGGATCTCCTGGTAGAGGTATGATTCAACAATACGTACCGGCATTAAAGAAAAAATATACACCTACAGTAACAATCATTAATGGAGAAAACGCAGCAGGTGGCCGTGGGATTACAGAAAAAATATATCGAAACTTTTTAGAATGTGGGGCGCAAGCAGTTACACTTGGAAACCACGCTTGGGATAATCGTGAAGTATTTGAATTCATCGATGATGCAAAATATCTTGCAAGACCAGCTAACTTCCCAGAAGGAACTCCAGGAAAAGGACTTATCTTTGTGAACTGTAATGGAACAGAAGTTGCAGTTATTAACTTACAAGGACGTACTTTCCTTCCTCCGATTGATTGTCCATTCCGTAAAGTGGATGAATTAATTAATATTGCGAAAAAACGTACGAATATTATCTTTGTTGATTTCCATGCGGAGACTACAAGTGAAAAACAAGCGCTAGGTTGGTATGTAGATGGGCGTGCTACAGCAGTAGTAGGTACGCATACGCATGTCCCTACAGCAGATAACCGTATTTTACCAAGCGGAACAGCATACATTACAGATGTTGGGATGACAGGGCCATATGACGGAATATTAGGTATGGACAGAGAAGCAGTACTGAAGAAGTTTTTAACAAACTTACCAGTACGATTTGAAGTAACAAATGGTAGAACGCAATTAAGTGCAGTGTTAATTGATGTGGATCCAAATACAGGAAAAGCAAAGAAAATTGAACGTATTTTAATTAATGACGATCAACCATTTTTTGAGTAAATTCTCGTTAAATTTTAGATAAGTTATTATATTTTAATTTTTTAGAAAAATTACGAAAATTTAGCAGGAATACGCGCCATTCCTCGTGAATATAAGTTAAAGTGAAATAATTGCTAATACTTTTTAAAGAAACGAGGAGGAAACGCGGAATGGAAATATTAAAAGTTAAAGCAACGTCGGTCCCTAATTCTGTAGCTGGTGCACTTGCAGGTGTTATTCGCGAACGCGGAACAGCAGAAATTCAAGCTATTGGTGCAGGTGCATTGAACCAAGCGGTAAAGGCAGTAGCAATCGCAAGAGGATTTGTAGCGCCTAGTGGTTTGGACCTGATTTGTATCCCAGCGTTTACAGATATTATGATTGATGGCGAAGAGCGTACAGCAATAAAATTAATTGTAGAACCTCGTTAAGTTTTAAACAACCTGTTTGCAGTATGCAAACAGGTTGTTTTTATAATGGAGGAATGAAAATGAAAATTTTTGATGCTCATTGTGACGTGCTTCTTCAGTTATGGAGTGCACAAGGGAAAAGGAATTTTAACGATGATTCACAATTACATATTACATTTGAACAGTTAAAGAGAAGAAAAGGAAGTATACAATGTTTTGCTATATATGTACCAGAAACAGTGGCATATGAAAACCGATTTGAAGCAGCATTACAAATGGTAGATATTTTTTATAATGAAATTTTATCCCTACCAGGTGTAAAGTTTATTCAGACAAAAGATGATATTAACATGTTAAAACAGGACGAGGTTGGAGCGATATTAACACTAGAAGGATGCGAAGCAATTGGAAAAGAAGCAATGAAATTACGGTTGTTGTATCGCCTAGGAGTACGTTCTTTTGGACTAACATGGAATTATGCCAATCTCTTAGCTGATGGTGCGCTAGAGACACGTGGGGCGGGTTTAACGAATTTTGGTAAACAGGTTGTACAAGAACTGAATGCGCTACATGTATGGACTGATGTGTCTCATCTGAATGAAAGAAGTTTTTGGGATGTTATAGAGATTGCAAAAAATCCTATTGCTTCCCACTCAAATTGTATGAAACTTTGCGAGCACCCACGTAATTTAAACGATGAACAACTTAAAGCTCTTATAAAGAAAAATGGCATGATCGGTGTCACTTTTGTACCGCAGTTTCTAACGAATGAAAATGAAGCAAATATAACAGATATAGTAAGACATATCGAATATATTTGTTCATTAGGTGGAGAGTACAATATAGGATTTGGTTCAGATTTTGATGGGATTTTAGAAACAGTTGTAAATGTATCAGTTTATCGAGATTATGAAAATGTAATGAATGAGCTTTGTAAACACTATGCTGCATCTACTGTAGAACGATTTTTATATGATAATTTTGTAGAACATATGAGTTTTTAAGTTTTGGTTTAAAATTCAGAAAAATTAAAATTAATTCATTTGATTTTATTGCTTTTTTTAAGACCTAATACTAGAATGAAAAACAAAATAGCTTTATACTAAAGATTCAGGGAAATCAGAAGAGGCATAATTTGCGTCCGTTGTAGTTTATTTGCATAAAAAATGCTAAACTATTACTGTAAAAAAATACACTACAATGAATGCAGCCAAAAGGGGTGTAGGAGATGATTAGTCAACTTTCATGGAAAGTTGGAGGCCAACAAGGTGAAGGAATTGAAAGTACAGGAGAAATCTTCTGTATTGCATTAAACCGATTAGGATATTACCTATACGGTTACCGCCACTTCTCATCACGTATAAAAGGCGGCCATACAAATAATAAAATTCGTGTAAGTACAACAGAAGTACGAGCGATCTCAGATGATTTAGATATTTTAATTGCTTTTGACCAAGAAACAATTGATTTTAATTTCCACGAACTACGTCCAGGTGGAATTGTAGTTGCGGATGCGAAATTTAATCCAACAATACCTGACAATACAGATGTAAATCTATATGTGATACCGTTTACAGATATTGCTTCAGAATTAGGCACATCATTAATGAAAAACATGGTTGCTGTTGGAGCATCAAGTGCAGTATTAGGATTAGATGAAACAGCTTATTTAGATGTTGTTGAAGAAATCTTTGGTCGTAAAGGAGAGCAAGTCGTTCAAAAGAATATGGACGCAATTAAACGCGGCTCTCAATATATGAAAGAATTACTAGGTGAGAAAGTAAACATGATGCAGCTTGAAAAAGCTGATGGTAAAAAACGCATGTTTATGATTGGTAACGATGCAATCGCATTTGGTGCGGTAGCTGGTGGTGCTCGTTTTATGTCAGCATACCCAATCACACCTGCATCAGAAATTATGGAATACTTAATTAAAAAATTACCGAAGGTCGGCGGAACAGTAATCCAAACTGAGGATGAAATCGCAGCTTGTACAATGGCAATCGGTGCAAACTATGCTGGTGTTCGTACATTAACGGCATCTGCTGGTCCAGGTCTTTCATTAATGATGGAAGCAATCGGTTTAGCAGGTATTACAGAAACTCCATTAGTAATTGTTGATACACAACGTGGCGGCCCAAGTACAGGATTACCAACTAAGCAAGAACAGTCTGACTTAATGGCGATGATTTACGGTACGCATGGTGAAATTCCAAAAATCGTAATGGCGCCAAGTACAGTTGAAGAAGCTTTCTATGACATTGTAGAAGCATTTAACTTATCTGAAGAATATCAAGTTCCTGTTATTTTCTTAACAGATTTACAGCTTTCTTTAGGAAAACAAACAGTAGAACCACTTAAATTAGATAAAGTGGAAATTCGTCGTGGTAAGCTTGATTTAGAAGTAGAATTACCAGAACGTGAAAATAAAGCATACTTCAAGCGTTATGAAGTAACAGAAGACGGCGTTTCACCACGTGTTTTACCTGGTATGAAAAATGGTGTTCACCATGTTACAGGTGTAGAACATGATGAAACTGGAAAACCATCGGAATCAGCAATAAACCGTAAAGATCAAATGGACAAACGTTTCCGTAAAATGGAGAACTTGAAGTTTAATACCCCTGTTTATAAAAATGTTAAGCATGAAGAAGCAGACGTATTGCTTGTTGGATTTAACTCAACTCGTGGTGCGATCGAAGAGGCAATGACGCGTTTAGAACAAGAGGGTATGAAAGTAAACCATGCTCATGTGCGTTTAATTCACCCGTTCCCAACAGCTGAAATCGATCCACTTGTGAAAAAGGCGAAGCGTGTTGTAGTAGTAGAAAACAATGCAACAGGTCAGCTTGCTAACATTATGAAAATGAATCTTGGTAATGGTGAGAAAATTTCTAGTCTTTTAAAATATGATGGAAACCCATTCTTGCCGAAAGAGATTTACAACGAATGCAAAAAAGGGGTTGTATTAAATGGCAACATTTAAGGACTTTCGTAACAGTGTAAAGCCAAACTGGTGCCCAGGTTGCGGAGACTTCTCAGTGCAAGCTGCAATTCAACGTGCGGCAGCTAACGTTGGCCTAAATCCAGATGAACTTGCTGTTATTTCTGGTATCGGCTGTTCAGGCCGTATTTCAGGTTATATTAATTCATATGGTGTGCATAGTATTCATGGTCGTGCCCTTCCAATTGCGCAAGGTGTGAAAATGGCAAATCGTGATTTAACAGTTATCGCTTCAGGTGGTGACGGTGATGGATTTGCGATTGGTATGGGTCACACAATCCATTCTATTCGTCGTAATATCGACATTACGTACATCGTAATGGATAACCAAATTTACGGATTAACAAAAGGGCAAACTTCACCACGTAGTGAAGCTGGATTTAAAACGAAAAGCACACCACAAGGTTCAATTGAACCATCACTAAATGTAATGGAAATGGCCTTAACAGCTGGTGCGACATTTGTGGCGCAAAGCTTTTCGAGTGATTTAAAAGAATTAACACAAATTATTGAAGCTGGTATTAACCATAAAGGATTTTCATTAATTAACGTATTTAGCCCATGTGTTACTTACAATAAAGTAAATACTTACGATTGGTTTAAAGAGAATTTAACGAAACTAAGCACAGTAGAGGGATATGATCCATCTAATCGCATGATGGCTATGCAAACTTTAATGGAAAATAACGGTTTAGTAACAGGGTTAATTTATCAAAATACTAAGCAACCATCATATCAAGAACTTGTTAAAGGCTATAGTGAAGAGCCTTTAGTGAAATCTGATTTAAATATGGATCAGAAAATGTTTGATGAGCTTGTTGCTGAATTTATGTAATGTAAGAAGAGGAGGTTGCCGATTTGGTAACCTTTTTTTTATGTACAAAAATATAGGGTAGCCTTATTTACTTAGAAAATTCAGAATGATAAAATAATATATAAATCGTTGTATGAAAATGGCAAGTTCATTGCTTATGAAATGTAAGATCATAAAGGGCCTCTTTATTGTTAAAATTGGCGAAATACATCATACTATGGTAATGTTTATAGGGATAAAGCAATATGCTTTTTGGTAGGACAACAAGAAATGATAAAAAGGGAATGTCTATTTGCGTGGGGAAGACTTCATTCTTATGAATGATTAGATTGATTACTCAAGTTTCAAAGGACAAGTTATCTCTCAAGCTATCTAACCATTTTTGAGGTGAGTCTAGGCGCATTAAAATGGACTATAGAGTATGTATAGTTAAGGGTGAAAGGAGATTACCGATGAACGAGCAACAACGATTAGCAAGTCAACAAGCAAATTCCTCTACGAAAAAAGAAGAGAAAGATTATAGTAAATACTTTGAAAATGTATATCAACCACCTTCCTTAAAGGATGCGAAAAAGCGCGGGAAAGAAGAAGTTAAAATTGAACGGGATTTTGGCTTACCTGAAGAGTTTCGCAATTTTGGTACAGGAAGAAAGTTCTATATTCGTACATATGGTTGTCAAATGAATGAGCATGATACGGAAGTAATGGCAGGTATTTTCACCGCACTTGGATATGAACCAACTTTTTCAACTGAGGATGCAGATGTAGTTTTATTAAACACTTGTGCAATTCGTGAAAATGCTGAAAATAAGGTGTTTGGTGAGCTAGGCCATTTAAAGTCACTCAAACGAAGAAATCCAGACCTTTTAATTGGTGTATGTGGTTGTATGTCTCAAGAGGAATCTGTTGTAAATAAAATTATGCAAAAAAATCAGCATGTAGATATGGTATTTGGAACGCATAATATTCATAGATTACCGTACATTCTAAAAGATGCGATGTTCTCGAAAGAGACGGTAGTTGAAGTATGGTCAAAAGAAGGTGACGTAATTGAAAACCTTCCGAAAGTACGTCGTGGTGATATTAAAGCTTGGGTAAATATTATGTATGGCTGTGATAAATTCTGTACGTATTGTATTGTACCGTATACACGCGGAAAAGAGCGAAGTAGACGTCCAGAAGATATTATCCAAGAGATTCGTCATTTAGCTGCAAATGGTTATAAAGAAATTACTTTACTTGGTCAAAACGTAAATGCATATGGTAAAGACTTTGAAGATATAGAATACGGTCTTGGCGATTTAATGGACGAACTTCGTAAAGTTGATATTGCCCGTATTCGTTTTACAACGAGCCATCCACGTGATTTCGATGATCACTTAATTGAAGTGCTTGGCAAAGGTGGCAACCTAGTAGAACATATCCATTTACCAGTTCAATCTGGAAGTACGGATATGCTGAAAATTATGGCACGTAAATATTCGCGTGAGCATTATTTAGAACTTGTAAGAAAAATTAAAGAAGCAATTCCGGATGCAGTATTAACAACAGATATTATCGTTGGTTTTCCAAATGAAACAGATGAGCAATTTGAAGAAACGATGTCGTTATATCGTGAAGTAGGGTTTGATACTGCCTTTACATTCATTTACTCTCCTCGCGAAGGTACACCAGCTGCAAAAATGAAAGATAATGTACCGATGGAAGTAAAGAAAGAACGTCTTCAACGCTTAAATACACTAGTAAATACGTTGGCAATTGAAAAGAATAGTCGTTACAAAGGTCAAATTGTAGAAGTGTTAGTTGATGGGGAAAGTAAAAATAATCCGGAAGTACTTGCAGGTTATACTCGTACGAATAAACTTGTAAACTTCGTCGCTTCAAAATCTTTAATTGGTCAGCTTGTGAAAGTAAAAATAACGGAAGCAAAAACTTGGTCTCTTAACGGGGAATTAGTTGAAGAGCCGATTGAGGTGAAATAATAGATGAAAGTATATTCGAAAGATGACATTGTTGAACAAGCGAAAGAATTAGCAAAAATGATTTCTGAAACAGAAGAAGTTGATTTTTTTAAGAAAGCAGAGGCGCAAATTCATAAAAATGAAAATGTAAAGCGCGCAATCGATGAAATTAAAGCACTGCAAAAACAAGCAGTAAACTTGCAACATTACGGGAAATGGGAAGCTTTAAAAAAGGTAGAAGCTGAAATTGATGCATTGCAAGATAAGTTAGACAGTATTCCAGTCGTACAACAATTTAAATCTTCACAAACATACGTAAATGACTTATTACAGTTAGTTGCTAGTACAATTTCTAACAACGTAACAGATGAAATATTAATTTCAACTGGTGGCGATGTACTTAAGGGTGAAACTGGCGCAGCGGTAGAAAGTAAAAAAGGAAATTGTGGTTGTTAAAGAGATGTCATATTGACATCTCTTTTTTTGTGGATTAAACGTAAGGTCTTCTCAAAAAAAGAATGACACATTCCGCTATTGTCACGCATATGATTAAGTGAATAGTGATTGAGGAGGGTTACGAATGTCCGAATTTAGAGAGATTATTACAAAAGCAGTGGTTGGAAAAGGACGTAAGTATACAAAGTCAACGCATACATGTGAATCGAATAATGAGCCAACAAGTATTTTAGGGTGCTGGGTAATTAACCACTCGTACGAAGCAAGAAAGAATGGAAAACATGTGGAAATTGAAGGTTTCTATGATGTGAACACTTGGTATTCATTTGATGGAAATACAAAGACTGAAGTTGTAACAGAACGTGTGAACTACACGGACGAAGTAAGTATTGGTTATCGTGATAAAAACTTTTCTGGTGACGATTTAGAAATTATTGCTCGTGTTATTCAGCCGCCAAATTGTTTAGAAGCACTTGTATCACCAAATGGTAATAAAATTGTTGTAACTGTAGAACGTGAATTTGTAACAGAAGTAGTTGGAGAAACGAAAATTTGTGTAAGTGTAAATCCTGAGGGCTGCGTAGAATCAGATGATGATTTCCAAATTGCTGATGATGAATTTGAAGAATTAGATCCGAACTTTATCGTTGATGCAGAAGAAGAGTAATAGAAAGCTAGGGAGAAGTTCTTCCTAGCTTTTTACTTTACATAAGTGGCGCTGAATGAACATGATTCTTTATGAAATATGTTATAATGAAGAAAGACTCCTGAAATAGGAGATAAGAGTGTCCGTGAAATGCGACATATATGAAAATAGATTATCATGTAAGAATTATGGAGGAAAAGTATGACTCAATATACGCCTATGATACAGCAATATTTAAAGGTTAAGGCAGATTATCAAGATGCCTTTTTATTTTTTCGCTTAGGCGATTTTTATGAAATGTTCTTTGAGGATGCTGTTAAAGCAGCCCATGAACTTGAAATTACATTAACGAGCCGAGATGGCGGTAGTAGTGAACGTATACCAATGTGCGGTGTACCATATCATGCGGCTAAAAACTATATTGAACAACTTGTTGAAAAAGGATATAAAGTAGCTGTTTGTGAGCAAGTAGAAGATCCGAAAACAGCTAAAGGTGTAGTACGTCGTGAAGTAGTACAATTAATTACGCCAGGAACGATGATGGAAGGGCGTACAATTGATGAGAAAGAAAACAACTTCTTAGCCGCATTAACACATTTTGAAGATGGATCATATGCATTAGCTTGTAACGACTTAACGACTGGACAAAATACAGTAACGTTACTGACTGGTTCAGTAGAAGATATTTTATTAGAAGTGTATGCAACTGGTTCGAAAGAAATTGTTGTTGATTCTTCATTTTCTAAAGATGAACTAAACAAGTTAACTGAAACATTGAAAATGACGATTTCGTATGAAGATGCAACGGCAATTCCGGAAGGATTAGAACATCTTGTGAAAAATGTTTCACAAGCAAAATTAATTAAAGCAGTTGGACGTTTATTTAACTATGTAATAAGAACGCAAAAACGTTCTTTAGATCATTTGCAACCAGTAGAAATTTATTATACGAATCAATTTATGAAAATTGATGTACATTCAAAGCGAAATTTAGAACTGACAGAAACACTTCGGACGAAAGAAAAAACAGGATCACTATTATGGTTATTGGACAAGACGAAAACAGCTATGGGTGGTCGTATGTTAAAACAGTGGATGGAACGTCCACTTATACAGAAAGAAAGAATTGAAGAGCGTTTAGAAATGGTTGAAACGTTTGTAAATGATTACTTCTTACGTGAAGATTTAAAAGAAAAGTTAAAAGAAGTATATGATTTAGAACGCTTAGCAGGAAAAGTTGCATTTGGTAACGTAAATGCAAGAGACTTATTACAATTAAGACGTTCATTACTTCAAGTGCCAGCTATTTTAGAAGCAATTAGCTTGTTAGATAACGCTTATGCATCGAGATTAATTCAAGGTGCAGATCCATGTGAAAGCTTAACAGAATTACTAGGAAGAAGTATTCAAGAAAACCCACCGCTTTCAATTAAAGATGGAGATATTATTAAAGATGGTTATAATGACAAGCTTGATCAATATCGTTACGTGAGTAAAAACGGGAAAACGTGGATTGCTGAGCTTGAAAAAAGAGAACGTGATATTACTGGAATTAAATCGTTAAAAATCGGATACAACCGTATTTTCGGTTACTACATTGAAGTAACGAAAGCGAATCTTGCAGCACTTCCAGAAGGTCGCTATGAACGTAAACAGACGCTTGCTAATGCTGAACGTTTCATTACAGATGAACTGAAAGAAAAAGAAACGTTAATCTTAGAAGCTGAAGAAAAAATTGTACAGCTAGAATACGATTTATTTACAGCACTTCGTGAAGAAGTAAAAGTATTTATTCCGAAATTACAACATTTAGCGAAAGTAATTAGTGAATTAGACGTACTGCAAAGTTTTGCGACAGTTAGTGAAGAAGAACAGTTTGTAAAACCTGTACTGACAACGAAGCGCGAAATCTTTATTAAAGATGGTCGTCATCCTGTCGTTGAAAAAGTATTGAACGGGAAATTGTATGTACCGAATGATTGTATTATGCCAGAGAATATGGATGTCTTTTTAATTACAGGGCCGAACATGTCTGGTAAAAGTACGTATATGAGACAATTAGCACTTGTAACGGTTATGTCGCAAATCGGTTGTTTCGTACCAGCAACAGAAGCAGTATTACCTGTATTTGATCAAATCTTTACGAGAATTGGTGCAGCGGATGATTTAATATCAGGTCAAAGTACATTTATGGTCGAAATGTTAGAAGCGAAAAATGCAATTGCAAACGCATCAGAAAGAAGTTTAATTTTATTCGATGAAATTGGACGCGGTACATCTACCTATGATGGTATGGCACTTGCACAAGCAATTATTGAACATATTCATGACCAAATTGGTGCAAAAACGTTATTCTCTACGCATTATCACGAATTAACGGTGTTAGAAGAGAGTTTAGATCAACTGAAAAATGTACACGTTTCAGCAATTGAAGAGAATGGAAAAGTAGTATTCCTTCATAAAATTCAAGACGGGGCAGCAGATAAAAGTTACGGAATTCACGTTGCGCAACTTGCAGAGCTTCCAGATAGCTTAATCGCCCGCGCGAAAGAAGTGTTAGCACAGCTAGAAGGACAGGAAGAAATTATTATTCCAAAACGAGTAGAAGTGAAAGTACAAGAAGCTGCTCCAGAACCTGTAGTTGTAAAAGAGGAAATAGCAGAAATACAGGAAACGAAAGTAGAGACTGAAGAAGAATCGCAACTATCTTTCTTTGGAGGAGAACAGTCTTCGAAGAAACAAGACAAACCTCTGCTAGATCAAAAAGAAACAGCAGTATTGGCGCAAATTAAAAAAATCGATTTACTTGATATGACACCTTTAGAAGCGATGAACGAATTGTATCGCTTACAGAAAAAGTTAAAGAAAGGATGAGTAAGTAGATGGGGAAAATTCGCAAACTCGATGACCAACTCTCTAACTTAATTGCGGCAGGGGAAGTAGTAGAGCGCCCTGCTTCAGTCGTAAAAGAACTTGTGGAAAATTCTATCGATGCGAATAGTACATCTATTGAAATCCACTTAGAAGAAGCTGGGTTATCGAAAATTCGTATCATTGATAACGGTGATGGTATTGCAGAAGAAGACTGTATCGTCGCTTTTGAACGCCATGCGACGAGTAAAATTAAAGATGAAAACGATCTGTTTCGCATAAGAACACTCGGTTTCCGCGGTGAGGCATTACCGAGTATTGCCTCTGTTAGTGAATTAGAATTAATTACTAGCACAGGTGATGCGCCTGGTACACACCTCATAATTAAAGGTGGAGACATTATCAAGCAAGAGAAGACTGCGAGCCGAAAAGGAACAGATATTACAGTACAAAACTTATTCTTTAATACACCAGCGCGTCTTAAATATATGAAAACCATTCATACGGAGCTCGGGAATATTACAGATATCGTGTATCGTATTGCAATGTCACATCCAGAAGTATCGTTAAAACTGTTTCATAATGAAAAGAAATTGCTTCATACATCAGGTAACGGTGATGTAAGACAAGTACTTGCATCGATTTACAGTATTCAAGTTGCGAAGAAGCTTGTTCCAATTGAAGCTGAATCTTTAGACTTTACAATTAAAGGCTATGTAACATTACCAGAAGTAACGAGAGCATCTCGTAATTATATGTCAACGATCGTAAATGGTCGTTACGTTCGAAACTTTGTACTAATGAAAGCAATTCAGCAAGGATACCATACATTACTGCCAGTCGGCCGGTATCCAATTGGCTTCTTATCGATTGAAATGGATCCAATGTTAGTTGACGTTAACGTACATCCAGCGAAGTTAGAGGTTCGTTTTAGTAAAGAACAAGAATTGCTAAAGCTGATCGAAGAAACATTGCAAGCTGCATTTAAAAAAATACAGCTCATTCCAGATGCAGGCGTAACAACGAAGAAAAAAGAAAAAGACGAAAGTGTGCAAGAACAGTTCCAGTTTGAGCATGCGAAGCCGAAAGAACCATCTATGCCGGACATTGTTTTACCAACTGGCATGGATGCAAAACAAGAAGAACCGCAGGCTGTGAAACAGCCACCACAACTGTGGCAACCGCCGAAACAAGAATGGCAACCACCACAGTCGCTCATAAGAGAAGAACAAAGTTGGCAACCATCCACTAAACCGATAATCGAAGAACCAATTCAAGAAGAGAAATCGTGGGACAGTAATGAAGAGGATTTTGAACTAGAGGAATTAGAAGAAGAAGTTCGGGAAATAAAAGAGATTGAAATGAACGGGAATGACTTACCACCACTTTATCCAATTGGACAAATGCATGGAACATATATTTTCGCTCAAAATGATAAAGGCTTATATATGATTGACCAGCATGCCGCGCAGGAACGTATTAATTATGAATACTTCCGTGATAAAGTAGGAAGGGTAGCGCAAGAAGTACAAGAGTTACTTGTACCGTACCGTATTGATCTATCTCTTACTGAATTTTTACGTGTCGAAGAACAGTTAGAAGAACTAAAAAAAGTTGGGCTATTTTTAGAACAATTCGGCCATCAATCCTTTATCGTCCGCTCGCATCCAACATGGTTCCCGAAAGGACAAGAAACAGAAATTATCGATGAAATGATGGAGCAAGTTGTTAAACTAAAAAAAGTGGATATTAAAAAGTTACGTGAAGAAGCAGCCATCATGATGAGCTGTAAAGCATCCATTAAAGCGAATCAATATTTAACGAACGATCAAATATTTGCCTTACTGGAAGAATTACGTACAACAACAAACCCATACACATGCCCACACGGAAGACCGATTCTTGTGCATCATTCTACTTATGAGTTGGAGAAGATGTTTAAGAGGGTTATGTAGAGTGAATAAATTATATTTCAAAAGGGAGCAACATTTACTGTTGCTCCCTTTTCATATGTAGATTTAATAGTTAAACGAGAATATGGTGGAGTAATTTTACAGTTTATTTCTTGGTTGTGTTAGCTTAAATTTATCTATGTATAAAAAAGCGCTGTATACAGCACTTTTTAAAATGTGCATGAATTGTATCATTACTAACTAAATAACTATGCATGGTTGAATGTTGCTTCTTATTTGGCTAATTGTTATAAAGGTCTATACAATTATTTATTTTTATTATTATTAATTTTTTCAGTGTATAGAACTTGCTCTTTATAGTGCTTCTTAATTGGGAAGTTATGTGTACCTGTGCCGTTCTTGAATTTTTTATCAATGGGGTTCTTTAGAGGAACTGTTGTAGTTTCAGTAAATTCATATGGGTAATTTATTTTAGATTTATCTTCAAACATGAAAATGCCTCCTTTTAGGATCTCCTAAATTCTTTACTATAACATGATATGCATATAGATATTTTTTGGACTAGTTATTTATATAGGTTAATGGAATTTAATTACATAACTACTGAAACATTTTAAAGGAAAACAATTTGAGAAAGAAATGGTATGAATAGCTGTTGGCTCCTATTGTTGTTTTTTTGTTTGACAGCACAGTGAATTGTGTATATAAATTCAATATAGATTGTTTTTATAATATGGTTTATATGGGATTTTCTTGATAATATAATGTGGAATATTATAGTGTTATTAGGTTATTAGGAACATTTAATGCTGTTTCATAACTGAAAGGGAATTGAAAAAAAACTGAAACTTTTCTCATAAAAATTCAATCTAACTTGAAAAATGAAAGGAAAATGAAATTTTCCAAAAGATATTCTTTGTTAAGATAAAAAGCATACATACAAAAAGTATTGACATATCTTAAAAATGTATTTTCAAGATATAGTGGGGGAAAAGATGAGATTAGAAAAACAATTAATAAAAAAGATGTATTATGAAACATTCCTAATGGAGAATGAAACAAAACCAACTCTTGACGTACTTGGACAAGCTTATGTAAACGAAGAAAAAAATGAGATTTCTGATGGGTCTTATATTCGTTTTGCACAAGGTGAATTTTATTATCGTCATCAAGATTTTGAAGCAGCTATTTTTAAATGGGAGAAGGTTAGTAATGAATTAGCACCATGGGCACAAAAAAATATTGCGGATGCTTATTTCGAACTGAATCAGTTATCATTTGCTGAAAATATTTATACTTCTATTACTACTGATAATAAAATATTGATGACCGAAATTAGACTACAATTACTTTCTCTTTACATTGAGCAAAATAATTTTGACTCAGCTTTCGGTGTTATTAAAGAAGCAGTTTCTTTAAATCCTGATTATCCGAATGTCACAAAAATTGCCCGTTCCTTTTATGAGGAACAGCAAGATTTTGATAGTGCAGTAGAGCTTGCTGTGAATGAGTTAATTCGCATAGAATCGTATCCTTGGTTTGAGGTGTTAAAAGGATATATCGATAAAGGGTTTACTAAACATATTTCACCAGACTATTTTTATGATGCATTAGCTACATTAAATAATGTAGATCAAGTACAATTTACGCAAATGGTTTCATCACTCTGGAACAGTTATAAAAATGAAAAAAATTACTTATTGTGGCTTAACACAATAAATGAATTTTTCTTACATATTGAAATACATTCGTCCGATATATGGAACAAAGTTTCTGCTCTTTACGAAGAAACGTACTTTGCATTAATTCAAGGTCAATATACGCTTAGACAATTAAACGATATCATACCAAATCTGTTAGCAAATTGGTTAAAGGTAGTCAATCCATCTTATGCTGTATTTCCATCTGCAGCTGTATTGGCATGGGATGAGATTTTCCCTTCCAAAATAGATTCAGCAAATATAGAACATGCGGAAAACTTACTGTCACATTCTATTAATCATGTAAATGGCTTAGAGTACAGCTTACACCTTTTTGAATCTATTACACAGTGGGCACAAAAGCAGAATATAGAAATAGGTCACCGATTTAAATGGTTAGTTGACGAGCTCGCAGATTTAAGAACAAATCGTATTTTAGTAACGGGAACTTCAGGGAACGGAAAAACTACATTTATTAACTCTATATTAGGAGAAAATATATTAGAAAAATCAATTTCAAATGTAGTAGTTTTAAAAAATGATGCTCATATAGAAATAAACGCTATAACAGACTCAGCAATTACAACAACGGAAGATGTCTCTGATTACCATAATATGATGTCTCAGCACCATCAAAGATATAGAGATAGAGCGTGTGTTGAATTTAAATTACCATGCAGATTTTTAAATGAAAATAAACTTACATTTGTAGTGACACCTGGCTTTAATAGGAATAACGACACTAGAGATGAGATATTCGAATATTTAAATTCTGCAGACGAATTACTGTTCGTATTGAATGCGGATTCACCTTTTACTGATAAAGAACGTGACATTCTATTAAGTATTCAAGAGCATACGCCAAATTTACAAATTCATTTCTTATTAAATAAAATCGATAACATTTACAGTGAAGCAGAAGTGAAAAGGGTATTACATGATACGGCAACGAGAATAAACACATATTTCCCGTATGCGAGAATTTTCCCTTATTCCTCGTTATATACAAGTAGTCAACAATTAAATGATTTAACTGAGTTTATTCATTTTAACTTTAATCATAAAAATATCGATGCAGAACGTACTGAAAAGTTATTATTTTTCATTCGAAAAACAATTACATATCTTTTGGATAAACGTGTTGAGAAAGAAAATAATCTGGTGGATGCTATTAATTGGAATGAAGATATGCTAGTGAAACTAAACGGTAGCATTAATAACCTTACTACATTTGAGAGGGAAAAAATTCATTTCATTACACAATCATATCGTTCAATGAAGACTGAAATTACAAATGATCTTACTGAAAATATTCCGAAGATATTAAAGAGCTGTTCTAATTTAATTAGTGAAGAAAGTGATTTCGGGCACATGGATACGGAACTAAATAAAGCAATGAATGAAAGAGTGCATAAATATTTAGAACAAACTGTGTTACCTAATCTGGCTCTTTCTATGCAAAATTGGATTGCAACTTCTAATAATGAGCTTCTTCAAAGTCAAACGTATTTAGAAGAACTTAGTGAAGGGCTTAATTCACTATTTGGAGAAAATAGAATACAGTTAGAATGTGACTTTAAAGTACTTGATGACTGGCGCAGAGATACTGACAGGATGACGACTAGAATACAAATGGATGAAGTAAATATTTTACGTCGATTTACGCCAGCACAATTTTTACTGAAAAGTGCCGGTAAATTATTTGGAGTTCTTCCTAAAAATAAATCTATGCTATATAACAAATACAAACAGTATGTAGAAAATGAAGATTATACTGAAGTAACGGCTTCTATTATGAAGAAATTTTTCTTGCAATTTGAGCTGTTTGAAAACACACAAGAGCGAGATATTAATATATTCTTTAGAAATCCATTTAACTCCTTAAAGCAAGCTGTAGAAAACACGCATTTAGAAATACAAGAAAAACAAGAGATATTACATAAGATGAAATCAAATCCTGAAATCTATCACGATTCTATCATGCTCTTTGAATTGAGATTGCGTCAATGTGAAGTGATTTTAAATATAGATGATAATAATACTTTTGCGGATGTAGTTTTAGAAACAAGCGTAGAATAAAAAATCTGATGTGTTATAAGAAAGTAAAAAGGAGCAACTTATTACAGTTGCTCCTTTTTCATATAGATTATTTTTCTGTTTCTTTAATTTTAGTTTGTACTTCGCCAGTTTTAATTTTATTACTTTCTGAGAAACGTAATAAATCGCCTTCAATAATTTTGTCAGACATTCGTAATTCATTTTGTGCACGTTTAATGAGGGCTTGAGCTTCTTTTTTTGGTAAATCTACAATTTCACCTGTTATACGGTCGTAGAAAGTGTTGTTTTTGTATGCATACTTATCTGTAACGAAGCTACCATCACGTAAAACAACAAAGCCAGTATATTCATCTGAAAACATATCATGGCCAAAACGGATATCATTCGTAGAATCAACACCTAATAAATTTAGAATAGTAGGCTTCATATCGATTTGTCCCGTAGGCTTTGAAATAGTTTGACCTTCTGTTTGTCCAGGAATATGAATATATAAAGGTGTACGTTGTAAATTTAAAGTATCAAATTCTGTTATTTGATCTTTTTCTAAAAACTGTGCCATTGCACGATTATGTTTTTCGGAAATGCCATAATGATCACCGTATAACACAATAATAGAATTATCGTAAAGCCCCTCGGCCTTTAGACGTTCAATAAATTTTTTAATGGATTCGTCTAAGTAACGTGCTGTTACGATGTAACGATCAAATACGCCATTACCAGAGTTGTATGGTTCAATGAATTTTGTATCTTCATCATACGTAAATGGATAATGGTTTGTTAAAGTAAGGAAACGAGCATAGAATGGTTGATTAACAGTTTTTAATATATCTACTGATTGATCAAAGTATTCGATATCTTTTAATCCCCAATTTAAATTTGTTTCTGGCGTGATTTTGTAATCAAGTTCATTATAGTAACGGTCATAACCAAGAGCGGAGTACATAATATTACGATTCCAAAATGTTGCGTTATTCGCATGAAATACAGAAGTGAAATAACCTTGCTGACGTAAAATTTCTGGAGTTGCAGTATAATCATTGTTACCGTGTGTAAAGAATACAGCTCCTCGATTTAATGGATACAACGACGTATCGATTAGAAATTCAGAATCAGATGTTTTCCCTTGACCAGTTTGATGGAAAAAGTTATCAAAGTAATAACTTTCATTTATGAATTCATTTAGGAATGGTGTAACTTCTTGCCCGTTCACTGATGCGCCTATTAAGAAGGTCTGCAAGGATTCAAGAGTGACGACAATTACATTTTTTCCTTTCGCTGCACCAAACATATTAGGGTTTGGCTCGCTTTGATTTGCTTTTACGTAGTTTTCAGTTTCTTGTAATTTACTACTATCAGCAAGTGCTTTTTGTGACCCAGCTTTTACTTGCAGTGTTAAGTCATATACTTGGTGAGTATATAAGCCTAAATTTTTGACAAGCATGACTCGGTCGAATGATCTTGTTAATAATTCAGGGCGCTCTTTTTCTGCAAGATGTAGATTCGCAAAGAATACACCAATCGTTAAAAGAAAGTATAACAAGCGCGTAGAATGAGTTACACGTTCTGTTTTAAAGACCAATGATTTCTTTTTTAATAAAATAAAGAAGAAAACAATGTCTACGAATGCGAGTATAATTTTGTAGTTTAATATTTCTATAATACTGCCGCCTAATTGGCCAAAGTTTGAGGTTTGTCCAAGTACTGGTAATGTAACGAAATCATTATAAAAATCATAGAACATTACATTTCCAACAAGCACGATTGTTAATAAGAAATTAATACAGAGCGCTATATAATTTCGCTTTTCACCAGTTGCAAATAATGCTAATCCAACAAATGCTAATGATGCGGCTAGAGGGCTAATAAACAAAATGAGCTCTTGCATCGAAGACTCGATTTTTAAATCAAAACTGAATCGCGTAATAAGATATGTTTTTAACCATACTGCTAAACCCATTATTATAACAAAACTTATATTTTGTATTTGTAAATTTATTTTGTTCTTCATTTTTACACCTTCTTTATATAATTTATTTAACTAAAGTTATATATTATGTTTTTATAACTATTAGAGTGTAATGAACCATTTAGACTTTGTTTTCTAAAGGGAATAATTTGAAGTATTCATATATATAATGGGGTTTTTTAAAGCGTAGTAGCATAAATATAACTCTTTTTGAGAAACGGGCAGAACAAGTCATAGTTGTAGTGAAATTGACTTATAGACATCCTACCATATTAAACACTATGATGATGTTACAAAATATCGAACAAATAAAAGTGAAAATGGATAGAGACTTTTAAAACGGTTGACATTCAATTTATTAGAATTGAATGTCAATCGTTTTAAATATACAGTTATATTACATATGTATTTTGTAAAATCAAGATTTTTTGTCTGTTAATCATTAGCCGTGAAGGGTAGGGGACTTATTAATATACTTTTACTATATAAGTAAAGTGTTTTGAAATTGAAAATATTTGATTGACATCTTAATGATAAAAATTAAATGTCAGATAAGTACTTTCCAACATACAGGCCACTTGCAGCTGCTTGAGATAATGAATGCGTAACGCCTGAACAATCTCCAATTAAAAATAGCCCATGTACACTAGTTTCAAAATGATTATTAATTTTTATCGTAGGAGCATAGAACTTTCCATCAATTCCATATAGTAAAGTATGTTGATCGATAGGCTCTTGTATAAATTGTTCTAAACGTAATAAAAATTCTTTTAGCCCTTCAATATATAATTGAGGAATTTCTTGATTCAAATCTCCATAATCTCCCTGTAGTGTAGGTTGTATACGATTATGTTCCATGCTGTTTTCCACCGTAGGTTGTTTCTTTAGTAAGTCCTCTAAGCGCTGTATAACAATCCGATCTCGTCCTTGGTTAATGCCTTGAATAATTGAACTTGCGTATACATTTGCTTCTTTGAGAGTTGGAAAATAGCGAGGAATAAATAAAGTGAAATTTAAGTTAGAAGTGCCAGTTCCTTGCTCTCGAAAATTTTGACCGTCAGGCATAACTAAACCTTCTTCGTACTTTCGAATGATGCGTCCTTTTGGATTCATACAGTAAGTAGTTGCTATGAAATGCTCACCTTGATAAGAAAGTTTTGTTTCAAAAGTATCTTTTAATATAGAGCGTAATTGATGTTCTTTCATTTCTACTCTAATTCCTAAATCTACACGTGTTTGCTCCTGAGAAATATTTAGGGAACTGCACATTTCTTTTAACCAATCGGCTCCAGAGCGCCCAGTTGCTAATACTAGTTGCTTAGTTTGAACTGTTCCTTGATTTGTCTCTATTGTAAAATGATCTTCCTGTTTCAGAATATGTTGTACATCTATATGAAATTGGATCTTTATTTTCGTCAGTAAAAATTCATAGAGCTGCTGAAAAATGTTACTGGAAAGTGTAGTACCAAGATGTCTTACTTCTGTTGTTAGCATTTGTAAACCACACGCTTCAGCTCTCTTAGTGAGACTTGAATTTTCAGTAGAATATTTTGAAACTGAACTTCCACCAAACTGACATAGAATTTCATCTACTTCAGCCATGAGTTGTATAAAACCCTCTTTACCGACTTTTTTCTCAAGTTCTCCGCCAAATCCGTTTGTATAATTAAATTTCCCTTCAGATTTGCCTAAACCACCAAACCCGAAATATTTATCACATGTAGTACAATTAAACACTTTTCCTTCGTCTAAAGGACAATGGCGATCTTCTAGCGCTTTACCTTTATCAAGAATTAAAACTTTTTTGTTACTTTTAGCTAGTGAATAAGCCATAAAAATGCTACTTACTCCAGCGCCGATAATCGTAACATCATACATATTCTTCCACCTGCTAACGAATAGTTTGTTTTTTATTTTTCTAGTGTATAACAATTTTATGAAGTTAAGAAATAGCTTTTATTAATAAAGTGGGAGTTTTTGAACTTGATGCTTTATTAATTTCTACGAGTGGTGGAGTAAATACAAAAATTTTTATTTGAAAGAAAAAATAGTTTGAAAAATAACTATGTCATATGATTAATAACATCTTACATAGAAAAAAACAGACCTTTTAAGTGAAGAGGTCTGTTAATGATTTTAAATCTTATTTAGCAAACACATGGTTACCAATTACTGCTACTGTTTGACGTGTCGTAATCCACTTGTCTGTTGATGTTTTTGGATTGTAGAAATAAAGCCAGTCAGAATGTACTCCATTTGTGGAGATAGCCTCTTCTACAGCCATTTTTGCTTCTGCGCTTGCAGGCTGATTAATTCTTCCATCTGTAACAGGAGTAAATGCATATCCGTATTTAATAGGTTCATAAATAACGCCTGTTATTGTATTTGGAAAACCTTTTGCATTTACACGATTTAGTATAACTTTCGCTACTGCTACTTTTCCTTTATACGATTCGCCACCTGCTTCAGCAGTAACTAAGCGTGCCATTAAGTCTTTTTCTTTTTGTGAAATGCTTGAGTTGATTTTTAAATGTTGTCCTGTATAAAGCTTGTTTCCGACTGTATTGTTTATTTGTTTTATAGATTGGACAGTAACATTGTAACGCCTTGCTATCGTTTCTAATGAATCTCCCGGTTGTACTTGATAAATAATTTGTCCAGAAATGTTCGCTGGCTTGGCGTTTTGAGGAACAGTGATTTCATTTGATTTCACGGACCCTGGAATATGTAACTGTTCGCCAATAAAGGTTTGATCGTTTCCTTTATTATTAGCCTGTTTAATGGATTGTATTGAAACTCCGTATTGTTTACTAATGCCCCAAAGTGTATCGTTCTTTTTTACTGTATGAATGGTAGAAGCTTCAGCTGTGCTTTGACTACATACGAATGTAATTGCAGCTGCAGATAAAGGGATTATATGTTTTAGTTTTAGTAATTTCATTGTAAATCCTCCTAAGAAAAAATTAAGGTGAAACTATTAAGTAATGTAGTTTGGAATGTATATATGCGTAATATATTAATGTAAGTATATTAGCATATATAAAATAAATAATCACTATAAGTTTCATATTCGTGTAGTGTAGAGTCCGAATATGAAATATTGCATATGAAAATACATTGAAGTTCATATTTCTGATTACTATAATCTATTTAGTAGAAAGGGAATACGTTATAGAAATAAAATCATTATAGATTAATATAATAATTAATTATTAATAGGAGGATTAATGGAATGAAAATATTTCAAAAAATGTGTGCGTCAACTGTAATGATTACAGCACTTTTAGGAACAGGAGGTACTATCAATAGTGTACATGCTGATTCTATAGAACAGCAGATTAAATCAGGGATAGAACAAGAAACAGATAAGCAAATCATTGTAAAATTTAAAGCGGATTTGGATTTGCCATATGAAGATGGTATTGAAAAACAAATACAATCTCAAACGAATGATAAAGTAATAAAAGATCTTTTGACAGAATATCCAGATGTAACATTTACTCGTTTATTCACATCTGTAAGCCCGGAACAAATACAAAACCTTGAAGTGAAAGCACCTAATCATGTATCTACAAGTTTATTAAACTACTATATTCTTCAAAATCAAAATAGTGGGTATGAAGAAGAAATAGTAGATAAGTTAAAGGCATCTTCTTTAATAGAAGATGCATATATGAAGAGAAAAGAGAAAATAATGCCACCTGAAGTGCAATCATCAAGTGTAGCTCTTAATCCTAGTAACAATCCTAGATTTAAAAAGCAAGGTTATCTTGAAGCGGCCCCATACGGTATTAATGCGCCTTTCGCCTGGGAAATTCAAGGCGGTAATGGAAATGGTATCACTTTTGTTGATATGGAATACGGATGGCTATTAAATCATGAGGATTTATTACATCAAAATATTGAATTAATGTCTGGAAGAAATATAGATCAGCATGTCGGTCATGGGACGTCTGTACTAGGAATTGTATCCTCTGAGGACAATGAAGTCGGGAATATTGGGATTGCGCCAAAAGCGAAAGCAAAGGTTATCTCTCAAATAAGAGATAACGGACAGTATAATACGGCTGATGCAATATTAAGCGCTGTAAATCAGTTAGAAGCTGGGGATGTTTTATTGTTAGAGGCGCAAGCATCTTTCGATGGATATGGTGATAAATATTTACCTGTTGAAGTACAACCAGATATCTTTGATGCAATTCGTGCTGGTACAGATAAAGGGATTGTAATTATAGAGGCTGGAGCAAATGGGTGGAATGATTTAGACCAGTTCAAAGATAGAAAAGGTAAGCAAGTCTTAAATCGTAATAGTAAAGATTTTAAAGATTCGGGTGCAATTATGGTAGGCGCTGGCTCTTCATCTTTCCCTCATGAACGTATGTGGTTTTCGAATTATGGAAGCCGTATTGATGTGTACGGATGGGGAGAAAATGTAGATACAACTACAGCTGAACAAAGTAGAAGTGCTGTAAATCTTTATACTTCAAGCTTTAGCGGAACATCTAGTGCTTCGCCAATTATTGCTGGGGCAGCGACTTTAGTACAAAGCATTGCTAAAGAACATTTAGGACAACCATATAGACCTAGTGAACTAAGAGCAATATTAAGCAACCAGAGCACAGGAACAAAATCTAAAGATCCATATGCAGATAAAATTGGTGTTTTACCAGATTTGAAGTCTATACTAGTAAACTTAGGCTATGAACAAAGAAAACCAAACGGTGGGAATGAATTACAAGTAACAGAAAATGAACCAAATAATGATCCTAGACAGGCAAATAAAGTTAACTTTCATACACCGGTGAAAGGAACGCTACATAATAGTGATAGAGTAGATGTATTTACTTTCCAAATTGACTCGCCGGAAAATATTAATATTTCTCTACTAAATGAACAAAATATCGGAATGACATGGGTACTTCATCATGAATCAGATTTAAATAACTATGTAGCATATGGTGAAAATGAAGGCAATGTAGTTAAAGGAACTTATAATGCAAAGCCAGGTAAATATTATTTATACGTCTATAAATATGAGAATAAAGATGGTTCATACGTATTGAACATAAAATAAGTAAAAGGAACTTCAGATGAAGTTCCTTTAAATTTTTCTAATTTAGTATATGTGAATGATTTTTTAACTTTACTTCTATGCAATATTTCATATTGATGAAATGTTATTTATTTTTTCTGAACTAGCTTATATTATATTCAATAAGTTTGATATAAAAACAGAAAAAGAGAGGGATAATAATGAGCAATAAGAAGTTAATTTTGAAATTATTCATATGTAGTACAATATTTATCACATTTGTATTTGCTTTACATGATAAGCAAGTAGTTGCAGCTAGCTCTGTTAATGAGCTTGAAAATTGGTCGAAATGGATGCAACCTATACCTGATAATATCCCGTTAGCACGAATTTCAATTCCAGGAACACACGATAGTGGGACGTTCAAGTTGCAAAATCCGATTAAGCAAGTATGGGGAATGACGCAAGAATATGATTTTCGCTATCAAATGGACCATGGAGCTCGCATTTTTGATATAAGAGGACGTTTAACAGATGATAATACGATAGTTCTTCATCATGGGCCATTATATCTTTATGTAACACTGCATGAATTCATAAACGAAGCGAAACAATTTTTAAGAGATAATCCGAGTGAAACGATTATTATGTCTTTAAAAAAAGAGTATGAGGATATGAAAGGGGCAGAAGATTCATTTAGTAGTACGTTTGAAAAAAATTATTTTGTTGATCCTATCTTTTTAAAAACAGAAGGAAATATAAAACTTGGAGATGCTCGTGGGAAAATTGTACTACTAAAAAGATATAGTGGTAGTAATGAATCTGGAGGATATAATAATTTTTATTGGCCAGATAATGAGACGTTTACCACAACTGTAAATCAAAATGTAAATGTAACAGTACAAGATAAATATAAAGTGAGTTATGATGAGAAAGTAAAATCTATTAAAGATACAATGAATGAAACGATGAACAATGGTGAGGATTTAAATCATCTATATATAAATTTTACAAGCTTGTCTTCTGGTGGTACAGCATGGAATAGTCCATATTACTATGCCTCTTATATAAATCCTGAAATTGCAAACCATATAAAACAAAAGAATCCTGCGAGAGTAGGCTGGGTAATTCAAGACTACATAAATGAAAAGTGGTCACCATTATTGTATCAAGAAGTTATAAGAGCGAATAAGTCATTAATAAAAGAATAAAGATGATGAGAGTGAGAAGCGATAAAATATATCGCTTCTTTTTATTTTCCAATAACCAACATTAGAGATACAGTGTATCTTGTAAATGGAACAATTTTCGAGTTATCTCAGTTGATGTTTCATTATGAAAAGACTAAACTTTTAAATTGAATTAATTTTAAATGAAAAATTATCGTGTGAAAAAAGCAACTGGTCCTAAGTGATCAGTTGCTTTTTATTTTTAAAGTGGATGAGTAAAAAAACACGAAAGTGGTTGGTCCGCTTTTTACAAACATCTATTATGATAAGAGAAGAAAGGTAGTATGTTATCAACGTTTTAAAGAGGAAGGTTTTTATGTAAGTTCTTTAATTAAAATAGATGGGTCTTAGAGAGGTGAAAAGACAATGAGTTTTGCAATTTCACTAGTCGTTATTATTGTAATTGTATCGCTATTTGGGACTGTACTAGTTGCAAGAAACGTGGAGGAGAATTACGGAAAGTCTACAAAGAGAAATGTGAAAAACTTATCAACTATTTATATTATCCTTCTTTTCGTACTACTTGTTGGAGTAACGTGGTATGCAGTAGTGATTTAATAGTTTTTAAAGAAAAAGGTTAATATTGTGTATGATGGAGGAAGATGATTTTGATAAAAAATGAACGTCACGTTTTAATTGTTTTTCCGCATCCAGATGATGAGTCATATTGCGTGGCGGGTACAATTTTAGCTTATGTCCAGCGGAATGTTCCTCTGACTTATGTTTGCTTAACGTTAGGTGAAATGGGGAGAGTGATGGGAAATCCTCCTTTTGCAACACGTGAATCATTATATGCTATAAGAGAGAAAGAACTAAAGAGGGCTACAAATATTTTAGGTATTAAAGATTTACGTATGATGGGATATCGTGATAAGACCCTTGAATTTGAAATTCCTGGAGAGTTAAGACGTGTAATACAAAAATGTGTAGAAGAATTGAATCCTTCATTGGTCATTTCTTTTTATCCGGGATATGCAGTTCATCCAGATCATGATGCAACAGGAGAAGCGGTGGCTGCGGCTTTAGCTACTATTCAGGAAAATAAAAGACCAACGTTTTATGCGGTAGCTTTTTCAAATAATCATGAAGTGGAAATAGGTCCGCCACATTTTAAAAATGAAGTGAAAGAATATGTTCCAAAAAAGCTAGAAGCATTGCAAGCACATGCATCACAGTTTACGACTAAAGTAACAGAACTAAAAAGAGAGTATGAAGATGGTGTACCGGAAACAGTCGAGTGGTTAGAAAGAGAACCGTTTTGGATATATTCATTCAAAGATAAAAATAAGTGATGCTACAGCTGAAGGTGATGAATATGTATTTTGTATATAAGAATCGAAAGGTTTTTTATAATATAGAAGGATCAGGTCCAGTCATATTGTTTTTACATGGGCTTGGAGGAAACGCAAATAATTGGTTATATCAAAGGCAATATTTTAAGGAAAAATGGACAGTGATCTCACTCGATTTACCAGGACATGGAAAATCTGGAGGGCTAGAAATTAACTTTAAAGAATATGTAAATGTTTTGTATGAGTTATGCAATTATTTAAAGTTACAAAAAGTAGTCATTTGTGGACTTTCAAAAGGGGCTAGAGTAGGTGTTGATTTTGCTATCCAATATCCAGAGTGTGTTTCTAGCTTAATTATTGTAAATGCATTTCCCTATTTGGAGCCTGAGGATCGAAAGAAGCGGCTTGAAGTATATGATTTGCTTAGCTTACATGATAACGGGAAAAAATGGGCGGATACATTGTTGAAGGCGATGGGAGTAGCGAATAATGAAGTAATTGTCAGGGGATTTTATCAATCTTTACAGTTTATTAATCCGGTACATATTCAAAGATTATTTGCTGAATTAGTAGATTATGATCAAAGACCATTTCTTTCGAATATTACATGTTCCGCTTTAATTATAAGAGGGGAAAATGATGATTTTGTCCCCGAGAAATATGTAAGAGAGTTTGAAAGCCGTTTGAAAAATACAACTTTTATTGAGTTTAAAAATAGTGGACACTTACCTTATTTAGAAAAGCCAAGTAGCTTTAATATGACAGTAGAAAGATTTTTAAATCATGTAATTAATTAATTAATTAATACTATTATTACAGTCAATACTGTTATTAGTGAGTAAAATATAGTTAGTTTTGAGAGGGGGCAACTATATGGAATGGAAACCAAATCGTGCAGATAAGACACCTGTATATAAACAAATTGCGGATTATATTGAAAGAGGCATTTCTTCAGGCGAATTTCCTTCTGATAGTAAGTTACCTTCTGAGCGTATGTTAGCAAAGAAATTACAGGTGAACCGGAGTACAATAGTAGCTGCGTATGAAGAATTAAAATCACTTGGAGTAGTAGAACGACAAAAGGGAAGCGGAACACGGGTCAATACAGATATATGGGGTGTCTCACATAAACGAATACCGAACTGGGGTAGGTACGTGGAGGATGGATCGTTCTTACCTAACGTACCACTCGTTCAACAAATTCGAACGGAAACACAAAAAGATGATTTAATTAATTTAGCAAGTGGTGAACTGTCACCAGAATTAATTCCAAGTGATAGATTTCGAACAATTTTGTCGGAGAAAACATTTATGGAAAACCTCGGCTATGACCATCCACTTGGAAATGAGATGTTGAGAAAAACAATTGCAGCACATGTTCAGCAATATAAACAAATTGAAGCAGATTCAAGCTCTATTCTTATTACGTCAGGAGCACAACAGGCGCTTAATCTTATCGTTCAATGTTTATTAAAACCTGGCGATGCGATTGCGATTGAAGATCCGTCATATTGTTTTTCGCTTCCAATGTTTAAATCGGCCGGTTTAAACATATTTCATTTACCTGTTGATGAGCATGGAATGAATCCAGATGACTTAATAGATTTGCACAAAAAGCATCGCATTCGTATGGTATTTTTGAATCCAGATTATCAAAATCCAACAGGTACTGTGCTTTCATTAGCGAGACGTAAAAAAATTTTAGAACTGTCTTCTGAGTTCGGTATACCAATTGTAGAAGATGATCCGTATAGTTTAATTTCTTTTAATGGAGAAGTGAACCCGACATTAAAATCAATGGACCAAAATGGAAATGTTCTTTATATAAGTTCATTATCAAAAATTGTTGCATCAGGATTACGTATTGGATGGATAATTGGTCCTACACGTGTAATTGAGCGTTTAGCAGATGCAAAGCAACAAGTTGATTTTGGCCATAGTGTATTTACGCAGTGGGTAGCAAATCAATTTTTAGAATCAAAGGATTTTCATACACATATTACGATACTTCGTGGAAAATTGAAGCAAAGAAGAGATGAATTAATTGCAGAGCTTGAAGGAACATTGGGAGACCGAGTTGAATGTTTCGTGCCAGAGGGTGGAATACATGTATGGTGTAAAGTGAAAGGAAAGTTTGATGAATATCACTTATTAGGTGAATCTATACGGAATGGTGTCGCATTTGTTCCGGGCAGTGTTTTAGGTTCGAAAAATGAATATATACGATTTACGTTTGGTAGAGCGAATATAGAACAAATTCAACTTGGAATTAAACGGTTTGCCGACACGCTACATGAGATTTCATAATATGGATGTGTGATAGTGAAATGAGGGAAAGAAATGAAGTACGTGACGCTTTTACTTCAAGTAGGCGTGCTATATGTATTTAGCCTAGTGGGTACGTGGATTCAAGGAGTATTCCATCTATCAATGCCAGGAAGTTTAATAGGGATGTTAATGCTGTTCCTGCTCCTTTCCACTCGCATTTTACCGTTAAAATGGTTTGAGTTAGGTGCGGAAAAGTTAATCGTATTTTTACCGTTATTTTTAATCCCTTCGACAACAGGGCTGATGGAATACGGGTCTTTTCTTTTCAGTAAGGGGAGTATTATATTCCTTTTAGTAGTTGCAAGTACTGTAGTAACTTTGATTGTTTCAGGGTATATAAGTCAATTATTAATAACAACAAAAAAATAAAATCGACAAGGTGCACGATTCAAATGGTCTTAATTATTATTACTGTAGCAATTTATTTCTTGGCGACAAAGCTATATGAAAAATTTACGTTTGCATTTACGTTACCGGTGTTAACAGTTACGGCAATTATGATTTGTTTATTTTTCATTTTTGGTATTTCTCATCATGAGTATAGGGAAATTGGAGGAGACATTCTTTCAAGCTTATTGAGCCCTGCAATTGTAGCATTAGCCATACCTCTATTTAAAGAGCGAAAGATACTTATGAAAAATTTTTTATCGATACTTATTGGAGTAGTGATAGGTATAGTGGCTGTAACGAGTATGAATGTAGTGATTGGCGGAATTTTAAATATAGATAAGGAACTTATATTAACTACTTTACCACAGTTAGCAACGATGCCTATTGCCCTATCATTAGCGGATCAAATTGGTGGTATTCCATCTATGACTTCTAGTTTTGTAGTTGTTGCAGGAATAACAGGCGCTATGATCGGACCAACAGTACTTAAGTTTTTCAGTATAACAAGTACGATTGGAAAAGGAGTTGGAATGGGCTGTGCATCACATATTATCGGTGTGAGCCGTCTCGTGAAGGAAGGCGAGAAAGAGGCGACAATCGGTTCGGTGACGATGATTGTAACTGGAATACTCATTAGTATATTCATACCGTATGGAACGAAATTTATATTTTAAAATGTAATGGAGATGATGAAAATGACAACATGGTTTATAGTTACATTATTTATTTTTGGCGCTCTTAAAGTGCTAGTTTCTAGTATGCCCACTTCTGTTGTAGAATCAATTATTAGTAGATTTGAATTGCATCAAAAGCTTGAGGCGGAAAATACTTCTATATCGATAGATGGAAAAAATATAGAGGGAGAAATGAAACTACAAGTTATTCATGAATTTAATGAGGCTTTGTTTTTAGATAAACATTATTTCCCGCCGCAAGGAGAAGGGAAACCAATAGTCATTGATACGAAGAAAGGGAATAAAGAGATTAGATTTTCTCTATATAGCTATGAGGAACATGTTGATGTCATTAAGCAATATAAGAAGAAAGTCGTTGCCTATCGTTTACGCTCTAAAAGCCTTCAAACATTGGCACCAGTAGCAATAACGGAAGAGTATGCTTAAGAAGGGACCTATAATGGTCTCTTTATTTTTTTATCCAATTATATACGTTCCAAATAAAAGAATGAAAAATCATATAACCAAATAAAGAATATGTATGGTTCCAATTCGCGCTATGTACAAATAAACCTAAACTTTCAGCAACCTGTTCAAAAAGGCTAGCACAAATACCGATTGAAATAATAAATAAAATTCTAGAAACTTTAGATAATTTTTTTGAAATGTGTATAAAGATAACTGTTAAAATCGGCAGTACGAACAATGTAAAAGCTATATTAACCGAAAAAGTGGATGAGAAGGGCCTAGCCGGAAAGGAATATATTTGTTTATGAACAAAAAAGGCATCTAAGCAAGTTCCAATAATAGAAGAGAGAAAGATTGTAACTACTAATGCTAGAAACTCATTCTTCTTCTCGGAGGAGGACATTTTTCTTTGCGAGAATGGCGAGTTCAATTTTTTCGAGTGTTTTGCAGTAGTCTTCTGTAATTTGTCCATTTATATTTTCCTCCTTATCAACTAAGTAATTTACAACTTGCCAATCGGTAAACCAATCTTCACTGTCAACTTCGTCATGCTTCATATCTCGCCATGCATAGATGAGTGCAGGGCTGTATATGCGATAAGCGCCATTTCGTAACTGGCATTTCTTTATTCGGCGCTTATAAAACTCACGGGAAAAAGATTCATTTACACTTGAAAATAAATGGGGCCAGTAATCTTTCCTTGATCCTGTATGTGGATGGTGTTGAGCCCAGCTTATTATTTGAGATAAAACATGTGTATCTCGAAATAATAATGAGTACAATCTTTTTCCGATTAATATCCGTTCATGTAAGGAAGTGAAATGTTTCATTGTATCACCAAATAGTAATACTTTTTGTTTCTTATCATTTTCGTAGAATGGGAAAAGAATATGATTAAACTGAAAGAAATCAAAGAGTTTAAATCCAATACTATTTAGTACAGTCTTTTTAAATTGTACATTTTGAATCACTCTTTTTTCTAAGTAGTTTTGTTCATTAATAATAGTTGCAATCGCTAAAGTTTTTTTGTTACCTGTTTTCCAAAAATGGTTCCACATCGTTTCCATAAATGTAGAAACATTTAGGTGAGAAAGAAGGTGAAATAACTTTTGTGATCTCTTTACACTTTGTTCGTAAAGTAAAAATTGAGGGTATACATCTTGGAAAATAAGCCAATTCCCTCTTTCTAAAAAAGAAAAAAATATGAATTGATCTTTCTCTGATAAAATTCTCGTATATAAATCCCCCTTTAAATCAGTCATATTCCAACCGCCGTTACGTGATACCATATGTCCAAGCAGTGCCCAATGTATTTCTGGATATTGAATGTAAAATTGGTAGTATGCGCGTGTTCTTGTAACATTATTTTTATTTAGCTGTTCTGTTTGTATTTTTATTTTGTTGATGATGAGTTGTTCTTCTTTCGTTAATTTATACATGGTGTCAGAAGGAATAAGCTTGCTTTTTTGTTTTAATTCATTTTTTACGTCGAATAGGGAGAGAGGCAGTGCTTTGGAAGGTCCGTTATATGTATGATTTGAATTGCTTCGGTCCATTCCGTTACCTCCCTTTTTCATAAATTTAAACATGATTATTGGCTATGAATCATTCTATTTATTTTATTACGAGTATAAGAAATAAATGAGCGGTGTTTTTTTACAAGGAATTTATTTATCATGCAAACAGTATAAAAAATCTTACTGTTGTGAGGTGAAATGAAAAACAGAAACTATGTTTAATAGTTTCTGTTTTTTTATTTTGTCAATTAAATGTAACAAACGACGATTATGATTTGAATCAATTGAAAATAATTCAATAAATATTATTTAAATTGAGATGTTTCGTAGGAGGAAAAAGAATGTTAAATAAAATAATTTTAATTACTGGTGGGACAGGTTCGTGGGGGCATGAACTTATAAAACAACTATTAGAAAAATCACCGAAAGAAATTAGAATTTTTTCAAGAAATGAAACGGTTCAGTTTGAAATGCAGCAAAAGTATATAAATGATGATAGGTTAAAATTTATTATTGGAGATATTCGTGATAAAGATCAACTAGTCTATGCTTGCCAAGGTGTACATTATGTGTTCCATCTTGCAGCTTTAAAACATGTTCCAGTATGTGAGTATTATCCTTATGAAGCTATAAAAACCAATATACATGGTACGCAAAATGTAATTGAAGCCTCTATACAGATGCAAGTTGAAAAAGTTATATATGTTTCAACGGATAAAGCAGCCGATCCATCAAATACGTATGGGATGACAAAAGCAATTGGTGAAAAATTAATGGTTCATGCGAATATACAAACGAAGAAAACAAAATTCATTTGTGTTCGTGGTGGAAATGTTTTAGGAACGAGTGGAAGTGTAGTACCACTTTTTAAACAACAAATTAAAAGATCTTCACAAGTAGGGATTACCGATGCGAATATGACTAGATTTTTCTTAACAGTTGAAGATGCTGTTGGATTGTTATTTAAAGCAGTATATCAAGGTAGAGGCGGGGAAATCTTTGTTATGAAAATGCCGGCATGTAAAATAACAGATTTAGCAGAAATATTAATTGAAGATTCAAAAAAAGAAAATATTAAGGTGAAAGAGGTAGGGATAAGACCGGGTGAAAAATTAAGTGAAATGCTTCTATCTGAGGTAGAGAGTAAAACAAGTATAAGTTTTGATCAAAATTATTTTGTGGTACTACCGACGATTCCTATTGAAGGACTTCAAGAATATTATTCTAGCTATCCGCTAGTGGATGTGAAGAGTTTTAGTTCTCAACAAGACTTGCTTGCAAAACATGAGGTGAAACAAATGCTATTAAAAGGAGGGTTTTTGCGATGAAAAAAAATGCGAGCCTTTTAATAACTGGTGCAAATGGTTTCACAGGACGCCATGCTTGCCACTATTTTTTAGAGCAGGGCTTTCATGTAATTCCTATGTTTCAAAATCGTGCACATAGAGAAAAAATTAGAAATGGTATTACGTGTAATTTAACTAATAAGAGCGAAGTAATGAAGGTAATGAAACAAATAAAGCCAGACTACGTATTGCATTTAGCAGGAAGGAATTCGGTTATAGAATCTTGGACAGCTGCTCTTGAGTATATAGAGATTAATGTAATAGGAACGTTATATTTATTAGAAGCAATTAAGCAAGAAGCCTCGCATTGTAGAACATTAGTTATAGGATCTGCTTTGCAAGCAGATAGTATGAACGAAATAAAAATTTCAAATCCATATAGTTTAAGTAAAACGATGCAAGTCATTATTGCAGAGGCTTGGGGAGGATTAATGGATTCAAATATTATCATTGCAAAGCCCTCAAACTTAATTGGTCCAGGGGAATCGAATGGCATTTGTTCGATTCTCGCAAAGAAAATGATAGATATAGAATCAGGTAGAAGTAAAGCCATTATTGAAGTAAACAGTTTGAAAGATAGTAGAGATTTTCTAGATGTACGTGATGCGATTAAAGCGTATCATGTGTTATTACGAGATGGAATAAATGGAAAACAATATAATATCGGATCAGGAGTAAAACAATCTTTATTAAATGTACTAGAACAATATAAAGAATTAACACAGCTAAATTTTTTTATAGAGGAAACAGGGAAAAGTGGGAGCGACTCAAATGAGAGTTTAGCAATAGAGGAAATAAAAAGGTTAGGTTGGATCCCAGAAATTGAATTTCATCAATCATTAAAAGATGTACTTGAGTATGCGAAGTGTAGTGACATCTGCATGCAATGAAAAACAAAAAAGGGTGTAAGAAATATATGAATGATTATGAAATAATAGATAATCAAAATACGCTATTTCTTTCAATTGTTGATACGTTGGATTGGAGAGATGAAGAAGCGCATGTATTGCGTCTGTATGAGGCAATACATAAATATCAAGCGTATGTAGAAGAAAAAAGGGTTAATCAAATAAAGTCAGCATTAGAGACGGAAACTAGGTATGTGATTCAAATCTTTGCTCAATACGAGTGTAGTGAGTATGGAAATGATTTTTATGAACTCATTAACGATCTTTTACAAGATATAGAGGTGGAGTTAAAGATTTATATAAAAAATAATAAGTTTATTTACATTTAAAAGGTAAAGAGAAAGCTAGATTTTTAATAATAAAGGTGGGTATAAGTTATGAGCAAAACGATTCTTTTTACTGGGGGCGGTACAGCCGGACACGTTATGATTAATATTGTATTAATTCCTAAATTTATAGAGAAAGGCTGGAGAGTCGAGTATATTGGATCCAAAAATGGAATTGAAAAATCATTAGTGCAAAATGTTAAATACAATAGTGTTTCAACGGGAAAGCTTAGGAGATATTGGGATTGGGAGAATTTTAAAGATCCTTTTAAAATTATACGCGGTTGTTTACAAAGTTATAATTTAATTAAGAAAACAAAGCCTGACGTTATCTTTTCAGCAGGAGGATTTGTTTCAGTTCCTGTAGCTATAGGAGCATGGTTAAATCGTGTGCCTATAATTATACGTGAACCAGATAGCACATTAGGGCTTGCCAATAAAATAGCATTACCTTTTGCTACAAAGCTATGCACAACATTTCCTCAGACAGGAGAAAATGTAAGTAATGAGAAGAAGGTTTATGTAGGACCAATTGTAAGGGAAGAAATTGAGAAGGGTAACGTATTACGAGGAAGAAGATATTGTGAATTTCAGCAAGATAAACCAGTATTATTAATTATGGGTGGGAGTCAGGGTGCTAAGTGGATAAATGATATGGTAAGGGAATGTGTAGATACAATACTATTAAACTTTAATATTATTCATATATGTGGTAAAGGGAAGGTAGACCCATCTATTGGCATGGAGGGATATATGCAATTTGAATATATAGGCGACGAGTTGCCGCATATACTAAATATGGCAAGTGTTGTAGTTTCTAGAGCGGGTTCTACTGCTATTTCTGAATTGTTATTTTTGAAGAAACCGATGTTGCTTATCCCGTTAACTAACAGTTCCAGTAGGGGAGATCAAGTTTTAAATGCTGAATATTTTTCACGGCAAGGATATGCGGAAGTTATACTCCAAGACAGAGTAAGTACGAATACATTTATACATGCAGTAAATAAGTTGTATACAAATAAGGAGAAATATATTCAAAACATGAATGGATATAAGAAAACAAATGATGAGGGAATTCATCAAATAATAGATATAATAAATGAAGTGGTGAAGTAATAGAAATGTAAATAGAAAAACAAAAGGAAAGAAGGTATCTTCTTTCCTTTTTGCTATATTTGTTCTAATTAGTTATGTACTATGGGTGAATGCCGTTTTCTAATAGCTCAGTAAATGCATGAATATGGATAGGTTTACTGTAATAATAACCTTGAATAAACTGACATTTATTTTTTTGAAGGAAATTTACGTGCTCTTTCGTTTCTACACCTTCAGCAATGACAGACATTCCTAATGTATTTGCTAATGTGATGATCGTTTTAATAATTTCCATTCCATCATCACATGTTTCAGACATTGTAATAAATTCTCTCGGGATTTTTAACGTATCAATTGGATACAAAGGTAAGTAGGCTAGCGAAGAATAACCTGTACCAAAATCGTCGATAGAAATGTGAATCCCTAAACTTTTTAGTGTACGCAGTTTTATCAATGTTTCTCTCTCATCCATCATTGCAATTCGCTCTGTTAATTCAAGATCAAGAGAGCTTGCTGGTAAACCTGTATTTGTTAAAGTAGAAGAAATAGATTTTACAAAATCCTCTTGTTCAAATTCCTTAGCAGATAAATTTACACCTATTTTTAAATGTGAATATCCGAGTGCGTGCCAACGTTTCATTTGTTTACAAGCCTGCTCTAATGTCCATTTACCTATTGAAATAATTTGTAGTGTTTCTTCTGCAATCGGAATAAACTCGTATGGAGAAATAATACCTAATTCAGGATGATTCCACCTAATTAAAGCTTCTGCACCGATAATTTTATTAGATTCACTATCAACTTGAGGTTGATACAAAAGGAACAATTCTTCATTTTGTAGTGCGTTTGGTAAATCTTTTTCTAATCGCAATCGTCTTTCAATTTTTTTAGCGATTACATCGTCATAAATAGATACAGAGTTAAGTTCTTTTGCTTTTGCATCATACATTGCAACATTAGCGTTTTTCAGAAGTGTAGCGGTATCGATTCCGGAATGTGGATAAATAGCGATGCCGATACTCAGTGATAAAGTTAATTTATGCTCATGTATGATAAATGACTTTTTCATGCATTTAAATAATTGGTTACATAATTGGAATAAGTAATCTTCGTCAGTATAGTTTTCAATTATGATTGTAAATTCATCGCCACCGATTCTTGAAAGATGAGTATGTGATGGAAGACATGATTGGAATCGCTTTGCTACTTCTTCTAATATGTAATCTCCTGATGAATGTCCAAGTGTATCGTTAATTGCTTTAAAGCGATCTAAATCTAAATATAATAATGCAAACTCGCTTTCTGTTATTTCAGCATTTTTTATAACTCTCTTTAATTTCTTATGGAAAAAGGCACGGTTACCAATTTTCGTTACAGTGTCATGGAATGCTAAATATTTTATTTCTTCTTGCTGTTTTTTTAGTGCAGTAATATCTTTCACCATAATATAGCTTCCTGAAATTTGTCCGTCTATTATAATAGGAATGATTGTAACGTATAAAAAATAAGTAAAGCCATCTTTATATTGAGAACTAAGTTGTAAGAATGCCGATTCTTGTTGTTTCACTTTTTCTAATGCCAATGCTAGCTTATGCTTATCTTCATCTAAAATGATCGAAAAACAAGTTTCACCTAGTAACTCATCCGTTGGTGCCCCAAGTAGTACACTCCCAGCCTTATTTACATTTAAGAATATTCCATTTAAATCAATGGTGAAGATAGGGTCAGGATGATATTCATATAATGATTTAAACTTTTGCTGTTTTTGAGAAAGAGCCTCTGATTTATGAACTAAATCAGACGTCCGTAAAGTAACTTTTTCTTCTAGTTGGGCATTAAATGCCTGCAAACGTTTTGTTAAGGAATTGTTTTGCATACGTACGATAGAATGACGAATGAGTACGAAAATAAAAGTAATACAATTTCCTGTAATGAGAGTTGAAGATGATGTTTGTTCTTTTAATGTAAACCCGATTAGTATTGCAACAGCAAGATAGGGAAATACAACTAAAGCTTTTTTTCCTATTATAGGGTTTACAAGGAAATAATTTTTATGGCTATTATGATCTTCTGAAATAGAGCCAGCTATTGCAATAAGTAATATAGGTATTCTATATAAAAGACGTAATAATATTATCATTTCAGTTGATAAGTGGTTATTTAAGTAAAAATAAATATAGTTAAAAGTTGCAGAACTTATTAATACAAAAATAAAGATATAAATTTTCCGTTTGGAATTAAAAATTGTTGGACGGAAAATGAGACTAACACCTAGCAGTAGAAATAATAAATCTGCAATTGGGTATAAAAATGAAAGGAAAACATCTCCTAGTGAAAGAGCGAATATATTTAAATTTGGTTGATTAAATAAATACCATTCTAATGTAAATATGGAAGTAAGCACTATGCATATATCACAAATAAAGAACGCTTTTTCCCATTTATTGCATTCCTTTAAGATTTTATAGCAGAAAGCGATAAGACAGAAAAATAGAAAAAACATGTAAAATACATCAGAAACCGTAAAACGATGTATTGGAATTTCGAAGAAGCTATCTTGATATGTATATACTATTTTCCCTAATAAAAAACTACCAATTGCTATTGTAATACATATCCAAAACGGATTTGAACTGACTTTTTTAGAATATATAGAGTAAATCAGTGATACAAATGTAATGGCTTCAACGACAAGTGAAGCGAAGCGTACATCTGAATTTGAAAAATGAGTAGGGAATAGATAGAAAAACATAAAATAGATTGAATAGCATATTAATGTTCCGATTAATATACATAATTGTAAATTTTTATTTAATTTCAATGAAATCACCTTCTTTAATTATGCACTATGTTCGTTATATCTATACATAATAATATTATTTAAGAATTGTATCAGATTTCCTTATAAAAATCATGTTTATAAGGAAAGTGTTAAAGAGTGTAAGTATTCTTAAGGTTGAAAAAATATTGCGGTTGATAGTACAGACTGTATTAAGACTTTAAATAGAAATTGTATATTTAGTCATCCTTTGAATTGTAAAGTTTTTTTAGTGATTTGTAAGTGGAGATGCAAAATTGCATATAAAATGATGAGTATCTTTTTTTGGTGAGCTTTTTATTTTTAATCTGAAAATTAATATTTGTGAAAATGTTGAGAAAAGATATAAAATAAGAACGTGTATTCTTACAGAGTGGAATAGTATTGCCACTAAATAGGGAGGCTTTTTTTATGATATATCGAATTAAAGATGCAGAAATATACTATGAAATTGTGGGAGAGGGTAAACCGGTCATTATCATACATGGCTGCGCCCCTGACCATAGGTTAATGATGAAATGTATGGAATCAGTATTTCAGAAATATGAAGGTTATAAGCGAATATATATTGATTTACCTGGAATGGGAAAATCGAATGCTCCAAATTGGATAAATAGTTCAGATCGTATAGTAGAAGTGCTTATCACATTTATTGAGGAAATCATTTCTACTGAAAAATTTTTATTGGTAGGAGAATCATATGGAGGCTATTTAGCCAAAGGTATACTTGCAAAGATGTTTGAGAGAGTTAGCGGATTACTATTAGTATGTCCTGTTGTTGTAGCGGAGCCAGAAAAAAGGATTCTTCCATATAAACAGGTAATTGTACAAGATGAGGAATTTTTAAATACGCTCACTTCCACAGAAAGAGAGGAATTTTGTGAGTTAGCTGTAATAGCAAATGAATATACATATAAGCGATTTAAAGAAGAAATTAAGCCTGGGTTAGATGTTGCTAATTATGAATTTATTGAAAGGTTGCAAAAGAATTACTCTCTTACTATGGATTTTCAGCATGAAAAATATGAAAATCCCGTTCTTTTACTGACTGGAAGACAAGATATATCAGTAGGTTATCAAAATATTATAGAAATTATTGAAGAATATCCAAGGGCAACATTAGCAGTGTTAGATATGGCAGGGCATAATTTGCAAATTGAGCAGCCTGAATTATTTGAGAGTTTAGTAGGAGAATGGATTAGACGAACAAATCAGCACAGTTTATAAAGTATTTTAGTATTACCCCTAAGTGTTGAAATGGGATAAATGAACGTGATTTATTAACTTATCTCGCTATTTGCCGGGCAGCCCGATTAGTGAGGGCTGATTAAAGTTTCACTTTATAAAAAATTTTAAGGAGAAATTATGAGCACATATATTTATATGGTTAGACATGGTGAATCACCAAAACTAGAAGGAAATGAAAGAATGCGTGGATTAACTGAGAGGGGACATATGGATGCCCGTAGAGTAACTGACATATTAAAAGCGGAGAGGATTGATACTTTTATTTCCAGTCCTTATAATCGGGCTATGCTAACGATAGAGGAGTCAGCTAATTTCCATGAAAAAGAAATAGTAGTATATGAAAATCTTAAAGAGTGTATGTTTTCAAGTGAGGATCAGGTTATATCAGACAAAGAGGTGTATCCACTTGTACAGAAGATGTTCTCTAATCCGGACTTTGCACGAACGGAAGGAGAGTTATATGCAGATTGCCAGAGAAGAGTAGTGAAAGTATTAAAAGAAATCTTAATGGATTTTCGAGGATGCAAAATTGTAATTGGTACACATGGGCTTGTCATGACATTAATGATGAACTATTTTGATAAACAATATGGTTTTGAATTTTTAATGAATACGTCAAAACCGGATATATATAAGATGGAATTTAAAGAAGAACAATTAATGAATGTAGAGAGATTATGGAAAGCTGAATAAAATTAGTTGCATGGATTTTGTTGTAAAAGTTACTTTTATAGCAAAGTCTTTTTTTGAATAGAAAGCATCTTTATCAACTATTGTTAGAATGTTAAATAAATAAGTAATTATTCAGTCTTTGAATAAATTATGGAGAAATTGGTTTAGGGAAACAATTTTAAATGTGTCAAAATTCCAAACGTTGGATTTATATTCAATAGGAGAAAAAGATGTAGAATTTTGTCTTACAGTCCCCGTTTACTTTTCATTTCATTACATATAGGCTTTGTGGTGTAAGGGAGGACATTGCCTTTACGTAAAATCTATAAGGAGGTCATTGTAATGAAACAGATTAAAAAGTTTGCGGGAGTTGCTTTAGCAGGTACGATTGGATTAAGTGGACTACTGTTTTTAGAACCAAGTGTAAGCGTTGCGGAAGCACAGCAAGTGAAAGTAGAAAATTTCAATACAATTGATGTAACGATGAATCTAAATGAATTGTATGTATTAAGTGGCAGAAGCATTGATATTCTTTCTGGAGATAAAGAAGCAATTCAGTTAAATAAATACACAATTAGTTTTAATAAACCTGGGAAGTATGTGATTAAAGTAAATGGCTGTATTTATGATGATGTATATACTTTTATTGTAAATGAGTAGTATATATTCTTAAATTGCGAGATAAAAACAGAAACACCCTATTTGCGATGAGAGTCGTAAATAGGGTGAATTTATTTGTATTAAGCTGTACTTTAAATATGTTCACTAATTTTCTTTTTGTTATGTAAAAGTGTTAACAATGTAAATGAAATATACATCTTCACAGTCAAAAAAGTTAAAATATTTCGTTTTAAGGATTATAATGGAGGGAGGAACATAAAAGGGAGTGAATGAACTTGAAACAAGAACTTATTGAAAGATTTACGAGATATGTAAAAATTGATACGCAATCAAATGAAGAAAGTCATACAGTACCAACAACACCAGGACAAATTGAGTTTGGTAAGTTATTAGTGGAAGAGCTAAAAGAAATTGGTTTAACAGAAGTAACGATGGATGATAATGGCTATGTAATGGCAACACTTCCAGCTAATACGGACAAGGATGTTCCTGTAATCGGATTTTTAGCCCATTTAGATACGGCAACAGACTTTACAGGGAAAAACGTCAAACCACAAATTCATGAAAATTTTGATGGTAATGCAATTACGTTAAATGAAGAGCTAAATGTTGTGTTAACACCAGAGCAGTTCCCGGAATTACCATCATATAAAGGACATACCATTATTACAACTGATGGTACAACACTTCTAGGAGCAGATGATAAAGCTGGTCTTACAGAAATTATGGTTGCAATGAACCATTTAATACATAATCCGCAAATTAAGCACGGGAAAATAAGAGTAGCATTTACACCGGATGAAGAAATTGGTCGTGGGCCAGCGCATTTTGATGTAGAAGCGTTTGGTGCATCATTCGCTTATACGATGGATGGAGGTCCATTAGGTGGTTTAGAGTATGAAAGTTTTAATGCTGCAGGTGCTAAGTTAACGTTTAACGGAACGAATACACATCCTGGAACAGCGAAAAATAAAATGCGCAATGCTACTAAACTGGCTATGGAGTTTAACGGGTATTTACCAGTAGAAGAGGCGCCAGAATATACAGAAGGCTATGAGGGATTCTATCATTTACTTTCTTTAAATGGTGATGTTGAGCAAAGTAAAGCGTATTATATTATTCGAGACTTTGATCGTGAAAATTTTGAGGCACGTAAAAATAACGTTAAAAATATTGTGAAGACTATGCAAGAAAAATATGGCGAAGATGCAGTCGTTTTAGAAATGAATGATCAATACTATAACATGCTTGAAAAAATTGAACCGGTAAGAGAAATTGTTGATATTGCATATGAAGCAATGAAAAGTTTAGACATTGAACCAAATATTCATCCGATTCGCGGAGGCACAGATGGATCACAATTATCATATATGGGATTACCGACGCCGAATATTTTCACTGGTGGTGAAAACTATCACGGTAAATTTGAGTATGTTTCGGTAGATACTATGGAAAAAGCTGTTCAAGTTATTGTGGAAATTGCAAGACGTTTTGAGGAGCAAGCTTAAAAAAGAACCAAGTAGTACGAATGTGCTACTTGGTTCTTTTAATATAGTACTCGCCACAAATAAAAAGTCGCATAAGACTTCCAATTAGCCCAGTTTGCCGCGAAATCTTTTATTTCATTTTTAGTCGGTTTATTTTCGGAACCTGTTATAAATTTAATTGCATTATGCAGACCAACATCATCAATTGGAAAAGCTGAAGGAAATCTTAAACAACGCATTAAAACATAGTTGGCAGTCCATGGTCCTATACCATGGATAGCGGTTAATTGTTTCTCAGCAACCTTTACATCTTGTGTTTGCAGTAAATCCTCTTTTAATAGTTTTCTCTCTGTAATAAGCTTCGCAATACCGATTAAATATTCACATTTTCTAGTCGTCATTTTTAATTGTTGGAGATCTTCTACATGTAGATTTGCAATTGTTTCAGGTGATGGGAATATCCAATGCTTTCTACCGTCCCATTCTACATAACTTCCAAATTGCTCAACTAATCTTCTTTTTAGCGTATAAGCATATGTTAAGTTAATTTGTTGACCGATAATTCCCCAGGAAAGTGCCTCAAATAAGTCTGGAATACCTAAAGTACGAAGGCCGTAATATTGTTCAATTGGTCCTTGAAGGAGTAAATCATGTTTAGCTAATGTATAAAAGGGAGCTAAATCAGTAGTTAAATCAAACCATTCTTTTACATAGTTAGCTACAGCTTCACGTATCGATTTTTCAGATGTATATGATTCTTTTAAACAATGTATTTGAATATTGCCATCTGTATTCACACTAATTTCAACTAAAGGATTTACATCTTGAACAGGGATAACTTTATAAATTTTGTTATCTTCAATATGGAACATACATTCATTGTTAGAACGTGATAGATAACGTAAATTTTCTTGGAAACAAAATTCTTTTGGAACTGCTATAGATAATACGCTATTATATTCTGCTGTCATATGAATTCCACCTGCAACTTTTCTAATGTAAGCAATTTTTTCTTCATTTCTAATCCACCCCTAAATCCGGTTAGTTTCCCATTCTTCCCAATAACGCGATGACAAGGAATGGCGATAAGAAGAGGGTTAGCAGCAATAGCAGAAGCAACGGCGCGCACAGCTTTAGGTTTTTGAATTCTTTCAGCAATTTCTGTATAAGAATATGTCTTTCCATAAGGAATTTCACGTACCGTATTCCAAACAGATAATTGGAAATTAGTTCCATAAGAATCGATAGGGAATGTAAAAGTTTCTCGCTTGTTTTCTAAATACTCGATAACTTCTTTCGTATATATTTGCAAGTAATCTGGACTATGGATCAATATATGTTGGGGCAGTTTTTTTCTAGCCCATATATTTAATTCTTCAAAGTTTTCGTCTTGTGATCCAATGAAACATAGTCCATTTTCAGTTGCAGCAATATGAAATCGCCAATTTTTATGTGTAAGTAGCGTCCAATATATATAATTATTTTTGTAGGAATTCATTATCGTATCCCTCTTTCATTTCGTTCTTTTTTCGATATTCAGTAGGAGTAAATCCGGTTTTCTTTTTAAATAAAGTTGCGAAATACTCTGGGTTTTCTATCCCGACAGCAGTACTAATTTCTTTAATAGATTGATTTGTGTGTAAAAGGTATTCGGTTGCTTTAAGAACCCTGAATTGTTGTATATATTCTATAGGAGTTAACCCTATTATTCTTTTGAAAGTACGTTGTAAATGAAAAGGGCTACCGTGACACATTTCCGCAAGCATGTCGAGAGTTAAGGATTCGTCATAATGCTTTTCGATATAGTCTTTAATTTGTTCTACCCACTCTTCATTAGGTAAAGTGATCCCATTTGGCTTACAACGTTTGCACGGGCGAAAGTTCTCACTTAATGCTTGCTCTGCATGATGAAAAATTCGTACATTGTTTCTATTCGGTATTCTTGATTTGCATGATGGTCTGCAAAAGATTCCAGTTGATTTCACAGCATAAAAGAATTTGCTATCATAGGAAGAATCATTATGAATAATTGCTTGCCAATACTCATTTGTTAATGTAACTCCTTCATTGTGCATAGAACATCACCTCTGAAATTAGTATAACCTGAATAAAGTGCGTATGTATGTATTCATAAATGTAAGAGCAAGATTACAAAGGTGAAAATATGATTGTTTTTCTATTTTGTGATAGCATGAAATTTGGAAATAAACATCAAGAGGAGGGCTAAAAGTGAAGTTAATTTCATGGAATGTAAATGGTTTGCGAGCAGTTATCGCAAAAGGTGAATTCTTGGAATATCTCGAGGAATCAAGTGCTGATATATTTTGTCTACAAGAGATTAAATTACAAGAAGGGCAAATTGATTTAAATCTAGAGGGATATTATACATACTGGAATTATGCTGTGAAAAAAGGATATTCAGGAACTGCTATTTTTTCGAAAAAAGAACCGCTTTCAGTTACATATGGTTTAGACATTGAAGAGCATGATCAAGAAGGGCGACTTATTACTTTAGAATTCGAAGATTTTTATATGATAACGTTATATACACCAAATTCAAAACGTGGATTAGAACGATTAGATTACAGAATGAAATGGGAAGATGATTTCAGGTCCTATATCAAACGATTAGATGAGAAAAAACCAGTTATTTTTTGTGGAGACTTAAATGTTGCTCATAAAGAAATCGATTTGAAAAATCCAAAAAGTAATCGTAAAAATCCTGGATTCTCTGATGAGGAGCGAGAGAAATTTTCAAGTATTTTAGAAGAAGGATTTATTGATACATATCGTTACCTTTATCCTGATCAAGAAGGTGCATACTCGTGGTGGTCGTATCGTATGGGCGCGAGAGCGAAAAATATCGGATGGCGTTTAGATTATTTTGTTGTTTCGGAACGAATGAAAGACCAAATAACAGAAGCGAAAATTAATAGTGAAGTGATGGGATCAGACCATTGTCCAGTTGAATTGCATATAAATTTCTAAAAAAAGAAGTATCTCCCTAATATCAGGGAGATACTTCTTTTTTAATTCAATTTGTTAAAATTTTTCAAATCATTCTTGAAATAATTTCATATTAAATATATACTTAGTAACGATAATCATTATCATTGAAAATGATTATCAAGTGATGGAGGCGTAAAAGAATTATAGTCTAGGGGAAGTGAACGGGAATGAGTTCTGGATAAAATTATTAATCTAATGAAATATATATATGGGACAAGGTTCATATAGTTAAATTTTATTGAGAATATAGTTTGAAAATTTGAGAGGAGACATATAAAGATGAACAAGAAATTATTTACTTTAGGGATGGTTACAGTTTTAAGTGTAGGTTTAGCAGCATGTAATAGTGCGGATAAAACTTCAGGCGAGCAAAAACAACAGACAAAAGCTACGGAAACGAAAAAAGATGAAAAACGAAAAATCACATATTTAGGTAAAGAGTATACAGTGCCAGCAAAAGTAGATAAAATTGCGACAGCTAGTTTAGAGTCAATGGAAGATGCGGCAGTACTTGGAATTAAACCAGTTGGTGCCATTACTGTAGGTGGTAAATTACCAAAATATCTTGAAAAAGAGTTAGAAGGTGCTAAATCTGTTGGTGAGAAAATGCAACCCAATTTCGAAACATTACTACAATTAAAACCAGATGTTATTACATCGAGTACGAAATTCCCAGCAGAAACAGCTGAAAAGTTTACGAAAGTAGCTCCTACATTCCCGGTATCACACGTTTCAACAAATTGGGAAGATAACTTAAAGTTAATGGGAGAATTAACTGGTAAAAAAGATAAAGCCGAAAAAATTATTAAGGATTACAATTCGGACGCTGAAAAAGCAAAAGCAAAACTAGGAGGTAAGTTAAAAGATAAAAAAGTACTTGTCATAAGACTAAGAGCAAACGAATTATTCCTATATCCAGAAGGAGTATACTTCAATCCTGTAATTTATAAAGATCTTGGACTAACTGCTCCAGAACAATTGAAAACTGTAAAAGCACAAGAGAAAATTTCATTTGAAAAACTTGCTGAACTTAACCCAGATTATATTTTCTTACAATATGAGGCAAGTGAAAATAAAAACCCGAAAGTGTTAGAAGAAATTGAAAGTAATCCAATTTGGCAAAGTATGAATGCTGCGAAGGAAAAGAAAGTATTTGTAAATGTTGTAGATCCAATGGCACAAGGTGGTACAGCTTGGAGTAAAACAGCATTCTTAAAAGAAGCAGTGAAAAATTTATCTAAATAATACAATAAGTAAGGTGCGTTGAATGATATGCAGAAAACAAATGCAGTACCAGTAACTATATTATGTATAGCACCCATACTCATCTTATTTACAGTTATACTTTCGATTTTGTATGGGGCAAAAAGTATTGACGCTGAAACAGTGTGGAACGCATTATTTCATTTTGATTCAAGCGATGTAAATCATAATATTATTATTACTTCACGTTTACCAAGGGTAGTTGCAGCTCTTTTAGTCGGAGCATTTCTAGCCATATCAGGAGCGCTTATGCAGGGGATGACAAGAAACTATCTTGCATCCCCTTCTATTATGGGTGTGACGGATGGTGCTGCCTTTGTTATTACACTTTGTATGATTTTTCTTCCGGGAATGTCATCAATTGGTATGGTTGTATGTTCAATGATTGGTTCTGCACTAGGAGCCGGTATCGTGTTTGGTTTTGGTTCGCTCCTTCAAAATGGCTTATCACCAGTTAGGTTAGCGATTATAGGAACAGTTATTGGAACATTTTTAAGTAGTGTATCGGCTGCAATGGCTTCGTATTTCCAAATTTCTCAAAATGTTAGTTTTTGGTTTAATGCAAAGTTAGATCAAGTAGATCCTAATATCATTAAAATCACGATACCGTTTGGGATAATTGGAATAATTTTAGCATTGTTAATATCAAAATCTATTACCATTCTTTCATTAGGCGAAGAGGTTTCTATTAATTTAGGGCAACGTACAAAACTAGTTAAAGCGATGGCAATTTTATCGGTAATTTTCTTAACAGGAACAGCAGTTGCTTTAGTGGGGAAAGTTGGTTTTGTAGGTTTAATTATTCCGCACATTACGCGCTTTATAATTGGGGTAGATTATAAGTGGATTTTGCCATGTGCAGGTGTTATTGGTGGCGTTTTCTTAGCGTTATGTGACGTTTTGAGTAGATTTGTAAACTATCCATTTGAAACACCTATTGGAGTCGTTACCTCTTTAATTGGAATTCCTTTCTTCCTTTATTTAATCCGTACTAGAGGAGGAGAGAGACATGCTTAAAAGTTCAAGTCAACGTTTCGGAATGACGATGGGGATTATTATATTTTTAATACTATGTGCTATTTATATTAGTTTAACAAATGGTACGTTCGACATTACGATTACAGATGTATTTAAAACACTGTTTAGAATTGATCCAGTACCAGAACATGATTTAGTTATTTTTGAGTTTCGCCTTCCGCGCATCGTAATTGCTGGATTAGTAGGATTAGGCCTTGGTGTTGCGGGTGCCGTTATTCAAGGGATTACGAGAAATGGGTTGGCGGACCCAGGTATTTTAGGCGTAAATGCCGGAGCAGGAACAGCGATTGTCATTTTTATGTTTTTCTTTCAAGGGCAATTAAAAAGCACAGACTGGGTTTCTATTATGATGATGCCAATGTTTGGTTTAGTAGGCGGATTAGGTGCAGCTATCATCATTTATCTGTTTTCTTGGAAAAACGGGAAATTAGATTCGCAGCGACTTTTATTAACAGGGATTGCAATTGGATCAGGATTTGGAGCCTTTTCTATGTACTTATCACTCAAAATGAAGTCAACTGATTTTGAAATGGCCGCAGTGTGGGTGTCTGGAAGCATATATAGTGCAAACTGGAAGTATATTGTGGCTATGTTACCATGGCTTATTATCTTAATTCCGCTTATACAAAAGAAAGCTTATTTATTAGATTTATTTCAATTGGAAGAAACGAGTATTACAAGTTTAGGTGTTTCAGTAGAAAGAGAGAAATCGATTTTACTATTAAGTAGTATCGGGCTTGTGAGCGCATGTGTTGCTGTTTCAGGGAGTATCGGTTTTATTGGCTTAATGGCACCGCATATAGCGAAAAGGCTTGTCGGTATTCAACATAAGTATATAATTCCTACGTGCGGCGTAATCGGAATGTTTCTTGTAATTGCTTCAGACTTTATTGCGAAAACAGTTTTTACACCTGTAGAGCTACCAGTTGGAATCGTTATTTCTATTGTCGGTGTACCGTATTTCTTATATTTACTTTATAAGGCGAAAGCGTAAGAGGAGGAATAAAAGTGAGTATTTTAAGTGCAAAAAATTTAGAAACAAGTTATGAAAAGCTTACAGTGTTTCGCGATTTAAATGTGGAAATACAAGAAGGAAAAGTAACGACAATTATAGGTCCAAACGGTTGCGGTAAATCGACATTGTTAAAAACAATGGGAAGAATTTTAAAACAAAAAAGCGGTAAAGTATATTTGCAAGGACAGGATTTACATACAATTCCAACGAAAGAAATTGCGAAGCAGTTAGCTTTACTCCCGCAAACTCCAATTGCACCAGGTGAACTTAAAGTGGAAGAATTAATTTCTTATGGACGCTATCCACATCGAAATAACGTAAATAAGTTAACGACAAAAGATAAAGAAATGATTGATTGGGCATTAGATATAACGAAAACTTCTGAATTTCGAACGAGACAAATTGCAAATTTATCAGGTGGTCAAAGACAAAAGGTATGGCTAGCGATGGCATTAGCACAAGAGACAGAAGTGTTGCTATTAGATGAGCCAACTACATACCTTGATATGTCTCATCAATTAGATGTATTACAAATTGTGGAGAAGTTAAATAAAGAACATAATTGTACGGTTGTTATGGTATTACATGATATTAACCATGCAGCAAGATTTTCAGATGAAATTATTGCAATGAAGGAAGGAGAAATTGTTACAACTGGTAGCCCGGAAGAAATCATTACAAATGAAGTGTTAAAAGAAGTATTTCATATTGATGCACGTGTCATGATTGATCCGTATAACGGGGCTCCTGTTTGTTTCGGATATGATAGCCTTGTATCTGAAGAAGAAAAAATCGAAATATATGTAACAAGTTAAAAAAGAGGGGGAATAGGGTGAATACTACAGTTGAAAAACAGCAGATTATAACATCTAATACAGAGCAGTGGAAAATGTATTCAAAATTAGAAGGTAAGGAATATCAAATTCATATTTCAAAGCCGAGGCAACCAGCACCGGATTCAGGATATCCTGTCATTTACGTATTAGATGGCAATGCCTTTTTTCAAACATTTCATGAAGCAGTTAAAATACAATCAGTAAGAGCGGAAAAAACCGGTGTTTCACCAGCTATTATAGTAGGAGTGGGTTATCCAATTGAAGGCGCATTTTCAGGGGCAGAAAGGTGCTATGATTTTACGCCTAGCGTAATTTCAAAAGATGCCCCTTTAAAACCAGACGGTAAACCGTGGCCTAAAACAGGAGGAGCACATAATTTCTATACTTTTATTGAAGAAGAACTGAAACCACAAATTGAAAAGAATTTTGAGATTGATAAAAGTAAGCAAACGTTATTTGGACATTCTCTAGGTGGACTATTTGCTCTTTATATACTATTTACAAACTTAAATGCTTTTCAAAATTATTTTATTAGTAGTCCATCTATATGGTGGAATAATAAATCCGTACTTGAAAAAGAAGAGAACCTTATACATGAATTAAACAATGCTAAGTTTGAAACAGGAGTGTTCCTTACAGTTGGGTCACTAGAACGAGAGCATATGGTTGTAGGTGCAAATGAATTATCAGAGCGCCTTCTCCAAGTAAACCACGATAAACTTAAATTTAAGTTTTATGAAGCTGAAGGGGAGAATCATGCATCTGTTGTGCCGACGTCTTTAAGTAAAGGATTGAGGTTTATTAGTTACGTATAGGAAAAAAGGTTATGGATAAAACATTCCATAACCTTTTTTAATATGTAGAATTGTCCTTTTCGAAAGTTTTGTTTCAACTTTTCGTCTAAAGAGACAAAAAATTGTCACAAATCGGTCACAATTAGCATAAACATAAAATAGACGAAATGAACTTATTTCCAAAAAGGCTTGGTTTATTTCAATCATGATTCGTAGAGTTGAAAAAGCATGGATTAAAAGTTCACTATATTCCCAAGGAGGTAGATCGTATGAAAACAATTCTTGCTATCGCTGGACTTATTTGGGTTTTATCGCATGGCATCCCAATTTATGAAGGAGAACAAATTCGCAGTGCTCTGAATAAAAATTTTAATGAATATCATATCATTAATCGGCAAGATAATGTTGTGACAGTTCGAGTGAATGATTGTTTTCATACGGTAACCGTTGAAGGAACTTCAGTAGTGAATGATACAAAAGTATGTGATCAGCAATAATTATATATGGAAAGAAAAATTCTAGGGTTAAATATCTGAAAATTAAAATTGAAAAATTATAGACGAAGAATAAGCGGGGGCGGTTAATCCCCGCTTATTCTTGTTTCACTTTATTGAATTTTGATGAGAGATATAATGATTTTGTGACAAAAAGGAAAGGGTATACTGAAAATTGAGATTAAGAAGCTAATGAGTTGTTAAGAATAATCATAAAGTGTAAATATACTCTTATGGGGTATCATGCGTAGATATTTAATGCTATAATTGGTATACTCATAAAAAACAATTGTTTTATTGGATGAAGAGAAACTTTAAGAAGGTGATAATATGGATCATAAAGAGCATGAAGCAGTAACACATAGATCAGAAAAAGAAAAAGAACAGATTATAAATAGATTAAAGAGAATTGAAGGACAGGTCCGCGGTATTCAAAATATGATTGAAAATGATCGTTATTGCGTGGATATTTTAGTGCAAATTTCAGCGATTAATGCAGCGATGAAAAAAGTAGGAATGGGTGTATTAAAAAACCATACAAGTCATTGTGTTTCAGGTGCTATTAAAGATGGCAATGGTGACGAAGCAATTGAAGAATTAATGACTGTATTTGAACGTTTTTCAAAAGCGTAAAAACAAGCTAGTATGTCACTGGCTTGTTTTTTTGTTTACCTTCATAATAAGATCTCGGCGTATTGATGTGAAAAAGTGTGTGTAAAATAAACTTTTAGAAAATAATTGAAAAATCATGATATAAAACCATTGATTACCTTAGGGGGGTATGGTAAGATGTAATTGTGATTAACAAACAATGAATAAACAAGAGGAGGATTTTAAATGGAACAGTTAACATTACAGGTTGAAGGTATGTCTTGTGGACATTGTGTAAATGCTATCGAAAGCAGTGTGAAAGAGCTAAACGGTGTTGAACAAGTGAAGGTTCAATTAGCAGAAGGAACTGTTGAAGTTACTATCGACTCGTCTGCCGTAACATTAAAAGATATCGTTGCTGTAATCGAAGACCAAGGATACGATGTTCAATAATTATTTTTAGATATGGAAATAAATCGTACTTTAAATGAAGTACGATTTATTTTGCTAATCATTATACCTCATAAGGGTATATAGAGGTGAGAGACATGAATGAAAAAAAAGAGGCCAATCTTCAAATATCGGGAATGACATGTGCGGCATGTGCAAATAGAATTGAAAAAGGTCTAAAAAAAGTAGAAGGTGTTCATGAGGCAAATGTAAATTTTGCACTTGAAAAAACAAAAATAATGTACGATCCAACTAAAACAAATCCGCAACAGTTTAAAGAAAAAGTTGAATCGTTAGGATATGGAATTGTAAGTGAAAAAGCTGAATTTACTGTTTCAGGAATGACATGTGCAGCATGTGCAAATAGAGTTGAAAAGCGTTTAAATAAGTTAGATGGTGTGAACAAAGCGACAGTAAATTTTGCTTTAGAATCAGCTACAGTAGACTTTAATCCTGATGAAGTTAATGTAAATGAAATGAAGAGTGCGATTACGAAGCTAGGATATAAATTAGAAGTCAAACCAGATGATCAAGATGCATCAACTGATCATCGATTACAAGAAATTGAAAGACAAAAGAAGAAGTTTATTATTTCGTTTATTTTATCTTTCCCATTATTGTGGGCAATGGTTAGTCATTTCTCATTTACGTCGTTTATTTATTTACCAGATATGTTAATGAACCCTTGGGTGCAACTAGCACTTGCAACTCCTGTTCAATTTATCATTGGTGGACAGTTTTATGTTGGAGCTTATAAAGCGTTACGTAATAAAAGTGCGAATATGGATGTTCTCGTGGCGCTTGGAACGTCGGCCGCGTATTTCTATAGTGTATATTTAAGTATTCAATCTATTGGTTCTTCGAAACATATGACAGATTTATATTTTGAAACGAGTGCGGTACTTATTACATTAATTATTTTAGGTAAATTATTTGAAGCGAAAGCAAAAGGGCGCTCATCAGAAGCAATTAAAAAATTGATGGGTTTACAAGCGAAGACAGCTACAGTTGTGCGAGATGGAACAGAAATAAAAATTTTGATTGAAGAAGTAGTAGCTGGTGATATCGTCTATGTAAAGCCTGGTGAAAAAATACCAGTAGATGGTGAGATTGTAGAAGGAAAGTCAGCAATTGATGAATCGATGTTAACGGGTGAAAGTATTCCTGTTGATAAGTCAATTGGGGATGTAGTAATAGGTTCGACAATAAATAAAAATGGATTTTTAAAAGTGAAAGCAACTAAGGTAGGAAGAGATACTGCATTAGCTCAAATTATTAAAGTAGTAGAAGAGGCACAAGGTTCAAAAGCTCCTATTCAAAGGGTAGCAGATCAAATTTCAGGTATTTTCGTACCGGTTGTAGTTGTGATTGCGATTATCACATTTGCAGTATGGATGATATTTGTTACACCTGGTGATTTTGGCGGAGCACTTGAGAAAATGATAGCAGTACTTGTTATTGCTTGTCCATGTGCATTAGGTCTTGCAACGCCTACATCTATTATGGCAGGATCAGGAAGATCGGCTGAGTATGGTATTTTATTTAAAGGTGGAGAGCATTTAGAAGCAACGCACCGATTAGATACGGTTATTTTAGATAAAACGGGTACAGTGACAAATGGGAAGCCGGTATTAACAGATGTAATTGTAGCAGATGGATTCAATGAAAATGAACTGCTTAGATTAGTAGGGGCAGCAGAAAGAAATTCTGAACATCCGCTTGCAGAAGCGATTGTAGAAGGAATTAAAGAAAAGAAAATTGATATCCCAAGTTCAGAAACGTTTGAAGCGATTCCGGGATTTGGTATCGAATCAGTTGTAGAAGGAAAACACTTATTAATTGGTACACGTCGATTAATGAAGAAATTCAATATTGATATTGAAGAAGTTTCTAAATCAATGGAAGCGCTAGAACGAGAAGGAAAAACAGCAATGCTTATTGCAATCGATAAAGAATATGCTGGTATAGTTGCCGTTGCAGATACTGTGAAAGATACTTCAAAAGCAGCTATCGCAAGACTGAAAAAAATGGGTTTAGACGTTGTGATGATTACAGGAGATAATACACAAACTGCTCAGGCAATTGCAAAGCAAGTTGGTATTGATCACGTAATTGCAGAAGTATTGCCAGAAGGAAAAGCAGAAGAAGTGAAAAAACTGCAAGCAAATGGTAAGAAAGTAGCGATGGTTGGAGATGGGATAAATGATGCTCCTGCTCTTGCTACAGCGAACATTGGTATGGCAATTGGAACGGGAACGGATGTAGCGATGGAAGCAGCGGATATAACGTTAATCCGCGGTGATTTAAATAGTATTGCTGATGCGATCTTTATGAGTAAAATGACGATAAGAAATATTAAACAAAATTTATTCTGGGCATTAGCTTATAACGCGTTAGGAATTCCAATTGCGGCATTAGGTTTCTTAGCCCCTTGGGTTGCTGGAGCAGCGATGGCATTTAGTTCTGTATCCGTTGTATTAAATGCATTACGATTACAAAGAGTTAAATTAAAATCTTAAAAAGCTACATTAAGTAATTGAATAGAATTAAAAAACAATACTTTGAATAAGTATTGTTTTTTTGTTCGTATAGAAATTAAAACGATATAATAAAGAAGAATTATGGAATCGTATATAGTAGAAAAGTTAAGAGGTAGTTTGGTAAGGAGACTTATATATGTTAAAAGATATTATAATTAGAACATTTCAGAAAGAAGATTTAAATCAAGTATTACAATTGTTCTATGAAACAGTTCATACGGTTAATGCAAAAGATTATAATGAGTTACAGCTACAAGCATGGGCACCAGATCGACTAGATAGAGAAAGCTGGTTAAAGTCTTTAGAAAAGAATATTAGTTATGTAGCGGATCATAACGGTGTGATAGTCGGATTTGGAGATTATAATGAGGATCATTACGTAGATCGTTTATTTACACATAAATATTATCAGGGGAAAAGGATAGCCTCATCCATATTACAGAAGTTAGAAAAAGAAGCAGTGAACCTAGGGCATGGGGAAATCTATACAGAAGCGAGTATTACAGCAAAACCTTTCTTTGAAAGTAAAGGTTTTATTTGCATAAAGGAACAAAAGAAACAGCATAATGGTCAGATTTTTATTAATTATGTTATGAAAAAAATATCCTTCTCATAAATGAGAAGGATATTTTTCATTATTTTACAGCTTCTTTTAGTTCTTTACCAGCTTTGAAAGCAGGTACTTTAGAAGCTGCGATTTGCATTTCTTCACCAGTTTGTGGGTTACGGCCTGTACGAGCAGCTCTTTCACGAACTTCGAATGTACCGAATCCGATAAGTTGTACTTTTTCACCAGCAGCTAAAGTGTTAGTGATTGATTCTACTACAGTTTGTACAACTACAGTAGCTTCTTTTTGAGAAATCTCAGCATTTTGTGCTACGTTTTTAATTAATTCTGTTTTGTTCATGTTTTTCACCTCATATGTAAATAATGCTATTTAAGTTGTTATTATAACGTATAAAACATTCGAGAACAAGTGTACGTACATATATTCGCAAAAAAAATGAAATTTGTAATATTTTTTAGGACATTTTATAGACATTCCATTTAAGCGGACAGAGATTTGTTCTTCATTTCAGTCTTCTCTTGATGAGAAGGTAGTTTCTTATTATAAGATATGAAGTAAGGTAGTGCTACAAATAACATACCTCCTACTAAATTTCCAAAGAAAACAAAAATAAAGTTTGGAAAATATTCAGCCCAAGTGAAATGACCGGCAAAAATTGCGGCTGGGATGACAAACATATTTGCTACAACGTGTTGAAATCCAATCGCAACAAAAGTCATAACTGGGAACCAAATACCGATAATCTTTCCGATAAATTCTTTACTTCCCATACTGAGCCAAACAGCTAAACAAACGAGCCAATTACATCCGATTGCAGAAATAAATGCTTGCAATGGTGTATCTTGTAGTTTCGCTTGAGCGATAGAAATAGTTTTCGCTAAAAAAGCTCCTTCAGTTAAGCCGACGATATGACCGAAAAAATAGGCTACGAATACAGCTCCTATGAAATTGCTAAATGTAACAATAACTAAATTTCGTATGAAATAAAATAAAGTAATTTTCTTTTGAAGCCAAGCCATAGAAACTGTCATCATGTTACCAGTTACTAGTTCACCGCCTGCAAGAATAACGAGAATGAGACCAACAGGGAATACAGCAGCGCCTAGAAAACTAGAAAATGATCCCCAATATTTTGGCATTGTCCCAATAACATGAATATCGAGTAAATACCCTAATGCGATAAAAGCGCCACCAAAAAAACCAAGAATTAGCATAGGGAGCAATGATAAATGAGCTTTTTTTCTTCCTGAATTCGCAGCAAGTTCCGTAATTTCTTCTGGTGTAAATACAGACATGAATAATCCCTCCGTAATAAAATGATGGAATGAATAGAAAAAATTTCAAAAATCTATGTATTATAAAAATATGTTATGACTTCTGTATAAAATTGTCAAAGTGAATAGAGAGGAAATTACATATTGATAACATTGTTCATATTGTCACATGAATGTAACAATAAGGATTTAAAGTGTTTCTAGAGGTGAAAACATGAATACGAATCATGTAAAAAAAGAACGAAAAAAATCAATCGTAAAGATATTTATTATTAGTTTTATAAGTATATTAATGATACCAGTAAGTTTGTATTATTATGCGACAGAAATAGAACGAAAACTAGTAACCGTTACATGGAATGAAATAGAAGCTTCTACAATTCCTAAAGAGTTTAATAATAAAAAAATATTGCAGTTTTCAGATGTACATTTAGGACCAGAGTTTACACTGAAACAACTTGAACATTTAGTGGAGAAGATGAATGAATTACATCCAGATATAGTAGTTTTTACCGGAGATTTAATAGATAAATTTGGGTCTTATAGTGCGGAAAGAGAAGCAGCGAAGGCTATTTTGCAGAAAATTTACGCTCCCTTAGGGAAATATGCTGTGTTTGGGAATCATGATAGGGGCGGGGGCGGTAGTTTATTTTACAAAAAATATATGGAGGAAGCTGGTTTTTCTGTATTAGTAAATGAAGTGCAGAAAATTAAAGTGGAAAACGGCAAATATATTACAATATCAGGTTTGGATGATTTTCTATTAGGGAAGCCGAAAATAGATTCAACTTTAAAAAACTTGAAACAAAATGATTTCAACATGTTATTAGTACATGAGCCGGATGTTGTAACCAAAATAAATCGTTACCCAGTTGATCTTCAACTGTCAGGACATAGTCACGGAGGACAAGTCCAAATCCCTTTTGTAGGTCCGTTAATTACTACCAAACTAGCTGAGAGCTATGTTGAAGGTATGTATGAAGTGGAGGGGAAGAGTAAGCAGTTATATTTATATGTAAATCGTGGTATTGGGACTACTAGGATGCCTGTTAGATTTTGTAGTGTACCTGAACTTTCAGTTTTTGTGTTGAAGCAAAAGAGTGACTAGAATATTTAACAATATGATTCGGAGGAACGTGCGATGTTGGGCGATGGAAAACAGTTTCTTAAAACTTTAGATGTGACAAAGTAATTTTCATAAATAAAAAACAACAATAGGACCTATAAAGGGTCCTATTGCTGTTTTTATCCTGCATTGATTGCCCATAAATGTCCGATTGATGGGGGCTAATTATAGTTTTACTTTGTTATTTTTGCAAGGAAAGACCATCAAAATATGTTCTATAGTTATTTGAGAATTCGAAGTTGTTTTTTGCATCCCAATTAATAGACCAAGACATTAGGCCGCGGAATGCAGGATAGCCACTCTGGTTAGAAAGTTTATACTTTCCTCCGAACGGAACTCCTTTAATGATATAATTTAAAGCTTTTTTCATTTCAGTTGGCGAAATGTATCCACCACTTGGAGCTGCCGCTGGTGCTGCTGGAAGCCCAATCATGACTTGATCTGAACGAAGAGCTGGGAAAATGTTATTTGCATTACCACCTACAGGAAAACCATGTAAGAGCATATCTGCCATAGCGACCTCGTAGTCTGCAGTACCTTGATTGTAGTTATTACCGTCCATTCCAATCCCGCTACCAGCGTTGTAGTGTTGAACATGAATGTATGTTAGTTTATCTTTCACTCCGTAAATAATTGGTAAATATGCACCCCATATGCTTCCATATGCGCTATAACCGCCTTGAACATAAGCTGTTTCAGGAGCCATGCTTAATAGAAAATTTGGACCATAATGATCTGAGATTGTTCGAATAGCTGATATAAGATTTACGATTTGGGGAGTAGTTGGATTTTTGAAATTAGTGTCATTTCCGTTTAAGTAAATACCTGATTCAAGGTCAATATCTATCCCATCAAAACCGTATTTATCGATTAGAGACTGTATGGAATTAATAAAACGATCCTTAGCGGCATTGTCAGGAAGTAAAACAACTCCATTTTGTCCACCTATTGAAAGAACTACTTTCTTTCCTTTACTTTTTAAATAAGAAATATCTGATTTGAAGTCTGCATCTGTACCATACACAGGAGAAAATTCAACAGTGGAACGATCACCACCAGTTTCACCAAAAGATACATTGATTACATCCCATTTTGGTGAAACGTCTTTTAATTTAATAATGCCAGTACCGTTATCAAAGTTATGCCAATATCCAACGAGTAATTTTGAACCTAAATTGTTTGCTGCTTGTGCTTGGAAAGGGGATAGCGGTAGAAGTAAGAACATTACTAAAATACAACAAAAAAATTTGAACTTGTTTAACATATCAACACTCCTATACAAAAAGTTGTCTAGATGTATAATCTTGTTTATTTAATAATATCTGAAAATTCTTTCTTTTGTAAGGGGACTATAATTTTCTCAACAATTGTGTATGGGAAAGTATTAAACCTAATGTAATAATTTTTGAAGAAGGTTGAATTGCAATTGTTAAATTCAGAATATTTTGATATATTTTAAAGTATAGGACAAAATCTTTCGCACAGTACTCTTACATAAGTTTCAAAATTTAGTTTGGAAGGGGATGTACAAGATTTGGATAAAAATCTAAAGAAAGACCTCAAAATACGCCACATTACAATGATTTCAATTGGCGGCGTAATAGGGGCTGGTTTGTTTGTTGGAAGTGGTGCAGTTGTACATTCGGCAGGACCAGGTTCTATCGTTTCATATGCATTAGCAGGACTTCTAGTCATTTTCGTCATGAGAATGCTAGGAGAAATGGCAGCTGTTAATCCGACAAGTGGTTCATTTGCAACGTATGCAAGAGAAGCGATTGGTCCTTGGGCGGGTTATACAATAGGCTGGTTATACTGGTTTTTTTGGGTAATTGTTATTGCAATAGAAGCCACAGCAGGTGCTGGTATTATCCAATATTGGATTCCACAAATACCGCTTTGGTTATTAAGTTTAATATTAACAATTTTATTAACGCTGACGAACGTTTTTTCGGTGAAATCATTTGGAGAGTTTGAATATTGGTTTTCTTTTATTAAAGTAATAAGTATTGTTTTGTTCCTTTGTCTAGGTCTTGCTGTTATTTTAGGATTTGTTCCAGGAACAGAAGCACCCGGCACTTCGAATTTAATTGGACAAGGTGGATTTATGCCAAACGGTATAAGTTCGGTCCTGCTTGGAATTACTGTTGTTATATTTTCATTTATGGGATCAGAGATTGTAGCAGTAGCCGCAGGTGAATCTGCAGAACCTGTAAAAGCAGTAAAAACAGCAACAAACAGTGTGATTTGGCGTATTCTTGTATTTTTTATTGGGTCTATAGCGGTAGTTGTTACGCTACTGCCATGGAATTCAGCAAACATATTAAAAAGTCCATTTGTAGCTGTACTTGAACATATAGGAATACCAGCGGCAGCACAAATTATGAATTTTATCGTTTTAACAGCTGTACTTTCTTGCTTAAATTCAGGCTTATATACAAATTCAAGAATGCTTTTTTCAATGGCAGAAAGAGGAGATGCTCCAAAGTCATTTTTAAAATTGAACAGTAGTGGTGTTCCCGTTCGAGCGGTTTTATTTGGAACTTTCTTCGCTTATATTGGAGTTGTGTTTAGTTACATTTCTCCAGATAAAGTCTTTTTGTTTTTAGTGAATGCATCTGGCGGGATTGCGTTACTAGTTTATCTCGTTATTGCAGTTTCGCATTTAAAGATGCGTAAAAAAATGGGGAAAGTAGAACAACAAAATTTGAAAGTGAAAATGTGGCTTTTTCCGTATGTAACGTATGTTACAATTGCTGCTATTATAGCAGTTTTAGTTGCGATGTTCGCAATTGATACTTTACGTTCACAAGCATTTTTAACAATGTTTGTTACTGTTCTTATAATACTTTCTTATTTTATTTTTAATAGAAATAAAAATATCACAGTTTTGCATCCTAAAAGTAAGAATGAGGAATCTGTTCGATTCTAATTTTCTTATTTTCGAAGAGAGTTACACCCAATCATTGCTATAAAAGAATCATATATAATCATAGAAACAAGTAATTACTATTGTCATAGTGAATATAAACTTTTTTCTTGACTTTTTATACGAAGGCGAGCAAAATGGTAAAAAAGGAAGGGGGGATGATGATGGAAGAGTATGTATTAGAGCTGTATAACCTGTTATATACGACAGAATGGCAAGATATTGTTTCGTTTCTAGGAATCGTATTTTGCATGAAAATTGTAATTGTATATATGGAAGAGCAAGGTATGTTCTATTCCTTCTCATCTCCGTTCGATGTGCAGCGCGAGCCGTTGCTAAACTATGCCAATGTGAATTACGAACAATTTCCTTTTGTAGTTTTCTTTATGATTCGATTTATTACAGCAATTGTAAGGAAAAAGGAAAGTGACGATGAAGAGTGCCACTCAACTTGTAATATAGCGAATGTTTTTTAAGCTAAATACAAGGAGGAGATTTATATGTGGTTTCGATTTCTTATGATTGGTTTCTTTTCATTAACAGCAATTTCATTAATGGGATATCAAGTGTCTGAAATTTTTCAAGCATATAGCGATACATTTTTTAACAAAAACTAATCGCATTGCTATTTGAATAATAAAGCGATAAAATCCTTCTTAAGAAGTTTTATTAAGAAGGATTTTTTTCTTTGTCTGGTCTTGCTGTGTCAAACTATTGTCACATTTACACTGTGAATAATATGTTAAAATAGTGAGGTTATGTATACATACTTGAAGGAAGAGGGAGTGACCATTTTGGTGGATCAATCAACAAATCAGAAAAGCTATGCTCCTATTGTGATAACGCTTTCTGTAATTGTAAATGCGATTATTTTATTTTTGTTCTTTGGACCTGTTGGCTATGAAGGAGAAGTACATTTTGATGTAACGATTTTACCAATGTTAAACGCGATTTTTAATAGCTTTACGTTCGTATTTTTATTAGCAGCGTTATTCTCTATTATTAAAAAGAATGTGAAAATGCATCGTGGTTTTATCCTTGCAGCATTTACGACAACTTTACTATTTTGTGTGTCGTATTTATCGTATCATTACTTAGCGCCGGCAACACATTTTGGCGGAGAAGGATTCATTAAATATGTGTATTTCATCATTTTAATTACACATATTATCCTAGCAGCAATTATCGTACCACTTGCATTGTTTGCGCTTGTATTTGGTTTTACAAATCAATTAACACGTCACCGTAAAATTGTACGTTGGACGATGCCGATTTGGTTATATGTAAGTTTATCTGGTGTTATTGTTTACTTAATGATCTCACCTTATTACCAATAAAAAAATCTCAGCCTGTAGGCTGGGATTTTTTTATTAAGCAAATATTTTTGTGAAATGAAAAAAATATGGTATACAAAAGTATAGTTGCTTTTCATATAGAAGGGATGGTAAAGAAATATGCAAAATTTTGTATTTCGTAATCCAACGAAACTTATTTTCGGTAAAGGTCAATTAGAACAGTTAAAAACTGAAATTCCACAGTTCGGTAAAAAAGTTCTTCTCGTATACGGGGGAGGCAGCATTAAAAGAAACGGTATTTATGATAATATAATTTCTATTTTAAAGGATATTAATGTAGAAGTATTTGAATTAACAGGTGTTGAACCGAATCCACGTGTATCAACTGTAAAGAAAGGGATTCAAATTTGTAAAGAGAATGGTGTTGAATTTATTTTAGCAGTTGGTGGAGGAAGTGTAATCGACTGTACGAAGGCAATTGCAGCTGGTAGTAAGTACGATGGAGATGTATGGGATATTGTAACGAAAAAAACATTTGCTAATGAGGCATTACCATTTGGTACTGTACTTACTCTTGCAGCAACAGGATCTGAAATGAATGCAGGCTCGGTAATTACAAACTGGGAAACGAATGAAAAGTATGGATGGGGTAGCCCGGTTACTTTCCCGCAGTTTTCGATTTTAGATCCAGTTCATACTACTTCTGTACCGAAAGATCAAACAATTTACGGTATGGTAGATATTATGTCGCACGTATTAGAACAATATTTCCATCATGGAACGAATACAGAACTACAAGATCGTTATTGTGAAGCTGTTTTAAAAACAGTAATTGAGACAGCTCCTAAGCTTTTAAGTGATTTAGAAAATTATGAGCATAGAGAAACTATTTTATATTGTGGTACTATGGCGTTAAACGGCATTTTAGCAATGGGAGTAAAAGGAGATTGGGCGACTCATAATATTGAGCATGCAGTTTCTGCTGTTCATGATATACCACACGGGGGTGGCCTTGCGATTTTATTCCCGAACTGGATGAAGCATGTTGTAGAGGAAAATGTAAGTCGTTTTAAACAGTTTGCTATTCGAGTATTCAATGTAGAAACAGATGGAAAGACTGATCGAGAAATTGCGTTAGAAGGAATTCAGGCGTTACGTCAATTTTGGACTTCAATTGAGGCGCCAGTAACATTATCTGATTACGCTATTGGAGAAAATGAAATTGATTTAATGGCGGATAAAGCGATGGCGTATGGTGAATTTGGTAACTTTAAAAAATTAAATAAAGATGATGTTTTAAGTATATATAAAGCTTCTTTATAAGTGAATTTAGAAAAGAAACCTATTTGATTGTTTGATCGAATAGGTTTCTTTTTGCTGTTTATAAACGTTTTTGGATGTTTTTGATTATTTTTGATTGTTTACGGTTGATTTTTGTGACCGTTTTCATTATACTGTAATCAAAGAAGAGGTGAATAAAATGTTAACTCCTGAACGTCATCAAATGATATTGCAACTTGTAAAAGAACAGAAAGTTGTAAAATTACAGCAATTAGTTGAAAGAACAGAAAGCTCTGAATCGACAATTCGCCGTGATTTAGCGCAATTGGAAAAGCAAAGGTTATTAAAAAGAGTTCATGGTGGTGCCGCTGTTTTAACAGGAAAAGGGCAAGAACCAACGATGGTTGAAAAATCATCCAAAAACATTCAAATAAAACAACAAATTGCTAAGTATGCGGCTAGCGTTATTGAACAAGGTGATTGTATTTATTTAGATGCAGGAAGTACAACATTTGAAATGATTCCATTTTTAATAAATAAAGATGTTACTGTCGTTACGAATGGACTTATGCATATTGAAGCTTTAGTTGAAAATAATATTCGTGCGTATTTACTAGGCGGAATGATGAAGAGTAGGACGAAAGCTTTAATCGGTGCTATGGCACAGGAAAGTATGCAGAAGTATCGTTTTGATAAATGTTTTTTAGGTGCAAATGGTGTACATGAACAGCTTGGCTTTACAACGCCAGATCCAGAAGAAGCGCTCTTAAAACAAATGGCATTAACATTAGCAAACGAAGGATATTTCTTAATTGATGAAAGTAAGTTTTCAGAAGTTGCATTTGCGAAAATTGCAAATGTTGAAGATGCAAATATTATTACAAACCATTTAGAAATTGATTTAGAAAAATATAAACAACAAACCAATGTAATTGAGGCTGATAAACAATGATCTATACAGTTACTTTAAACCCATCTATTGATTATGTAGTGCAAGTTTCTTCTTTTGATTTAGGAACAATAAATCGAGCGGAAAAAGATATGAAGTTTCCTGGAGGAAAAGGAATTAATGTTTCTCGTGTTCTTCAGCGTTTAGGTGTTAAAAATATAGCACTTGGATTTACTGGTGGATTTACTGGTCAATTTATTAAAGAGGTATTACAGACGGAAGGTGTAACAACAAACTTCGTCCAAGTAGATGAAGATACTCGCATTAATGTGAAAATAAAAGGGGAAGAAGAAACAGAATTAAATGGCCAAGGTCCTATTGTAACAAAAGAGCAGTTCGAACAGTTAATGAAAAAAATTGAGAGTATGCAACCTGGAGATTGTGTTGTACTTGCTGGGAGTGTACCAGTTTCTATTCCAAGTACCTTTTACGAATCAATTGCTGCGTTTGGAGCTGAAAAAGGTATTCGTGTAGTAGTAGATGCAAGTGGAAGTGCACTGCAACATGTAATTAAAAATAAGCCATTTTTAATTAAGCCAAACCACCATGAACTTGGTGAGTTGTTTGGAGTGGAGCTTTCAACAGTAGAGGACGTTTTACCTTATGGAAGAAAATTAATTGAACAAGGTGTAAAACACGTTATCGTATCGATGGCTGGAGAGGGAGCTTTATTATTTACGGCAGAAGGTATATATGAAGCGACTGTTCCAAAAGGTGTTGTAATTAATTCAGTTGGGGCCGGGGATTCTCTTGTTGCAGGGTTTGTAGGCAAATATGAACAGACAAAAGATATTGAAAAGGCATTTCAATACGGCGTTGCAACAGGGAGTGCAACAGCATTTTCAGCTGATTTATGTAAGAAGGAAAAAGTAGAAGAATTATTGTCGCAAGTAATTGTAGCTAAGCGATAGGGGGAAGCAACATATGAAAATTACAGAACTATTAAAAAGGGATACAGTCATTATGGATTTGACAGCTTCAAATAAAGAAGCTGTCATAGATGAATTAGTTGAGAAATTAAACGGGGCAAATCGTTTAAATAGTAAAACGGAATTTAAAGAAGCTATTTTAAAGCGGGAGGCCCAAAGTACGACTGGAATAGGGGAAGGTATTGCAATACCTCATGCGAAGACAAAGGCTGTTAAACAACCATCGATTTGTTTTGGTAGAAGTGTAAGCGGTATCAATTATGAGTCGCTTGACGGACAGCCAGCACACTTATTCTTTATGATTGCTGCAAGTGAAGGAGCGAATAACACTCATTTAGAAACGTTGTCTCGTTTATCGACATTATTAATGGATGAAGGATTTCGCAAGCAACTATTAGAAGCAAAGGATGAAAGTGAGCTTCTTCAACTATTTGATGAAAAAGAGAATGAAAAAGAAGAAGAGATTGAAGTCGCAAAACCAGAAGGAAATGAACCGTACGTACTTGCTGTTACAGCTTGTCCAACTGGAATCGCTCACACATATATGGCAGCGGATAGCTTAAAAGCAAAAGCGACAGAGTTAGGAATAGCGATTAAAGTTGAAACAAACGGATCAACAGGTATTAAAAACGGTTTAACGAAAGAGGATATTGAACGTGCAACAGCTATTATTGTTGCGGCGGATAAACAAGTAGAAATGAATCGTTTTGCTGGTAAACATGTCATTCAAGTGCCAGTTGCTGATGGGATTCGAAAAACGGAAAATCTGCTTAAGCGAGCTGTCAAACAAGATGCACCAATCTTTAAAGGTGTAAAAGAGGACGGGAAATCAGAAAGTATTGAGGGAGAAAAAGGATTAGGAATTTATAAGCATTTAATGAGCGGTGTAAGTAATATGCTTCCATTCGTTGTTGGTGGCGGGATTTTAATAGCGCTAGCGTTTTCGTTTGGTGGTATAAAGGCGGAAGGTCCTTTAGCTGAATTGTTCATGTCAATTGGTGGAGGAAAAACAGGTGCGTTTTTATTCCTTGTACCAATTTTAGCTGGATTTATTGCAAGTTCTATTGCTGATCGTCCTGGTTTTATGCCTGGTGTTGTAGGTGGATTTTTAGCGGCGAATGCGAATGCTGGATTTTTAGGTGGGTTAATTGCTGGTTTCTTAGCTGGATATGTTGTTTTAGGGTTGAAAAGATTATTTTCAGGACTACCAGTACAATTAGAAGGAATTAAACCTGTATTGTTATATCCAGTCTTTGGATTATTGATTACAGGAGTTGTAATGCAAAAAGTAGTAATTCCGCCTGTAGTAGCATTAAATGAAATGTTGACAGGGTGGTTAAATGGTTTAAACGGTACGAATGCTATATTACTAGGTCTTATTTTAGGTGGTATGATGGCAATTGATATGGGGGGGCCAATTAATAAAGCGGCATTTACGTTTGGTATTGCTGCAATAGAAGCACAGAATTTTGGAGTGCACTCAGCAGTTATGGCTGGTGGGATGGTACCGCCACTCGCGATTGCATTCGCAACTACATTCTTTAAATCAAAGTTTACAGAAGCGGAACGTAAATCTGGTTTAACAAATTATATTATGGGAGCATCGTTCATTACAGAAGGTGCGATTCCGTTTGCTGCTGCAGATCCGGTTCGAGTAATCGTAAGTTGTGTTGTTGGTTCAAGTATTGCAGGTGCGTTATCTATGTTATTCCAAATTACATTACCGGCACCGCATGGTGGATTATTTGTAATAGCGTTAGTAAATAAACCGTTACTATATATTTTCTCTATATTAATTGGAACAATTGTTTCGGCTGTTATGCTAGGTGTTTGGAAAAAGAAAGTTCAATAACAAATAAAAAGAGAGCAGTTTTAGTAGCTGCTCTCTTTTTATTACAAAAAAATAGGTTAACAATTGAATATTGATGTTTTTTGGTAAAGGATGTAACGAATTGTGAATTTTTTGTAACAAAAAAGTAACACTGTAATTTTTTCTGGAAAAAAGTTCTTGTGCTCGTATATGAAAAATATATGAAAACCACTGGAGATTGTATTAGAAATACATTTTATTAATATGGAAATTTATGTTACAACTCGTTAATCGTATATTACGAATGCTTTGTAATTGTGTGATTTCTAAAAATTCTAAAAATCTGTTGCTATAATGAAAATACGAAAACAAAGCAAATGGAGGCTATTCATGAAAAAATTATTAGGTATAGCAACAGCAGCAGTTTTTGGTCTTGGGATTTTTGCGGGTTCTGCTAAAGCGGAAACAATTGTAACAACAGACGTATTAAATGTTAGAGAAAACCCAAATGTAGAGTCAAAGCTTGTAGGTAAAGTGTTCAGTGGGAATACACTAGATGTTATAAATACAGAAAATGGATGGACAAAAATTAAGTTGAACGGTAAGGAAGCGTTTGTAAGTGCCGATTTTACAAAGAGCACATATTATGTAACGGCGGGCGTATTAAATGTTCGTGCTGGAGCGAATACTGATTCTGAAATTTTAGGTAAACTTAATAAAAATGATGTGATTGAAACGACGAATCAAGTTCAAAATGAATGGTTACAATTCGACTACAATGGAAAAGTTGGATATGTTCACGTGCCATTTTTAACAGGAACAGCACCTGTAATCGAAAAGAAAGAGGTTGTAGCTCAAGAAGAAGCGCCAGCTAGAACAAATACGCCAGTTAAAAATAATACAGTAGTTAAGAATAAAGAGTCTGTTAAGAGTAACGATTCTATTAAGAATGTAGAATCAAGTAAACCTGTGGTAAAAGAAAAACCGGCTGCAAAACCAGTTGCAAAATCTACTGAAACAAGTGCGCCTACTGGTGGTCGTGAAATTACAGTAGAAGCGACGGCATATACAGCAGATCCGAGTGAGAATGGTTCGTATGGTGGTCGTGTATTAACTGCAATGGGGCATGATTTAACAGCAAATCCAAATATGAAAGTAATTGCTGTTGATCCGAAAGTAATTCCGCTTGGATCAAAAGTATGGGTAGAAGGATATGGAGAAGCGATTGCTGGAGACACTGGTGGTGCGATTAAAGGAAATCGTATTGATGTATTAGTCGGTTCAGATGGTAGTGCTAATAGCTGGGGGCGCAAATCTGTAAAAGTGAAAGTTATACAATAGGTTATCGATATTAATATAAAAAGCGGTTGCTTGAAACTATGTAAGCAGCCGCTTTTTATGGATTATTGAAATGGATAAATAGTTTTACCTGTAATAATTTTATATGCACTGCAAAATTGCGTTTGTATATATTCTGTATTTTTATTTTCTGGATGTAGTGTTGTTTCATGGAGAGTAGAATGAAAAGCCCGTAGTAAACAATTTAGGGCGAAGTATAATTCCTCTTGTGAACAATTTTGTTCTTTTGTAGAAGTGGCTAAAATGAGGTCTTTTGTCAAAGATGAAAAATTGATGGTGGATTGTTTCATAGTTAACTCATCCTCTCGAAACTATTTTTATCATGTATATGCAGAATTGGACAAACTATGTTCTTTTTTCTGTATAATTTCATGTACCGAAATGAAAGAACTTGCAATCATGCCGTTAAAATTGGTAAGATTGGGTATAATCAATAGATGGAGTATATTACATAAAGAGAGTTGAATGATATGGGAGAAGTGCAACGTGAAAAAGTTGCTGTCATCATTGGACCAACTGCTGTTGGAAAGACGAAGTTAAGTATCGATCTTGCCAAAGCGTTGAACGGTGAAATTATTAGTGGTGATTCCATGCAGATCTATCGAACGATGGATATTGGAACTGCAAAGGTAACAAAAGCAGAGATGGACGGAATTCCACATTATATGATCGATATAAAAAATCCGGAAGATTCATTTTCTGTCGCGGAATTTCAAGAACGTGTTCGCAAGCATATTCGAGAAATTACAGAACGTGGTAAATTACCAATTATAGTTGGTGGGACCGGTCTTTATATACAATCTGTTTTATTCGATTATCAGTTTACAGATGATGCTGGTGATGTGATATACCGAGAGCAAATGGAAAAGTTAGCTTTAGAACGCGGTGTGGAATATGTACATAAAAAATTGCAAGAAGTAGATCCAGAAAGTGCGGAGCGTATTCATGCAAATAATGTACGACGTGTCATTCGGGCGTTAGAAATTTTCCACATGACGGGTGAAAAAATGAGTGACCAAATTGAGAAACAAGAAAAAGAGTTACTCTATGATGTTTCATTAATTGGCTTGACAATGGATCGAGAAATGCTATACGATCGCATTAACTTACGAGTGGATTTGATGATGGAACAAGGCCTATTAGAGGAAGTAGAAGGGCTGTATAATAGAGGGATACGAGATTGTCAATCTATTCAAGCGATTGGATATAAAGAAATCTATGATTATTTTGAGAATCGAGCCTCTTTAGAAGATGCGGTGTCACAATTAAAGACGAATTCGCGTCGTTATGCAAAACGTCAATTAACGTGGTTCCGTAATAAAATGGATGTCACGTGGTTTGATGTTACAGACGGTGAAAAAACGTCAGAAATTTTACGATACATAGAAGGAAAGTTACAAGTAAAGTCGAATAATAGTAAGTAGAGAAAAAGAGGAGGATTCGACATGAAGCAATCAATCAATATTCAAGATCAGTTTTTAAATCAACTCCGTAAAGAAAATACGTTTGTTACGCTGTACTTATTAAATGGTTTCCAGCTTCGTGGACTAATTAAAGGATTTGATAATTTTACAGTCCTGCTGGAAACAGAAGGTAAGCAGCAGCTTATTTATAAACATGCAATTTCTACATTTGTACCACAAAAAAATGTTTCAATTGAATTAGAATAGTAATGAATTATTGTACATAACAAAAAAGAGCGAGGAAACTCGCTCTTTTTTTATTTGTCATAAACAATATATGATGAAATTTAAGCGATTCTAAATACAGTAAGGCGGATATTAGTATTTCCTGTCGCAGGGATCGTAATCTCATTAAGAGTAGATTGAACAGAAATTCTTGCACCAGCTGCTAATGTTTCGATTGTAGTAAATGAAAGTGAGTCGCCTATTAAATTTGAAGAGAAATTATCAGTTGCGACTGCTCCATTAATTGAAATTCCTACTCCGAGTGGAGCGCATCCTGGCGCAGTTGTAGAAATGGATACGCTAATTACATAAATACCACCGTTAATAACAGTAACTGTATCTGTGCCGTTGAAGATAATATTGTTTACGTTAATTGCAGTACTAAAAATAAAGTTATTAAATTGCAGTACTGTTTGCTGAATATTGTTTGTTACAACAATTGTTGCTATAGGGAAGCTAGGTCCAGTTGGCCCAGTAGGTCCGGTAGGTCCACCAGAAGGTCCAGTAGGTCCAGTAACTCCTATGCCAGTAGCGCCGGTAGCACCCGTTGGTCCTTGAATGCCTTGAGGTCCAGTAGCGCCAGTAGCACCTGTGTTACCTTGAACACCTTGAGGTCCAGTGGCACCGGTAGCACCTGTGTTACCTTGAACACCTTGAGGTCCAGTAGCACCGGTAGCACCTGTGTTACCTTGAGCACCCTGAGGTCCAGTAGCACCAGTAGCACCTGTGTTGCCTTGAACACCTTGAGGTCCAGTGGCACCGGTAGCACCAGTGTTACCTTGAACACCTTGAGGTCCAGTAGCACCAGTAGCACCAGTGGCACCCGTGTTACCTTGAACACCTTGAGGTCCAGTAGCACCAGTAGCACCTGTGTTACCTTGAACACCTTGAGGCCCAGTAGCGCCAGTAGCACCAGTGTTACCTTGAACACCTTGAGGTCCAGTGGCACCGGTAGCACCTGTGTTACCTTGAACACCTTGAGGTCCAGTAGCACCGGTAGCACCCGTGTTACCTTGAACACCTTGAGGTCCAGTGGCACCGGTAGCACCAGTGTTACCTTGAACACCTTGAGGTCCAGTAGCGCCGGTAGCACCAGTAGCACCTGTGTTACCTTGAACACCTTGAGGTCCAGTAGCACCGGTAGCACCTGTGTTACCTTGAACACCTTGAGGTCCAGTGGCACCGGTAGCACCAGTGTTACCTTGAACACCTTGAGGTCCAGTAGCACCGGTAGCACCTGTGTTACCTTGAACACCTTGAGGTCCAGTAGCGCCGGTAGCGCCCGTGTTACCTTGAACACCTTGAGGTCCAGTGGCACCGGTAGCACCGGTAGCACCTGTGTTACCTTGAACACCTTGAGGTCCAGTAGCACCAGTAGCGCCCGTGTTACCTTGAACACCCTGAGGTCCAGTAGCACCTGTGTTACCTTGAACGCCTTGAGGTCCAGTAGCACCTGTGTTACCTTGAGCACCTTGAGGTCCAGTAGCACCTGTGTTACCTTGAGCACCTTGAGGTCCAGTGGCACCAGTAGCACCTGTGTTACCTTGAACGCCTTGAGGTCCAGTAGCACCTGTGTTACCTTGAGCACCTTGAGGTCCAGTAGCACCAGTAGCACCTGTGTTGCCTTGAACACCTTGAGGTCCAGTAGCGCCGGTAGCGCCGGTAGCACCAGTAGCACCCGTGTTACCTTGAACACCTTGAGGTCCAGTGGCACCGGTAGCACCTGTGTTACCTTGAGGTCCCTGAGGTCCAGTGGCACCAGTAGCACCTGTGTTACCTTGAGCACCTTGAGGTCCAGTAGCACCAGTAGCACCTGTGTTGCCTTGAACACCTTGAGGTCCAGTAGCACCAGTAGCACCTGTATTGCCTTGAACACCTTGAGGTCCAGTAGCACCTGTGTTACCTTGAACACCTTGAGGTCCAGTGGCACCGGTAGCACCAGTGTTACCTTGAACACCTTGAGGTCCAGTAGCACCAGTAGCACCTGTATTGCCTTGAACACCTTGAGGTCCAGTAGCGCCGGTAGCACCTGTGTTACCTTGAGGTCCCTGAGGTCCAGTAGGTCCAGGAGGCCCGCCAGAAGGTCCGGTAGGTCCGGTAACTCCTATACCAGTAGCGCCGGTAGCACCTGTGTTACCTTGAACACCTTGAGGTCCAGTAGCACCAGTAGCACCTGTGTTACCTTGAGCACCTTGAGGTCCAGTGGCACCGGTAGCGCCAGTAGCGCCCGTGTTACCTTGAGGTCCAGTAGCGCCGGTAGCGCCCGTGTTACCTCGAGGTCCAGTGGCACCGGTAGCGCCAGTAGCGCCCGTGTTACCT
>NZ_JBQAFE010000004.1:0-392527 GCF_051915685.1 Bacillus cereus group sp. MYBK5-2
AAAAAACAATTTATGAATATGTTCATAGAGAATATCAAAATTGATAAAAAAGACGGATTTACAGAAGTATTAGATATAGAATTTTATTAGTGTTTATGTTACATTTACACAAACAAAATGCTCTTGTTGTAAAAAACGCATTTCTTCCATCATGTATTTCGCACAATCTTCTGGACTTCGAATACTATATCTATTTTGATATTCTAAACGTACCATTCTTCTGCCTACTTCAAAGGCTGCCATAAGTTGCGATGCCTTTGAAATCCCAATACCATGTATACTAATTAGCTCTTCTAATGTTGCATCTTTCAACATACGTAAGCCATCAAATTGATGTAAAATTTTATCTGACAACTTTAAAACTGTTTCTTCTTTAGAACCTGTTCTGAGTAATACTGCGAGAAGCTCTCGATTTGATAAACTTCCAGCACCTTCTAACAATAAACGCTCCCGTGGCTGTTCTTCTCTTACAACATCACGAATACCGTTCATCTCTCCACCCCTTTATTTGTTCTCTCAAAGAAAACCCCATGCAATTTTACGCATGGGTTACATCAATATCAAATTGTTTTAATTCCCGAACGAGACGTGCAATTGGTAAGCCAACTACACTATAGTAGTCCCCTTGAATATTTTGAACGAAAATAGATCCTTTACCTTGAATCCCATAACTACCGGCTTTATCAAGAGGTTCTTTCGACGCGACGTATGTATCAATTTCCTCTTCTGTTAACTCCCAAAATGTAACTTCTGTACGTTCATAAAAAGTAACCGTTTTTTCTTTTGCTATAATCGCAACACCTGTATACACTTCATGTGTTTTCCCTGATAGTAATTGTAACATTTCTTTCGCCTCATCCTCATTAGAAGGCTTACCAAGAATACGCGACTCATATGTAACAATTGTATCTGCACCTAACACAATGTGATCACTATTATTTTCTGCCACCGCTGATGCTTTTTGCAAGGCAAGCGACATTACAATATCAGAAGGCGATGAATATGCACCAATTGTTTCCTCTACTTCACTTACAACGATTTCAAATGGCACACTAGCTAACTCAAGCAATTCCTTCCTCCGAGGTGACCCTGAAGCTAAAATTATTTTTCTCATATTTTCTCCTTCCTTTCTCACATGAAGCAGAACAATTTATATTAATCGTATCAAAGGAATAGTTTGCCCACAAATGAAAGAAATATTAATTTCTCTAACTAAAATAACACTTCTTTATTGCATACGATTATATTCCTGTCATAGAGAACGCACTTTGCTCTAAATTCAAAAGAAAAGAAAGAAGTACATGTACTTCTTTCTTACTCATTTTATTATCCTATCATTTCACTTTCTACGAAACAATTTTTTCATACGAGAGTAAACCATCAATAATAACTTGATTTAATTTCGCCAAAGATTCCTTATCCATCTTCCCATCTTTTACTGTTTGTACAGCTACCGACGTATACATATACAGTTTCTTTGCTTCTTCTTGTTTCATACTTTCCCCTTCTTTTTCAACCTTTTTCCATTCTTTTTCAATTGCTTCTATATCTTTTGCGCTGCTTTTTCCACCAACTTGTACGCTAGAAGCATATTTTGCTAAATGAGTGTATAATGGCTGCACTTTTGTTAAAAATGTTCCTACTTCTTTATCATCTTTCAGCAATGCTTTATCTGTTATATCCCAGTTCTTTTTTAAAACGGGGACACCATCATTTTTATACTTAGTCATTAATTGATTTATAGACTGTTCATCGCTAGCAATACCAACAACTATTGCATACTTATCACCGCTTGGTCTCAAAGCACCAATGCCCCCATTGCCTTTCCATTCTTCAAGAGCTGCCTGTCCCTTTTCTTCAGAAGAATAAAGCCCCCCTTGAACAAAAAATAATTTCATCGGATCCAATGACGTTCCTGCCTGTGCTTTTTGTTTTTCTTCTTTCGGTGCTGGTGTTTGTTCTGCCGTTCCACCCACCTTTGATTCTCCATTTCCAGTCGGCCTTGAAGCTGTCACTTCACTTCCTCCTGTCGTTCCTTGTCCAGTAAGTAAATGAAGCATCCCCATTCCAAACGCCGTACCGATAATGATTGCAGTTGCAACGATTACAATTAATGTATTACTCCACTTCTTTCGGTATTTTTCCACAGACATTGATTTCGCTTTTTGAAACGGAACAACATTTTTCGGTCGTTCACTTTCTACTACCATCCATTCAAATTCATCTTTCTTTTTTTCCTCATACTTCGCTTCTGTTCCATTCACTTTCACTGAGATCGTTCGTGATTGCTTGTCCATACACTCACACCTCACCTCTTATCGTTGTCCGCATCATATCATATTCATTTCATAAAAAAACGAGATATTTGTCAGAGGAATTCGCCAAATAACCCTATATATTTATCTTATATGTATGCATTTGACTTCATTTGTAGAACAAAAAAACTAGATAGCAAAGACTATCTAGTTTTTCTCGCGAATATATTTTCGTACTTCAGAAATGAAATAAAGAGAACCTGTTATGATAAAAACATCATTTTCTGCTATCATTTCAACTTTTGTATCAATTGCCTCTTTCCAATTTTCAAAAACTAATTTTGATTCTTTCTGTGAATATGATGCAAGCTTATCAGCAGAAATAGCACGATCAAAGGCGAATGTTGTAAAAATAATTTCATCTGCAATGGTTTCTAATTGGCCTACCATGTTATGTAATTGTTTATCACCAAGGGCAGTAAATAACACTATTACATTTTTATCTTTGTAATGCGCTTCTACTGTTTTCACAAGGCTTTCGATACCTTCTGGATTATGAGCACCATCTATAATAATATCTGGATTACTTTGCAGTTTTTCAAAGCGCCCCACCCAATACGCTTCCTGTAATCCAGTTCTTATTTCTTCTTCCTCAATTAAAAATGATAAGTATGTTTTTACATACATGACTGCCATAAGCGCAAGTGCTGCGTTTCCTACTTGGTGGCTGCCTTTCATTGTGATTCGCACATCTTCAAAAGAGGCGAAAGGACAAGTGAAATCGAACTGTTCTCCATCTTCACTAGACTGTTTATGTAATGCTGTAAAATGGTTGCCCATCTCGTATAAGTTTGCATGATTTTCCTTTGCAACATTTTGAATGACTTGCAAAGCTTCTTCATCTTGTACACCAGTAATTACCGGCACGCCAGACTTAATAATCCCCGCCTTTTCATATGCAATTTCTCCTAGTGTATTTCCTAAAATATGCATATGATCGTGACCGATATTCGTAATAATCGTGAGAACAGGGTGTATAACATTGGTAGAATCAAAACGTCCACCAAGCCCTGTTTCAAATAAAACAACATCACAGAAATTGAATTTGCCGAAATAGCAAATCGCCATAACAGTAATAATTTCAAACTCTGTCGCTTCCCCTAAATCCGTTTCATCTAGTTTTTCCACGACTGGTTTTACCAGCTTTACAAGTTCAGTAATCTCTTCGTCTGCAATTGGTGTTCCATTCACACTAATGCGTTCATTAAATGATTCGATGTAAGGAGAGGTAAACGTTCCTACCTTATATTTCGCGCCTTCTAACATGTAACGCATATATGTTAACGTTGAACCTTTTCCATTTGTACCAGCAAGATGAACACATTTTATATGACGCTCTGGATTTCCAAGTTCTTCTAACATCCATCTCATTCTTTCTAATCCTGGCTTAATTCCAAATTTCAATCGGCTATGGATCCACCCTATCGCTTCTTCGTATGTATGTATCACGTATGTTTTTCCCCTTTCAAAAGACAACTTTCATAGTTCTATTATACGCAAAGAAAAGAGACTCACCAATATAGTGAGTCTCTAAAAACATTTTTACTTTTCAAGATCTGCTAGACGTTGACGAACTGCTTCGCGTTTTTCTAGGTAATCTTGCTCTTTCGCACGCTCTCCTTCAATAACCGCTGCAGGAGCTTTCGCTACGAAACCTTGGTTAGAAAGTTTCTTCTGTACACGTTCTACTTCTTTATCGAACTTCTCAAGTTCTTTCTCAAGACGAGCTCTCTCTTCATCAAGATTGATAAGATCAGCTAACGGTAAGAATAACTCTGCACCTGATACGATTGCAGTCATTGCCTTTTCTGGCGCTTGTAAGTCTGTTTGAATTGTTAATTCGCTTGGGTTACAGAAACGCTCAATGTAAGAGCTATTTTTCGTAAGTTGAGCAAGTACAGCCTCATCTTTTGCTTTAATTTGCATTTGAACTTTTTTGCTCATTGGCGTATTTACTTCTGCACGGATGTTACGAACAGAGCGAATGATATCAACTAGAAGGTGCATTTCTGCCGCAGCCTCCGTATCTTGTAAATCTTCGCGAACTGTTGGCCACGCAGCTACTGTAATAGACTCGCCTTCATGCGGTAAATGTTGCCAAATTTTCTCTGTTACGAATGGCATGAATGGGTGTAATAGACGCATTGTTTGATCTAATACGTAAGCTAAAATAGAACGAGTTGTTTTCTTAGCTGCTTCATCTTCACCGTATAGTGGAAGTTTCGCCATTTCAATATACCAATCACAGAAATCGTCCCAAATGAAGTTGTATAATGAACGACCAGCTTCACCGAACTCATATTTATCCATGTTACGTGTTACGCTTTCGATTGTTTCGTTTAAGCGAGTTAAGATCCACTTATCCGCAACTGATTTTTCACCAGTTAAATCGATTTCTTCATACTTCATATCATCCATGTTCATTAATACGAAACGTGATGCGTTCCAAATTTTATTAATGAAGTTCCAAGTAGATTCTACTTTTTCCATGCTGAAACGTAAATCTTGACCTGGTGCACTTCCTGTTGATAAGAAGAAACGCATTGCATCTGCACCGTACTTCTCGATAACATCCATTGGGTCAATACCGTTACCAAGAGATTTACTCATTTTACGACCTTGCTCGTCACGAACTAAACCGTGAATTAATACATCTTTAAATGGACGCTCGCCTGTAAACTCTAAACCTTGGAAAATCATACGAGATACCCAGAAGAAGATGATATCATAACCCGTTACTAGTGCATCTGTTGAATAGTAACGTTTGAAGTCTGCTGAATCTTCATTTGGCCAACCAAGTGTTGAGAATGGCCATAACGCTGAACTGAACCATGTATCAAGTACATCGTTATCTTGATTCCAGTTTTCAATATCTGCTGGTGCTTCTGTACCTACGTATACTTCACCAGTTTCTTTATGGTACCAAGCTGGAATACGGTGTCCCCACCATAATTGACGAGAAATACACCAGTCATGAATATTTTCCATCCAACGTAAATATGTGTTTTCAAAACGCTCTGGTACGAACGTTACTTTTTCTTCTTCTTTTTGTTGAAGCGCTACTGCTTTTTCAGCAAGTGGAGCCATTTTTACGAACCACTGTGTTGATAAATAAGGCTCAACAACTGCACCGCTACGCTCACTATGACCTACTGAATGCATATGTGGCTCGATTTCTACTAATACGCCAGCTTCTTGTAAGTCTTTTACTAATTCTTTACGGCATTCGAAACGATCCATACCGTTATACTTACCAGCTTTTTCGTTCATTGTTCCATCTTCGTTCATTACTAAAATGCGTGGTAAGTCATGACGGTTACCTACTTCAAAGTCATTCGGGTCATGAGCTGGTGTAATTTTTACAACGCCCGTTCCGAAATCTTTTTCTACGTACTCATCAGCAATAATCGGAATCTCACGGCCTACGATTGGAAGTGTAACTGTTTTTCCGATTAAATGTTTGTAACGATCGTCTTCTGGATGAACTGCTACTGCTGTATCACCAAGCATCGTTTCTGGACGAGTTGTCGCAAGACGAATATGACCAGAACCATCTGTTAACGGATAGTTCATATGGTAGAATGCACCTTGAACTTCTTTATGAATTACTTCAATATCAGAAAGAGCTGTACGTGTAGCTGGATCCCAGTTGATGATATATTCACCACGGTAAATTAAGCCTTTTTCGTATAATTGAACGAATACTTTATTAACCGCATCTGATAAACCTTTGTCTAATGTGAAACGTTCACGAGAATAGTCTAGTCCTAAACCAACTTTCCCCCATTGTTGACGAATGTGAGAAGCGTACTCTTCTTTCCACTCCCAAGCTTTTTCAAGGAATTTTTCACGGCCAAGATCGTAACGTGAAATACCTTCTTCACGAAGTTTTCCTTCTACTTTCGCTTGTGTTGCGATACCAGCATGGTCCATTCCTGGAAGCCATAGTACATCGTATCCTTGCATACGCTTCGTACGAGTTAAAATATCTTGAAGAGTTGTATCCCAAGCGTGACCTAAGTGTAACTTACCAGTTACGTTCGGAGGTGGAATTACAATTGTATACGGTTGTTTCTTCTCGTCTCCTGTTGCTTCAAAATATTTGCCTTCAAGCCACCATTGATAAAGGCCTTCTTCAACGGACATATGATCATATTTAGTTGGTAAATTCTTTTCCGTGTTTGACATTATTTTCCCTCCTTAAAATAAAAAATGTCCCTCATCCAAAAAGGACGAGGGACATCGCGGTACCACCTTTATTTACAAACAAATTCATAATTTGCTTATACTCTTAATTTGATAACGGACAAATCCGTCTTTTCCTAATAAGAACTATTCTGTTCAGAAAAGATGCTCCAGGGCTACCTTCTAACATAACTATCTAGAGAATCTCCCAGCTAATGATTCTCCTCTCTGAAGACGTTTCATGTTATACTCTTCCCCTTCAAGGCATTTATATGATTGTTAATTATTATATACAATAGTGTAAAAAACGAAACCTTATTCGTCAAGATAAATTTAAAACTACAGCTTTTCGTGCCAAAAAGAAGATAAGTAGAATCCTCTACTTATCTTCTTTACCACGCTATTTGTGGGCAGTAAGACCTCCACCTCAAAACTCAGCTGAAGCAAAGAAGTTAGATGGGAGCCCTGCTGCCCGTAAACGCCCAATTGGTGAAGGCTAATCATCAGCGGGGAATGTTTACTTTATCCGTTCCCTTGCTGGGCAGCTTGTAATTGTGACAGGAAATATTCTATATTGCTAACGAGCCAATGCGATTGTTGCAAACTCTTTACTCCGCGCAGTTCATTTTCCTCGTTGCGATTATCTCTTCTTTTCTTATAAGACTGGATTTGCCGAATAAATTGTGATGGATACGTCATATACGCAAACATAAGTAGTTGCTCTTCTTTCGTAAAAGGGAAATTTTTTTGATACATTTGAAACCATTCAAACCGATCACTTCTTGCGATTGGATATGTGTTTAAAGACCGTGAATAAAAACCTACTATATCTTGCACAGGCGTTGCAAACTTCGATTTTTCTAAACTAATAAAATAGCCATTCCGCTCATAGTCAAATAAAAAATGATTCAGTGACACATTACCATGCACAAAAGTAATACGCGTTTTCTCTTTTTCTTTCATCGCATCGTTCCACTCATTTAATTGCTTCGTTGCAAATTCACGCGCTCTCATTACATGATGATAGTACGTACAATATTGCAATTCAAACGGGGACATATACCATTTTGATTCAGATTCTACGAGAAACTCTTCTAACATCTCACCATCATTTTCCCAACGATCGGATATACTTGTATAATGTTTTTCTAAATCTTCTTCCGTATACGTTTCTTCCTTCACAGTTTTTTGATGCAACGTTCCAAGTGTCTGAAACATTTTATGGTATTGATCATTGTCCTCACCGTTTCCTTCTGCACGTTCTAACCAAGGCATTAAATAATAATTATACGTCCCGTCACTTAAAATATAACTTCCATCCGTCGCATGATATATAGGTACATAATTTGAAAAACCTTTCTCCTTCAAATATTGAATATGATGCAGAAAGTTATTCCGCTCTAACTTTCTGCCTTCTATTTTCTTGAGTGCATATGGACCTTGATTCGTATAAATTTTCATTACATTTCCGTGCTCTTCCATATGCTGCGTATCCAATCTATATTGCCTCACGATAGGTTCATAGTGATTTCGCAACTCAATATCCATACGAATAACCCTTTCTATTCAAAACATAGCCTCTAAGAAAGGAAGTGAGTGAAAACACTCACTTCCTTATTTCGCCTTTACCCTTGAAACGGGAATATAAATAATTTGCCCCGTATTTAAAAATATATCTTCTGTTTGATTGACACGGTATAAATTTTGTACAGACGTTTCATAACGGTCTGCAATAGATTCAATTGTATCCCCTTCTTGCACGAAATACATTCTTAACTTTGTAAATTCTTCTTCCGGTTCTTTCGTAAATAGTTTTGTTAAATAAAGCGCATTTTCATCTCGCTGTGAGTACTCTTCTTCTTGTTCTTCCTGCTTTTTCGCTTTTTCTTTCTTGAAATCTTTTCGTCCGAACAGTTCAAATTGCGGCGTTGTTTCTTGCTCCTCTTCACGTTCCACAAATTCATGTTCTTCTATTTTCTCTTCTTCTAATTCCTGCTCTTTTCTTTCCTCTAATTGGAACGGTTCAAACGCGTAATCTTCCCACTCATCTGATTCCTTATATGCTGGTTCTTCTACATGCGGCGCCGGTCTATTTTCATCCTCTTGCGCTGAATCTTCTTCTAACTCAGCATACACCGTTTCTTCCTCTTCAACTTCATCCTCGCTTCTCTCTTCATCACACAAACCGGTAATAGATATATCCGCTAATAATTGTAAGCAACCATTTTCCTTTAATTCATAATCAAATTCCTCGATTGATACATATAGCTCTTCAATTACTTTCACTCGATTTCTCGGAATTGATATTTCAAGTGGAAAGGAATGAACAAGTTCATTAACCCCATCTTCTCTTGTTTCTACATAATCAATTGACTTTGCTGGCGATAGTTCTCTTAATGAATACGCGGAATCATCTTTTCGTGCAACATACTCTCCCGTTAAATCTAATTGTCCTCTCACGATTACTTCATGATCAATCTCTTCTATCTCAACGTCTGGATCTAACGAAATTGACAAAAGTTCTTCGACTTCCTGTCCTTTTTGGAACCACACAGATTCTTTTAATGAAAATCGTAATGAATGATCTGTAGCCACTTCTTTTCCCCCTCCCAAACTATATGTCATTACAGATTTATGTGTGGGAAGCTTACTTTATGAATAAAAAAAATCGCTCCCCTTATGGAGAGCGATTTTCTCTAATACACTACGCTTTTAATTTTGACATTGCAATTTCAGCTGCTGCAATCGTCGCTTCAATATCTGCATCACTATGTGCTGTCGATAAGAATAAACCTTCGAATTGAGATGGTGGTAAGAATACACCTTGTTCTACCATTTCACGATAGTAAGCCGCAAAGAATTCTAAGTTTGAAGATTTTGCTGCATCGTAATTAATAACGGGTTCATCTGTAAAGAAAATACCAATCATAGAGCCTGCACGGTTAATATGATGCGGAATGCCATGTTTTTCAGCTGCTTTACGTAATCCAGCTTCTAACATTTCAGCTTTACGCTCAAATTCTACATATGATTCTGGCGTTAACTGTACTAACGTTTCATAACCTGCCGCCATTGCAAGTGGGTTACCTGATAAAGTACCAGCTTGGTAAATCGGTCCGCTTGGCGCAACTTGGCGCATAATTTCCGCTTTACCACCGTATGCTCCTACCGGTAAACCACCACCGATTACTTTACCTAGGCATGTTAAATCAGGCGTTACGCCATAATAACCTTGGCCACAATTATAAGCTACTCGGAACCCTGTCATTACTTCATCAAAAATAAGCAATGCACCGTTTTCTTCTGTTACTTCACGAAGACCTTCTAAAAATCCAGGCTGCGGAGGAACAACCCCCATATTTCCTGCTACTGGTTCTACAATTACACAAGCAATATCATCACCGAATTGTTCAAACGCGTATTTTACGCTTTCTAAATCGTTATAAGCTACTGTAATCGTATTTTTCGCTACACCTTCTGGTACACCAGGACTATCTGGTAAACCTAAAGTCGCCACACCAGAACCAGCTTTAATTAATAACGAATCACCATGACCGTGGTAACAACCAATAAATTTCAAGATTTTATTACGACCTGTATAACCACGAGCTAAACGTAGTGCACTCATTGTTGCTTCCGTTCCAGAGTTAACCATACGCACAATCTCAATTGATGGCACGCGCTCAATAACAAGTTTTGCTAATTTATTTTCAATTTCTGTTGGTGCACCGAAGCTTGTACCTCTTTCAGCAACAGATTTTAACGCTTCTACAACACGATCATTTGCATGACCATGAATTAAAGGACCCCATGATAATACGTAGTCGATGTATTCATTCCCATCGATATCATATACTTTAGAGCCTTTTCCACGCTCCATAAACAACGGATTCATCCCAACAGACTTAAAGGCACGAACCGGGCTATTTACGCCACCAGGCATTAAGTCTTGCGCCTCTTCAAACGCTGCAATTGACTTATCAAACTTTTTCATTATTTAGCGCCTCCTTCTTGTAACCATCTTGCTGCATCTTTTGCATGATACGTAATAATTAAATCTGCCCCTGCACGTTTCATACTAATTAATTTTTCAAGAACAACTTCTTTTTCATTAATCCAACCATTTTGCGCTGCCGCTTTAATCATCGAATATTCACCACTTACATTATAAGCGACAACTGGTAAATTAAAGTTATTTTTCACATCACGAACGATATCTAAGTAAGAAAGAGCTGGTTTTACGATTAAGAAATCTGCACCTTCCATTACATCTGATTCTGCTTCACGGAATGCTTCCATACGGTTTGCCGGATCCATTTGATATGTTTTACGGTCACCAAATTGCGGTGCACCGTGCGCAGCATCACGGAATGGTCCATAAAATGCTGATGAATATTTCACAGCGTACGACATAACTGGCACGTGTCCAAAACCATTTTCGTCTAATGCATGACGAATTGCTGTTACGAAGCCGTCCATCATGTTTGATGGCGCAATAATATCCGCTCCTGCTTTCGCTTGACTTACAGCTGTTTTCGCAAGAACTGCAAGAGACTCGTCATTTAAAATAATCCCATCTTCAATTACACCGCAATGACCATGGCTTGTAAATTGACATAAACATGTGTCTGCAACTACTACTAGCTCAGGGAAATCACCTTTAATTTGCTGAATAGCACGTTGTACAATTCCATGATCACAATATGCTGATGATCCAACTTCATCCTTTTCAGCAGGTAAACCAAATACAATAACAGAACGAATACCTAAATCAACAACTTCTTGCATTTCAGCTTGCAATAAATCTAAAGACATTTGATATACGCCCGGCATAGAAGGAACTTCATTACGAACATTTTCACCTTCTAATACAAAAATAGGGTAAATAAAATCTTCCGTATGTAAAAACGTTTCACGCACAAGTGCACGCATGCCCCCGCTTTGTCTTAAACGACGATGACGATTAAATTGTAAAGAGTTCATAGATTTCTATCCCCATTCTTTCATTTTATAGATTCACAAACATATTGTAGTAATGCTTCTACAGTGTACTCTTTCGGCACAATAACAGACGGAAAATAAAGACTTGCCTCTTTTTCCGTAATAGGTCCTATACAAGCAATTGTACATTTTTTTGTCCATTCTCTCCAGTTTGTACCCTCAAGTAAACGAACAAAACTAGTAACAGTTGAAGGGCTCGTAAATGTAATAATGTCTACTTTCCCTAACTTCAATGCTGCTATAAGTTCTTGCTTTTTTTCTATATTCACTTTCGTACCGTATACGATTAGCTCATCTAGAGAAATACCAATTTCCCGAAGTGCAACCGGAATTACCTCTCTTGCTAAATTCCCTTTCGGAAATAAAATACGTTCGTTTCCACTTAATTCTTTTAGAAACTCTTCTGCAAATGCTTCTGCAACAAATGAAGTCGGAACAAAATGAACTTGATAGCCCCTTTTTTCTAACTCTAATTTTGTTTTCACACCTACCGCAGCGATTTTAATGGTTAGCGGTAGTTTCTTTTTTAAACTATCTAGAAAAAAAGCTACACCATTTCTGCTCGTAAAAATAACCCAGTCGTATGAATGTAGCTGCTCTTCAATATGTTGAATTTGCCTATGAGACATACCTTCCATACGCAAAAGCGGAATTTCCAATGGAATTCCGCTCTTTTCTTTCACTGCCACACTCATTTGTTTCGCTTGATGCTGGGCACGTGTAATCAATACCGTTTTTCCAGCGAGAGCGTTCATATTTATTGTTGCTCCTTATTTGCAGCAAGAATGAGTTCTTTGGCGCCTTGTTTAATTAAACGGTCCGCGGCCTCTAACCCTACTTCCTCAGGATTAGTACCCACTACTGTCTCTTTTAATAAAACAGAGCCATCCATAGAGCCGACAAGAGCTGTTAATTCGATTGCATCGTTTTCTGTAAGGGTTGCATATCCAGCAATTGGAACTTGGCATCCACCTTCAAGTTTATGAAGAAATACTCGCTCCGCTGCCACTGTTCTTTCTGTTATCGTATCATTAATATGCGCTAACAACTGCAATAAATCCTTATCATCCTCACGACACTCAATCGCTAATGCACCTTGTCCTACAGCAGGTACACATAACGTATCATCTAAATGTTCTGTAATAACATCATTATCCCAGCCCATTCTTTGTAATCCAGCTGTCGCTAAAATAATCGCATCGTAATCTTCTTCTTTTAATTTACGTAAACGTGTATCGATATTCCCGCGAATCCACTTCACTTGTAAATCTGGTCTCGCAGCGAGTAGCTGTGCACTACGTCTTAAACTACTCGTACCTAAAATAGCACCTTCCGCTAACTCTTTAAACGATGCTCCATTTTTTGAGATAAAAGCATCACGAGGGTCAACACGCTTTGGTGTACAGCCAATCATTAAACCTTCTGGAAGTACAGCTGGCATATCTTTCATACTATGTACAGCCATATCGATTTCTTTCGTAAGTAACGCATGCTCAATTTCTTTAACGAACAAGCCTTTTCCGCCTACTTTTGAAAGAGTAACATCTAAAATAACATCACCTTTTGTGACAATTTCTTTCACTTCAAATTCATATGGTAGACCTAGGGCTTTTAACTGATCAATAAACCAGTTTGTTTGCGTTAATGCTAGTTTACTCTTTCGTGATCCTACAATAATTTTGCGCATAATTCTCTCTCCTCATTATAAATACCAAAAGTGGAAATTGGATAAACTGCTTAATAGAAAAATGTTTACTAGCATTACGAGAAACGATCCGATATTCCACTGTACAATTTTCTTACCTTGCAACACATCTGCCGCTCGTAAATATAAACCTGTGCAATACACAAATAGAACGACAAAAGATCCGATTACTTTCGTATCATACCAATGGAAATTATCCAATTTTGTATATCCCCATATACATCCTAATAAAATTGCTAGTAAGAAAAATGGAACAGAAAATAAATTTAATCCGTAAGACATAGATTCTAGCTTCGGTAAATTCCCTAACCTTCTTAATCTCGCATTCCATTTTTTCTTTTTTAATAGGCGATATTGCAATAAATACATAATAGAAAAAATGAACGATACAGTAAACGTTGCGTAAGAAATAATTGCCATACCGACATGCACGTATACAAGTTCTGAAACTAATTGTTCCGCAAGTACTGGCGACATCTTTCCGAGCGGTGTAAAAATAGAAAAAGCGCTTACGCCAAATGCTACAACATTTGTAAAAAAGACTAAAAAGTCAATTCTCATAAATCGATTAATAACTAACGACATCGTAATCAATAACCAAACATAAAAATAAATCCCTGATAATAAAGTTAAAATAGGATTCGTTTCTGAATCTGTAGCTCTAAGCAACATAAAAATAGACTGCAGGACCCATACAATCGCAAGTAACCAAAAAGCAAATCGGTTCGCCTTTCGGTTACTTTGGAAATAATCTATAAAATATAAACTAATGCTACAAGCATATAAAATAATTGCAATATGATAAATAATACTGTTATTTAAAAAACTCATCCGATCATCCTTCCAAATTATAAAGATGGAACGGATGGTGTCCACACTCTTTTATGTTCTACTTCTTCCGCACGACTCTCTACTTCTTCCGTTTCTAAATCAAAAATCTTTGCAAATAACGCTAATTTTTCGCTCGCTCCCTCTTCAGCAGCTATTTCTTTCGCTACTAAAATTGGGTCTTTTAATAATTGATTAATAATACTTTTCGTATGCTTACTAATGACTTTTTTCTCACGATCACTAAGGTTTGGTATTTTTCGCTCTAGGCTTACCATCGTTTCACTTTGGATTGCAAGTGCCTTATCACGAAGAGCTGATATTAATGGAACAACACCAAGTGTACTTAACCACGTTTTAAATAGAACAATTTCCTCTTCAATCATAAATTGAATTTTCTCTGCCTCTTTCAAACGCTCAGCACGGTTTGCCTCCACTACTCCTTGTAAATCATCAATATCATACAAGAAAGAACCTTCTAGCTCATCAATCGCTGGATCAATATCACGCGGCACTGCAATGTCAACCATAAATAATGGACGACCAGAGCGCATTTTCTCCACCTTTGTCATCATCTCTTTCGTAATGACATACTCAGATGCACCAGTTGAACTAATTAAAATATCTGCTTCTAATAATGCACATTGTAATTCGCTTAACGATTTTGCATGTCCCATATATTTCTCAGCCATTACTTCTGCTTTCGAAAGCGTCCTATTCATAACTGTTACTTTACGAGCACCACTTCCATATAAGTTTTGTAGTGCAAGTTCGCCCATTTTACCAGCACCAAGAATAAGCACATGACAATCTGTTAACTCGCCAAATATTTTCTTTCCAAGCTCAACAGCAGCATAACTAACAGACATTGCACTTTCCCCGATTGTTGTTTCTGAGTGGGCACGTTTTGCTAATGTAATGACTTGCTTAAACAATTCATTAAAAATTGTGCCTGTTGCTTTAACTTGTTGCGCTTCTAAAAAGCTATCTTTTATTTGACCTAAAATCTGCGTTTCTCCGACTACCATTGAATCTAAACCGCACGTTACGCGGAATAAATGATCTATTGCGCCATCTTGTTCAAAAATAGTTAAATATGGCGCGACTTCTTCTATTTCAAGCTGAAACCAATCAGCTAAAAATTTCTTAATATAATACCGTCCCGTGTGTAATTGATCGACAACAGCATAAATCTCAGTGCGATTACAAGTTGACACAATGACATTCTCTAACACGCTCTTTTGATTTTGTAATGTAGTCATCGCTCGCTCTAGTTCTGCTGCCTGAAATGTGAGTTTCTCACGAAATTCTACAGGGGCTGTTCGATAATTTACACTAACAACAAGAATATGCACGCAGCATGTCCCCCTTCACCCGTTTTATCACTTTATCTACTATCATAATACAACTTTCCTCTTATGAATCTGACAATCGTGTGAACAACCGATTATTTTTTAATTATTCTCCGTATGTAATAAAGGAGATTCAGTAACACTAATAAAAAAATTTCTACTTTATAATGATTATAAATTAATAACTCTATTTGTACGTTACCAAAAAAAGCCCTCATAATCAAGTGATGGAAACTATTCCATATAAATTATAACATCATCTTCCCTATCTTCTTTCATCATGAAGGAAAATATGTATGATTGTTCCAAAATGTAACAAAGACTTTCTCAATACAATGTATTTGACATTGCACTTCTTTTTCGTTATATTAGTTTTACAAAATTAAATTGTGCGCAACTTAATTAGAAGGGAGTTATTTATGACAGAAGACTCTTTGCATCTAGATAACCAACTTTGTTTTTCTATTTACGCCTGCTCTAGAGAGGTTACTCGTTTTTATCGACCTTATTTAGAAGAAATGGGTATTACGTATCCCCAGTACATTACTTTACTCGTACTATGGGAGCAAGATGGACTAACAGTAAAACAAATTGGAGAACGTCTATTTTTAGACTCTGGTACGTTAACACCTATGTTAAAACGTATGGAATCATTAAAACTTGTAAAACGTGTTCGTTCCAAAGAAGACGAGCGAAAAGTTTGTATTGAATTAACAGAACAAGGCAAAGATTTAAAGGAAAAGGCTTGTTCATTACCGACAACGATGGCTACAAACTTAGGAATTACAGAGCAAGAATATCGCTCTTTATTAATTCAACTAAATAAACTGATTGACACAATGAAAACAATTAATGATGGAAAAGGGGAATAAATATGGATAAATTATATACTGCTTCAGTAACAGCAACAGGTGGAAGAAATGGGAAAGTAGTTTCAGATGATGGCATATTAAATCTTGATGTAAAAATGCCGAAAGCACTAGGTGGTGCAGGCGGAGAAGCAACAAATCCAGAACAACTATTTGCAGCTGGTTATGCAGCTTGTTTCGATAGTGCATTACAACTTGTCATTCGTACAAAACGTGTGAAAGTAGAAAGTACAGAAGTAACTGCTCACGTTTCTATCGGAAAAGATACAGATGGTGGTTTCGGCCTATCTGCTGTACTTGATGTACATGTGGCTGGCGTTTCACATAGCGAAGCACAAGAACTTGTGGAAGCGGCTCACGGTGTATGTCCTTACTCGAAAGCAACACGAGGAAATATTGAAGTTACATTAAACGTACGCTAAAAAATTTAGCAAAACAAAAAACGCGCGACATTCGTCACGCGTTTTTTGTTTTTGTAAATTTATGAATTGCTTTCCACGCTTCTTCTTTTCCAAGTCCTGTTTCAGAAGAGAATAGAACAATTTCATCGCCAATTTCAACAGCAAGCGTTTCTTTTACAACTTTTAAATGCTTTTGCCATTTCCCTTTCGGAATTTTATCGGCTTTCGTCGCAATAATAATTGTTGGGATTTCATAATGCTTTAAGAAATCATACATCATCACGTCATCACTTGTTGGTTGGTGACGTAAATCAACTACTAATACAGCTGCGTCTAATTGTTCACGCGTTGTAAAGTACGTTTCAATCATTTTCCCCCATGCAGCGCGCTCCGATTTAGATACTTTCGCATATCCATAACCTGGAACGTCAACAAAGTGCATCATCTCATTGATTAAGAAAAAGTTCAGCGTTTGCGTTTTTCCTGGTTTAGAAGAAATACGTACTAACTTTTTACGATTTAAAATTTTATTAATAAAGGAAGACTTCCCCACATTTGAACGACCTGCTAATGCAATTTCTGGTAAATCACTGTCTGGATATTGTTCTGGTTTAACAGCACTAATTACAATATCTGCTTTTGTTACTTTCATTGTTTCACTCCTACTAATGCGTGCTCCAATACTTCATCTAAATGAGATGCAAGCACAAACGTAAGGTTTTCTTTTACGCTCTCTGGAATATCATCTAAATCTTTCTCGTTTTCTGCTGGCAAAATAATTTTTGTTAAGCCTGCGCGGTGAGCACTTAATGTTTTTTCTTTTAAACCACCAATTGGTAATACACGACCACGAAGTGTAATTTCACCTGTCATACCCACTTCTTTACTTACAGGAATACCTGTTAGCGCAGAAATAAGTGCCGTTGCCATCGTAATACCTGCTGACGGTCCGTCTTTTGGAACTGCTCCTTCTGGAACGTGAATATGAATATCATTTTTCTCATGGAAATTCGGATCGATCTGAAGCTCTTCTGCACGAGAACGTATATAACTAAACGCAGCTTGTGCTGATTCTTTCATAACATCCCCAAGTTTCCCTGTTAAAATTAGTTTCCCTTTTCCTGGCGCTACAGAAACTTCAATGGCAAGTGTATCGCCGCCTGCTGCTGTGTAAGCTAGACCTGTTGCCATACCAACTTGGTCTGTTTTTTCAGCTTGCCCATAACGGAATATGTGTTTACCAAGTAAATCAACAATCTTTTTCTCTGTCACAACGATACGTTTACGTTCTGCTGTAACGATAATCTTCGCTACTTTACGGCAAACTTTTGCAATTTGGCGCTCTAGCGTACGAACACCAGCCTCACGTGTATAATAACGAATAATCTCAAGCAGCGCTTCATCACGCACTTGTAAATTACCTTTTCGTAAGCCATGTTCTTTTAATTGTTTCGGCAATAAATGCTCACGAGCAATGTGTACTTTTTCAAGTTCTGTATAGCCAGCAATCGAAATGATTTCCATACGGTCAAGTAATGGACCTGGAATACTTGAAAGTGTATTAGCAGTTGCTACAAACATAACTTTTGATAGATCATATGGTTCTTCAATGTAATGATCACTGAAGTTATGGTTTTGTTCTGGATCTAATACTTCAAGTAATGCCGCTGATGGATCTCCACGGAAATCGTTAGACATTTTATCAATCTCATCTAATAAGAAGACTGGATTAACTGTTTTCGCCTTTTTCATACCTTGAATAATGCGTCCTGGCATTGCTCCAACATATGTACGGCGGTGACCACGAATTTCAGATTCATCACGCACACCACCAAGAGATACACGGACGAAGTTACGATTCAATGATGTTGCAATTGAACGCGCTAACGAAGTTTTGCCGACCCCAGGAGGGCCTACTAAACAAAGGATAGGTCCTTTTAATGAATTCGTTAACTTCTGTACAGCTAAATATTCAAGTACACGCTCTTTCACTTTTTCAAGACCGTAATGATCGTTATTTAAAATCTCTTCCGAATGAGCAAGATCAATTATATCTTCTGTTGCCTCTGTCCACGGAAGCGCTAATAACCAATCAATATAATTGCGAATAACACCACTCTCCGCAGAACTTGCTGGTAACTTTTCATAACGATCTAATTCTTTCAGCGCAGCCTTCATTGTTTCTTCCGGCATTCCTGACTGTTCAATTTTCTCACGAAGTTCTTCTACTTCTCCGCCCTTGCCTTCTTTGTCGCCAAGTTCAGTTTGAATCGCCTTCATTTGCTCACGTAAGAAATATTCTTTTTGCGTGCGCTCCATGGAACGTTTCACTTTTTGCCCAATTTTCTTTTCTAGGCTAAGTAACTCTTGTTCATCTTGAATAATTGAAATAAGTGTTTGTAATCGTTCTTTTACAGATACAATCTCTAGAATCTCTTGTTTCTGCTTCGTTTTAATCGGCAAGTGAGAAGCAATTAGATCAGCTAATCTCCCTGGTTCTTCCACATCAGCTACCGTTGCAAATGTTTCATTTGAAACTTTTTTCGAGACTTTAATATATTGTTCGAAATGCTCCAGTAACGTACGCATAAAAGCTTTCTCTTCTAAATCATCTTCTACTTCTTCAGTTACCGTTTTAATAGACACTTGTACTACATTTTCTTCTTCGATAAACTCTATTACTTCTGCTCTATGTAAACCTTCCACAAGGACACGAAGCGTACCGTTCGGCAATTTTAACATTTGCTTCACTTTCGCCACCGTACCTACACTATATATGTCATCTTCTTTCGGATCATCGATATTCATTTCTTTTTGCATTGCTAAAAAGATGATATTTTCATCCATTGCCGCCTGCTCTAGTGCTTGTATCGATTTATCACGTCCTACATCAAGATGCAAAACCATCGTTGGATATACGAGAACGCCTCTTAATGGTAGGAGGGGCACGATTCTTTCGTTCGTATTCATACTAGACATAGCACCTCCATAATAAATTAAACTCCTGTTCAACTATTTTATATTACAATACACCTAGATGCAATTGCTGAGATTCCGCGCAATTGTAAATAGCTTGTTTTTCTACCTCACGAAAAGAAAAAAGACTCCGATTAAGCATACAAACTTAAACGAAGTCTGGCAAATTTTATTATTGTTTATTTTTACATAGATTGTACATCTGTTTCGTCTACGTGAGTATGTACATCTAGCTCTCTATGCATATTTTCTTGCATAAACGTTAACTCAAATACTTCTTTTAACTTACGGACAGGAATAATTTCAATTCCCTTGATCGTATACAAAAATGGTTGCATATTTTCAGCAGGAATAATGACTTTCTTAGCTCCCGCTTTTTTCGCAGCTTTTATTTTTGCGTACACGCCACCAATAGGTTTTACTTCTCCGTGTATACTTATTTCCCCTGTCATCGCTACTTCATTATTTACATACGTGCGGTGCACCGCAGAATATACACCTGTTGCCATAGCGATTCCTGCAGAAGGTCCATCAATTGGGATACCACCTGGAAAATTAATATGTATATCATATCCTTCTGGCAACACATCTAAAGAACGAAGTACTGTTAATACATTATCAACAGAGCCTTTCGCCATACTTTTACGACGAATCGATTTCGTTTGACTACCAATACTTTCTTCTTCCACAATTCCGGTAACATTTACCGATCCTTTATCTTTCGCCTTGATTGCTGTTACTTCAATTTCTAATAACGCACCTGTATTTGGTCCGTATACAGCAAGACCATTTACAAGACCAATCCTTGGAATCGGATAAATGTGCTTTTCATATTTCGGTGTAAGCTGACTTGAGTGAACAACCCACTCTATATCTTCATCCTTAATGAAAGAACGTTCTTCATTTATCGCCATACCAGCAGAGATTTGCACGAGATTAATCGCTTCTCGTCCATTCCTTGCATACATCCCGATCATTTCAATACCATTTTCACCTATTTGCATTTCCACTTTTTCCGCGGCATTTTTCGCTACTTTTTGAATTTCTTCCGTATCTAATTCACGGAAAAATACTTCTAAGCAACGTGACCGAATAGCAGGAGGAATTTCCTCTGGCGAACGTGTCGTTGCTCCAACTAAGCGAAAATCTGCCGGTAAGCCTTTTTGGAAAATATCATGTATATATGTTGGGATCATCGTATTTTCTTCACTATAGTACGCACTTTCTAAAAATACTTTTCGATCTTCTAACACCTTTAACATTTTATTCATTTGAATCGGATGGAGCTCGCCAATCTCATCAATAAACAAAATACCACCATGTGCATCTGTTACAGCACCTTTTTTCGGTTGCGGAATACCTGCTTGCCCCATCGCCCCAGCACCTTGATAAATCGGATCATGCACCGAACCTATTAAAGGGTCTGCGATACCACGTTCATCAAACCGAGCTGTTGTCGCATCAAGTTCAATAAATGTTGCATTCGTACGAAATGGAGATTTAGGATTTCGTTTCGCTTCTTCTAATACAAGACGTGCTGCCGCTGTTTTCCCAACACCTGGCGGGCCATATATGATTACATGTTGCGGATTCGGACCACAAAGAGCCGCTTTTAACGACTTAATTCCGTCCTCTTGCCCTACAATATCTAAAAAGGTTGTAGGACGCACCTTTTCTGCTAGCGGCTCTGTTAAAGAAATCTCACGCATTTTACGAAGCTGTTCTAATTCTTTTTTCGATTCTCGATCAATTGAAACTTTTTGTGTTCGTTGATTTCGAAGTAAATGCCAGAAATACAATCCGACAATTACACCAAAAACAAGTTGAACAACTAAAAATATATTTGTCCAGCTCATTATTTATTTCCTCCCGCAATATTTTATCTCTTAGTATTTCCGCGGAGGAACGTAGCTAAACATAAAGAAAAACAGCAATTATAAAAATTGCTGTTTCCCTTTCGCATTATGCAGATGTTTTTGTATCAAGTACAGTACCGTCTTGTAACACCAATTTTGGCGGCTCATTATCAGCTACTGTTTCTTTTGTAAGAATACACTTCTCGATATCTTTACGAGATGGAAGTTCGAACATTACATCAAGCATTAAGCCTTCAATAATAGAACGAAGTCCACGAGCACCCGTTTTACGTTCAATTGCTTTTTTCGCAATTTCGATTAGTGCACCTTCTTCAAACTCTAACTCAACATCGTCAAGCTCCAATAATTTTTGGAATTGCTTAACAAGTGCATTTTTCGGTTTCGTTAAAATATCAACAAGAGCATCTTCATCAAGTGGCTCTAGGTTCGCAATAACTGGAAGACGACCGATAAACTCTGGAATTAAACCAAATCTTAAAAGATCCTCTGGTAATACGTGAGATAAAACATGCTTCTCATTTACATCAGCATTTTTCTTCTCAGAACCAAATCCAATTACTTTTTCACCAAGGCGACGTTTAATAATCGGCTCAATGCCATCAAACGCTCCACCACAAATGAATAAGATGTTCGTTGTATCAATTTGAATAAACTCTTGGTGCGGATGCTTACGACCACCTTGAGGTGGAACGCTTGCTACAGTACCCTCTAAAATTTTCAGAAGTGCCTGCTGCACACCTTCACCAGATACATCACGTGTAATTGATGGATTTTCGGACTTACGTGCCACTTTATCAATCTCATCAATATAAATGATTCCTTTTTCCGCTTTCTCTACATCATAATCAGCTGCTTGAATTAATTTTAGTAAGATATTTTCTACATCTTCCCCAACATATCCAGCTTCTGTTAAAGATGTTGCGTCCGCGATTGCAAATGGAACATTTAAAATACGCGCTAAAGTTTGTGCCAGTAATGTTTTACCACTACCTGTTGGCCCGATAAGTGCGATATTACTCTTCGCTAATTCTACATCATCAATTTTGCTGTTAGAATTAATGCGTTTGTAATGGTTATATACCGCTACCGCTAGTGCTTTTTTCGCGCTATCTTGCCCGATGACATACTCATCTAAGATTTCACGAATTTCTACCGGTTTCGGTACATCTTTGAATTCTACTTCTTCGTCCTTCGCAAGCTCCTCTTGTACAATTTCAGTACAAAGTTCGATACACTCGTCACAAATGTAAACACCTGGACCTGCCACTAACTTTCGAACTTGCGTTTGTGTTTTACCACAGAAAGAACATTTTAATTGCCCTTTTTCATCATTAAATTTAAACATATTTTCACACCCCTTACAAAGTGCTAACCTCTTGCCTTCGTATGTACACGATAAATGTATCGTATGTAAATACATATTATGTCACTACGTGGCGAGAAATACAAATAATATGACTAGTTATGTACAAATAAAAAATTTTTAAAACTTTTGAAATATGTATATTCGACTTGTAAAGGAACTTTTCCTTCTCCATCGAAAAGTTTTATAAATATATTTCTATATTTATAAAACAAGGCACGATTTTAATCGTGCCTTGTTATTTTATTATGCAGCGTTTTCTACTAAGAAGTCTACAGCTTTACGCACTTTAAGATCTTCAGCTAAAGCGTCTACGCTTCCAAGAGCTTGCTTGATAGCGTCTACTGGCATACCATACATTTCAGCCATTTTTTCAACTTCTGCAGTTACTTCTTCTTCAGTAACTTCGATGTTTTCAGCTTCAATGATAGCTTCAAGAACAAGATTGATTCTTACACGTTTTTGTGCATCTTCTTTCATTTGCTCTTTTAATTTGTCAGCATCAGTACCTGTGAATTGGTAGTAAAGCTCAAGGTTCATACCTTGTTGGCTTAAACGTTGCTCGAATTCACGAACCATACGATCTAACTCAGTGTTGATCATAGCTTCTGGAATTTCGATTTCAGCGTTAGCAGCAGCTAATTCTACTACTTCGTCACGTACTTTGTGCTCAGCTTCGTGCTTTTTGCCTTCTTCTAAGTTTGTGCGAAGTTTTGCTTTTAATTCATCAAGAGTTGCAACCGCTTCGTCTGCTTCTTTAGCGAACTCGTCGTTTAACTCAGGAAGTTCTTTTGTTTTGATTTCGTGAATTGTTACTTTGAATGTTGCTGGTTTGCCAGCTAATTCAGCAGCATGGTACTCTTCTGGGAATGATACTTCAACGTCTTTAGACTCACCAGATTTAAGACCGATTACTTGCTCTTCGAAACCTGGGATGAATGTACCAGAACCGATTGCTAGAGAGTAGTTTTCGCCTTTTCCGCCTTCAAATGCTTCGCCATCAACGAAACCTTCGAAGTCGATTACAGCTGTATCACCGTTTTCAACAGTTCCTTCTTCTTTAACAACTAGTTCAGCTTGACGTTCTTGTAAAGATTTTAATTCGTTCTCTACATCTTCGTCAGTTACAGTTGTTTCAACTTTTTCTACTGCTAAACCTTTGTACTCACCTAATTTAACTTCAGGTTTCACTGTAACTTTTGCAGTGAAGATAAGGTTAGCATTTTTTTCGAACTTCTCGATGTCGATTTCAGGATGATCAACTGGGAAGATACCAGCTTCTTCAATCGCTTCACCGTATGCTTTTGGTAAAATGATATCTAAAGCATCTTGGTATAAAGATTCAATACCAAAGCGTTGTTCGAATAATGGACGAGGCATTTTTCCTTTACGGAAACCTGGTACGTTAATTGTTTTTACTACTTTTTTGAACGCAGCGTCGATAGAGTTGTTTACTTCTTTAGCATCAACTTCGATTGTTAAAACGCCAACGTTACCTTCTAATTTTTCCCATTTTGTAGACATTTATTCTTTCCCTCCAACTATAATAATGTATGCACATACCTCTATAGATTAAGATCTTCATTATCTCTTTTTTGAAATAACAAATACACAAATAATCCTCTAGCAAAAGCTTTCAGATATAATGTTCCAATCTACTAATTGCCCAGAAGACAACTACGGTATATTTTGTTCGAGAATAATATGAAACATATTAAGTAAGAGAATTACACTTCTCTTCTCTTACAAACAGGCAGTTTTCTGCCTTTTGCAACCCTTACATTATAACATAGAATATGCTCGTTTCAAGAACTGAACGATTCTTTTTCATAATTATACGGGCAAATATCCTTCTCTTTCAACACGTAATAACCATTGATAGGCAATATGAAACTCTTCCAATTCGATATTGTATGCTGCCATAAGCTCTTCTTCATCAATAGCCAATCCGAAACGCTTTCTTCCAATTCTCTCTAAAACAGCTGACCAAATCTCTTCTTTATCCATTAATAGAGCGAATGGGAAAATGCTAATTTGCAATTCTTTCCAATATGTAACCATCGCTTCAAATATATCGGGATAATTTTGCTCTAATCGACTTGATAATTTATGTATAATGTTATTGGATTGCTCCTCATTATGACCTGTAAATGCTGGAATTACCTTAATCGTATTCCCAAACTTTTCTACCTCTATTTCCTCTTCTACCTGACTTTCTATCATTTTATACAAAATAGAAGTTTTCAAATAGGGGTGTTGCTCTTCATCTATTAAAAATTTCTTTAAAACAGGTAATGCAAGATCTAAGTCTTTTAATGAAAGTCGCTGAATCGCTCTTAGCTTCTGTCCAAAGTTTTCTCCAAAAATTTCATTAGTAAACTCATTCAACTCAAAATTTGAATCCACTAGCGATGCGTCTCCCTCATTTAGCATACCTTCTGCAAATAAAGCAAGCTGCGCTAATTTTTCCTTTTGATCAGGCATTATATCTTTCGTTTGTAAAACCTTTTCAACAGTTTCAATAACACCTTCATAATCATTTGTTTGAACTAAAATAGTCACGTACGTTTCAAGAATATCACCAAATAAGACAACTCCTGTTTTAAGCAACTGTTCACATTTGTCTTTCGCTTCTTCCATACGTTTTAATTCGAGTAAACAAATAACTGAAGCTAATTCCGTTTGTTCCGTTTCCGCATTATACTGACGTAATATTTCAAAGCAGCGCAATGCATCTTCGAACTTCCGCTCTTTCAACGCTAAAAAACCTTCATCAATATAGCGCTCTGATAGCTGCGGAAACAATACGACCGTATTTTTTTTTTTATCCATACGTCCGCCTCTTTTTCTTGATTTTAATTATGTTCAAAGTAAATATATCAAATGCGTAATGAGAACACAACATCCCCAAATTATTTGTTTGAAATATGAAAATATTTAATTTTTACATTCCAATACGAATAAATCTCTACTAAAAATTAAAATTGTACAAATAAAAATCCCCAGCAACAAACGCAGAGGATTCATCATTAATGGAAAGCTTTTATAATTGTGGGGTATATTACAAGGGTAATAATTTGGAGAACAATAATTGCCATAACAATCATGCTAAAATAGAAGATTGGTTTACTTCGCTTCATTAAAAACATAATAATAAGCATCGTACAAGCAAACAAACTTAAGAAGAACAAACTTGTTGTCGAACTAAGTATACCACTTGGGACAAAGAACAATAACACTACACTACAAGTACCTATAATTCCAAATAACCATTCCATTCATTCACTCATTCCCTTTCCCTCTCATGGCTGTTTTCTCTAAGCAATCAAATGTTTCACAACATCAACTACATACGTTAATTTCTCATACGCTACAAATCCAAAAGCAACCGTTAAGCCCGTTACAACTAATCCTTTCATCATTTCTGCCTCCTCGTTTTATCGTTGTTATCTTCATTATAAAAGATTAGCAATTTGTTACCATCGAACTACCTTACAGTTACCTTACAGAATTGTAAGATTTCAAAAGAGGATAGAAAAACACCTCACATAGCTTGAGGTGCTTTCACGGAATTTCTCTATAATCACTTGCAAAATTAACTTTTTTCTCTTGGTTATTTTTCGGAGAATCCAATCTTAAACTAATAGATTTACTAAATAATTTAGGATCAAAATAATTATTCATTACTTTTCTTAACTTACCTTCAGATATTTTCGTATTACAAGAAAACAAAGGATGAAAATCATGTTAATATATTTTTGTACAATTAAGAATTTAATTTACAAGGGGGATTATATATGTTTAAAAAAATGGCCGCAGATGTATTAGGACTAAGCGATGTAGGTTCTGTTATTACACCTAAAGACTATGATAAGGTCGATGCCGATGATTATGTAATGCATGAAGATGGGGAGAAAATTTACTTTCTAATTAAATCGAAATCAGATGAATATTGCTTCACAAACAAAGGGTTAATTCACTTAGACGGTACAAGCGCAACAAGTAAAAAACGTACACTACGCCGCTTTAGTTATAGTAAATATCAAATTAAAAACGTAGCACTTGAAACTGCAGGAACGATTGATTTAGATGTAGAAATTAAGTTTCAAATGGGCGATGAACATTACTCAATTGATGTTCATAAAAAACATATTGAAGAATTAAAAGATTTATATAAGGCTTTACTTAAAATCGAAGAAATTTCATACGACAACGATATTACATTACAATATGCACATAAAAGTTTAGATATGGCATCTAATGCCTTTAGCCGCATTTCAAACGCACAAGTAAATTTAGCAGAGCAATTTAAAGAGATGAACGAGATCGCCTTTAACTGGCTTGTTGATACGAAGAAACAATATAATGTGAAAGATTATGGTTTTGTATTTGAGAAGTTTATTAATAACTAAACAGAAAACCTTGTTATCAAAAGATAACAAGGTTTTTGTAGCGTACCAGGAGAAATTCGAGCTCCCGCTCCGCCCATTTCCGTACTATTTTATATATTTTGATCGCAGTCTTAATATATCTTCTCCTTCGCGAATGCCTGCCGATCCCTTCCTCACATTTTTTACGATAGTCCAATTCGGGTTAGTTTCATCACCGATGTTCTGTACTGTAAAATTGCCATCACCATATTTTCGGTGACCTTCTGCCAATTTCTCCGTTAAATCATTCTCATTTGATCTCGCCATCTTTGCGCCATCTCCCTTTTTTATACGACCTTCTTAAACCATCTAACCAATCACAGGTCCAGTCAATTGGAGATTCTCATTTTCCGCTTCTATTAATTGTAACACACTGCCGGGGATAAGTTCCGATAACTGCTGCTCAACCGTACTAGAATGGTAAAGAATTTTATAATATTGCAAGTAAACAATTAAGAGAATCTGGATATGGATTTGAGTTCCATCATAAACCTATTAATTCTTTAAATTAAATAAGATGAATAAGGCGCATAAATGGCGCTCTTTTTATTTAAGAAAAAAAGTACATATGCAACTGCTTAATATCAAAGGAAAGCTCGCAAATATTAAGCATGAACTACACTTATAACCCAAACATCAAATTTTAGACAAACAAAAAACCTTGTTATCTTTTGATAACAAGGTTTTTTTAGCGTCCCAGGAGAGATTCGAACTCCCGACCGTACGCTTAGAAGGCGTATGCTCTATCCGGCTGAGCTACTGGGACATGGAGCGGGTGAAGAGAATCGAACTCTCGACCAGAGCTTGGAAGGCTCTTGTTTTACCACTAAACTACACCCGCATATGTTATTTTCTTTTCTTCGTTAGCGCCGTTGCCCTATCGACAATATTTATTATATGTATAACCACACATAAAGTCAACACCTTTTTTAAAAGAGGATAAATTTTCTTATCCTCTTTTAAAAACTGCCTGTTCAACTAGTTGTCCGTCTAACGTTTCAAAACGAACTTCCATTTGATTTTCATCCATTTCTAATAAAGCAAATGTCTTTTCTACACGCTGACGTGGTAATAAAATACTGCCTGGATTAATAAATAAAACGCCCTCGATTAATTCCGCACCTAATACGTGAGAATGTCCGAAGCATGCAACTTGCGCTCCCACTTCTTCAGCATGGTACGCTAGCGTTTGTAATGTCATTTTCACATTATGGCGATGTCCATGCACAACTAAGAAGCGAATTCCATCTACATCAGTTACAATTTCATCTTGAAAGTTAGCATAATCACAGTTTCCTTTTACAACATGGAAACCTTGCAGTTCTTCATGAGCAGATGTTAGCTCTGAATCACCGCAATGAATCATGATATCTACTTTCCCTTCATACTTCTCTTTCAACTGCTGTAATTCCTTCACAGAGCTATGACTATCGCTTACGATTAAAGCTTTCATCATTCTCTCTCCCTTATTCTCCTAAAAACCATTCCGGGATTTTTTCTTCTAACTTACGAAGAGCACGTCCGCGGTGACTAATAGCATTTTTTTCATCTGAACTTAATTCCGCCATTGCTTTTTTGTACTCTTCCACATAAAAGATCGGATCGTATCCAAAGCCATTTTCTCCGCGGCGTTGTTCTAAAATAAATCCTTCACATGTCCCGTTTACAATGACAGGCTTTTTATCACCTTCAGGGAAAGCTACTGCTAATGCACAGTAGAAGCGAGCTTTACGCTTATCAAACGGTATTTCATTTAATTCTTGTAAAACTTTATCAATATTCGCTTGATCATCTTTTGGCTCTCCAGCAAAACGAGCTGAATACACGCCTGGTTTCCCGTTTAACGCATCTACAATAAGACCTGAATCATCCGCAATTACAATTGCATTCAACTGTCTACTCAAACTATCCGCTTTTAAGATCGCATTTTCTTCAAATGTTTCACCAGTTTCTTCGACTTCTTCAATATGAGGAAAATCGTGTAATGATTTCACTTCTAAATCAAATCGCTCAAATAACTCAGCAAATTCACGTACTTTCCCCATATTTTTTGTCGCTACAACAACTTGTTTCATACTTTCCACCTCTACTCTATATGAGATACGATGTCACCTAACGCTTCTTTTTGCATATCAATCAGTTGGAAAATGCCTTGTTCTGCTGCATCAAGTAATTCATTTAACTGCGCTCTACTAAACGTCGCTTCTTCTCCAGTTCCTTGCACTTCAACGAACTGACCTTTTCCAGTCATAATTACATTCATATCAACGTCTGCTTTAGAATCTTCTGCATAGTTTAAATCTAAAACAACACCTTGCTCTTCAACAATTCCTACTGATGTTGCTGCTAAATAATCTTTTACTGGAATTTTAGATACTTTTTCTGCTTGTAATAATTTCTCGAAAGCTAATACCATCGCTACATATGCACCTGTAATAGAAGCTGTTCTCGTTCCACCATCTGCTTGGATGACATCACAGTCAATCCAAACTGTTCTCTCGCCAAGCGCTTCTAAATCAACTACCGCACGTAATGCTCGTCCTATTAAGCGCTGGATTTCCATTGTACGTCCTGTTACTTTCCCTTTGCTTGACTCCCTAATTGTACGTTGTTCTGTCGCACGTGGAATCATCGCATATTCAGCTGTTACCCAGCCCTTTCCTTCTCCACGCATAAATGGCGGGACACGCTCTTCAATTGTCGCTGAGCAAATTACCTTTGTATCCCCAACCTCAATTAACACTGATCCTTCTGGATGTTTTAAATAATTCGTATGAATATGTATATGGCGTAATTCTGTTTTCTCTCTACCATCTACTCGCATAAAAATAACCTCCTCATAACTACTTGTTAGTATAGCCAAATTTAAATGTATGATATGTATACAATAAAAGAAGAGGAACCCAAAAAGCAATTCCTCTTTCTTACTTAAGTATATCAAATTATTGACGATTAAAAACTACCTGTATTCACGTTTTCTGGACGATCTACAGGTTTTATTAACTTTCCGCCCTTTTCATCTATAAGATTTGCTTTTCCATTCACTTCAATAGAAATATTTTTCACACCTTTCTTTTCTGTTAAAGATAAAACTAACGACTTCAATACGTAATTTGAGATCATATTTTTATCTGGGTTTACAAATATATTTTCATTAAAGTTTAATGTAAGATTTCCGTCTTGTAATTTCGGATTCGTAATAAGCTTAACGCCTGGATTAAAATCATTCAGGAGCGATTGATGGATCGGACCTTTTACAAGTTCATCTATAATTGTTGCATAGTCATTTTCTTTACCTTCCGCAACGCGGCGTGTGACTGGTACGTAGTATTGCTGTTTATTATTATTTTGCGCCATAAAATACAGTGTGACTGGTTTTGTATTTGTTACATCTGCTACTTGTTCATCATCGAAGTTAATACCATTTGCACGGCTCACTCCTTCACCAAGCGGTGTACCACCAACCGGCATCTTTGCCAATTTCTCACCATTTATTTGGAACTGCACTTGTTTTATCTCTGTAAATTGCGTCAACGTCCAAGCTATAGATTCAACGATTTGACGCTCTTCTTCTTTCGCATAGTTTTTCATTTCTTTAGAGAAATCAATAACTGCCGTTCCGTCCTTTTTCAAATCTAAGGTCATCGTTGTATTCGCCGGAATGACTGCACGAAACCCATTCGGTAATAAATTCGTTACCGGTCCATCTTTCACAAGGTATTCTAACGTTTGCTTCACAGTCTCATTTGCTTTCGGAGTAGGTATAGCTAACGTTTGTGGTACAACATAACCATTTTTATCAACAAGGTATAGTTCTCTATTTACCATTTGCCCTTGCTTATCTTTTTTAGCTACTTCTTTCTTCCCACCCTCTGTATACGTAACTTGTTTTGGCGGATCAATTTGTTCAGTTGCTTTCTCTTGATTTATAAAGCCACACCCTGTTAGTAAAACAGCACTCACAGTAGCACCAACAACCCATTTAAAAGTGGATTTAGGCATGCCATTCCCCCCTAAAATCTAAGTTTGTACTATTATGTATACGAGCTGTTTCACGTTTTAGAACAAGCTGCGCCTCTTATAAATTGAAACTTTAATCAACAGGGGTCTTACTCCCCAGCAAATAGCAAGATAAAACAAAAACTCCTGATTTCTCAGGAGCTCACTTATATAAATTCTACTATTATTCTTTTTCTAAATGAATATGCTTCACATTTTCAATCGGTTGACCGAACCATTTTGATGCAATTTCTTTAAACAAGCCTATTTTTCCTGTTGTTAAGAAGAGATGATTGCTTTGTTCTTCTCCTTCATTCAACATTTTACTATGATATAAGATTGTACTTACTTCACGTGCTGTTTCATCACCAGAACTAATTAGTTGCACTTTATCTCCCATTACTTTTTTAATAACAGGTCCTAAAATCGGATAATGTGTACACCCCAATATAAGTGTATCAATATCGGTACTTTTCAGTGGTTGCAACGTTTCTCTTACAACTTCATACGCCATTTCACTTTCGAAATTCCCACTCTCTACAAGTTCAACGAAAGGTGGACAAGCTAAACTTTCTACCATAACACGGTTATTAATAGACTTTAACGCCTCTTCGTATGCACCACTTTTCACCGTTCCAATCGTTCCAATAATCCCAACGTGATACGTGTTTGTCACTTTTAAAGCTGTACGTGATCCTGGGTGAATAACTCCTACTACTGGAATTGGTAATTGTTTTTGCATCTCTTCTAATACAACTGCAGTTGCTGTATTACACGCAATAACTAACATTTTAATATTTAAATCTAGTAAATGCTCTGTCATTTCCCACGTAAATTGACGTACTTCTTCTCGAGAACGTGGACCATAAGGACAACGTGCTGTATCTCCTAAATATATGATACGCTCTTTCGGCAACTGACGAATTAATTCCTTCGCTACTGTTAAACCGCCAACTCCTGAATCGATAACACCGATTGCTCTATTCAACTTCATCACCCGTTTTCTCATTCATCATCTTTTATGTTTATCATTATATTTTACACACTTTAAGTTCGCTCACTTCAAATGCTTCTGTATGAAAATTTTCATTTTCCCATGTATAGACTAGGACCTTTTTTATTTTGCTCCTTTTTTTCGTAATTTGCAAGATAGAAAAATAACCGACCTTCTATAAGAAAGTCGGTTTCTTCTATATAAAGTGCATATTCATTGCTCCATCTTTTTTTGAAAAGAAGACATTCCCATTAATAAGAAGAAATGAGCAGCAATTAAAATGACGATCAAAATAAAATTCAATCGATAACTATTTGTAGATTCCATAATTTTGCTCGCTACAGCTGGTCCAAATGCCATACCGAAAAAGTTAATTAAATTATATAAACCAAGACCGACTCCAACTTTAGCTGGATTTAATGTTTTCGGGATAAATGTGTTTAATGATACTTGAATTGCCGAATAACTCATAAATGTTAAAATAACCGCAAATAAAATAAAGAGTAAGTTCCCGTCCGGAATAATCCCTAAAATTAAAAAGCCAATGATCATAACTACAGAAGCTACATACATCATCTTCACATTCCCAAACGAAGGAATAATCTTTCCGGTAATAAAACTAGATACAATACCAAAGAGAGATGCAATAAACAATACAATTCCAATAACGAATGGAGACAATCCATGTCCTCTTCCTAACAGTAATGGTAATAATAATAAACTAGCACATAACGCCACATTAATGATAAATCCGACCGCTATTAAACGAAGTAATGGTTTATTTGTAAATAACTCAATATCAATAAACGGCGACTCTGTTCTCTTCATATGAGCCTTAAATAAAAATAGAAAAACAACAGATAACACAAAAAGCCCACTATTAATATTAACTCCTAATAAAATGGTCGTAATCAATACAAATAATAAAACTGCTCCAATGAAATCAAAGCGAAACACTTCATCTGTATGTCGCGCCTCTTCTGGCATAAATTTTACGAGTAAGAAAATACCAATCATTGAAATAACCATAAATAAAAATAAATACGGCCACCCTAACGTATTTGTAATTGCCCCACCTACTAAAGGTCCAATACCAACCGCTAATGCAATAGAAGAACTAATCATTGCTAACGCACCTGGTTTTTTAGCTGGAGCAACTAATTTCGCCACCGCAATCATACTAAGCGCAATAAACGCTGCTCCCCCGCTCGCCTGCACTAACCTTGCGAAAATGATAATTTCATAAGATTGATTCACAAATCCAACAATAGAACCAGCTACAAATATGATAATAGAAATAATTAATAGTCTTTTTACACTGTAACGATCAGCCAGCTTTCCATATATTATCGAACCAATACCGACAACTAAGGAATACCCTACTACAACCCAGCTTACTTTCGATTGACTAATTGATAAATCATTGGCAATATCCTCTAGCGCTACATTAAATAACACAGCGTTCATCGGTCCTAACAAAACAATAAAACATAATGTAAAAACAAACCATTTCGAATGGTTTCTTATATCTTTCCCCATGTGTAACACTCTCCTGATTGCAATTTTAAAACTGTCAAACTATAGATAAAAAAATGAAGTTATTTAAATGTTGTATCACCACTAAACAACTTCATTAAATGTGTAAAAGTTGCTAATTTATCGCGCGATAAAGTGAAACTTTAATCAGTGAGGTTTGTATTCATCCCCCACTGATTATTAGCCCTCACCAATCGGGCTTTTACGGGCAGCCCACCCCCCACCTAACTTCTTTGCTTCCGCTGAATTTTGAGATGGGGGTCTTACTGCCCGTTAATGCGGGGTAAATTGAATTCGAAACGAAACACGTATGTTGTTCGATATTCATGGAACTATCATAGTTTCAGCATTACAGTTTGTCAACGAAAAAATATACAAAGTAAACTAATTAAGCCTTTTTAGTTTACTTTGTTCAAAAGTTATTATACACTAATTTCGAAGCCGATATAAGGAGGACTGGCATGATTATTCAAATTTACATTTTTTAACTTAATAAAACGAAACGCATACAGAACTTTTATATAGAAGAGACATTATAGGAGGATTATGATGAAGAGAAAAATGTTAGTTGTATTAACAAGCGTAGAAAAATATCCAAATTTAAATAGGGCTACCGGACTTTGGCTTGGTGAAGCTGTACATTTCGTAAAAAAAGTAGAAGAAGCGGGTTACGAAGTTGATTACGTCAGTCCACAAGGCGGTTATACACCAATTGATCCACATAGTTTAGCAATGGCGGAGAGCATCGATTGGGAATGGTATCAAAAGAAAGAGTTTATGAATCGCCGCGGTTCTACAATGAAACCAAGTGAAGTGAATCCAGAAGACTACGCTGTTATTTATTACGCAGGTGGCCACGGGGTTATTTGGGACTTCCCAGAAAATAAAGAACTTCAAAATATTAGCCGCAATATTTATGAAAACGGCGGAATTGTTTCTTCCGTTTGTCATGGAGCTGCTGGTTTATTTCATATTACATTAAGCAATGGGGATCGTTTAATTAGCGGTAAGAAGGTAACAGGCTTTTCAAATGAAGAAGAAAAATTAGCTGAATTAGATCAATTCGTTCCATTTTTAACAGAAGATGAACTCATTAAAAATGGAGGACTTTACGAAAAAGCCGCGCAACCGTGGGAAGCTTATGCTCTAGAAGATAATCGTGTTATCACTGGTCAAAACCCAGCTTCAGGTGGTCCAGTAGCCGAATTAGTATTAAAGCAGTTGCAAAAATAATATGTACTAAAAAAGCAGATTCTCCTCTATTAAGGGAGATCTGCTTTTTTACGAAATCATTTGCAAAATAGCAATAACTTCTTTTTCAATTTCAGAATCATCAATTGCTTCTATATACTCTGGTTTAAAAAGTTGATACTTCTTTAATTGATAAAAATCAAGTATCGCTTTCTTTAACGTAATATCGTACTGAATACAAAAAGAATGATCTATAATACGTCTTAACATCACATCATCTTGTACCATAAATAATTGTGCATTCATTTTATTAAAATAACCTTGTTCCATACCCGCTTCAAAAAACATTTGCAAATTATGATTACGATTTTGTTGGGCAGCGACTAATTGATCCGACAAATGCGGATATGCTTCTTTCAAATCTTGCAAAAAAACATCCGAAATATATGTCACACATTTTAAAGAATGGATAAACGTCTTTTGGAAACGTTCTGTAAATGACATACTTTCATCTTGATTATCCGCATCACCTTCGAGTAGATAGTTCATGAAATCCTCTACTACCGCCTCAATAATTTCATCTTTCGAAGAAAAACGTTTATATAAAGTAGCTTTACTAATATCCATATATTTCGCAATTTCATCTATTTTCAATTGGCTAAAACTTGTCTTTCTAATAATGGGCTTTATTTTATTAATATAAGTATTTGCACATGCGACTTTTCTCATTTAAAAGAGCCTCCCCTTTTGTCCATACAAAATAGTATAGCAAATTCACGAATGATTATAAATGAAGTTATTATACTCATTATGCCTTTTTAGTTTATTACATTTTCATATACTATACATAAAAAACTATAATCAATTATTACCAACTGGACGGTTACAAACCAATTTTGAGGCGGGAATTTTAGAATAAAGTGAAACTTTAATCAGTGGGAGTTTTGTTCATCCCCCACTGATTATTAGCCCTCACCAATCGCGGTCCTACTACCTGGAAAATAGAGGGATAAAAATACCCACTACCTTTGTTAGTAGCGGGTACTTTTTCTATAATTTATTTACAGCCCTTTTTATAGCCTTACCTATTTCCACGCTAGACTGTGGATTTTGTCCTGTAATTAAATGACCATCTACTACTACATGCGGCGTAAAATTGGGGGCTACATAAAACAAAGCTCCTTCTTCTTTCAACTTACTTTCTAGCAAAAACGGAACGCGCTTTTCTAAATGTACAGCTCTTTCTTCATCGTTTGTATAACCTGTTATACGCTTACCCGCAACAAAAAACGAGCCATCCTTATTTTTCACACCGACTAAAGAGCTTACTCCGTGACAAACAGCCGCTACAATCCGGTTATTGTTATACATATTCTCAATCAAATTTGCTACATATGGATTACCTGGAAAATCTACAATCGCCCCGTGCCCACCACCAAATAAAACCGCATCATAATCCGAAAAATGAACATTTGAAATCGGCCTCGTATTTTGCAATAAAGAAGCTACATGCTTGAATTCGCGAGGTATACCATTCGGAATAGACACTCTATCTATAGGTACTCTCCCGCCTTTTATTGACACAATATCAACATCAAACTTAGCCTTTTTTAATACATGATAAGGAGCTGCGAGCTCTTCAAGCCACAAACCAGTCGGGTGTCCATTCATATCATGAGCACTTGTTGAAACTAACAGTATCCTTTTCAACATATCCCCTCCTTATTACCTATTTATGTATGAAACGTTTTTATCATTCATATAGCAAGTGAAGCAAACAAAAAAATAGCCGACTTTTATATAAAAGTCGGCTGCTTTCTTATAATTCGAGCTCTCCCATACGAAGAAGCTCCACAACTGCTTGTGAACGTCCTTTAACCCCTAGCTTTTGCATTGCGTTTGAGATGTGGTTGCGAACTGTCTTTTCACTTATAAAAAGTTCACCTGCAATTTCCTTCGTTGTTTTATCTTGAACCAGCAATTCAAATACTTCTCTCTCTCTCTTTGTGAGTAAAGGTTTAGATTGATACGCTTTTTCCTTCAACTGGTATAACCCTCCTTGCTTAAGCCAGAGCTGTGTATGTGTAAGTTGGGTGTTTATTTAGTCAAGATATTGTATGAACGAAATGTGCAGGTGGTGAATGAAAATGGGCTTTATTTCCTATGTTATTTTAGACTTTTATACAGTGCGTACACTCTTTTTATCCACTTAATTTCCAACGCGCCATATTTGTTCTAGCAATATACTTACAACCGTACCTACAAATAAACCATTACCGAATATATATTGCATAACAGACGGCAAGGATTGGAGTGCTCCAGACGGTAAAAACATAACGCCGCTGCCAAATAATACTGCAACGCCTAAAATCGTCACATTCCTTTCACTCATCGGCACTTGTTTTATATTATTAAATCCAATTCCAATTAACTGTACGAACGAAGCCATTAAAACAGCCGATGCGACAGCTGATGGTAAAGATGCTAAGTAACGAATAATACTTGGAAAAAGAGACATTACGACTAGTAACGCACATGCCATTAAGAACGATCGTATATACTTTTGTTTTGTTAAACGTATAAATCCTGCCGTTGCTGGTAACGGAACGACACCTACAGTTGAAAATACAGAAGAGATGATATGCGAAATCCCTCCAACCCATGTTCCATCTTTCAACTGTTTTTGTTCAATAGTCGCTTTATGAATAGTTGCTTGATTAATTGCTATAATAGCTGCCACCGTATTCGAAACTAAAATACATACCATAACAAAACTTGATACAGCCATACCTGTATTCCATTTTGGAAGTCCCCAAGCAAATATATGTGGAAGTTGCACAAAATGAGTTACTTGAGATGGGATTGTCACTTTTCCTGCAATGAGAAAAATAACCCACCCACTAATTAATCCTATTAAAACTGCATAACTTTTGACAAAGCCTTGTCCAAAATTAGATAGTATAATAACGAACAGAAATATACTAAACGCGATCATTGCTGTAAATCCGTCGATTTGAGAAATAGTAGCTGTAATTCCTAACATTCCTTTTAAAAATACACCACTTAATTGTAAACATAATAAAAGTAAAAACGTCCCTGTCACAAGCGGCGTAAATAAAAATAAAATACGTCCTATAAAACCAGTTACTCCTAATCCTATTAAAATAATACCGGAGATTATCATTCCTAATTCTAAAATTTGCAGTGTACTATGTAATTGATCTTGTCCGGCCGTTGCATAAGCAAGTACGGTAAATACACCAACCCAAGATCCAGCCGGCCCATCCGCAATTGGTAGTCTATGCCCAAGCCATCCTTGTAAAAAAGAAGATATACCAACTACAAAAAACGTACGCTGCATTAAATAAAATATTTCTTCCGTCGTAAGATGAAATAATCCGCCAACGACAATTGGTAGTGCGATTGAATTTGCTAATAAAAATATAAACCATTGTAAAGTTCCCATAATATGATTTTGGTTATGTTGATTGTCCAATTTTTTCATCCCTTCTAGCTTTCCTATAAAAATATATTGTAAGAATAAAAAAGAAGAGTTCTATACTCACCATTAGAACCCTCCTCAAAATATTTAAACGATTCTTCTACACAAGATTATTTAATTCCACCTCATTTAAACTTCCAACAACAATATTTCCTTTATACACGACTAAACGTTTTTCTGTTTGACGCGCTACTGCTTCAGCAGCGCATGTCGCATTCGTCAAAACAAAGCTCGCTTCATCCCCTACATTCGGCCATACTCGCTTCCCTTCCTTATTTAACGTTTCTTTTCCTCCTGTAATAAAGCGGAGTGCTTTTCCTAAAGACCTTTCGTCACTCCACCCAAAACGCTCTGCTAATCGATTCGCCTTTTGAAGCATATCACCTGTTCCAAACGGTGACCAATGATCTGTAATGCTATCATTGCCTAATGAAACCTTAATACCTTTTTTATCTAATAACGGAATTGGGATTACTTGTTTACCAATTGGCACTGTTGAAGTAATATCAATATTTACATTTGCGAGTCTTTCTGCCACTTCTTCAGCCTCTTTATCAGTAACACCACCAAGTCCAAGTGCATGACTAATCGTTACACGGCCTTGCCATCCTGCTTCTTCTGTTAAACTTGCCAATCTCTTCATCGTAAACGTTCCAAGATTATTCGCATCGTGCAAATGAATATCAACATCCGCATTAAATTCGACTGCGATATCCATAATTGTATGTAATGACTTTTCAATGTCATTATCCACTGTAGCTGGATCTACTCCTCCGACTAGATGAGCACCCATACGCATCGCATCTTTCACGAGTTGCACAGAATTACTGCGCAATAATCCATGTTGCGGAAACGCAACAATTCTACTAGATACTCGATTTTTATATGTTTCTAATGCCGCTAACGTCGCCTCCAAATTACCAAGCCCAATAATTGGATCAACATTACAATGCGTTCTAATATTCGTTGCACCATTTTGCAGTAGTAACTCTAGCATATTTTCCGCTCTATTTTGGGCAGTCGCTAATTGCTTTGGTAAAATTTTTTCTTCTTCATTAAAACGTGTAAAAATACTTTCTGCTGGCATACAAGCTTTCCATGGGCCACTATAATATGTTTTATCAATGTGAATGTGCATCTCTTTGAAAGCTGGCAACATTAATAAGTTCTTAGCATCAAAAGTTACTATATCTTCCTCTTGAACAATCCCTTTTATAATTTTTTTAATTCGACCATCTTCAATAAGTAAACTGCATAATTCTGTTTCCGTTTGTGAAATTCTCTCTTCTTCATATGTATATCCTGATTCAAGCATTACGTTAGTCAACCAATATACTGTCATCTCTATTTCCCCACCCTTTATTAAAAATCACCTCATAACTACAAGTTTAATATCCACTGAAAATTAAGACAATTAATACGATCACTTCTCACAAAAAAATGTAATACAACCCCATAGTCTTCTCATAAATTTCCATATAGAATAAAAGTATGCAGTTTGATATAAAAAGGAGTTGATTGGAATATGTCAAAAAAGTTATGTAAATCCGAAACTGATAAAATGCTATTTGGTATATGTGGTGGTTTAGGAGAATATTTTGATATTAGCTCTACTCTTATTCGTATCATTTGGGTTATTGCTGTTTTATGTTTTGGGACAGGATTTTTAGTTTATTTCATTTGTTTATTACTTATGCCACGTTCGTACTAATGGCATCATTTCACATACTTAAGAAGAGCAAATCACCTATAGAATCCTATAGGTGATTTTTTCATGAAGAATATTTCATCGTTAAATGTAATACCGCCACTTCTTCTTCTTCATTTTTATAAATATGCTTCTTATTCGCTTCAAATTGAATGGAATCAAACTCATTTAATTCGTATACATCATTCTCCACTTGAATAGACACTTTCCCTTTCATTACCGTTACAAGCTCAATCGCACCTTCATGATGAGCTTCTGGCTCATATATACTATTTGATCGTAAACAAGCACGGTGCATTTCCATCCCTGTTTCTTTCGTATAACGGAACATCGTTTCTAAATGCCACGCTTGTCCTTCATCTACTGCAAATCCTTCTCCACAGCGTGCAACAGCTACAGGTTCTCCAACAACCATTAATCTGGATAAAGGAATTGATAACCCTTTCGTTATTTTCCAAATGACAGCTAGTGTCGGATTTGTTTCCCCTCTTTCGATCTTTCCTAATGTTAATTTACTAACTCCTGTTTTATGGGCTAATTCTTCTAAACTTAATTTCTGTTCATTTCGAATTTGTCTCAATAACTGTCCAACTTGTTGAATGACTTCTTTCGTTTGCATATCTTCATTTTCTTTCATATATAAAACCACCTCAAAGTATAAAATAGTTTACTTTTAATAATTAAAAGTATATCATACTATACATAATTATTTATTTTCGAAAGGAGTGCTATACTTCATGCGCGCAATTTTATTAGGTCTTTTATCATCGGCCTTTTTTTCTGCAACCTTTATTATTAATAGAGCAATGAATGTATCTGGAACGAGCTGGGCTTGGACAGCTTCCTTCCGTTTTTTATTTGCTCTTCCTATTTTATTCCTTATCGTTTTATTTCGCAAAAACTTTAGGGAATTATGGGAAGAGTTAAAAAAACATCCATTGGCATGGATCGGATGGGGTTCTGTTGCCGGTATTGGTTTTTATTCTTTATTAAGTTTCGCAGCTGTCTTTTCTCCAGCTTGGCTCGTTGCTGGAACTTGGCAAGTTACGATTTTAGCTGGTTTACTACTATCACCACTATTTTTCGTGAAAATAGAAACAAAATCAGGTACGAAACTTGTACGCGGAAAAATTCCACTTCGTAGCTTATATGTTGCATTATTTATTTTACTTGGTGTAATTTGTATGCAAGCAACTGCCGCAGGCCATATTACAATGACTCAGTTCATTTCAGGTTTTTTACCTGTCGTATTAGCCGCTTTCTTATATCCGTTCGGTAACCGAAAAATGATGGAGCTTGTTGGTGGACGCCTTGATACGTTCCAACGTGTATTAGGAATGGCAATTGGAAGTCTTCCTATAACAATCTTGCTTGGTATATACGGATTTTCTACTACTGGCATTCCAACATCCAACCAAATGCTTCAAGGATTTTTGTTAGCGTTATGTTCCGGCGTTATTGCAACGATGACATTTTTCTTTGCTACTGACTTAGCAAAAGATAACCTCGCTCTACTTGGAGCTGTTGAAGCAACACAAGCTGGAACGATGGTCTTTACCGTACTTGGAGAAATCATTTTCTTAAATGGTTCACTCCCTGAAGGACTTTCTCTCATCGGAATGATTATTATCATGTTAGGAATGGTTGCAAATAGTATTTTAAACCGTTCTGTTCCAGTCGTTAAACAGAAAAAATCGGCATAAAAAAAGGGTATGGTTCTATAGAGATGAACCATACTCTTTTTTATTGTCCCCCTATTTCGCCTTATCAGAATAGTATTTCATTGGCTGTTTATACTAAAACTTATGTTATAATACGTTTCATGCGCATTAATAGGAGGTAAATTATGTTAAAAAAAGCAATCGCTGAATTTATTGGTACATTTGTACTTGTATTATTCGGAACTGGAGTAGCTGTCACTGGCGGCGGAATTGAAGGAATTGGAACATTAGGAATCGCTATGGCTTTCGGTCTATCTATTGTAGCTATGGCATATAGCATCGGAACAATTTCTGGATGTCACATTAACCCAGCAGTATCAGTAGCTATGTTCATCAACAAACGAATGAACGCTATGGAACTTTGTTATTATGTATTAGCTCAAATTTTAGGTGGTTTATTAGGAACTGCAACGTTAGTAACAATTTTAAAATCTGCTAAAACACCTTTAGATAATTTAGGACAAAATGGTTTCGGAACTCTTGGTTTATCTGGAGCATTTTTAGTTGAGTTCATTTTAACTTTCGTATTTATTTTAGTTATCGTTGCTGTAACAGGTAAAAAAGGAAGTTCTTCTTTAGCTGGACTAGTAATTGGTTTCACATTAGTTTTAATTCACTTATTAGGAATTCCATTAACTGGAACATCTGTTAACCCAGCTCGTAGTATCGCACCAGCTTTATTTGTTGGTGGAGAAGCACTTTCTCAACTATGGGTATTCATCGTAGCACCAATTCTTGGTGGTATCTTCGCAGCTATCGTAGGTAAATTCATTTTAAATACTGAAAAATAGAATTTTCAATATTTCTGAATAAAAAAATGCGAGCCCTCATTATGAGGAAGCTCGCTTTTTTTATTCTTTCATTTTAGACTTTAAATTTGTAACTAATTGATCTACCGTTACATTTGCAAGTACGTTTTCCATCGCTTCTTGCGCTTGCATTAAAATAATTTCTAATACTGATTGAATATTAGCTCCTACTGGACATTCAATGTTGGGATTTTCATGGAAGGAAAATAGTTGTCCTTCTTCTACAACTTCCACTGCTTTATATACATCAAGTAATGTAATTTCTTCTAAATCTCGAGCAAGTGTCGTACCACCTTTACCAGCTTGTACATCAACAAGCCCTGCTCTCTTCAACATTCCTGTAATGCGACGAATCACAACTGGATTTGTATTCACACTACCGGCAATCCATTCAGAGGTACAGCGAGAGTTTCGATCTATCGCAAGTAATGTCAGCATATGAACACCTACTGTAAAACGACTACTAATCCCCATCTGCACACCCTCCTTTTTATTCATTCTATTAAAAGACGACTCTTATTATTATATACTATTTTTAATTTATACATAAAGAAAAAGCATGATTTCAATAGGAAATCATGCTTTTCTCTCATTATTGACGCTTTATAAATTTCGCTAAATCTTTAAATTTCACTTTATCTGAGTAATTCATTACGCCGTTTACGTAAATGCGGCTTGTAACAGCATTTAATACCGCAATTGTCGCCAATAAGACTGCTAATGTTATCGTAATTTCTAGCATACCTGCTTCACCAGCTACAATACGTGAGAAGGTAACCATCGGTGTAAAAAATGGAACGTAAGAACTTACAACAACGATAGTACTATTCGGATCACTTAATGATTTAATACTAATAAAGAATGCAGCCATAATTAAAATCATTACCGGGAAAGATACAGCTTGTAAATCCTCCGTCTTAGACACGACAGCTCCAGCAGCAGCATACATCATCGCATAAAGTAAATATCCCGTAATGAAATAAACAAGAAACATGCTGATAACCTTTGCATCTAATTTCGTAAAGTCAATTGGAATACCAAATAGTGAGGCACTTTCTAAATCGACCCAGCCTAACAAATATGGAATAAGATAACCACACGCCAATATGACAAGTTGCAATAACGCCGTTGAAACAACCGCTAAAATTTTCGCATACATCATCGTAAGAGGCTTCACTTTCGGAAGCATTACTTCCATTACACGTGACGCCTTTTCAGATGCAATATTCATTGCGATTGTATTTCCGAACGCTACAATAAACATATATAAAGCAAATGTAAAGAAATAGGCAATTCCGAAAGAAGATGTACGATCTTTTATCGCTTCTTGCTTTACTTGAATTTCTGTTTGTAATTGCTGTGCAATTTCTGGTGAAACATTATTTTTGGCAATCGTCACCATCGTATATTGTTGCTTTAAATATCCTGCCATAATTGCAGAAGTTGCTTGGCTTGGAAATCCATTATACATATATGTAATCGATGGAGCCCCACCCTTTTCCGTCACATGGAATAGACCATCTAAATCGCCTTCTTCTACTTGCTTATGCAGTTTATCAAAATCATCCTTTGAACCAATTGTTATTTTTGCTGATGGCAATAGCTTATTTAGCTCATCTTTTTGTACTTTATATGTGGAACTCTCTACTACAACTGCAATTTTATCTTTATCCTTATTTTTATCATCGCCTGAAGTAAAATGATTAAATGCAAAAATCCCAAACACAACTAAAAATAAAATCGCACTCGTAATTAATGATTTCTTAGATAAAAACGCTTCCCTAAAATAAAATGAAAATACGTGAGAAAATTTACGCATCGTTATTTCGCCCTCTCTACAAAGATTTCGTTTAACGTCGGCTCTAACATTTTGAATTGTCGTAAGCTAACACCTTGCTCTTGCAACTGTTGCAAAATCTTGAGAGCTTCCGCATCGTCTTGTACTTTCACATAAAGAAGGCCTTGTTGTTTTTCATACGATACATGTATAGCTTCTAATCCCTTTTCATTCTCTACTGTATCTTCAATCGTTAAATTACGGAAACCGTATTCTTTCTTAATATCACTTAGCTGTCCTTTTACGACTGCTTCACCTTTTTTCAAAATACATACATGTTGGCAAAAAGCCTCTACTTGTTCCATACGATGACTTGATAAAATAATCGTCTTTCCGCTCTGTACTTGTTCTTCAATAATACTAGCTAGCATCCCAGCATTAACTGGATCAAGGCCGCTGAATGGTTCATCTAAAATGAGAAGTTCCGGATTATGAAGAAGAGCAGCAATTAATTGTATTTTTTGCTGATTCCCTTTTGAAAGCTCTCCAGCCGTTTTAAATTTATATTCTGGTATCGCTAAACGCTCTAACCAGTGATCAATAGCGTGATCCACTTCTTTCTTCGACATTCCTTCTAATCTACCAAAATATCGCAGCTGATCTATTACTCTACTTTTTGTATATAAACCTCTTTCTTCTGGTAAATACCCAATTGTTACACCACTATTTCCAAATGCTTTTCCATCCCATGTAATCGAACCTTCATTAGGCGTTAATAATCCGAGAAGCATTTTGATTGTTGTTGTTTTCCCTGCACCATTTCGTCCAAGTAACCCTAGTACTTCACCTTTTGGTAACGAAATTTGCAAACCGTTAACTGCTTTTGATTCCCCAAATTGTTTCGTTAAGTTTTGAATTTGTAAACTCAAGTATAAAGCCTCCCCTTTAGTATCATTCGTACTCTCTTTCAAAGACTATGTTTATTCAAGACAAAATATAGCACCACGCTTCATTCTCTTATATGTAAACATCGTCATGAATCCATCATTTGTTCTATTTAGTTAAAATTGTAAATAAAAAAGTTCTTTTTGTCAATTATAATTGTCATTACGACAATAAAACTTGTCAAAACAACTATTATTATTTTGCTCATCTTTCTAATATAGGACATACTACTATATATACAAAAGACAATATGCAAATGTTCATATAAAAATATTATATTTTAATATATAATATAAAATGATTTTCTAACATCAAGGAGGATACATATGAAGATGAAGAGGGGCATTACCACTTTATTATCTGTAGCGGTTCTATCTACATCACTTGTAGCATGTTCAGGAACACCAGAGAAAACAGTGGCGAAAGAAGAGAAAGTAAAATTAACAGAACAACAATTAATGGCTGATTTATGGTATCAAACAGCCGGTGAAACGAAAGCACTTTACTACCAAGGGTACAACATTGGTCAATTAAAGCTTGATGCAATTCTTGCAAAAGGGACAGAGAAAAAACCTGCTATCGTGCTTGATTTAGACGAAACTGTTTTAGATAACAGTCCTCATCAGGCAATGAGCGTAAAAACAGGCAAAGGCTATCCTTACAAATGGGATGATTGGATTAACAAAGCTGAAGCTGAAGCCCTTCCAGGCGCAATTGATTTCTTAAAATATACAGAGTCTAAAGGTGTAGATATTTACTACATCTCAAATCGTAAAACGAATCAACTAGATGCAACAATTAAAAATCTTGAGCGTGTAGGTGCTCCTCAAGCAACGAAAGAACATATATTACTACAAGATCCGAAAGAAAAAGGAAAAGAAAAACGCCGTGAACTCGTTTCTCAAACCCATGATATTGTCTTATTCTTCGGTGATAACTTATCTGATTTCACAGGTTTTGATGGAAAATCTGTAAAAGATCGTAACCAAACAGTAGCAGATTCAAAAGCACAATTTGGTGAGAAATTCATTATTTTCCCGAATCCAATGTATGGCGATTGGGAAGGCGCTTTATATGATTATGATTTCAAAAAATCAGATGCAGAAAAAGATAAAATCCGTCGCGACAACTTAAAATCATTTGATGTAAAATAAAAGAGGATGGCATTCGCCATCCTCTTTTATTTTACTTTCTCTGTTAAAGGCAAGATAAATACTTCCACACGTCTATTCTTTGCCTTTCCTTCTTGTGTATCGTTTGGAGCAATTGAACGGTATTCTCCGTATCCAATCGCACTAAATTTTTCTGGTTGTAATTCTTTATTTTGCAGTAATACTTGCATAAAATTAACTGCCCGCTGCGTACTTAATTCCCAATTCGACGCAAACTGCGCATTGGCAATAGGGACATTATCCGTATGACCCGATACTGTAATTTCACGAGGTGACGCTGAAACAAGTAAGCTAGACATCTCTTTTGCAATCCCTAAAGATTCTAATTTCACATCTGCTTTCCCCGAATCAAACAGTATATTTTCTAATATTGTCACCATTAATCCCTTTTCAGTTAATTTAGTTTGAAAAGAAGAAGATAATTGTTTTTCATTAATATATTGATCAATCTTTTTTTGTAATGCTTTCAATTCATCCATCTCTTTTTTTTCTTTAGCTCTAGCTTCTTCTTGTTTTTTTGCTTGTTCTGCCTCAAGGCTACTTGCTGATAATTCTTTTTCATCATTTGGCTTTTGATCACTTAAAAATTCTTTGTTACCTGTTCCCCCAGCTAATTCACTTCGAAAAGCAACTGCCATCTGTTTAAACTTCGCAGCATCTATACTACTCATTGCGAATAAAACGATAAACAATGCAAATAACAACGTTAACATATCAGAGTATGGGATTAACCACGTTTCATCGATATGCTCATCATGTTTTTTCTTTTTGCCTCTTCTATTTTTCTTACTCCGCATTTTTTTCTGCTCCTTTTTCTAGCTTTTTACGCTCAGTTGCAGAAAGTGCACCTAAAATGCGGTTCTTCATAATAAACGGATATGTACCTTCTTGTAACATTAATAAACAATCAATGATTAAACGTTTTTTCTCAATTTCAGCTGAAGATTTTTGCTTTAACTTATTTGCAAATGGATGCCATAATACGTAACCTGAAAAAATACCAAAAATCGTTGCAATAAACGCACCAGAAATAGCATGACCTAACTTTTCAATATCAGTTAAGTTACCAAGCGCAGCTACAAGACCGATAACAGCACCTAAAACTCCTAATGTCGGTGCATACGTACCAGCTTGTGAAAAAATAGCAGCTCCCTTTGCATGTCTTTCTTCAATTGCCTCTAATTCAGATTCCAAAATCTGCTCTAAATCTTCTGCGGATACGCCATCAATCACAAATTTCATACCGCGCAAAAGAAATTCATCTTGAATTTTGTCTAATTGTTGCTCTAAAGACAAAATACCGTATTTTCTACTTTCAGATGTCCAATGAACAAATAATTCTAGCAACTGTTCATAACTTAAATCCTTTTTATTTGAACCAAAAAGAACTTTAAATAGTTTTGGAACCCTTTTTAGTTGATTCATCGGAAATGCAATACATACTGCAGCAAATGTACCGATAAAAATAATTAATGCTGCTGCAGGATTTAATAAGGCTGTTATGTCAGCGCCCTTGACGACCATCCCTACTACCACTGCTACAAATCCTAAAATAAGTCCAATAATTGTTGCAAAATCCATTCCCATTCACTCCTAGTCTATACAAGAAGTTCTTTATTCTCGATAATCGCTACATCTTCTTATGTATATATATTACATAAAAAATGCAAATCATGAAAGATAAGAAATGAATTATATAAAAAAATACTACAAATTCACACATTTTCTGACATTTTCTTTGCATTTCTATTACGTTATGACTCTTATATTCCTTTTCCAACAAACTAGATTTATAATAAAAAAACAATACACATTTTATGAAGAAGGGACTGTGATTACAAGGCATCATGAAAAAGATAATAATTATTTCTGCCACTACTATTGTAATCGGGATCACATCTTTCGCTTACTTTGGTTCTAAAACACCACTACATAATGAAGCAAAAGCTGTCGAAAGTCAAAAGCATAATAACCATAAAAAAGAAGAGATTCCTGCTTTTCCAAAAGCTGATCATAATGCAAAGAAAATAGACAATGACTTTTCAGTTGTAACAAATCCAAAATCTAATCTTGTCTTAATTAATAAACATCGAAAACTACCAGATGGATACATTCCTGAAGACTTAACGAGACCAAATGTACCATTTATTAGTCCAAAAGATAAAGAAAAAACATTGCTGCGCAAAGATGCTGCCGAGGCACTTGAAAACATGTTCAAAGCTGCGAAAAAAGAAGGGCTTGATCTTACAGCTGTATCTGGTTATCGTTCATACAAACGCCAAAAATCGTTGCATGATACATACGTTAGACGTCAAGGAAAAGCCGAAGCTAATTCGGTAAGCGCAATTCCTGGTACAAGTGAACACCAAACGGGTTTAGCAATGGATATTAGTTCAAAATCAGCTAAATTTCAATTAGAGCCTATCTTCGGAGAGACAGCAGAAGGAAAATGGGTCGCGGAACATGCTCATGAATTCGGTTTTGTCATTCGTTACTTAGAAGATAAAACAGATACAACAGAATATGCCTATGAACCATGGCACTTACGCTACGTTGGTAATCCATACGCTACATACCTATATAAACATCACTTAACATTAGAAGAAGCGATGGAAGACAAAAAATAAGAGAGCAAATTGCTCTCTTATTTTTCTTTCACTCTATTATTGTAGTAATTTCTTCTTCCATTCTTCAGGCCATGGTTCGCCTCTTCCTGTTTTTTTCGAAGCTTGAACCATCATTCCACGACCTACTAAACAAACCTCTCCTGCTGCATTCTTCACCATATAATGTAAATCTAAAGAAGAATTCCCGACCGATCCTGCCTTTACATACACCTTCAGCTGTTCATCAAAATATATTTGCTTAATAAAATTACATTGTAAATCCGCAACAACGATCATCGTTTCTGATGATGCATGTGTCCACTCTTGCATAAATCCAAGTTCTTTAAACAACGCAATACGAGCTTCTTCAAAATAAGTAAAAGCAACGACATTATTTACATGTCCAAACATATCTACTTCACCAAAACGAACCTTTACAGGGTTGTAAAACGAAAAACCACTTTCCCATTGCTCAAAGTCTTCAATATAAGAAATCCTCTTCATTGTTATCTCTCCTTTTCACCTTGAAATAAACAGAATAAACAGAAAAATGCAGTTATAAATATTGCCTCTTCGATATGAAGAGGCAATATTTATTAATAGTTATTATCGCTACCAAAGAAATCTTTGAACGATTGAATTGTTGTATCACGGTTTAATGCCGCAATTGAAGTTGTTAAAGGAATACCCTTCGGACATGATTGCACACAGTTTTGAGAGTTACCACAGTTTGCTAGTCCTCCATCTCCCATAATTGCACGTAAGCGATCTGCTTTATGCATTTCACCCGTTGGATGTGAGTTGAATAAGCGAGCTTGTGATAACGGTGCTGGTCCAATAAAGTCAGACTTACTGTTTACGTTTGGACATGATTCTAAGCAAACACCACATGTCATACATTTTGAAAGCTCATAAGCCCATTGACGCTTTTTCTCAGGCATTCTTGGTCCTGGACCTAGGTCATACGTACCATCAATTGGAATCCACGCTTTAACGCGTTTTAGAGCATTAAACATGCGACTACGATCAACTTGTAAGTCACGTACAACCGGGAATGTCTTCATCGGTTTTAAGCGAATTGGTTGCTCTAATTGATCAATAAGTGCCGTACATGATTGACGTGGTTTTCCGTTAATCACCATCGAACATGCACCACATACTTCCTCTAAGCAGTTCATATCCCATGCAATCGGAGTTGTTTGGTTCCCTTTTGAATCAACAGGATTACGACGGATTTCCATAAGTGCTGAGATAATATTCATATTCGGACGATATGGAATTTCAAACTCTTGGTCAAACGCTTGCGCATCTGGCCCGTCTTGTCTCGTAATGATGAGGCGGATTGTTTTCTCAGACATGTTGTTTATCCCCCTTCTCTTCACCCTTAGCAGCTACATCGTGTTTTGAAGAATAATCACGTTTACGCGGTTTAATTAACGAAATATCAACGTCCTCGTAATGGAATGCTGGTGCATTTCCTTCTCCCTCAAATTTTGCCATCGTAGTTTTTAAGAAGTTTGCATCATCACGATTTGGGAATTCAGGTTTGTAATGCGCCCCACGGCTCTCATTACGGTTATATGCGCCAATTGTAATAACACGTGCTAACTCAAACATATTTGCAAGTTGGCGTGTAAATGAAGCACCTTGGTTACTCCATCTTGCTGTATCGTTAATGTTAATACGTTTGTAACGAGCCATTAATTCTTCAATTTTCGCATCTGTTTCTAATAATTTTTTATTTTCACGAACTACTGTAACGTTATCTGTCATCCATTCTCCAAGCTCTTTATGAAGAACATACGCATTTTCGTTACCATCCATCGTTAAAATATTGTTAAATTTCTCTGTTTCGATTAATTCATTTTGCTCATATACAGTAGATGAAACAGCATCAGATGATTTAGAAAGACCTTTCATATACTCAATTGCGTTTGGTCCTGCTACCATACCACCATAAATTGCTGATAATAGTGAGTTCGCACCAAGACGGTTACCACCGTGCATAGAATAATCACACTCACCTGCTGCAAATAAACCTGGAATATTTGTCATCTGTTTATAATCAACCCATAGTCCGCCCATTGAATAGTGAACAGCTGGGAAGATTTTCATCGGTAGTTTACGAGGATCATCCCCTGTAAATTTCTCATAGATTTCAATAATTCCACCTAGTTTAATATCTAGTTCTTTTGGATCTTTATGAGAAAGATCTAAGTACACCATGTTTTCACCGTTAATACCTAGTTTTTGCTCTACGCAAACATCAAAGATTTCACGCGTTGCGATGTCACGAGGTACAAGGTTTCCGTAAGCCGGATATTTTTCTTCTAAGAAGTACCATGGTTTACCATCTTTATATGTCCAAACACGTCCACCTTCACCACGTGCAGATTCACTCATAAGACGTAATTTATCGTCTCCAGGAATTGCCGTTGGGTGAATTTGAATGAACTCACCGTTTGCATAATATGCGCCTTGTTGATATACAGCAGAAGCTGCTGTACCTGTATTGATAATGGAGTTTGTTGATTTTCCGAAAATGATACCAGGGCCCCCTGTTGCCATAATCACGGCATCTGCTCCGAAACTTCTAATCTCCATAGTTTGTAAGTCTTGTGCAACGATTCCTCGGCACACACCTTCATCATCAACAACAGCTCGTAAGAAATCCCAACCTTCATATTTCGTTACAAGTCCTGCTACTTCGTGACGACGTACTTGCTCATCTAATGCGTAAAGTAATTGCTGTCCAGTTGTTGCACCAGCAAATGCTGTACGGTGATGTTGCGTTCCACCAAATCGACGGAAATCAAGAAGTCCTTCTTCCGTACGGTTGAACATAACACCCATACGGTCCATTAAATGAATGATACCAGGTGCTGCTTCACACATTGCTTTAACTGGTGGTTGGTTCGCTAAGAAGTCCCCACCATAAATTGTATCGTCAAAGTGGATCCATGGAGAATCCCCTTCACCTTTCGTATTTACGGCACCGTTAATTCCGCCCTGAGCACATACAGAATGTGAACGTTTTACTGGTACTAAAGAAAACAGTTCAACATTTACTCCTGCTTCTGCCGCTTTAATCGTTGCCATTAAGCCAGCCAAGCCACCGCCGACTACTATAAGTTTCCCTTTCATGCTCTCCCACTCCTTACTGGTTTGCTAGCTGTGGATCGATGAACGCTAATAATGCACTCACACCTACATAAGATAAACCTAAGAAAATAGCTAATGTTACATAAGTAGAGATTCTTTGTGAACGTGGAGATACTGTAATTCCCCAGCTGATGCAGAATGTCCATAGTCCATTTGCAAAGTGGAAAATTGTTGAAACAACACCAACTAAGTAGAATGTAAACATAGCTGGATTGTTTAAAATATCTGCCATCATATCATAGTTTACCTCTTTACCTAACATTGCTTGAATACGAGTTTCCCAGACGTGCCAAGAAATGAAGATCAGCGTAACGATACCTGAAATTCTTTGGAAGACGAACATCCAGTTACGGAAATAACCGTAAGAAACCGCATTGTTCTTAGCTGTAAATGCAATATATAAGCCATATATAGCATGGTACAGTATCGGTAAAAAGATGATGAAAATTTCTAGCGCATACCGGAATGGAAGGAGCTCCATAAAGCCTGCAGCTTTGTTAAAAGCCTCTGCTCCTCGTGTTGCAAAGTTGTTTACAATTAAATGTTGCGTCAAAAAGACACCAACCGGGATGACCCCCATTAATGAGTGCCACTTACGAAACGTATACTCGCGGCCTTTCATGTCCCCATTACCCCCCTTGAATGTTTGACTGCTGTTTTCAGATTAGTTTATGACAATAATGTTTTTTCACTATTGGCATAAGAAAAACTGAAAAAATTATTCGAAATATTTCAGCATAATTTGATACCAAGTTCATTTTACTCCTATTTTTGTCGAAGCGTCAAGAAAACGTATACATAATTTGCATATAATTTGCCAATTCTTTTTTTCTTCTTATATATTCAGATTTTCCTAAAGAAAAATCTGTTTTTATAAATGTGAAATGTTATATAATAATCCCTATAGAAAGAGGGGAATATTGTGAGTAAAAATACAATCGATACAACATCTTTAGAAGATGTTTCATTGAACGCCTTCGCTTATGAATTGCTACGTGAAGAATTACTACCTGATTTAATCGGCAACGATTTAGATGGTATTTTATACTGGTCTGGTAGAAACCTTGCAAGAAAATATCCGCTAGAAACAATTGAAGAAATCATTCAGTTCTTTGAAAAGGCTGGCTGGGGCACTTTAAGCATTGTTGAACATAAGCGTCGTGAAATGCAGTTCCAACTTAAAGGCACACTCATCGCAGAACGTCAAAAACAAAAACGACATTCTTCTTATCAACTAGAAGCCGGATTCATCGCTGAACAAATCCAAAAGCAACGGAACGTCGTTGCAGAGTCATACGAAGAAAAGAAAAAACGTTCTGACTCTATTACATTTCTTGTAAAATGGGATATAAAAGATCTCATTGAAGTGTAAGCATTACCTACAGTCAACTAGACATATCAGTTTAGTTGACTTTTTTGTATTTTCATTCAGATGAGTTTATTTTAAATCTTCAGAAATTATACCAAAAAACAGAAGACGTTGTAAACTACAACGTCTTCTTATCTGTTAAATACGTATAAATCGTCTCCGCGACATTTTTCGGCATACCCGCTTCGACAAATTCCTCTATAGAAGCTTCTTTCATCTTCTTTAATGAACCAAAATGTTTTAACAATACCTTTTTCCGTTTATCACCGATTCCTGGAATATCATCCAATGCTGATTGAATGACAGATTTCCCATGTAATTGACGATGGAATGTAATCGCAAATCGATGCACCTCATCTTGAATACGCTGCAATAAATAAAATTCTTGGCTATTTCTCTCAAGCATCACAGGTTCCGGTGGATCCCCAATAATTAAATGGGAGGTTTTATGTTTATCATCTTTTACAAGACCTGCCATCGGAATATATAATCCGAGCTCATTCTCTAAAATATCACTTGCAGCCGCTAGATGGCCTTTTCCTCCATCAATAATAATCAAATCAGGTAAAGGTGAATTTTCTTTAAGTGCCCTTGTATAACGGCGCCTCACAACTTCTCTCATAGACTCATAATCATCTGGCCCTTGAACCGTTTTAATTTTATATTTTCGATACTCTTTCTTCGCCGGTTTCCCATCGATAAAAGCAATCATTGCAGAAACGGGATTTGTTCCTTGAATATTTGAGTTATCAAACGCTTCAATACGATACGGCGTTTCAATCCCAAGCTGCTTCCCTAAATGATCTACCGCTTTAATCGTTCGTTCTTCATCACGTTCAATTAAGTAAAACTTCTCTTCAAGAGCAATCTTCGCATTTTTATTTGCCAATTCTACAAGGTCTTTTTTCTTACCACGTTTCGGCTGCGTCGCTTCCACTTCTAAAAAGCGCTCTACTAATTCCGAGTCTATACTTCCTGGAACGACAATTTCCTTCGGCTTAAAATGACTACTGTTTTCATAAAATTGGCCGATAAACGTTAAAAAACCCTCTTCTGGTTCATCGTAAATTGGAAACATAGAAACATCACGTTCAATTAGCTTTCCTTTTCGAACGAAGAAAACTTGAACACACATCCATCCTTTATCCACTGCATACCCAAACACATCACGATCCACTAAGTCACTCATAATCATCTTTTGTTTTTCCATAATCGCATCAATATGAGCAATTTGATCACGCAACTCTTTTGCACGTTCAAACTCTAGTTTCTCTGAGGCCTCATACATTTTTATTTCTAGTTCTGAACGAACTTCTTTATGTCCACCGTTTAAAAACTTAATAATTTCATCTACAATTTCTTTATTTTGTTCTTCCGTCACTTCTTTCACACAAGGCGCTAAACATTGACCCATATGATAATACAAACAAACTTTATCTGGCATATTCGTGCATTTCCGAAGTGGATACATACGATCTAGCAGTTTTTTCGTTTCATGAGCAGATTGTGCATTTGGATAAGGACCAAAATATTTCCCTTTATCCTTTTTTACGTTTCGAGTAATGAGTAAGCGCGGTTGCTTCTCCGCCGTAATTTTAATAAAAGGATATGTTTTATCATCTTTTAATTGAATATTATATTTCGGATCATATTTTTTAATTAGATTTAACTCTAAAATAAGTGCTTCTAAATTCGAAGAGGTTACAATATATTCAAAATCAACAATTTCTCCTACAAGCCGCAGTGTTTTCCCATCATGTGAACCAGTAAAGTACGAGCGCACACGATTTTTAAGCACTTTTGCCTTTCCGACATATATAACCGTTCCTTGCTTATCTTTCATCAAATAACAACCAGGTTGATCTGGTAAAATAGCCAACTTCTCTTTCAAATGTTCGTGCACTCGTCTCCCTCCATTTCTACATACTTAGCATTTTTATTTTCCCTTGAAAACATACTATGCCCAAACACCCAACATACGTTCTTTTATTGTAACGGAAAGACTGTAAAAAAGAAAATAAAAAAAGCTACCAAATGGTAGCTTTTTTTATTTTAGAAGTGTTTAGAAACTAATTCTACTAACGCTTCTTTCGGTTTGTAACCTAACGCTTGATCAACTACTTTACCGTCTTTTAATACGAAAAGAGCTGGAATGCTCATTACTTCGAATTGACGAGCAGTTTCTTGGTTTTCATCAACGTCTACTTTTACTACTTTTACTTTTTCGCCTAGTTCTGCATCAATTTCCTCTAATACAGGAGCGATCATTTTACAAGGTCCACACCAAGGTGCCCAGAAATCTAATAATACAACACCTTCGCTAGTTTCTGCTGCGAAGCTTTGGTCATTTGCGTTTACAATTGCCATTTTATTTCCTCCTTCAAGTATATTCTACCAAGAGTATATCATTAACTTATATACGTGGCGAATAATATGTATCGTTATGTATTGTAACAAAAAAATGTTCCTTTATACTATATAAAAATACGGATTAAATACTAAAAAGATGAGAGACAGGGGATCTCTCACCTTTTTCTATATATAGGGGTACTTCACTTGGAACTCAAGGGTACTTAAATCATGAATGTACTTTTAACTTTTTAAACTCTTCTGTTAAAAGAGGTACAACTTCGAATAAGTCACCGACAATACCATAGTCAGCTACTTTAAAGATACTTGCTTCTGGATCTTTATTGATCGCAACGATTATTTTTGAGTTTGACATACCTGCTAAATGCTGAATCGCACCAGAAATACCACATGCAATGTATAAGTCTGGCGTAACAACTTTACCAGTTTGACCAATTTGTAATGAGTAATCACAGTATTCAGCGTCACAAGCACCACGAGATGCCCCAACAGCGCCGCCTAGTACGTCTGCTAACTCTTTTAATGGCTTAAAGCCTTCTTCACTCTTCACACCACGTCCGCCAGCGATAATAACTTTTGCTTCAGAAAGATCCACACCTTCTGCTGTTTTACGGACAACATCTTGAATGATTGTACGTAAATCTTTCACATCAACTGTAATAGAAGATACGTCACCGCTGCGAGACTCATCTTTTTCCAGAGTTGCAATGTTATTTGGACGCACTGTCGCAAATAAGATGCCGTCTGTTACAATCTTCTTCTCGAATGCTTTACCAGAGTAAATTGGACGAGTGAAGATAACATTTCCACCTTCAACCTCTAAAGCAGTTACGTCAGAAACTAAACCAGCTTCAAGCTTCGCTGCTAATTTTGGTGATAAATCTTTACCAAGTGCTGTATGTCCAAAAACGATACCTTCTGGATTTTCTTCAGCATGTACAGCTAAAAACGCTTGTGCATAACCATCAGATGTATATGATTTTAATTTATCATTTTCAACTGTCACAACGCGATCTGCACCGTAATGAATCAATTCATTTGCAAAAGAGGCAACGCTGTCTCCAATTAGAAGACCTACTACTTCACCGCCTTCTGCAATTGTTTTTGCTGCTGCTACCGCTTCAAAAGAAACGTTACGTAGCGATCCATCACGAACTTCACCCATTACTAATACTTTACGAGCCATAGATTTTCCCTCCTGCATATATAATTTCGTATTTTATTAGATTACTTTCGCTTCTGTATGGAGCAACGATACAAGTTCTTTTACTTGATCTTGCAGCTCGCCTTGTAACACTTTTCCTGCATCTTTCTTAGGAGGCAAATAGATTTCAATTGTTTTTGTCTTTGCTTCCACATCATCTTCTTCTAAATCTAAATCATCTAATTCTAATTCTTCTAGCGGCTTTTTCTTCGCTTTCATAATACCTGGAAGCGATGGATAACGCGGTTCATTTAAACCTTGCTGTGCTGTTACTAAAACTGGTAATGAAGTTGCAATCACTTCTGTATCACCTTCAACATCACGCTCAATCTTCACATTTGTACCGTCAATTTCAAGTTTTGTAATTGTCGTTACATACGGAATATTTAACGCTTCAGCTACGCGTGGTCCTACTTGTCCAGATGCACCATCAATTGCAACGTTTCCGCCTAAAATTAAATCTGCATCTTTATCTTTTAAATATTCAGCAAGCACTTTTGCTGTCGTGAACTGGTCACCATTTTCTACATCATCTTCAATATTAATTAATACAGCTTTATCACAGCCCATTGCTAATGCAGTACGAAGTTCTTTCTCACTATCTTCGCCACCAACTGTTACAACTGTAACTTCTCCACCTTGTGCGTCTCTTACTTGAATTGCTTCTTCAATTGCATATTCATCGTAAGGGTTGATGATGAATTCCGCTTCGCCATCGTAAATTGCACCGTTTTTAATTACGATTTTTTCTTCTGTATCAAATGTTCGTTTCATGAGTACGTAGATGTTCATTCCATTTACCCCCTTGTTTTTCAGAAAGATTCTATCAATTTTAATTTTCTGTTAATTTATATTAAAAAAATAATTGAACTACCTGCCACTAAATGAAGGTTTACGCTTTTCTAAAAATGCAGCTACACCTTCTCTTCCATCTTCACTCGTAAATACTTCACCAAAAATCTGTGATTCACGTTGTACACCTTCATAGTAATGAGACGATTTTGTCGTTTGCAATAACTCTAGTACAGCACGAGTTGTTGCTGGACTTTTTCCAGCAATTTGTTTTGCAACTTTAAGCGTATCATCTAAAAGAGATTCTTCAGAGAACAATCCGTTAACAAGTCCCCACTTTAATGCTTCTGCACCAGTAATTGGTGTACTTGTTAACATCATTTCACAAGCTTTCGCTTTCCCAACATAACGTGGTAAGCGCTGTGTACCTGCAAAGCCAGGAATTAATCCAAGTGTTAATTCAGGTAAACCAAGTTTTGCACTTTCAGTTGCAAAGCGCATGTGGCAAGACATAGCAAACTCAAGGCCGCCGCCCAGTGCCGCTCCATGAATTGCCGCAATAACTGGTTTTGAACATTTTTCAACACGCTCAAACGTAACTTGTCCAAGCTGTGCTAATTCTGTTGCTTGCTTCGCTTCAGTAACAGATGTAAATTCTTTAATATCTGCTCCCGCTGAGAAGAAACGTCCTTCACCGTGAATAACAACAACACGAATGTTATCATCCTTTTCCACTTGATCAATTAATTCAGTAACGTCATGCATAACTTGTGAAGACATCGCATTCGCTGGTGCGTGATTTAATGTCGCCACCGCGATATGATCTTCAACTCTTACAGATAGGAATTTCAACATGATCCCTCCCATTATTGACGATAACCACAAGCTGCAATAAGTAGCCCGTGTACCGTTTTTGAAAGTGCGACCAGATCATACTTATGATCGCTCATTACCCAATTGGTCACTACTTCATCTACTGTTCCAAAGATCATTTGTCTTGCCACGCGAACATTTAAATCTGCTTGAAATTCACCTTGTTTTATACCAGTCTCTAAAATCTCATCCATAACTTGTAAGTAGCCTTTTAATACTTCATTTATTTTAAGGCGCAAGTCTTGATTGGACTGCCTCAGCTCTAATTGCGTAACGATAGCAAGAGGATCATTTTGCGACAACAGCAAGAAGTGCGTTTCTACCAACATGAATAACTTCGATACAGCGCTTTCAATTCCTGCTGTTTTTTGACGAATTGTTTCGACAAATTCTCCCATCTTCTCTTGGAATAAGGATATTAATATATCTTCTTTATTTTTAAAATATAAATAAATCGTGCCATCAGCTACCCCAGCTTGCTTTGCGATTTTAGAAACTTGCGCTTGGTGGTACCCATTCTCCGCAATCACAATGACTGCCGCATCAATAATTTGATTGTATTTCGGTCTATTTTTCTTCACTTTACTGTCCCCTTCAAGAAGATGACTGAATGAATAGTCATTCATATTCTTATAATACTGACTATTTAGAAAAGTGTCAATCCTATTTTTTCAAAAAGAAAGGGCCTTAGCCCGTTTGCTCATCCTCATTCTTTCTCTTCTCTTCATCTATTAGAACACGGCGTAAAATTTTCCCTACTGTCGTTTTTGGCAATTCATCTCTAAACTCATATACTTTCGGCACTTTATAAGCCGCTAAATATTTACGTGCAAACTGATTTAATTCTTCCTCAGAGCACTCCGTACCTTCTTTTAACACAACAAATGCTTTAACTGTCTCTCCTCGGTACGGATCTGGAACTCCAATTGTCACTACTTCTTGCACTTTTTCATGCTCATATAATACTTCTTCAACTTCACGAGGATACACATTAAATCCACTCGCGACAATCATATCTTTCTTGCGATCTTTTACATAGAAGAATCCATCTTCATCCATGTAGCCAACATCCCCTGTATGGAGCCAGCCATCTTGCAATACAGCCGCTGTTTCCTCTGGCTTATTCCAGTATCCTTTCATAATTTGAGGACCTTTCACTACAATTTCCCCTATTTCTCCTGGCGGTAATGCCTCACCAGTTTCAAGTGACATAATGATTGCTTCTGTATCTGGCCACGGAACTCCAATGCTACCTGGCACCCGCTTTTCCCATAAAAAATTACTATGTGTAACCGGAGAGGATTCTGTTAAACCATATCCCTCTACTAGTTTACCACCTGTAACTGTTTCGAACTTTTCCTGTACTTCTACTGGTAGTGGTGCTGACCCACTAATACAAGCACGAATAGAAGAAATATCGTATTCTTTTAAAAGTGGGCTATTTAAAAGAGCGATATAAATAGTTGGTGCCCCTGGAAATAGTGTCACTTTATGCTTCTTAATCGCTTCAAAAACCATTTTCATATCAAACTTTGGAATAAGGACCATTTTGTATCCTTGCATAACACTCAAATTCATAACAGCCGTCATACCGTACACGTGGAAAAATGGAAGAACCCCAAGAATGACTTCTTCTCCTTCTTTGCAATTATATAACCATTGAACTCCCATTAACGTGTTAGAGACGAGGTTTTTATGCGTTAACATAACGCCTTTCGGAAATCCGGTTGTTCCTCCTGTGTACTGTAAAAGAGCTAGATCATTTTCAGGATCACAAGGCACCTCAACATCCGTATTCACTTCTTTTTCTACTGAATTCCAAAGATGAATCGTTTCACTCTCTGATACTTTCACAACTAAATTTGACTGTTTTTTCTGCACAAATGGATACAATAGATTTTTAGGGAATGGTAAAAAGTCCGCAATACGAGTTACGATAATATGCTCAATTTTTGTAGCAGATTGAACATTCGTTACTCTTGGAAACACTAAATCGAGACAAAGAATTACTTTTGCTCCCGAGTCATGAAGCTGATATTCTAATTCTCTTTCTGTATACAGTGGGTTTGTTTGTACTACGATACCTCCCGCAAGTAATGTGCCGTAATAACCAATTACAGCTTGCGGACAATTCGGCAACATAATAGCAACTCGATCACCCTTTTCCACACCGAGCTTTTGAAGATAATTTGCAAACCTCTTCACCTTATCATGGAAGTCCGAAAACGTAATATCCTTCCCTAAAAAGTGAAGCGCTTTCTTTTCTGGGTAGCGAGATGCCATCTGTTCTACATATCTATGAAGCGGCTGAATATCATAAGAAATCGTACTAGGAATTTCCTCTGGATAACTTTTCAACCATGGTTTTTCCACCTTCATTCCCCCTTCAAATACATAAAAAATAAATGAATGTTCATTCATGATGGTTATTTTCATTATATTATAGTCACCATAACGTTACAATCATAATATTCTGACTTTTACATAACTATGCTTTACTTCATTAACTTCTTATTATATGTAGAAACTCTCTTAATCTTAAAAGAGTAAGAGAGTTATGGCTTAGCTCAATCTTATTATCGTTAACACTGCTCCTGGAGTAGTTGTTGATAATGTTGCGACAGCTAACAAACCAAATAATTGCAAGCTAATAGCATCTCCTGCTGCAAGAGTTGTAATGATTGTTGCGCTAAATGATGTGGTCGCTACAGCAGGAGAATTGATTGTTCCGGCAAGTGGTGCTCCATTGATTGTAATCCGTGAACTAACTAATAATGAAGCCGTTATATTAATCGAATATGAAATATAGTAATTTCCAGCATTTGCAACCGTAAATACTGTATTTCCCCCGGAAACCGTAATACCTGGACCAATATTTTGATTATTCGGAAGCGGGACATTCGTTCCACCTAGAAGTACTGATATCGCTGTTCCTGAGGTATTATTTGCAAATGCATATGTCGCCGTGATACTTGTACCTGTAGCCCCGGTTGAGCCTATTGCTCCTGTTATTCCCGTCGCTCCCGTTGGACCTGTTGAGCCTGTTGCTCCTGTTATTCCTGTCGCTCCCGTTGGACCTGTTGAGCCCGTTGCTCCTGTTATTCCTGTCGCTCCCGTTGGACCTGTTGAACCCGTTGCTCCTGTTATTCCCGTCGCTCCCGTTGGACCTGTTGAGCCTGTTGCTCCTGTTATTCCTGTCGCTCCCGTTGGACCTGTTGAACCCGTTGCTCCTGTTATTCCCGTCGCTCCCGTTGGACCTGTTGAACCCGTTGCTCCTGTTATTCCTGTCGCTCCTGTTGGACCCGTTGCTCCCGTTGGACCTGTGTCGCCTGTCGCTCCTGTTGGGCCTGTTGAACCTGTCGCTCCCGTTGAACCTGTCGCTCCTGTTGAACCCGTTGCTCCTGTTATTCCCGTTGCTCCCGTTGGACCTGTGTCGCCTGTCGCTCCCGTTGGACCTGTGTCGCCTGTCGCTCCCGTTGGACCTGTTGAACCTGTCGCTCCCGTTGGACCTGTGTCGCCTGTCGCTCCCGTTGGACCTGTTGAACCTGTCGGACCAACCTTAGGAACTGTCCCATCGCAACTAAAACAGCATGAATCAACATGTACACCATTTTGATTATTACACCCACAATATCCATTTATGTTATTGCTCCATGAAGACATGTTGATCACTTCCTTTACATTCGATCTTTTTAGCGCAATCACCGAATTAAAAAACACCTATCTAAATAACAAAGAAATACTTTGCCTAGTCGGGGATAAAACACAGATTTCCTCCATACATTCTAGTAATTATTACATGCGATTCTCACTCCTTTTGCTTGTACTTTCGCCCCCTCTCCACAGATTATTAACCATACACATTACACTTTCGTACACAGCCAAGTTCCCATTTAAACTTTTCACATTCGCCAATATTTTTAGTAAAGAGACTTACTCTCCATAAAGTGAAACTTTAATCAGCCCGACTCCCACCTAACTTCTTTGCTCCATCCAAATTTTGAGATGTGAATCTTACAGCCGGACAAATAGCGGGATAAATAACGACTATAATATATAAAAATTCATATAATTTGTTATTTTTCGTCAAAATTTTAAAAATATATTGACACTTAAAATACCCTCATAGTATGATTTGGGTGTTGTAATTGATAACCATTTTCACTTATGGTGCTAGTTATAAAAAACACTTAATTTGGGGGCAAAAGATGAAGAAAATTCTCAGTATTTTCATAGTAGTTCTTCTATTCGCTGTTGGATGCGGACAGCAAAAAGAGGAGAAAAAAGAAACAAAAGCGGACAATAAAAATCAAGCTATAACAATTAAACACGCTGAAGGGGAAACGAAGTTAGATAAACCAGCGAAAAAAGTAGTTGTACTTGAGTGGGTATATTCAGAAGACTTATTAACACTTGGTGTTCAGCCAGTAGGGATGGCAGACATTAAGAATTATAATAAATGGGTAAATACAAAAACAAAACCAAGTAAAGATGTTGTAGATGTAGGGACACGTCAACAACCAAACTTAGAAGAAATTAGCCGTTTAAAACCAGACTTAATTATCACAGCTTCATTCCGTGGTAAAGCAATTAAAAATGAATTAGAGCAAATTGCACCAACAGTTATGTTTGATCCATCAACAAGCAATAACGATCACTTTGCTGAAATGACAGAAACATTTAAACAAATTGCAAAAGCAGTTGGAAAAGAAGAAGAAGGTAAAAAAGTATTAGCTGATATGGATAAAGCATTCGCTGATGCAAAAGCAAAAATTGAGAAAGCAGACTTAAAAGATAAAAACATCGCAATGGCACAAGCATTTACTGCTAAAAACGTACCAACATTCCGTATCTTAACTGACAATTCTTTAGCTTTACAAGTTACAAAAAAATTAGGTTTAACAAATACTTTTGAAGCAGGAAAATCTGAGCCAGATGGTTTTAAACAAACAACTGTAGAATCATTACAAAGTGTACAAGATTCAAACTTCATTTACATTGTAGCGGATGAAGATAACATTTTTGACACGCAACTAAAAGGCAACCCTGCTTGGGAAGAATTAAAGTTCAAAAAAGAAAACAAAATGTATAAATTAAAAGGCGACACTTGGATTTTCGGTGGTCCTGAGTCTGCAACATCTTTAGCAACACAAGTAGCAGATGTAATGACAGCGAAGAAGTGATTACACAATGAATAGCTTACAACGTACACTTCGAGCAAGTCTTGTATTCGGAGGAGGAGCAGCTCTCTTGCTCCTCCTTTTCTTTATTCATATCGGACAAGGTCAAGCAAACATTTCCTATAGTATGATTATTGATGCTCTTATCTCACCGAACCAATCGCTAGAACATCAAACTTTAATCATGCTTCGATTACCTAGAGCCGTAATTGCCATTTTAGCTGGAGGCGCTCTTGCTGCATCAGGGGTTATTTTACAAACGTTAACGAAAAATCCACTTGCTGAATCCAGTACAATGGGTATTCACTCTGGCGCATATTTCTTTCTAGTAGTGGCTACAATTTTCTTACCGAAAGGTTTACAAATTAATTCTCTTCTGTTCACATTTATCGGCGGTGCTATTACTGCTTTATTTGTATACCGTATTTCTGGTGGAAAAAAGGGAACCCCACTCAGAATGGCATTAGCTGGTATGGTCGTTACATTAATGCTCTCTGCCTTTACCGGAACGATGCAGCTTTTCTATGAAAATGAAACAGCTGGTTTATTTTTATGGGGAGCTGGCTCTCTTATTCAAAATAACTGGGATGGCGTTCAATTTGCTTTTCCATTTATCATTATTTCTTTCCTAGTTTTACTATTTATGTCTCGTAAACTCAACATTCTCTTACTTGGTGATGATGTTGCTATTTCTCTTGGTGAAAAAACAGCAGTAACACGTCTTATCGCCTTCATTGCTGCAATCTTTTTAACAGCAGTAATTGTTACTGTTGTTGGACCAATTGGCTTTGTCGGCTTAGTTGCACCTCATTTAATGCGCCTTATCGGATACCGTCAACACTTTACTCTTCTTCTCTCTTCTTTCTTATGGGGGGCAGTATTATTGCTTGGAGCAGATGTTGTCGGTAGATTAATAGATCCAACCGGTGCAGAACTTCCTGTTGGGGCAGTCACAGCAATGATTGGATCTCCTTGGCTTATTTACTTAGTGTATCGAATGATGAAGTCGAAACAATATATGAATGATAACGGTGCGAATGCAGCTGGAGCTAGTTCCCGCTATTACTCTTATAAAAAGGTAATCATTATATCTATCACACTTTGTATTGTGACGATTGCTCTTGGTGTTACAATCGGTAGTAACGCTTATATCGAAAGCATTACTAATGTTATATCAGGTCAATTAACACAATTTGACAAAAATATGATGATGAATCTTCGTTTACCAAGAATGCTCGTTGCTGCTATTGCTGGCGCATGCCTTGCAATAAGTGGGCTTGTTTTCCAAAGTATATTACGAAACCCACTTGCCGATCCTTCTATTATTGGTATTTCATCGGGAGCTGGTGTCGGTGCTTTAACGATTATGTATGTCTTTCCTGCACTTCCTGGTTTCTTCCTACCAATTGGTGCATTTATTGGCGGACTACTTGCAGTTGGAATTGTCCTCTTCTTCTCTTGGAAATCAGGATTTAGTCCAACAGCTCTCGCTTTAATAGGGATTGGTATTTCTGCACTTGGCTCAGCAATTATTCAAATCTTTATCGTTAGAGCCAATTTGAATGTTGCCGCTGCTTTAACATGGTTATCTGGCAGTACGTATGCAAGAGGGTGGAATCACTTAGAAAATATCATTCTATATCCATCTCTAATTCTTGTATTCATTATCTTTTTCTTAATAAAACAACTTGACGTTCTCGTACTGGGAGACGATTTAGCAACTGGACTTGGGCAACCAGTAAATAAAACACGTCTTGCTCTAATTGTGCTAGCGACACTACTTGCATCAGTAAATATCGCTGCTGTCGGTACAATTGCCTTTTTAGGCCTTGTCGCACCTCACTTAGCAAGAATTGTTGTTGGTATGAACCATCAAAGACTATTCGTTTGTTCAGCACTATTTGGAGCAATCCTTCTTTCTGTTGCTGACTTACTTGGACGTACAATCGCATATCCGAAAGAAATTCCTTCTGGCCTTGTCGTTGCTGTACTTGGAGCACCTTATTTCTTATGGTTGATGAGGAAGAGTGGGAAGAAAGTTAATTAAAAAGGAGGCTTCGTTTTAGAAGCCTCCTTTTTATATACTAAATAAAGTGAAACTTTAATTAGTGGGGGGGTTCTTCATCCCCACTGATTATTAACCCAAACCAATTGGGCTTTTATGAGCAGTGGATCTCCCACCTAACTTCTTTGCTCCAGCCGAATCTTGAGGTGGGAATTTTACTGCAGGTGAATAGCGGGATAAATTACTCTGATCTCACTAATTTCACAGATTTAGTCCCTCCCATAAACTCATGATGTACAGTTAATGTGTTCTCCTCAAGTTTCAAATCAACCTTCTGTTTTCTTTCTCCCATTAAAAATACAAGCTCTATGGAAATAATCCCTTGGTCCACACTTAATATTCGAAAGTCTCCTATAGTAGTCCCTTTCCCAAAAATATTATGTTCCATAAATTCTCCGCCTGTTTTCTCACTATTAATAGATTCTATTTCCAACCCAACTGGCCTGTCTGTACTTTCTGATGACATCCAAGACCCCTTTAACTTTCCAATATCAGCCTCTTTTTTCTTTTCATTTTTTAACTCTTCCTCTTTTTTCTTAACTTCTGCTTGTTGAGTTAGTAAGCCATCTATTTGCTTATTCAGCTCTTCGGCCCGTTGATTTTCCGAAATAAATTGTTGATTTTGGCCAGTATCGTTAACAATTTTATTTACTATCCCTTTAGCCTCTTCATACTTTTTATCATTCTTTAACTTCTCTGCCTTTTCCAATTGACCTATATATTGACCTTTTAACTCTTTATGCTCTATGAGCGAATCTTTTTGTTCTTTCGCTTGACTTTGAAGGATTGCGGAACCATCTTTCATCTTTTCTACTTCTTGAAACAAACCTATTGCTTGTTCTATATTTCCACTCGATTTCTCTTTTATCGAACTTATCATCTTAGTAGTTTGGTCTTTTAATACCTTTGCTTCTTTATCATCCTTTTTCTCTTCTAATGCTAGCTCAAATGATGCTACTGCCGTGTCATATTCTTTACTCGCTAACGCCAATTTCCCTTGATCCATTGCTTTTTTATAGGTTTCATTGCTACATCCTACCATTAAAAATAAAATTATGATTCCTAAAATCAATCTTTTCATAATATCCCCCTAAATTAATATAATTCTATATACACTAAATAATATCATAAAATTTATATATAAAATTTTAAATACCATCATTAAAACATAAAGGGAACTTGTCATTTCTTCTCGAACTTAATCTATGAACATAAGTAGAGGGGGATAACAATAATGTACCAAACAATTGACGGCTTCTTGCAATCATGGACATACGAAGCAGAGTCTACTCAGAAAATGCTTGATTCATTAACCGATGCATCTTTATCACAAGAAATTGCACCTGGACATTGGACGTTAGGAAGAGTCGCTTGGCATATCGTGACGGCAATTCCTGTTATACTATCTGGCACAGGGCTAAAGTTTGAAGGAGAAACGAAAGATTATCCTGTTCCAACTTCTGCAAAAACAATTGCAGATGAGTACCGTAAAGTGAATGCGGCTTTTGTTGAAGCACTTCAAAGCGAATGGACTAATAAAGATTTAGCAACTATTAATGACTTCTTTGGTCGCCCTATGCCGAATTCTATATTTTTAATGACACTTATTAATCATCAAAATCATCATCGCGGGCAAATGACGGTTTTAATGCGACAAGCCGGCTTAACAGTTCCTGGCGTATATGGCCCCGCAAAAGAAGAATGGGCTGCGGCTGGAATGGAAGCTCCTAAAATGTAACGACAAAAAAGACAAGGTGTTTACACATCTTGTCTTTTTCTGTAACTTGTTTCATGTGAAACTATTTTTTCTAAATGGTTGTTTTATGGAATATATAGGTTAAAATGAATACATATTACGAAGAGGGGTAACCAAATTGAATACAAAAAATAAAAAAATAGCTATGGGAACTATTTTACTAACTTCTATTATTGGAGTTATTAGTGTATCTCTTTATTTCACCTATTATGGTACCCCTTGGGGAAAACAAACAGCAATTGCGGAATCAAAGAATTATATTACAAAATATTTTAATCTAGATGCAGAGGTCAAAAATACTTCTTACGATGCTAAAATGAATAGCTATGCGATCTCCTTTAAAACAAGTACCGACGGAGAGTTTACTATCGAATATAAAAGTCCAAATAACTTTAACATTTCTCCAGGAGTACAAGATTATTTAAGTAAACACTCTAAATTTACAGAGTAGTAACGAAGCATATATATACAAAAAATGAGTTAGTATAACACCAACTCATTTTACGTATTCTTATCATACTGCTATATCTTCCTTCTCTATATTTTTAATGCCGTAATACGCAATCACAACTCCAATTGCTGCGAGTGCTAGTTGAAGGGGAAGAAAAGTTGCTGTAGAAAACTCTGGGTTGCCATTCATTGCAATTGTGACAACGATAAGAGATGAAACAATTGTAGTTGGCACGGAACGTTTACGCATTCCGAAATATAATGGGATTAAACTCATCCCCGCAGTTGCAATGGCCAAAGGAACTAGTTTTATTCCTTCTTGCATCAATTGATCTACTGTAAATGAATTAGGAAGAATTGAAAAATAGCTATCTATACCAAAGAAAACTCCTACTACTAAAATGTTAGATACAATAACTGTTATAAATGTTACTATTGCTGCAATAGCCAACTTACTAGCCATCATTTTCTTCCGATTAATAGGGTAAGAAAACATAAGTAGTATTGTTTTATTTTTATATTCACCAATTATTAGCCTTGCGATTAATACACTACCAAAAACAATAAACGTTGCTCTTACTATTGTGCTAGCCATTAACAATATCGTCTCTGGATTCCTTATTTCTGCATCACCTTCTACTTGAGCAATGATGCTCACAAAGATCATTAATGCCAGTATAACAATATTTGCAATAATTGCTCTCTTCACGTACCAACCAAGCTTAAACTTTTTCAATTCTAGCTTCATTAAATGTAGCATGATAGTGTCCTCCTTCCTCCTAAGATTTAATCAATATAAATGACTCCTGTTTCACTTAAAATCTTCGCTTCATTTTTTGCATCACCAATCGTTCCTACTTTTATTTTTTCTGTATTTTTATCTTTCTTAAGTCCTTTTAAATCTACTATTACGTCAGCCGAATTACTTTTAGCCATAAGCTTCAATGATGCCGGGACACCTTTATACCGTACGCCAATATCCCCTGATTTTGTTTCTATAAATAATGATTTTCCTTCTGTCATATCTTTCAGCAATACTTCCCCAGATGTTGAAGTGATGTTCATATTTGAGTTACTTACATTTGTTATATAGTTATCACCAGTCGTAGACTTTATATTTAATTCTTGTACTGAACTATCTTTTACAACTAACTCTCCACTTTGCGATATGAATTCACCTTTCTCGGCTGATAGTCCTACAATCATTCCATCCCCAGATTTGCCTGTCGTCATGATACTTTTTACTACTAGATCTCTTATTTTCACATCACCCGATTTATTATTTACTATAATTTTATCTATCTCTTTCTTCGGAATAGCTATACATATACTATTTTTCTTTCTAAACGTAAAACCATTAAAAAATTTGGCTGCCTTTTGTTTTTGCTTAATCACAATTTTATTTTCGTCATTTTCTATTTTGACGGGATCTATCTCTTTATCTACTTGTTCACCTTGAACGGAAATTACTATTTTATTAGCATCTGTACTTTTCAATTCAATATCCCAGTTTTCATTGTCTACTTCTATTTCTTTTATATTATTGATCTCAAAAGACTTTTCTTTCTTAAAATCTTTCCCCTGAAATACTTTAAAACCAAAAACTACACTAGCAATTGTAATGAATAATATTGCAATTACTATTATTTTTTTCACCAGTCATACCCCAGTTCGTTGTTGTTTTAGGCTTGCTTCACGCCACATCGATCTTGTCGATTTTACGAAACGATAGATAACTAATGAAAATTCCTAATAAACAGAGCACGATTGGGATAGCTATAAAATCAAACATACTTACTTGACCGTTTCCAGGACCATAGTTACCACTAATCAGCAAGCCAATTATTACTGCTGAAGTAATCGTTGTCGGTGTCGATTTCTTTCTCATTCCAAAAAATAAAGGAATTAAACTTATACCAGATATCATAAATGCACTTATAATAGTACCTGGAACGATAGCTATTATTTCACCTATCGTAGCAGGTGTTTCAATCAGTCCCATCATTGGACTCACAAAATATACGAGCAAGCTAATAATGAAAGTCGCGATAATCGTGCTCACAAAACAAAAACAGAAAACAATTGTTAATTTCGCACTCATTAGCATTTTCCTTTGTAGCGGATACATAAATGATAGTTGTATCGTTTTGTTCTTATACTCATCAATTACTAAACGTGATAAAATGACTGAACTAAAAATAATGAATGTTATCCTAATAAAAATATTTACTAAAGCCATGTTCTGTGTGAAGTCAAAGAAGAGCACGTCTCCCTCGGCTTTCATTCCCCATGCCATAAGGCTTACTGCAGCGAAAATTGCTATAATACAAATTGCTACACTTTTAAAGTAACTAGATAATTGATGTTTCTTCCATTCGAGCTTCATTAATTTAAACATATAAACCACGCCTCCATTCTTTATATACCTGTCTCTACGCTGCTAACATTCTAATTCCAGCAGTAACGAAGCTTAACATTCCTATCACTAGTACAATGAACAACCATTTCCGCTCTGGTTTTCTATAATATAAAATTCCACTTATTAGCATTACGATAAATCCACTTACCAGGTTCAGCCACAGTCCATTAAGCATGAATACCTTCTCCATCCATTACATTTAAGAAATATTCCTCTAAAGAACTATGTTTCTTATTAATACTTTCAATTTCCACATCGTTCATAATAAGTGCTTTTGAAATGGCTTGCTGTGTCACCGCCACTTCATAAACCCGAATCATGTTTCCACTCATTATTTTGTAGTTTTTTATACCAAGTTTATCTTCTAAAATATAAGCTGCACGCTTCACATCAGGAACAGTAATTTCAATGTACTCTGTTTGTTTTCCGTTAATACTCTTCATTGAAACTTCTTTTATTAGTTTTCCATTTTGAATGACACCAATTGTATCCGCCATTAATTCCATCTCACCTAAAATATGGCTAGAAACTAATAATGTAATGCCATATTCTTTGCAGAGCATTTTAAATAAGTCTCTTAATTCTTTAATACCAATTGGATCTAAACCGTTAATGGGTTCATCTAAAATGAGTAATTCTGGCTTTGTTACGATTGCCCTTGCAATACCGAGTCGTTGTTTCATTCCTAATGAAAAATCTTTTACTTTTTTATTATCTATACCTTGCAGCTTCACTAAATGTAAAGCATGGTCAATTTCATTTCTATCGTAATAGCCCATATATTCACAATGTAATTCTAAGTTTTCTTTCGCCGTTAATTTATCATAAAAGATTGGGTATTCAATAATTGTCCCCATTCTCTTTAATACTTCATAAGATGTATCTGTTAACTTCTCACCGAAAATTTCAATCTCACCGCTCGTCGGTTTTATTAAATTTGTAATCATTTTCATAATCGTTGTTTTACCAGCACCGTTTGGTCCTAAGAAACCGTAAATTTCTCCTTTTTTCACATGCATGTTAACACCGGAAATAACTTCTTTCCCTTTAAACACTTTCGTTAACTGATTTGTTTTTAATATATATGTCATGTTACTTTCCCCTTTCGCAATACTCTATATTTCTATAATAGACAACGGAAATCTCTTTTTTCTTACCCGTTTCTTACAAATTCCTTACGCTGAAAAAAAAGCTTGTAGAATCTACTTCTCTACAAGCTAAAACTGCATCTTTTTTAATGCAACTGTAAAAATTGTTTTTTCATACGGCTTACTAGAAAGATGAATTTTTCCATCCATCGCTTCCACAAGCCTTTTCGTAATCGTTAACCCTAAACCGCTCCCTTGGTACAATCTATTTCTTGAATCTTCAAGTGTGTACATACGCTCGAACACTTTATCAATATGCGATTCATCAATTCCTTTTCCTGTATCCCATACGTCTATATACACATTCGTTTCATCATCTCTTAACGTCATACCAAGTGTCTTTCCATCGTCTCCATATGTAATCGCATTTGATATTAAATTGTTCAATACCCTGCCTAATACTTCTACATTTCCAAGTGCATATATATTTCTTTCCGGTATATCAATATGAACATGAAAACCTTTCGATGTTACTAAATCATAAAAAGATAAAATCTTCTCACGACAAACCTCATTCATATTTACTTTTGTCATCTCGATTGCCTTGTCACCAGATTCTAGTTTTGCTAAATCAAAAAACTTATGAATCAGTTCCATTACTTCTAGTGTTTTCACATGCACCTTTTCAAGTAATATTTGCTGTTCTTCTTTATTCATCGTTTTGTCCTTATTTAACATTTCTGTATATCCAAGAATAACTGTTAGTGGCGTCTTTAAATCATGTGAAATATTTGAAAGCATTTTTCTCATCGAAATTTCTACTTTTGCATGATCTGCATTCGTTTTCTGTTTTGCATCTAATAATTGATTAATTGCCACTAATAATTTTTGCAATTCTAGATCATCTGTCATAACGAGTAACTTCTCGCCCGTTTGTACATTTACAATATTTTCTAACTTTTCATATGTGTATCGTAAATTTTTACTACTATTTTTTCTCATTTTATATTGTATGTAAATGACACATAACAATATAAAAATAATACTTATTAACAAATTGACCATATTACATCACTTCCAACTTATAGCCGATACCCCATAACGTTTTAATATATTCTGGATTAGATGGATCACTTTCGATTTTCTCACGCAACCTTCTCATATGAACATTAATAACGTTATCGTCACCGTAATACTCTTCGTTCCAAATTAGTGTATATATTTGTGCTTTTGTAAATACACGATTTTGATTCTTTACAAACAATTTTAGAATCTCAAATTCTTTTAAAGTAAGTTTGAGAGGCTTCCCGTTTTTTTCTACAGTAAAATTAATTGGATCAATCGTTAAATCACCAATTTGAATCATCTTTTCTGTTGTTTCTGTAGCCGAATATTTCGTAGATCTTCGAATACCTGCCTTTACACGTGCAGCTAATTCAATCATAGAAAATGGCTTACAAATGTAATCATCTGCTCCAAGTCCTAATCCAACAGCTTTATCAACATCTGTATCTTTTGCCGACATCATTAAAATCGGAACAGCACTTTTTTCTCGAATGATTCGTACAACCTCTAAGCCATCTAGCTTCGGCATCATAATGTCGAGGATAATCAAATCAAATGAACCTTTTAAATATGTGTTCACGCCTTCTTCTCCATCAGACGCAATTGTTACTTGAAAGCCCTCTTTTATCAAATACTTTTCCACCATCTCTTGAATTGAGAGATCATCTTCAACTAATAAAATATGATGTGACATATGTCTATCCCCTTTTTACAAACGTTAACAACTCAATTGTATCGTAACTACTACAGACTGGAAACAAATATATGAATTTTCAAACCAACTTCCCTTCCTTCCTTAACAATGATATGATGAAATTCACTATGATTGTTCATAATTAACTTTATATAAAGGAGACTTATCATGTCAGAAAACAAAAAAGTAAGCTTAGCTGATTTAATGCGTGAACAACTTGCTAAGAAAAAGCAAGGAAATGGAAATGGTCAAAATGCAAAAAATCAAAGCCAAGAAACAAAAAAACTACAAAATCAACAAACGAAAAAGACAAACAACCAACGTAGACGTACAGGTGTGTAAATGAACGGACAAAAACGTTCTAATATCGCACCCGGTCTTGAAGTTGATATTGTATTAAAACAAGATCAACGAACAGGTAAATTAACACGTGGCATTGTAAAAGATATTTTAACAAACTCCCCTTCCCATCCGCATGGCATTAAAGTGCGATTGCAGGACGGACAAGTCGGTAGAGTACAAAATATCGTTCAATAAGAAAAGGAGCTCAAGTAAACTCGAGCTCCTTTTCTTTATTAACCTTTAATTTTCTCGATGAAAACTACTTTTAAATAGTCTCCTTCTTTAAATTGATCAATGGTACGGAAATCTTCTGGTAAAGAATGTTCTTCTAATATTTTATATTTGCCATTCATTTCTTTAAAGGCTGTATCGATAAAGCCTTTAAACTTTTTCATATCGAATGCGCTACAATTTGTAGAAGCAACGATAATTCCGTTATTTTCTGTAATGGCAATTGTTTCTTTTAATAAGTTTTTATAATCTTTCGCTGCACTAAATGTATATTTTTTTGATCGGGCGAAGCTTGGAGGATCAAGTACGACCATATCAAATTTCATCTTTTTCTTAGCTGCATATTTGAAGTAAAGAAATACATCTTCTACAATAATATCTTGTGCTTCATAATCAACTTCATTTACACTAAACTGCTCAATCGTTTTACTTAAACTACGATTTGCAAGGTCGACACTCGTCGTTTTACTCGCTCCACCAAGCGCTGCAAATACAGAGAAAGCACCTGTATAAGAGAACATATTTAACACAGTTCTTCCCTTCGCATATTTATCACGAATTTGTTTTCGCACGTTACGTTGATCTAAAAATACGCCAACCATCGCTCCGTCATTTAAATAAACAGCGAAGTTTACACCATTCTCTTTTACGATAAGCGGGAACTCACCGCGCTCTCCTGCTACGAAATCATCGCCTTCAATGTATTTCCCTTTCGTATCAAAACGCTTTTTCTCATAAATACCTTTAAAGTTTGCTACTTTTTGAAGAGCGGCTATAATCTCATCTCTGAAAGTGTAAATCCCTTCACTATACCAACTTACTACGTAGTAGCCATCATAATAATCGATAATTAGTCCTCCAAGACCATCACCTTCACCATTCACCACACGGAATGCTGTCGTATCACTTGATTTGTAAAATTGCTTTCGTTTATGTAAGGCAGATTTGATTTTACTTTCAAAGAAAGATTGATTAATTTGTTCACTCTCTTTTCTCGTTAAAATCCAGCCATATCCTTTATTTTGTTTTCCATAATAACCTTTTCCGACAAAGTTGTTCTTCTCATCTACTACTTTAATGATTGTTCCTTCTTCCTGAACATCATTTAAATTTTGAATCGCATCTTTTAAAATAAGCGGATATCCACTTTTAATTTCTTTTATAAATTTCGGTTTTATTTTTACTGTTACTTCTGATCGCATATAATAACTTCCTTTCCATTTGCATGCTTTCTCTACAGGAAGCATTTAAAAAACGAGACTGAAAAAACAGCCTCGTTTCACTATACCATATTATTGCTTTGCTAGTACAACTAGCTCATTCTCGCACTTAATCGCCACATATTTACTACGTTTTGAAATGAAAATCTCACTGTCCAAAATAATAGAAAAAAACTTATATATTTCACATTTATCATTGACAATGATAATGATTTTCATTATCATTTAATGTATATGAGTTCTTGAAAATATAGCTACATTTATAGGAGGAATAAACATGATTATTGTTACAAATACAGCTAAAATTACAAAGGGAAATGGACATAAATTAATTGAGCGTTTTAATAAAGTAGGTAAAGTTGAAACGATGCCAGGCTTTTTAGGTCTAGAAGTTCTTTTAACGCAAAATACAGTTGATTATGATGAAGTAACAATTAGCACTCGCTGGAATGCAAAAGAAGATTTCCAAGGTTGGACAAAGAGCGCTGCATTTAAAGATGCTCACTCACATCAAGGCGGAATGCCAGAATATATTCTTGATAATAAAATTGCTTACTATGATGTAAAAGTTGTACGTATGCCAATGGCTGCAGCACAGTAAAAACAGTCCTTTTTTAAAGTATAGAATATGAGAAGCGTTATCTATCACTTCTCATATTCTATACTTTTTTCTTTAATTTCTTTTTACTAATTTTGCGTGTACAACTAGCCTTCCAGCCTCTGGATCAAGCGCATAATCACAAGTAGAAAGTGTTACGATTTCATCATTAGCCGTCAATTCCGTATCCGTTTTGTACAGTGATTTTTCTTGAATTTCCTTTAAGAACGATGTATATGCTGCATCATTTTCAAAATCCGTTTCAATGTAATAAAAGTCCGTTGTTGTCGTGTATACTGAAAAAACTTCCACGTCGTATCCTTCAAATAATGTATCGTAATATAATTTACGATGAGACATAAAAAAGTCTTCATCCAACATCTTTTTTAAACTACCAAACATAGAACCGTCTTTCATACGATGGCCATATAAAATCGTATTTCGATTTTGAGATTTCACATCATTACGATGGTCCATAAAAATGCTTCCCGCTCTCATATCTTCACCTTTATAATTACGAAATAAATAGTAATCATTATCTTTTGCTTGAACGATTGGATAATTAATTTGTGTATCATCCATCGTAATCCATCCGACTATCTCTGGATTAATTTTCTGGAGATCCTGAAACTGTTTACGTACCTCTCCATCTTCTGATTTTTCTTCCATTGGACTTCTTTTATAAATATGTTGTGCCTCAGCCATTACTTTACGATTTTCATAATAATCCATGAAAATCCCGCCCAACTCATAAATTGAATAGAAAAAGATTCCTAAAAACACAATTGTAAGTATGCGTTGAAAAAAAGAATTCTTTTTCCGTCCTTTCTTACTATTCAAATTATCACCTCAAAACGGATTATGCTCAGCCTTTAGATTCCCATAGGTACCATGTACAATCCGGTATCTTCATCCTGCTTTACAATGACATCTACACCATATATTGCTTTAACCATTTCTTCTGTTATTACATCATTAGGAATACCTTTCGTAATGATTTCTCCATCTTTCATAACGATAATATGGTCGCTATAACGAATGGCTTGATTAATATCATGTAATACCATTACAATCGTTAGTCCATGCACTTCATTTAACTCTTTCACTAACTCTAATATTTCTAACTGATAGTAAATATCTAAATATGTGGTCGGTTCATCTAAGAAGAGCATTGGTGTATTTTGAGCTAATGTCATCGCGATCCAAACTCGCTGCCTCTCTCCACCAGATAAAGCATAAATTGGCTTATCACGCTTACTTTGTAAATTCGTACATACTAGTGCACGCTCAATCGCTTCTCTATCTTCATCTGTTTGCGGAGAGAATATATTTTTATATGGCATACGCCCGAAGCTTATTAGCTTTTCCACTGTAATATCTGCTGGAGCCTCATTTTGTTGATGGACAACCGCTAGCTTTCTAGCAAACTCTTTCGGTTTATATTCACCAATCGCTTTCCCATCAAGTATTACTTCTCCACTGCTAGGAGCGTGGTTTCTAGACATGACACTAAGTAATGTTGATTTCCCACATCCATTCGGTCCAATGATTGTTGTAATTTTCCCAATTTCTATTTCACTACTAACAGACTTTAAACGATTTGTTACGTTATCGTATGAAAAGGTTACATTTTTAATTTCCATGAACTTTATCACTCTTTCTAAGCAAAAATATTAAGAATGGACCACCAATAACCGCCATAATTGTTGCTGCTGGAATTTCGTTAGGTGGCACAATTAACCTTCCAATTGTATCTGCCGTCAAAATTAATAACGCCCCTGCAAGAGCAGAAAATGGAATTAATACTTTATGGTCTGAACCGACTAATTGTCTTGAAATATGCGGAACTAGTAATCCTACAAAAGCAATAACACCTGCAATCGCTGTTGATACTGCCGCTAAGAGTACTGCAATGGCAGAAATAATAAGACGAACTCTCGTCACGTGCAAGCCTAAGTTTTTCGCAGTCTTATCTTGTAGCGATAATAAGTTACACCAAGCTCCTACGAACAGAGCAAGAATAAGACCAATCGTTCCATAAGTCACCATTATTTCTACATCGCCCCACGTCTTCATTGTTATGTTAGAAGTCGTCGTTTGCTTAATACTCTTAATAAAATACCCACAAATCGTAACGAATGATTCATTTAATCCAGTAAACATTGCATTAATGGCAATACCAATTAAAATAATGCGAAGCGGGCTTAATCCTGATTTCCATGAAAACGAATAAACGAGATAACATGCAAGCGCACCACCTAAAAAGGCGAATACGGGTGTCCAGAAAAAGAATTGCGGGAACAACGTAATAATAACAAGTGTCATAAAACTTGCTCCTGAAGATATACCGATTACTCCAGCATCGGCGAGTGGATTTTTCATAACAGCTTGAAAAAGCACACCTGAAACAGCGAGAGCCGCTCCAGTGAACAACGCAATAATAATACGCGGGAAACGTAAATCTTTAATGACTTCAACATCTTCATTTCCACCTGTAAATATCCCTTGTACAAGTTCAACAATACCTACTTCTAAACTCCCTTTCATCGCTGACAATGATGCCATAACAATAAGCAATGCAGTAACAATGAGGAAACTCCAAGTTTTTTTATTCATTCTACTCTTCCTTTATATTAAAATGCATCACGGATACATCATTTTTTTCAATTCATCTAACGCTTCAATTGCTGCTAAATTGCCTGTCGTTCCAAATAAACGCTCTTCTAAATCGTAAACACGGTTATTTTTAACCGCAGCAAAGTGTTTCCAAATATCATTTGTTTTAAATTCTTTATCAAACATTTTTACAACTTCATCAGGCATACCATGAGCTGCTCGTAAAATAATATCTGGATCAGCTTTCTTTAAATACTCTGTATTAGAAGCTAAATATTCTACTTGTTCACCTTGCACAATATTTTTACCACCTAGTTGTTTCACTAAATCTCCAATATAAGAATGCTCTGTTGCTACTAAATAACTTCCCGGCACACCTAATAAAATAAGCACTGTCGGTTCTTTCTTTCCTTTTACTTCTTTTTGAATGCTAGCAACCTTTTTATCTAATTTAGTTACTACTGCTTCGGCCTGTTTTTCACGCCCATATTTCTTACCTAAATCGCTAATAGAACTTTGCATATTTTTCAAACTCGTTAAATCTAAAAAGTTTGCTTTCATACCCACACCATCAAAAACCGGCTTTAATTCATATTCAAGTGTTGTCACAGATAACACTTCTGAAGGCTTTAATGACTTTACCTTTTCCATATCTGGACTCATTGGATTCCCAACTTCAGGTAAACCTTTATATCGCTTCGGTAAAGTTTTAGAGCTTGTTGGAACGCCAACTAAACCTACTTCTAACGCATCCATAATTTCAGTAACAGCCACTGTTGTTGCAACAACGCGCTCTTTACTTTCACTCTTTACCTGCTTTGCTGATTCTTTTTTTGGTGATGAGCACCCGGCTATACTCATTAACAAAATAATAGCCATTAGTACACTTGCAATTTTCTTCACTCTCAATCACCACTCCTTTCCATACAATATGAAACAAGTCTTGATACACGCGAATATGCATCAAGACTCCAAAAATTACAATCTACCTGCTCTATATTTACGAACTAGTAAAGCAAGTGAACCTAGCAGTAACACCATGTATAAACCAAGTTGTGCTGTATCTGCAGTTTTTGAATTTTTCTCTTTTTTTGAATCTTCTTTTTTCTTCTGACCATCTGCATTTCGGTTAAAATCAGGAGTACCTACTGTTTTTACATTATCTACTTTCGGTGTAGTCACTGGATTTTTCGGTTCCTCTTTAAGAGTTCCTAACGCGCCGATATTATTTGTATCAAATTGAATTTGTACATCGTAGAAATGATGGTAGTTCATCTCATCGATGTCTACCTTTACTTTTGCGTTTAATTTTTTAAATAGATCTTCTACTTCAAACTGTACTACTCGCGTATTTGCATTTTTATCTTCGCTTACTACTTTCGCATCAGCGAATAGTTCCTTGTTTTCCGTTTGGAATTTCGTAATCCACGCACTATTTTTCAGCACCATCTCAATATATTTTTTACCATCTTTTACGATTAATTTCGCTGGATTTACAACATAGTCATGCATCTTTGAAATCTCATCTGTTTTATCTTTTAATACTTTAAATGTAATATCATATTGGCCATCTACTAAATTTTTCGGATCAACTATTACTCTCGGTTTATTATTTTCACCTTGGTTATTGTTTCCACCTTGGTTGTCGTTTCCACCTTGGTTGTTGTTTCCGCCTTGGTTGTCGTTTCCGCCTTGGTTGTTGTTTCCGCCTTGGTTGTCGTTTCCGTCTTGGTTGTTGTTTCCGCCTTGGTTGTTGTTTCCGCCTTGGGTCCCTAAAGCTTTAATACTGTCTTGATCAAATACAAATTGAACATCATAGACATGGTGATAATTCATTGAATCAATATCTACTTTTACTTTTGCATTTAATTTTTTAGACAAATCGTTTACTTCTACTTCTACTACTCTTGTATTTTGTTCTTTATTTTCACTTAACACTTTTGCATTAACGAAAGAACCATTTTTCTCAAATTCAAATTTCGTAATCCATGTACTATTTGTTAATGTAAACGATACGTATTTCTTACCATCTTTTACTTTTAATACACCTGGGCTTTTTGTGTATGTGTTCATCATTGAGATTTCATCTGTTTGATCTTTTAACACTTTAAAGCCAATGCTGTATTCACCATCTTTAAGAGCTTTTGGATCAATTGTTGTGTTATTATCTTGGTTGGTGTTTTCACCTTGGTTATCTAACGGCTTAATGCTACCTTTATCAAATGCAAATTGAATATCGTAAAAATGGTGATAATTCATTGAATCGATATCTACTTTTACTTTTGCATTTAACTTTTTCGATAAATCTGGTACTTCTACTTCCACTACGCGTGTATCAGTTTTTTTATCTTCACTTATTACATTTGCATCAACAAACGAACTATTTTTCTCAAATTCAAATTTTGTAATCCAAGAACTGTTCGTTAACGTAAATGATACATACTTCTTACCATCTTTTACTTTTAGCACACCTGGACTTTTTGTATATGTGTTCATCATTGAAATTTCGTCTGTTTGATCTTTTAATGCCTTAAAATTGATGCTGTATTCACCATCTTTAATTGTTTCAGCATCTGGTTTTTCTACTTCTGGTTTTTCTACTTCTGGTTTTTCTGCTTCTGGTTTTTCTGCTTCCGGTTTTTCTACTTCTGGTTGTTTCTCTTCATTTTTAATTTGTTCAAGTTTATCTTGTTCAAATAAAAGTTGTACATCATGCATTTGCTTATAATTTCTTGATGCCATTTCGATAAATACTTTTGTATTTAGTTTTTTAGATAAATCGTTTACTTCAAACTCTACTACTCTTGTATCTTTTTCCTTATCCTCACTCACTACTTTTGCATCAACAAATGCGCCATCTTTTTCCGTTTGGAAATTTTTAATTAATGAGCTACTTTTTAGTGTTACAATTGCTTTTTTCTTACCGTTTTCTACTTTTAATACTCCTGGATTTACCATGTAACTATTCATCTTAGATTCTTCATCTGTTTGATCTTTTAACACTTTAAATGGAATGCTGTACGCACCATCTGTAATTGTGTTAGAATTTGGTTGTTGATCTGGGTCAGGCTTTTGGTCGGGCTTCTGACCTGGATCGGTAGTTTCATTTGGATCTGGCTTATTAGCTGGGTCCTCTTTTTCATTTGGTTTTTCTACATGAATTGGTGTAATGCTATTTTGATCAAATGCAATACGAACGTCGTACTCATGATGATAATTTAAAAAATCAATATCTACTTTTACTTTTGCATTTAATACCTTCTCTACATCTTCTACATCAAATTCTACTACTCTTGTATCTTTTTCTTTATCTTCACTAATTACATTTGTCGCAACTAGCTTACCTGCTTTTTCTGTTTCAAATTTCGTAATCCATGAACTATTTGTTAATGTAAAGGATACTTTCTTTTTCCCATCCTTCACTTTTAAAGTTCCCGGACTTACTGAATATTGATTCATCATCGATTCTTCATCTGATGTATCTTTTAAAACTTTGAAGCCAATTGAATATTCACCGTCAGCCAACTTGGTAGCTGCTTGAACTGCAAGTGGTTGTAATGTTGATACGAATGTAAATATCATTAAAAACATAGCAACAATAATTTTTGTATACCTGTTCAATGGAACGACTCTCCCTTTTGAAAATTATTTAATACTGTTCCCATCAAATACAAAGCGAATATCATACGAAGCATTATAATTAATAATTGGAATATTAATTTTCACCTTGCCATTTAGTTTTTTTGACAAGTCAGCAACTTCAAATTCTACAACTCTAGTATTATCTTTTTTGTTTTCACTTAACACGGTTGTTTCTACAAATTGACCATCTTTTTCTACTTGGAAACTTTTAATAGAAGCACTATCTTTCACTTTAAATGAAACATATTGTTTTCCATTTTTAACTGTTAATGTTGCTGGGCTTTCAAAATAACTATTCATTCTAGACGATTCATCTTTATCGCCTTTCCATACAGTAAAAGCAATATTATATTTTCCATCAGCTAGTTTTGTAGCAGCCTTTGCATCTTGTAAACCTAGTGTTGCGATAAATGTAAATAAAACAGCAAATACGGCAATAATCATTTTAAATTGTTTAAACATATATTCATCACCCTTCAAAAGATTTATTTACTCAATTTCACTTTACGAATTAAGAAAGCACCTGAAATAAGAATTAACGCTGCAAACAATCCAATACGTGCTTCATCGCCTGTTTTTGGGTTATCTGTTTTTTCAGCTTTTCCATTTTCATTTTTTGTTTCTTTATTCACTTCTTTAGCTGTTTCCTTACTCTCTACTTTTGTTTTCTCTTCTTTTACTTGTGTATCTGTTTTCGCTTGATCATTATTTTTTGTTGTAGCAGCTACGCCATTATCGCCACCTACAGCTTTTACATTTGCATCAAAAGCAAAACGAATTGTGTAGTGGTGGTCATAGTTTGCACTTGGTACAACAACATGAATTTTTACAGCTGCCGGTTTGGATAAATCATCTACTTTAAACTCTACTGTTCTTTTATCTGCCGATTCATCTTTACTAACAACTTTCGCATCAACAAAATTCCCGTTCTCTGGTGCTTTAAATTCTGTAATCCAAGCACTATGATTCATCGGAACTTGTACTCTCATCTCACCGTTTTTCACTATTAATTTTGCCGGCTTTTCAAAATAGTCATTTGCCATTGAAGCTGAATCATTTTCCGCTTTTTGAATTACGTAATTAATATCGTAAGTACCATCAGCTAGTTTTGCTGAAGCATTCCCGTATGGCATTACAAGAAAAGCTAGCATACATACGAACGTTATAATAAAAGCGGGTAATACAGAAACCTTTTTCATTTTTCTTGTTTCCTCCTTGGTTATCTTTCATTTCACTTTTTCCGAAAATGATAATTATTCTCAATTCGCAAGAAAAAAATAATCTCTTCTACCTATTATTTAATTAGCATTATTTTATGTAACATAAGCGTTATTGATTATCATTCTCATTGGATATTAAAAATAATATCTCACCCTATTCCTTATACGAAGGCATAGAAACTGAGAAAAAATTATAAAACGTATTTATTGATTATCATTCTCAATGTAAGTCAAAAAAAATAAACTTTCTCTTCTCCTCTTCTTTCACCTCTTCCCATAACAACACTATAGTTATAGAAACCCCGTTTCCCTCACTTCCCTTCCAATATTTCCACAACTAAGTCAATCTTAGCCTACTCATAAATTTTTTGTCAACTATATTACGTATAAAATTTTTAATATCTAAATTTCTCTATATGCGGCTTTTTTTACAAAAAAAGAGACTTTCTATTATAGAAAGCCTCTTTTCTCTATTTTTCTACAGCAATTTCCTGCTTTTGAAACTTAGAAACTATATAACCAAATCCTATACCGATTATGCCTGGAACTAACCAACCAATTCCTACACTATATAATGGAATCTTATCTAAAATAGGTGCTAGCGCTGCAATTTGAAGGTTTGCATTGTGTAACCCATCAAAGAAACTTATTGCAAATGCTCCTACAATCCCGCCCACATACATCGCTAATGGAAGACGAACGTAGTTTTCAACAAGTGATAATACGATAAGTACGATTCCAATTGGATAAATTGCGATTAAGATTGGTAATGCTAATGCATTTAACTGAGTTAACCCAAGGTTTGCTACCATAAATGCTAATACACAGAAAATGAAAACGACTTTTTGATAAGAAAGCTTTGGTAATAAAGAAGAGAAGTAATCACCACAAGCTGCAACAATACCTACAGAAGTTGTTAAACATGCTGCTGTAATTGCGATCCCTAGTAATAAAGTTCCGTAGCTACCAAATAAATGATTCACGACATTTGTTAAAATAATTCCTCCGTTTGCGCCCATTCCAAGTGACACACTAGAAGCTCCAAGATAAGCAAGTGCTAAATAGACAAGTAGTAGACCAAGCGCTGCAATAAATCCTGCAAAGATTGTTACTTTTGCAATACTGTTTTTATTTGTAATGCCTTTTTCTTTTAACGCATGAATTACAACATTTCCGAATACCAGTGCTGCAAGTCCATCTAAAGTTAAATATCCATCAATAAATCCTTTGAAGAGAGGAGCACTATACGCTTCTGTCGGTGCACCAAATTCTCCAATTGGTGTAATAAGTGCTTTACCTACGATAATTGCAATAACAGCTAATAATATTGGAGTTAGCACTTTACCAATACGACCCACTAATTTCGAAGGATTTAAAGCTAAATAGAAAGTGACTGCAAAGAAAATAAGTGTAAAGATAACAAGTGGATATGACTGACCAGCTATCTCACTTGGTAAAAACGGTGCAACACTCATCTCATAAGCTACTGTTCCTGTACGCGGCACACTTACGAATACGCCTAAACATAAATAAATTGCAGTGATAAAAACAAGTGCGAATATAGGATGTACACGTCCTGCTAGCTCATTAATATCTCCCTTTAAAGCTATAACAATTACTCCTAATAAAGGTAGTCCAACGCCTGTTACGATAAAACCAAACAACGCGATCCATACGTCCGTTCCAGCACCTTGCCCTAACGCTGGTGGAAAAATCATATTACCTGCACCAAAAAACAGTGCAAATAACATTAAACTTATTGCAAACATCTCTGAAAACTTTAAAGATGATTTCATTTCTACTAACCTCCTAAAATAATAAATTAACAAAATATTCTGAACTAAAATCCGTCACATATCCTCTTTCAAGCATACTTCCCCGTAAAAGAACGCAAAAAACACCCGTCCCTAACAAAGGGACGAGTGTTGAAATCGTGGTTCCACCCTTATTCTAATAAAATGAATTTATAACGAAATAAGCTCATTTTATAGCTCGTGTAAATTGATAACGGTTTTATCCGCCAAGAATTACAATGCATCATGTATGCAGTTCACTCTTGAAGTTTAGAGGTGGTAAGCTTGTCTTTTCGTATTAGGAAGCTCACAGCCTAAGGCTTCCCTCTCTGAGAATCGTAAAATACAACTCATGTCCTCATCATTACTTTTATAAAATATCTTGTCGAAACTTGTTGTTTTTTATTATATGGGCTATTTTTTAAAAAATCAATAGTTTTATTTTTTCTGACAAAAAAAATATAGGGAGAAAATTTCCCCTCCCTATAACTGCCCTATTAAAATTTCTAACTCTTCAGCTGTAACGCTCCGCCACTTTCCAACTTCAAGCTCATTTAGCTCTATATTCATAATGCGTACTCGCTTTAGCTTTATTACAGTAAATCCGAAAGCACGACTCATTCTACGAATTTGCCTGTTCATTCCTTGCGTTAAAACGATACGAAATGTTGATTGATCGACTCTTGTCACTTTGCACGGCTTCGTCATTCCATCTTTAATCTTTACACCGCGGGACATCTCATCAATAAACCAGTCCGTAAAAGGTTTATCGACTGTGACAACATATTCTTTCTCGTGCTCATGATCACCGTGTAAAATTTGATTCGCAATGCCGCCGTCATTCGTTAATAAGATAAGTCCTTCCGATGCTTTATCTAATCGCCCAACTGGAAAGATTCGCTCTGGGTAATTGATATAATCAATAATATTATCTTCAATATGATCGGCTGCTGTACAAGTAATTCCGACTGGTTTATGGAATGCGATATACACCTTTTCTTTCTCTTCTTTCGCAATAACCTGTCCATCAATCGTTACAACATCACCATCGCTCACAAGTGCACCGTGCGTACATATTTCACCATTAATAGCCACGCGTCCAGCTTTAATAAGGCGGTCTGTTTCACGTCTTGAGCATGATTTTGCTTCGCTTATGTATTGGTTGATTTTCATGTTCTATTCCTTTTCACATATATTAAAAGCGTCAATCTATGGCAATATCATTCTGCCACGATTGACGCTTTTTCACTTCGCAAAAACAACTAAATAAATAACCCCAATCACCAAAAATATTCCACAACAAGCTAACAATACTTTTGCAAGTTTGTCCATAAACATATAATGGTTTCCCCTTTGTTTCGTTGTTTTCTATTTTAATTCGACAACTGTTACGCCTAGGCCTCCCTCGCCCATGTCACCGTAACGGAAGGTTTTTACACCGCGATGCTTCTTCAAGTAATCTTGTACACCTTGGCGAAGTGCTCCTGTCCCTTTACCGTGAATGATTGATACGCGAGGATAGCTTGCAAGCTGGGCATCGTCTAAGTATTTCTCAACGCGCGCCATTGCATTTTCAAATCGTTCACCACGAAGGTCAAGTTCTAATGAAACATGATAGTCTCTACCTTTTACCGTTGCAACTGCTTTTTTCTCTGTTTGCTTCGGTGTGTTAATGTATTCCATATTAGATTCTTTCACTTTCATCTTCAGAATACCGATTTGTACGCTCCACTCTGTATCGCTCACTTTTTCAAGTAGTTGACCTTTTTGACCGAACGTTAATACTTTCACTTCATCACCTGCACGTAACTGTTGTTTCGGTGCAGTGTTTTTCACATTTACTTTTTGTTTCTTAACAAGCTCTGGCGCTGCGCCTTCTAGACGACTCTTCGCTTCAATTAGCTCGTGGTCTTTCACATTTGCAAGCTGTGCTTTACGCAATTGACGAAGTTCTTGAATAATACCTTCTGCTTCTTTCTTCGCAGCTTCGACTTTTTCTTCCCCTTCTTTTTGCGCTTTTAATAATCGTTCGTCGCGATCTTCGTTAAATTCAATGATTTGACGTTGTAATTCACGATGCAGTTTTTCAGATTGTTTGCGAAGCGCTTCTGCTTCGTTCCAGTCACGCTCTGCGTTCTTCTGGCTTTCTTCTAACTTCGCAATCATATTTTCAATTTTATTCGTATCTGTACTAATGTGATTGCGTGCTTGCTCAATAACGCGATCAGATAATCCAAGACGTTTCGAAATTTCAAAGGCATTACTACGGCCTGGTACACCGATTAATAATTTATAAGTTGGACTTAATGTATTTACATCAAACTCAACACTCGCATTAATAACTTGCTCACGGTTATATCCGTATGCTTTTAATTCTGGATAATGCGTCGTTGCAACAACGCGAGCACCGCGATTACATACTTCATCTAAAATTGAAATGGCAAGTGCAGCCCCTTCTTGCGGGTCTGTTCCAGCACCTAATTCATCGAATAAAACTAAGCTTTCAAAATCAGCTTTTTCTAAAATATCAACGATGTTCACCATATGTGAGGAGAACGTACTTAAACTCTGTTCAATCGATTGCTCATCACCGATATCAGCAAAGATATTTTTGAATACACAAATCTCTGACTCATCCATTACTGGAATGTGAAGGCCAGATTGCGCCATTAACACACAAATACCAACTGTTTTCAGCGTAACTGTTTTACCACCTGTATTCGGTCCTGTAATAACAATTGTCGTGAAATCTTTACCTAACATAATGTTATTTGGCACGATTATTTCTGGATCGATAAGCGGATGGCGTGCTTGTCTTAAGTCCATGTAACGCTCGTTATTTACAATCGGCTTTGTCGCTTTAATTCGCTTCGCATAAAAAGCTTTCGCAAAGATGAAATCAAGATTTGCAACTACTTCTACGTTTGATAAAACGATATCCGCTTCTACTGCCACTTCTTCTGTTAACATTAATAAGATGCGTTCGATTTCTTGTTTTTCTTTCACACGTGCTTCTTGCAGTGCATTATTTAATTCTACAATGACTTGTGGCTCAATAAATAACGTTTGTCCAGAAGCCGATTGATCGTGAACAATACCGCCATATACGCCGCGATATTCTTGCTTTACTGGGATTACGTAACGTTCGTTACGAATCGTTACAATCGAATCAGACAGCATCTTTTGCGCGTTTGAAGAGCGCGTCATATTTTCTAACTTTTCACGAATACGGCTTTCCGCAGTACGAATTTGAGTACGAATACCACGCAGTTTATCACTTGCGCTATCGACTACTTCCCCGCCGTCACCGATGCAATTTGTAATTTTCTTTTCTAAATCATATAAAGATACAATTTGAGCGACGTGAGTTTCTAAAATCGGAAGCTCGACACCGTTATCAGCCATATCTTCAATGAAACGTTTCATATTACGACTACCATACATCGTATTCGCAATATCAAGTAATTCATTTGGACTTAACATACTCCCAATTTTTGCACGCTTCACATTGGAGCGAATATCCGTAATACCACCTAAAGGTGCACTACCTTTTAAACGAATAACTTTCGCTGCTTCATCCGTTGTATCTTGCATTTCTACAATTTCTTCAAAATCAGTGCTCGGCACTAAATGCTTCACTTTGTCACGACCAAGTGAAGATGCTGTATGTTCAAGTAATTGTTCTTTTACTTTATTGTATTCTAATACACGCAACGTTCTTTCTAACATGTTGCAGGTCCCCCTTGTATTACTTATTACGTTTAATATAGTCTAATAAACGTTCAATATCCCACGTGTTAATCACGTTATCTTTTTGAATCCAACCTTTACGTGCTGCTGCTACACCTGTTTCCATATCTTCTAACATTTCAAGCGTATGAGCATCCGTATTAATCGCTACTTTCACACCAGCATCTTGTGCTTGTTTTAATAATTTCGCGCTTAAATCTAGACGGTTCGGATTCGCATTTAATTCTAAAACTGTATTTGTCTCTTTTGCTAGTTCAATTAATAAATCTGTATCTACATCATAACCCTCACGACGCCCGAGAAGACGTCCTGTAGGATGGGCAATCATTGTGACATGTTTATTCTCAAGTGCAGTACGCAGACGCTTCATAATCGTTTCACGGTCTTGTGAGAAGCTAGAGTGAATCGCTCCAATGACATAATCTAATTCTGCTAATACTTCATCATCAAAATCAAGCGAGGCATCTGGTAAAATGTCCATTTCAATTCCGCGTAAAATTGTAATGTCTGGATACTTTTCATTCATACGTTCAATTTCTTTCGCTTGCTCACGAAGACGTTCTTTCGTTAAACCGTTCGCCACTTTCAAGTATTGCGAGTGATCAGTAATCGCCATAAACTTATATCCACGAGCACGGCACGCTTGTACCATTTCTTCAATAGAAAAAGCACCGTCACTCCAAGTTGTATGCATATGTAAATCACCTTGTATATCGGAAAACTGAATTAAGTTCGGATACTCTTTAATTAATTCAATTTCTTTTCCATCTTCACGCACTTCTGGCGGAATAAATGGCAGACCGAAATGAGCAAAGAATTCTTCTTCCGTCTCGAATGTTTTCACTTCACCTGTTTCTAAGTTCTCTACACCGTACTCACTAATTTTCTGGCCTTTATCTTTTGCGATTTGACGCATTTTTACATTATGGTCTTTTGATCCTGTGAAATGGTGAAGAGTTGTAATAAACTCTTCTGGTTTTACTAAACGGAAATCAATTGAAATATCATATTCATATTGAAGACGAACAGAAACTTTCGTATCTCCACTTGCTATTACTTCAATCATATTATCAAATTGTAGTAAATGCTCACGTACCGCTGCTGGTTCTGTCGTTGCAATGATAAAATCTAAATCTTTCACTGTTTCACGAACACGGCGCAAACTACCAGCGCGAGAGAAACGAATTACTTCAGCAATATTCGACAATTTCTCCTCTATTTCCCCGGCAATAGGCAATACCATCGCAATTGGTAAACGCTCTGGACGAGAGCCTACTTGATCGATTGCTTCTAATATTTTCTCTTCTGTCTTCTTACCGAAACCTGCTAAAGCTTGTACTTTATTTTCCTCACAAACAGCTTTTAGCGATTCCATATCAACAACACCAAGTTCTTTATATAACTTAGCTACCTTCTTACCACCAAGTCCTGGTAGTTTTAATAACGGCAATAAGCTACTTGGTACTTCTTTTTCAAGTTCTTGTAATACTTCAGATGTTCCCGATTCTATATATTCTTGAATAACGGCTGCTGTTCCTTTTCCGATGCCTGGAATCTTTGTGAAATCTTCAATTTCAGAAAGACTACGATCATCACTTTCTAACGCTGCTGCCGCTTTACGAAATGCAGATATTTTAAATGGATTCGCGCCCTTTAATTCCATAAAAAGCCCGATTGTCTCTAATAATTTGATCACTTGTTTTTTATTTACTTTCATCATTGTCCCGCCTTTCTTTCATAGAAAAAAACTTCTCTTTCCGAAAAAAGAGAAGTTATACTCTGCTACCTGTCTGCCATAGTTCCTTCACCTTTTCAGAGAGAATCGGTGTATCGTCTACAATTATTTTGCTAATTGATGATTGTTGTAATGGTGTTTGTAATTGTTCAATCGGAAGAATGTTCCCAATGATAATTAAGACAAACAAAATAATATATACTTCTAAAAATCCGAGGATTGCCCCCGCAAACGCATTTACTTGCTTTAAAACCGGTATTTCTGCAAACATATTTAACAAATTACCAAGTAATGAAAGTGCAATTTTAGTGATAATAAACAATATGATAAACGCAAGCGCTTGATAAAATACTGTCTCAATATTATTTGCATCAATCCATTCTGGAACAGATACGTTTTTATCAAATGGATACGGAATAAATTTCGCAAGTGCTGGCGCTAAATCTTTACAGTACCAGTATGCAACAAGGTATGCGATAATAAAGCTTGTTAACTTTACAAGTTGCAGAATAAACCCTCTGCGTAAGCCGAGGAAAAATCCCATAACAAGCAGTAAAATGATAATAATATCAATCATGTTATTCCATTCCTTTTTTTGTCATACTTTCTTTCAATTTCTCATGTTCTTCTTTTAATTTTATGTAATCGTGTATGACGTTTACCGCCGTCAATACCGCTAGTCTACTCGTGTCAAGCGAAGGATTCTTGGCATTGAGTTCGCGCATTTTATCATCCACAATCGCTGCTACCATGCGGATATGACTTGTACTTTCATCGCCAACAACTGAATATTGCTGACCATAGATTTCTACATTAATTCGACTTTTCTTTCCCTTTTGTTGTGACAACTCACCGGCCTCCAATCACGTACAGAATCCTAAAGTTTATCATACCATGAACCTTCATAATATGGAAACAGAAAGAACAATCCGATATGATAAAAATAACAATATAAAAAAAGGGGCGACCATTATGTCAAATTCTATCGTAATTCAAACAAATTCTACAGTAATTGAAGACATGAAACAACAATATAAACATTCGCTTAGCCCGAAAACTCCGCAAGGCGGGATCTTCATGGCAAAGGTGCCATCTTGCACAATTACAGCGTATAAATCCGGAAAAGTAATGTTCCAAGGTGGACGTGCTGAAGCAGAAGCTGCCCGTTGGCAAACTGTCTCCCAAACTCCAAAAACAGCTGTAACAAAATCTGTCGATTCACACCGTTATGCACCGCCTGCTTCCATCGGTACAATGTCTATCGTAGGGTCAGATGAAGTGGGTACTGGTGATTTTTTCGGACCGATGACAGTCGTTGCTGTATATGTGGATGCGAAGCAAATTCCACTACTAAAAGAACTTGGTGTAAAAGACTCTAAAAACTTAAATGACGACCAAATTACTGCCATTGCGAAACAACTTCTTCACGTTGTTCCTTACAGCTCTCTTGTCCTTCATAACGAAAAATATAACGAGCTATTTGATAAAGGAAACAACCAAGGTAAGCTAAAAGCCTTGCTACATAATAAAGCTATTACAAACTTATTAGCTAAAATGGCACCTACAAAACCTGAAGGCGTCTTAATCGACCAATTCACACAACCTGATACATACTACAAATATTTAGCAAAACAAAAACAGGTACAGCGTGAAAATGTTTATTTCGCAACGAAAGGCGAAAGCGTCCATTTAGCTGTAGCCGCTGCCTCCATTTTAGCTCGTTACTCATTCGTAAAACAATTTGATGAACTAAGTAAAAAAGCTGGTATGCCGCTGCCAAAAGGTGCCGGTAAACAAGTTGATATCGCCGCTGCTAAATTAATTCAAAAGCTTGGTAAAGAACGATTACCTGAGTTTGTGAAACTGCATTTCGCTAATACAGAGAAGGCATTTCGCTTATTAAAATAGTATCGACAAAAACAGGAGCCTACAAACTCCTGTTTTTGTTTCATCCTACTATTGTCCTTATAGTTTTGTTATAATTATAATATACAGATTATTCTAACATAGGAGGAGATCTACATTGCTACTTCTACAAATGATTCTAAATATTTTACTAGGTGATCCACATGAAAGACAGTTCGAAATTAGAGAAAACATTCAGCTACTAAGTGAACAACGAGCGTTCAACGATTTAATAGAGCGTTATGGTCGATCTTTCTTATTAAACTTTCGGATTCGAAGATTTATCGGGAAACACGATGCCCGTTTGTTAATACATAATCCAGCAAAACTACAACACTTCTGTGAGGAACTTGAATGTATGATTAGAAAAAGAAGGTATTTCATATGAATGCTGTAAAAGTTAAAAAGATATTATATGTTTTCGTACACATCGTAGGCCCACTTTCTTACTTCACTATTTCTACCATTTAGGGAGCTTTTTTCACTACTAAATCCACATTCGAAAATATATATGATAATCTTGGCGTGATGGCCATCTATTACGTGTTCATGAGTTTACTGTGGTTTTTCTATTTAGGTCGATTAGCCAAAGACATAAATAAGATTACAAAAGAAATTAACGATAATAGGATGTAACACATAACAAAGGAGAGCCCTTAAGACTCTCCTTTGTTATGTTAACTTCGTTTCTGCTTCTTATTTGATGAAGATACTTTATGAGAACCTGTTTCATGTGTCGTCGTTCCTTGTCCTTCAACTTCTGGAGAACCTAGGCCCGATCTTGAATGATCTTTTTTCACTTTTTTACTCATTTACATTCACCCCTTCGCGTTACTTTTTGCTACGGGGTCATAAACTATGCAAACAAAAAAGCGAGAGGAAATCCTCTCGCTTTTTTCATATTTTAGAACTCAGAAGAACCTGGAGTTCTTGGGAATGGAATTACGTCACGGATGTTAGCCATACCAGTGATGTACATTAGGAAGCGCTCGAAACCTAGACCGAATCCAGCGTGTTTTGTACCGCCGTATTTTCTAAGTTCTAAGTACCACCAGTAGTCCTCTTCGTTCATACCTAATTCTTTAATTCTGTCTACTAAAACGTCCATTCTTTCTTCACGTTGGCTTCCGCCGATTAATTCGCCGATGCCAGGAACTAGAAGGTCAGTAGCAGCTACTGTTTTACCGTCTTCATTTAAACGCATGTAGAATGCTTTAATGTCTTTCGGATAGTCAGTTACGAATACAGGGCGTTTGAAGATTTCTTCTGATAAGTATCTTTCGTGCTCTGTTTGTAAGTCAATTCCCCATTCTACTGGGTATTTGAAATCAGCACCTGATTCTTGAAGCACTTTAATTGCTTCTGTATAAGTGATGCGACCGAAGTCAGAGTTAATTACGTTGTTCATGCGCTCAAGAACTGTTTTATCAACGAAGCTGTTGAAGAATTCCATTTCTTCTGGTGCATGCTCTAATACGTATTTCATTGCATATTTCAGCATATCTTCTGTAAGATTCATTACGTCCCCTAGTTCAGCGAATGCAATCTCAGGCTCAACCATCCAGAACTCAGCAGCGTGGCGAGTTGTGTTTGAGTTTTCCGCACGGAATGTAGGTCCGAATGTATATACATCACGGAATGCTAATGCATAAGCTTCAGCGTTCAGCTGTCCACTTACTGTTAAGTTTGTTTCTTTACCGAAGAAGTCTTTTGACTCATCAACTTTTCCGTCTTCACCTTTTGGTAGGTTATTTAAATCTTGCGTTGTTACGCGGAACATTTCGCCAGCACCTTCTGTATCACTACCAGTGATGATAGGTGTATGAACATGTACGAATCCACGCTCTTGGAAGAATTGGTGAATCGCAAATGCTGCGATAGAACGTACGCGGAACGTTGCAGAGAATGCATTTGTTCTTGGACGTAAGTGAGCGATTGTACGTAAGTATTCAAATGTATGACGTTTCTTTTGAAGTGGGTAATCAGAATCTGATAAGCCCTCGATATCAATTTTTTCTGCTTTAATTTCAAATGGTTGCTTCGCTCCAGGCGTTGCGATTACTTTACCTTCTACTTTAACTGAAGAGCTAAGTGGAAGTTTTGCAATTTCTTTGAAGTTCTCTAATTCTGTATCGAAAACGATTTGAACGCTTTTGAAGAAGCTACCGTCGTTTAATTCGATGAAACCAAATGCTTTTGAATCACGTAAGTTACGAATCCACCCTGATACTTGTACTGTTTGATCTGCATACTTTTCTGTATCTCTATACAGACTTTTTACTAATGTGTTTTCCATAGTGAAATTCTCCTTTGCTCATATATTTAAATACAAAAAAACCTTTCATCCATAAAGGGACGAAAGGTTAAACTTCGCGGTACCACCCAATTTGTCATAAAGACCAACTTTAACTCGTATGTAATACATACTTCCCGGTTTATAACAGGCCGGATTCCCGTCTAAGTCTACTCTTGAATACAAGATTCAATTTCGGTTAGCAACTCCAAGGTGTTCTTCACATATACCGCCTCATCAGGCTCTCACCGTCCCTGACTCGCTTTGGATTATAGTATATACTACTTTTCCTTATCATCGTCTTTCATTTTGTTAAACTAAAATTAATGTACTACATTCGAGAGAAAGATGCAAGGTGTCGGAAAATATATGAGCGATTTTTGTAATATATCGACTTACCGATAGTATCCGACAACTAACCCAATAAAAAAATTGCCGGAATGAATCCGGCAATTTTCTAATTACTTACGTAACTCCGCACCGAATTTCTCTTCTACCGTTGTTAGTACACGGTTATGTGCTTCTGTTACTTCTTCGTCTGTTAATGTACGTTCTGCATCGAAGTAAGTCATAGAGAATGCAAGTGATTTCTTGCCTTCTTCCATTTTTTCACCTTCGTATAAGTCAAATAGTGTTACGTCTTTCAGAAGTTCTCCGCCAGCTTCAGCAATGACTTGCTTCATTTCACCAGCTTTTGTTTCTTTTGTTACTACAACAGCCATGTCACGTGTCATAGATGGGAAACGTGGAATTGCTGAGTAGTAAGTTTCTTCAGCGTCTGCACCGAATACTTTTACAAGAGATAATTCAAATACGAATGTATTTTTCACATCTAATTGTTTTTCTGCTTCTGGGTGCAATTGACCGATGAAACCAATTACTTCGCCATCTAATACGATATCAGCTGTACGGCCTGGGTGCATACCTTCACGTTTTGCTGGTGCATATGTGATTTGGTTTGCAACGCCAAGTACGTCGAATAGTCCTTCTAGTACACCTTTCACAACGAAGAAATCTACTACTTTCTTCTCACCTTGCCATGCATGGTGAAGAGCAAGACCTGTCATAACACCTGCAAGATGTTGTTCTTCTTTCGGAAGTTCTCCTTCTTCTGTCGGTAAGAAGATAGAACCTACTTCGTATAAAGCAACGCTGTCGTTTTTACGAGCGACATTGTATGAAACTGCTTCTAGTAATTGCGGTACTAAGCTTAAACGAAGTTGGCTACGTTCTTCACTCATTGGAAGCGCAAGACCTACAGGCGCCTTTTCGTTTGGCTCAACCATATATTGTTTCGCTTTGTCAGCGCTTGTTAATGAATACGTGATTGCTTCATATAAACCAGCACCCTCTAAGAAGCGGCGTACTTTACGACGTTTCGTTTGTGCTGATGTTAATTTACCACGAGTCATCGTTCCAGAAGGTAATGTAACTGGAATGTGGTCATAACCGTATAGACGGCCCACTTCTTCTACTAAGTCTTCTGAAATTGTAATATCAGGACGACGTGCTGGTACATTTACATGGAATGTTCCTTCTACTTCTGTGAATGGGAATTTCAAGTTTGTGAACATTGTACCCATTTCACTCGCAGAAATATTTGTACCTAATACACGGTTTACTTTTTCAGCAGTAACAGATACTGTACGCTCTTGTACTTGTAAGTTGTCAGCTTCTACTACACCTTCAAGTGCTTCACCGCCAGCATATTTCGCCATTAAAGCAGCTGCGTGTTGAATTGCTTCAAATGTACGTGTTGGGTCGATTCCTTTTTCGAAACGTGCACTTGATTCACTACGAAGACCTAAGTCTTTTGATGTACGACGTACTGTTTGACCTGCAAAGTATGCAGACTCAATTAGAACGTTTACTGTCTCATTTGTAACTTCAGAATCCGCCCCGCCCATTACACCAGCAACAGCTAAAGCTTTCGTGCCGTTTGTAATTACAAGGTGGTGGCTTTGTAATGTACGCTCTTGATCATCTAACGTTTCAATTTTTTCGCCTTCTTTTGCAAGACGAACAACGATTTCTTTTGAACCTAATCTATCGTAATCGAATGCATGTAAAGGTTGACCGTATTCCATTAAAATGTAGTTTGTAATATCAACTACGTTGCTAATTGGACGAATGCCAGCTGCCATAAGACGAGTTTGCATCCACATTGGTGATGGACCAATCTTTACGTTTTTAACCATTTTTGCAATGTATAATGGGTTTTCTTCTTTCGCTTCTACACTTACAGAAATATAATCAGAAGTTTTTTCTGCTGTTTCTTGTAAGTCGATAGCTGGAAGTTTTACTTCGCGGCCATAAATAGCAGCTACTTCATATGCAACACCTAACATGTTTAAGCAATCTGCACGGTTTGGTGTTAAGCCAAGCTCAAGTACTTCATCGTGTAAGTTTAAAATTTCAAGTGCATCTGCACCAACTTCAGCGTCACTTGGGAAGATAAAGATACCATCTGCGTATTCTTTTGAAACTAACTTTCCATCAATACCAAGCTCTTGAAGAGCACAAACCATACCGTGAGAAGCTTCACCGCGTAGTTTTGCTTTTTTGATTTTGAAGTTACCAGGAAGTACAGCTCCAACTTTTGCAACTGGTACTTTTAAACCTTTTGCAATGTTAGCAGCTCCACAAATAATTTGAACTGGCTCTTCTTCACCGATATCGATTAAGCATTTGCTTAATTTATCAGCTTCTGGGTGTTTTTCACATTCTAATACGTGACCAACTACAACACCTTTTACACCTTTATTTAATACTTCAACGCCTTCTACTTCAATACCACTTTTCGTGATTTTGTCTGCTAGTTCTTGTGCTGTTACATCTTTAATATCTACATACTCTTGTAACCAACGATATGATACGAACATACTTATCCTCTCCTTCCCTTACGCTCGTTTGAATTGTTGTAAGAAACGTACATCATTTGTATAGAAATGACGAATGTCATCTACTCCGTATTTCAACATTGCGATACGCTCTGCGCCCATACCGAATGCGAAACCTTGATATTCTTTTGAATCATAACCAGCCATTTCAAGTACGTTCGGGTGAACCATACCTGCGCCTAGAATTTCAATCCAGCCAGTTCCTTTACAAGTGCCGCAACCTTTGCCATGACACATCATACAAGAAATATCCATCTCTACAGATGGCTCTGTGAATGGGAAGAAACTTGGACGAAGACGGATTTCACGATCTTCACCGAACATCTTTTTCACGAATACTTGCAGTGTACCTTTTAAGTCACTCATACGAATGTTTTTATCAATTACAAGACCTTCAATTTGCATGAACTGATGTGAATGCGTCGCATCATCGTCATCACGGCGATACACTTTACCAGGACAAATAATTTTGATTGGGCCTTTTTCTTTATTATTTTCCATCGTACGTGCTTGCACAGAAGATGTATGTGTACGTAGTAACGTTTCTTCTGTAATGTAGAATGTATCTTGCATATCACGCGCTGGGTGATCTTTCGGTAAGTTTAGTGCTTCGAAGTTGTAGTAGTCTTTTTCTACTTCTGTTCCTTCAGCTACTTCATAACCCATACCGATGAATACATCTTCAATTTGTTCAACAACAGCTGTTAACGGATGGTGGCAACCTGTTTCAACAGGACGACCTGGCAATGTAACATCAATTGTTTCAGTAGCTAGTTTCGCTTCGATTACTGCTTTTTCTAAGTTACTAATTTTGTCTTCTAGACGCGTTTGAATCGCTTCACGTACTTCATTTACTAATGCTCCCATACGTGGACGCTCTTCTGCTGATAATTTTCCCATGCCGCGTAATACTTCTGTAATTGGGCCTTTTTTTCCTAAATACGCTACGCGTACATCGTTTAAGCCCTTTAGCTCTTTCGCTTCTTCAATAAGCTCTAACGCTTTTTGCTTTAGCTCTTTTAAACGTGCTTCCATTTTGGAACCCTCCTAATTTTAAAAATAAAAAAACCTCGCTCCCAAAAAGGGACGAGGTAAATTCGCGGTACCACCCTAAATTGACAGAACAAGTCTGCCCACTCATTAGTTATAACGATCAATTCTGACCGGAACGCCTTTACATATACATGGTCCTGGCGTCAACTCCAGAGGTGAATTCACTTCCGTCTACCATAAGAATGCTTTCAGTCTACGGCACTCTCTCCCTATATGGCGATTTTGTAAGTTACTCTTCTCTATCAACGTTTTTCGTTATTTAACTTTATAATATAATGTACTTCAACTTATTATAAGAAGTTTTTTATTTGTTCGCAACCGGGCTTTGCAAATAATACGTTAAAATCCCTGCTGCAACCGCAACATTTAATGATTCTGCCCCGCCGTAAATCGGAATATACAAGTTTTGATCCGTTTTTGCAAGAATTTCTTGGCGTACGCCATTTCCTTCATTTCCTACAATTAATGCAAAACTGCCAGCCGGCGTTACTTCACCATACGGAACTCCATTTTCAAGAGCTGTTCCATATACAGGAACGTTATTTTCTTTTAACTTGTCTACCCATTCTTCTAAGTTCCCTTTTACAATTGGTAAGTGGAAAATAGAGCCTTGTGTAGAGCGGAGTACTTTACTATTGTAAACATCAACACAACCTTCTCCAAGCACAACAGCGTGAATACCAGCTGCATCAGCTGTACGAATAATTGTTCCTAAATTCCCTGGGTCTTGCAGGCCATCTAATAAAAGGAATTTCCCATCAGTAAGCGCTACTTCTTTCTCATGCTTCTCACAAACAGCAAATACACCTTGCGTCGTTTCTGTTTCACGAAGTATTTTTACAATCGCCTCAGGTACGATGTACATTTCCACATCATTAACTGTCCAATCTTTCGGAAGGTCTGTCTGATCTGAAACGATAAGTTCTGTTACAATTCCTGTCTTCAAAGCTTCCTCGACTAAGTGGAATCCTTCTACAAAAAATAAACCTTTTTTATCGCGTTCTTTTTTCGTTTGCAGCTTTTTCCACTGCTTTACACGCGGATTTTGTACTGAATCAATGTTTTTCATAATATGTATTTCCCTCTCTTCTTGTCTTATCATTATAGCCTATTTTTCATACATATTTACATAAAAAAGAACAAAAACTAACGTCAGTTTCAATTCTGAAGAAGAGGTGAAAGCAATGAGTTTTAATTTACGCGGTGCCGTATTAGCGAATGTATCTGGAAATTCACAAGATCAATTACAAGAAACAATCGTCGATGCAATTCAAAGCGGCGAAGAAAAAATGCTTCCAGGTCTTGGCGTTTTATTTGAAGTCATTTGGAAAAACGCTGATGAAAATGAAAAGCACGAAATGTTAGAAACACTAGAGCAAGGATTAAAAAAATAAGCAATTTGAAAATCACCTTTGCATAAGCTAAGGTGATTTTTTTGCAGAAAATTTTTTTCTTCTCCTAAACATTTCTACTTTACTAACGAACTATGATGGAGTACAATGTTCAAAATACATTTAAACCGATCGATTTTTCTTCATATACACCATAAGATAAAAGGAGTGAATGTTTTATGCACCGTATTACGCTTGAACAAATTTTTAAACACCACATTACACAAAAATACGTAAACCGTTCTGGAATGGTCCACGCGATCGCTGTCGCTTACCATGCGTTTCACCTAGCCAAAAAGCATCACGCCTCAGTCGATGCTGCCACAAAAGCTGGCTTCCTTCATGATATCGGACATCATACGTGGTACACAGGCGGCGAATGGGATTATGACTTATATAAAAAGAATGATATCCATGCAATTAAAGGCGCTGAAAGAGCACATAAATTACTTATTAGATTAGGAGAACATCCAAAACTAGCAAAAGAAATTTCTATTGCAATTCTTCTTCATACAGATTCTTTCTTAGTGGAACAAGAAATTGAAAGAACATCTCTTCAAAATATTATTAAATGGGCAGACGAAGCAGATGAAGAACCGGGCGGAGCGCATCATTATCGAACAATTTCTTATGAAAAAGCACTTAAAGCAATTCAGCAATTAGATCGATTGGTAGAGCGTGAATTGCAAATAGAGCAAGCAAAATTGAATAACAAGACAGAACATAGTTATCAATGAGAAAGAGGCATCACTACAGGGTGATACCTCTTTTATTATTTTATGGAAAATACACCTTTATATGTAATATTTAAATATTACGCCTGAAAACAAAATACCTTATAATTAAATATACAAATATAAAGAGGTGATTCTACATATGCAACCCGCTACACAACTTTCTAATGAACAGAAATACTCTATGTCATGGGGACAATTTATTAGCTCCGTTGTATTCGCTTTTTTCGGAACCGGACTTATTACTGTGTTCCTCGCAATGCCCTTAACAATTTATACAGCCGGTCTTACAGATAAAAAACAAATTGCCCTGTATGAATCTATCGTAAATACTGCAAGTATTGTATTACAGCTAGCCGTGTTGTTATTCTTCATTTTTAAATTCGAACCCGCAAAAAAATTACTACTACAATCATTTAACTTTAAAGCACTGAGAGAATGGCGTACATACGTATACTTACTTCTTTTCTTCGCTATAAACATTTTACTCAATTACATCTTGTTAAATTATGTGTTCCAAGACGCAACAAAGCAGCAATCTTCCGCACTAAACTTAGATGTCTTTAAGCAGTATCAAATATTATTACTTCTGGGCTTTGCAATACTCACACCAATTTTTGAAGAGCTTATTTTCCGTGGCTTTATACTTCGCTTTTTCTCAGAACGCTTTCCATTTTGGATTGCAGCGATTATAACAAGCTTCTTCTTCGGTATCGCTCATACATACTCACTTGGCGTAATGGTCATTACTTTCTTCATGGGATTATTAATGGCTATTTTATGTAAAAAAACAAAATCCATTATTCCAGCTATGTTATTTCATATTATGAATAATTTGTTGGCATTCTTGAGTTAAAAAGAGGTATCATCGCGATACCTCTCTTTACTCTTTTATCATAACTTCAAACTCTTCTGCGGTTAGCGTTTTTGATAATCCGTATCGTTATTACCCATTTCCTTCAATTTATATATACTCATTAATAATATCCAAAATAAACCTCATGTAGTAAAATATAACTTAATTCATATAAAGGAGTTTACATATGTTCAGTGTTATTTGGATGCTTTTCACGCCACTTCTCTTACTATGCGGGATTGCTGGTGGTATTTTTTTAATAGTAACAGGAATTAAATATCGGAAATTACTCGTTGGTTTAATGGGGCTACTTAGCCTATCCTTTGTCACACTACCTTTTGTTTTTTTAAGTATAGGAATTAATATGGATACAATCTTCCCCATTCCAACTGCTCTTTACTGGACCCTATTTTCTTTAACTGGATTATTAGCTGGATTAAGTGGATTACAAGCAAAGATTAAAAGTATCCGTAATATGGGATTCATTATTTTTATCGCTGGTATATTAGGAGTTATCTTCTGGTTACTCATGACTGTGGGTGATTCATACTATATATAATATTTTTTGAAACTCACAAATCGGAGGTAACACAGAAGTGTTCGGAATATTAACTTGGATGATTTTAGCTCTTACTTTAATGTTATGCGCATTTATCGTTGGTATTTTTTTAATTATTTATGGTATTAAATGTCATAAATCACTTACTATTATAGCTGGTTTAATTAGCATATTACTTATCGTTGTTCCTATCGTTTGTATAGGTTCTGGAATAGATTTAGAGAGGATGGTTCCAATTTCGGGAACTTTATATTGGTGCTTCTTCTCTTTAGCTGGACTATTAGCTATTATAAGCGGCAGGCAAATATCGAGTATTTGTTCTATGGGGATAATTTTGTTTCTAGCAGGGCTGTGCTCCGTAACTGGTTATCATTTTTTATATCTCACTCTTTAAAAAGACAAAAAAGCAGGGAAATTAATTCCCTGCTTTTCTATTTGGTTTATTGCCTGATGGTAAGAAGAACGATAACACCCAAGCGATACCTGCTAGTATCGTTGCGATTAAGAAGGCATCGTTAATACCGTTAATTGCAGATAGCTTTGAAATTTGTCCATATAATAGTTGTGTGCTCATCGCGTCTCCTGCTTGAGCTGATCCAGCTAAGGCCGCTAAGCTTTGACCCATGCCGTGTACTTTATCAACTAAAATTGGGTTTGATGTTGTTAACATGTTGCCGTAATCAGCTACGTGAGCAGTCGTTTGTTGCGTCATAAGTGTAATTAAAATCGCTGTTCCGATTGAACCCGCTACTTGTCTTGACGTATTTTGCGTTGCTGTACCGTGAGAAATTAATTTCATCGGTAGCGCGTTCATACCAGCTGTCATAATTGGCATCATAATGAATGACATACCAATTGAACGTATAATATAATCCGTCATAATAACGCTATACGGTGTATCCATCGATAATTTTGTAAATTCATATGTCGCATACGTCGTAATTGCCAATCCAATTATCGCTAATGGACGAATGCCATATTTATCGAACAATTTACCCGCTACTGGTCCCATGATCCCCATAATTAATGATCCTGGAAGAAGTAGTAAACCAGATTCAATTGGCGTAAAGCCACGAATGTTTTGCAGATATACTGGAAGCAATAACATACCTCCGAATAATGCCATCGTAACGATTGCGTTAATTACTAAAGTAAAAGTAAATACTGGATATTTAAATACTTGTAAATCAAGCATTTTATTGTCCGTTGTTAACTCTCTCCAAATAAATAACGCTAAACCAATTACACCGATAATAAGTGAAATAACAACTTCTGCACTAGTCCAACTATTATTTCCAGCTTCACTAAATCCGTACAATAAGCTTCCTAGTCCAATACTTGAACTAACCACACCGAATATATCTAATTTCGTTTTAGACACTGGCTGAGCTAGTGTAAAGAATTTTAAAGATAGGAACGTAATAATTAAACCGATAATAAACATCGCATAGAACATTAAGTTCCAGCTATAGTTTTCAATCACCCAACCTGTTACAGTTGGTCCGATAGCTGGTGCTAAAATCATTGCTACACCTAGTAATCCCATCGCCGCTCCGCGTTTATGAGGCGGGAATAACGTCATGAAGATATTCATACCAACCGGCATTAAAATACCCGCACCAACAGCTTGAATTACGCGACCTGTCATCATCATTGTAAAGTTTCCTGAAGTAGCACAAATGATAGATCCTACCGTGAAGAATAACATTGCTGCTACGAATAATTTACGATACGTAAATCGTGAAACTAAAAAGGCACTAATCGGTACTAAAATACCATTTACAAGCATGAAGCCTGTAATTAACCATTGTGCTGTTGAAGTTGATACATTAAATTCATTCATTAACGGAGGTAATGCAACATTAATGATTGTTTGGTTTAAAATAGAAACGAACATGCCTAGAATTAATACAGCTACAACTGCTTTTACGTTCACATTCTCTACAGGCATAGACATTTGTTTTTTCGGCACTTGTTTTACTTCTTCTTGCTTTCCTGTTTCTAACTCAACTACATTAGAAATTTCCGATTCTTGCTTTCGTTCAATTTCTTTCTCTTCTGTTTCAACTTTACTTACTTCTATTTTACTTACGGCTGGGACTTGTTCTTCTCCCATTTTCGTTTTTTTCTTTCGTAAAAGACGATTTACAAGGAAGAAGACGATTATACAAAATAGTGCATATCCTGCAATTACAATTGAGGACATCTCATCTCCCCCTTACTTATGAATACGAACTGTCACATTCATGCCAGGAACAATATTTACTGATTTGCTATGATCTAAAGAAATTTTAACTGGTACTACTTGTGTTACTTTCGTATAGTTCGCTGTTGCGTTGCTTGATGGCAACATAGAGAATGTATTCGCTGTTGTTAAGCCAACTTGTTCTACTTTTCCTGTTAACGTTGTATCTGGGTATGCATCTACATACACATCTACATCTTGACCTTTTTGAACATCATCAACATCTGTTTCTTCAATGTTTGCTGTTACCCATAAATTGTTCATATCAAATGCATAAGCAATCGGGCTACCTGCTCCAACGAAAGCATTTGTTGTCGCGTTTGATTGTACAACTGTTGCATTTTGCGGAATTGTTACATCTACTGTTTGTTCTCCATTAGCTGCCGCTACAGTAACAGTACCTAATTTATCGTTCTCATTATAATTTTTTCCTACTTCAGCTTTCCAGTCAGTTAGTTTACCTGCTACTGGTGAAGCAACCGGAATTACCTTTCCATCAATCTTTGCATTGTCTGTTTTTAAGTAATTTTCCGTTTGATTGTAATAGTAATAACCGCCAATACCGCCGCCAACTAGTACAATTAATGTGATAATGTTGATAATTACCATTCTTCGAAACTGATTCATTGCATTCCTCTCCTTATATCGCATATAATTTTTTTCTAAACCATTTATGTCCTTATTGTTTAGATTGTTTAATTGTTAATTATATTAACCTTTTAACAAAAAAATCACACCATCTGCAGCGTAAATCGAAACTTCTCTACCTGCGAGCGGTGCTGATTTCTGAAGGACTATCGTTTATAATTATAAATAATTATTTTGAATCTACAACCGACAATTTACGTATGAAATGTTGCTTAAACAACAATATAATACCAATATGTTGTTTAAGTATAGAAAATTAAACGAGGAGAAGGAAAATGTCTATTAAAAATACAAATGATCCACGTGTAAAGCGAACGAGACAACTCATTCAGGATGCTTTTGTCGCTTTAGTAGGCGAAAAAGGCTTTGAAAATGTAACTGTGCAACATATCGCAGAACGCGCTCCTGTAAATCGCGCTACATTTTATAGCCATTACCATGATAAATATGACCTATTAGACAAAAGCATTGAAGAAATGTTAGAGAAGCTAGCAGAAGTAATTAAACCGAAAAATAGAAATAAAGAAGATTTTCAACTTACATTTGATTCACCTCATCCTACATTTTTGGCTTTATTCGAACATATCGCAGAAAATGTAAACTTTTATAACGTTATGCTTGGGGATAAAGCTGCCGGAAACTACTCTTATAAAATGATGAAAACAATACAAGTGCATTTAACATTAAGCTTGTCTATTTCACAACCAGATGATGAAGATCTTATGGTTCCTCGTGATATTTTGATTAGTTATGTGACAGGGGCTCACATCGGAATGATTATGTCATGGTTAAAAAAAGGAATGATATATACCCCACATTTTATGGCGATGCAATTAACTCGTTTAATTATTTTAGGTGCTCATACTGCAGCGGGATTAGAACGGCCTTTTTAAAACATAAAAAAGCGAAGGAGAAGCTCCTTCGCTTTTTCTATTAATTAAATGTAATGTTATGTACAGCCTCTTTATCAAGACGTTTAATAACTTCTACAATTAACTTCACTGCATTTTCATAATCATCACGATGTAACATTGCCGCATGAGAATGGATATAGCGCGTTGCAATTGTAATTGCCATAGAAGGAATACCATTTACAGCAATGTGAATCGCACCCGCATCCGTTCCTCCGCCTGCTACTGAATCATATTGATACGGGATTTGTAATTCATCAGCAACATCAACTACGAAATCACGTAAACCTGTATGTCCAATAACAGAAGCATCATATAAAATGATTTGTGGTCCATCGCCCATTTTACTTTGTGCTTCTTTTGACGTTACACCCGGTGTATCTCCAGCGATACCAACATCTACTGCGAACGCGATATCTGGTTTAATATAATTCGCAGATGTTTTTGCGCCACGAAGACCAACTTCTTCTTGTACAGTTCCAACGCCATATACAACGTTTGGATGCTTTTCATCTTTTAATTGTTTTAATACGTCAATTGCAATTGCACAACCGATTCGGTTATCCCATGCTTTTGCAAGTAACATTTTTTCATTCTTCATCACTTGGAATTCAAAGTAAGGTACAACTTGATCTCCTGGTCGTACGCCCCACTCCATCGCTTCTTCTTGGCTAGAAGCACCGATATCGATGAACATGTCTTTAATTTCAACTGGCTTTTTACGAGCTTCTGGAGGTAAAATGTGCGGTGGTTTTGAACCAATTACACCTGTTACATCTCCTTTACGCGTTACAATCGTCACGCGTTGCGCAAGCATAACTTGTGACCACCAGCCACCAACCGTTTGGAAGCGAAGGAAACCTTTGTCATCGATTTGTGTAATCATAAATCCAACTTCATCTAAATGACCTGCAACCATAATTTTCGGGCCGTTTTCTTCCCCTACTTTTTTCGCAACTAAACTCCCTAAATTATCAGTAGAAAGTTCGTCCGCAAACGGCTCGATATATTTCTTCATTACTTCACGTGGTTCACGCTCGTTACCAGCAATACCACGTGCATCTGTTAATTCTTTTAGCATTGTCAATGTCGCGTCTAATTTTGTCATTGCCAACACCCTCCTTTTTCTTCAGTCAATTCATTATACAATAATTAAATTGAAATATTCAAAAATTAAATTAGTATCCTTGTGTTTGACGCTGATGATTTACTTCATTTTTATCTAAATATGCTTTTTCAATCTCTTCTTGTTCAAATTCAAGTGCTTGTCCAAGTCGAAGATAGCTCGTAAATAATTCAATATAGTTTGTAATAGATGGTTGATCTGTAAAACGAATTACTTTCGCATATGTGTCTAAGAAAATTTCCACTTGTGTTTTATTCGTCTGTGCACATTTATAGAATAGGAAGTTTTTATCAATACCTAAATCAATTCCGATTGATAAAATAAAATGCAAACCATCTACGTATTCTTCTAATATTACTTCACGTTCTGATGCTGGTTTGTTGCTCCAATATTTAAAACAACGTGTTTCATTTGCAAGTTCTCCAATTTCTACAAGAAGAGCTAACATTTTTTCTTTTAATAATTTTTTCGGTTGTAAGTCATGTTCTTTTGCAATACGGTCATCTAATTCTTTTTGTAATTTAAATAGTTGTAGTAAGTCCATTCTATTGTCCTCCTCCAACATCGCATTTTACGCAACAATGTTGTTTCATCTCAAAGTTCATTATTATGTTTCAGTTCTTATGAATAAGTCAGCTATCTAACTCTTTATAAAATAGCTTGTCCTTAATTTACAAATACGTTTCAGTCATCGCTCTTAAATTGTTCATCTGATGAAAGTTCCATATCATCTTTCCATTATAGCAGTGTCGTTTCAGCTAGGAAAGATACTCTTCTTTCCAAACGGGCAGAATTGAAAAAAGCCAGGAGTATTCTCCTGACTTCATATGTATATTCTTCTATACTGCTATAACTTTTATATTGATTTTGTCATATTGATAACAACATAGCCGTTAATCTTTAGAATTTCTTTCACTTCTAACTTCTATTTGAATACAAATAAAAAAACCTTAGAAGAAAATTCTTCTAAGGTTTCAACTAATTAATTAGTTAATGTTGTTTTTTGCAACTGTTGCTAATTCAGCGAAAGCTTTTTCGTCATGAACAGCTAAGTCAGCAAGCATCTTGCGGTTAACTTCGATGCCAGCATTTTTAAGACCGTGCATTAAGCGGCTGTAAGAAAGACCATTCATACGAGCTGCTGCGTTGATACGTGTAATCCATAATTTACGGAAGTCACGTTTCTTTTGACGGCGGTCACGGAATGCATACATTAGAGATTTCATAACCTGTTGGTTAGCAACCTTGAATAATGTATTTTTTGAACCGTAGTAACCTTTTGCTAATTTAATTACTTTTTTACGACGTTGACGAGTAACTGTACCACCTTTTACTCTTGGCATAATATTACCTCCTAATTGTTCTATATATCAGCCGAACTTATTTTAAGTTGTCAAGCATTTGACGAATGCGTTTGAAGTCACCAGCGCTTACTACACCAGCTTTACGTAGTTTACGTTTAGCTTTTGTAGATTTGTTAGCGAATAAATGGCTTGTGTAAGCGTGAGAACGTTTCAGTTTACCTGATCCAGTCTTTTTGAAACGCTTTGCAGCGCCGCGATGAGTTTTTTGTTTAGGCATAGGTATTTCCTCCTCTATCTATTACTTATCGTTTTTCGGTGCTAAAACTAAGAACATACTGCGTCCTTCCATTTTAGGCTTAGATTCAACTGTACTAACTTCAGCACAAGCTTCTGAGAAGCGATCTAAAACACGTTGACCGATTTCTTTATGAGTAATGGCACGTCCTTTAAAGCGAATTGACGCTTTAACCTTGTCGCCTTTCTCTAAAAACTTGATAGCATTACGAAGTTTTGTGTTAAAGTCGTGTTCATCAATTGTTGGACTTAAACGAACTTCTTTCATGCTAATTACTTTTTGATTTTTGCGCTGCTCTTTTTCTTTCTTCTGTTGCTCAAAGCGGAATTTACCGTAGTCCATAATGCGGCATACTGGCGGTTTCGCATTTGGAGCAACTAATACTAAATCAAGATTAAGATTTGCAGCTAAGTCTAAAGCGTCATTACGAGACTTGATTCCAAGTTGATCGCCATTTGCGCCAACTAAACGTACTTCACGTGCACGAATTTGCTCGTTAATCATCATATCCTTGCTAATAGTAAGCCACCTCCAAGGTTTTCTCAGAACATATTTTGTAGTCATAGAACCCGAACAAAAAAAGTGCGGGCATACGACACCCACACTTGTAAAATCTTAAGTAAGAAATACATTTACCTGTTAACTGCGAATGCGTCCATCAGGTGAGAAGCGGGTGCTTCTACTTGTTCCACAAAACAATATTCTATTATCCTTGATGAGTTTATCATAGGACATGACGTCTGTCAAGAAGACGCGATGTGTTTTACTAACAACAAGAAATATTGTAACAAACAACTAACATACTTGCAATACTTTTTTATGATAAGTGTTACATGGTTATTTTTTCTAATTTTTCTCAAGTATATTACATAAAAAAGCCGCGGTATACCGCGGCTTTTTCTTATCGTTTTCCTTCTACTTTAATCATGTCAACAAAAGCATCTAATGCGATTGTTTCTGATTTTTGTTCACCATATTTACGTACGTTTACGCCGTTTTCAGTTACTTCATTGTCACCTACTACAAGCATGTACGGAATTTTTTGCATTTGTGCTTCGCGGATTTTGTAACCGATTTTCTCTTCACGAGTGTCTAATTCAACACGGATACCAGCACGACGCAATTCGTCTTGTACTTTCTTCGCATAGTCTAAATGTACTTGCGGAGAAACTGGAATTACTTGTACTTGAACTGGAGCTAACCATGTTGGGAATGCACCTTTGTATTCTTCAATTAAGAAGGCTACAAAACGTTCCATAGTTGATACAACACCACGGTGAATTACAACTGGACGATGTTGTTTACCGTCTTCACCAACGTATGATAATTCAAAGCGTTCTGGAAGCAAGAAGTCTAATTGTACAGTTGAAAGTGTTTCGTCTTTTCCAAGAGCAGTACGAACTTGAACGTCAAGTTTTGGACCGTAGAATGCCGCTTCACCTTCAGCTTCATAGTAATCAAGACCCATTTCATCCATAGCTTCTTTTAACATACCTTGTGCTTTTTCCCACATCTCATCATCCGCATAATACTTTTTAGTATCTGCTGGGTCGCGGTAAGATAGACGGAATGAGTAGTTCTCTAAACCGAAATCTTTATACACTTCTAGAGTTAAGTTTACAACACGTTTTAACTCTTCTTTAATTTGATCTGGACGAACGAAAATATGCGCATCGTTTAAAGTCATTCCGCGTACACGTTGTAATCCAGATAACGCACCTGACATTTCATAACGGTGCATTGTTCCAAGTTCCGCAATACGGATTGGTAATTCACGGTAGCTGTGAATATCATTTTTATAAACCATCATATGATGAGGACAGTTCATTGGACGAAGAACTAATTCTTCGTTATCCATTTCCATTGATGGGAACATGCCATCACGGTAGTGGTTCCAGTGACCAGAAGTTTCATAAAGCTCTCTGCTTCCTAGTACTGGAGTATATACGTGATCATAGCCTAAGCTTGCTTCTTTATCAACGATATAACGCTCGATAATACGACGAATTGTTGCACCCTTTGGTAACCAAAGTGGTAAACCTTGTCCTACTTTTTGGCTATTAGTAAATAGTTTTAATTCTTTACCTAATTTACGGTGATCGCGCTCTTTCGCTTCTTCAAGCATACGTAAGTGCTCATCTAATTCCGCTTTCTTAACGAATGCAGTACCGTAAATACGTTGTAGCATTTTATTATTGCTATCGCCGCGCCAGTAAGCACCTGCAACGCTTAATAATTTAAACACTTTAATTTTCCCTGTAGATGGAAGGTGAATACCACGACAAAGGTCGAAGAATTCGCCTTGCTCATAGATTGAAATAACTGCATCTTCTGGAAGATCGTTAATTAAATCTAATTTCAACTCATCGCCGATTTCTTCAAAGCGACGAATTGCTTCTGCACGTGGTACTTCATGACGAACGATTTCTAAGTTCTCGTTCACGATTTTTTGCATTTCTTTTTCGATTTTCTTGAAGTCTTCAACTGTAATTGCTTCTTCCATATCAATATCGTAGTAGAAGCCATTTTCAATTACTGGACCAATGCCGAGCTCAACCTTAACATCTTTATATAAACGTTTTAACGCTTGTGCTAAAAGGTGGGCTGTTGAATGGCGTAAAATATATAGGCCATCTTCAGAATCTAATGTAATGATAGAAACTGCACCATCTTCTTCGATTGGTGTAACAAGATCGATCATCTCATCGTTTAATTTTCCAGCTACAGCTTTTTTCTTTAAGCCTGGGCTAATAGAAGCTGCGATTTCTTCAGTTGTTACGCCTTTTGGAAACTCCTTCACAGCTCCATCAGGGAAAGTAATTTTAACTACATCTGCCATCACTGGTCACTCCTCTTTTTCTCAAAATAAAAAACACTCATCCCGTAAAAAGGGACGAGTGTTGAATTCGTGGTTCCACCCTTGTTCCAATTAACATAATTGTTAATTGCTCAAGTTCAACATAACGGTGTTGTCCGTTAGCAATTACTAGAAAAAACGTTCACTGCTAAAGTTTAGAGGTGGTAAGTAATAATCCCGTACTAGGAAGCTCACACCCTAAGGCTTCCCTCTCTGAAAATCGTAGAAAACTACTCATGTCCTCATCATGACATTTCAATATATTTCATTTATGTAGGTAATTATATGCTCAAAAACTTAGAAAATCAAGGGCGTTACCTTTATTTTTTAAATTTTTCACATTGCGCTCAAAATCATGTAATCCATGTAATTGGACCCGTTCTTGGAACACATTTCGCAAAGTAATTATCATATTATGGTCTTGTTCTTTCGTATATAAATAAATCTTTTTGGGCGAAATAGAAAGAAGCGGCGCAATTACTTTCGTATCAATATATACATCATTTTGCTTTAATAATTCCTCATCTATATATTGGACCAACTTCTCCTGTTTTAAACGTCTACCTTTATCATCATAAAAGATAAAGCTTTCATCAAAAATAAGATGCATGCAAGACAAACGTGATTTACGGCTACTTACTTGTTGCCGAAGCGTCTCAATGAACATTTGGTATTCTTGCTCCATCTTATATTCATCAATTGCCACTTCCGCAAGTTTAGCCACCATTTCCCTATATGTACGAAGACGAAAACGGATATATGATGAAAACGAGAATGAGAGCGGATCACAAAGCCAATTATTTAAAGAAGACTTAATATATGACTCAAATGCGTTACGCGTTAAATCCTGAGCTACACCTTTTCTTCTTCCCTTTAAAATCTCATGTGCCATGTGCAATATTTGATGACACTCTTCTTGTTCTTCATAAAAAAACTTTTCTTTTAAAATCGTATAAATCCACTCATTTTGTTTCACATTCACAATGAAATACACCATTACTGGCAATAAGATTTTTTCAATATAATTCGATTCACGTACTGGTATGTGAATCACCACTTTTTGTTCCTGTAAATACACACTCGTTTCCTTATATAACACTTCCGCTCTTTTCAGCAATTGTCTATATACGTGCATAGCATCATTTTTTTCTTCGAAGCAAATTTCAATCACTTTTGTCCCCCCTTTTATCCCCGCTCTAAAGGACTGTATCTATACGTTACAAATCCTATAAGAGTCCGTCCCGCGTGAATTTCACTCTTAGTAGAATCACATTTCCTATCGTTAGAAAATCCACTCAATATGGCTTGCTAATTTTATATATATTAAGGGAGGGAGAAAAAAATGATACAAGCTACTATGAATTTTTATTGTATACTTTACTTATCAATAAAAGGGGGTATCTGAATGTTTGAATATAAATTCGTAAAAGTCGAATTACATTGGGGGTTCACTCGCTCAAAACCAGCTGAAGACTACCAAGAAATTATTCAAGAACATGCTAGAGATGGCTGGAGGTTCGTACAGATTGTTGCCCCTACGTTTGGCAGTTCTGGACAACCTGAATATTTCGACCTCATATTTGAAAAGAAAATATCACTATAATACAAAAGAGCAAGCTTCTCAGCTTGCTCTTTTACTTATGACGACGGTTTTTCCCACCAATCGGAATTGGTTTCGCTAAATATTTAATTCGTTCCATAATACGTGCTGCCTTCATTTCTTCAGCCTCGCCACGCTGCGTATACGTTAAATGGTGTTCCAGTTGTTTAAAATCAAAATTAGACGTAAAGAACGTCGGTAAGTTTTCTAACATACGGAATTGTAAGATTGCACCGAGTACATCGTCACGGACAAAGCTTGACATCGCTTCTGCCCCGATATCATCTAACATTAAAACTTGTACGCGTTTAACCGCATCAATCTTCTCACCAATCGAATTATCTTGAATTGAACTTTTAATTTCACGTAAAAATTCCGGGAAGTATACGAGCATCGAACTTATTTTCTTTCGAGCAAGCTCGTTCGCTATTGCTCCTAACAAATACGTTTTTCCTACACCAAATTTACCGTACAAATATAAACCTTGTGCTTTTTTACCTGGTTCATATGTACTTAAAAATTCATTCGCTGCACCAATCGCATCGATACGTGCATTTAAATCAGAAGGATCTAAGTTTTCCATAGTTGCCTGTAAAATATCCGTTGGCATATATACACTTTGAACAAGTTTTTCATATTTCTTTCTCTCGTCATGCGCTACTTTTCTAACGCAGCGATCGTATTGAATATCAATCATCTTCCCTTGAATAACAAGCTTTGGCTCGTACCCTTGTAGCATATTTTTACATGAGCCTAAATCCGGACAATCCACGCAACCTACACTTTGTCCAATATATTCATATAACTTCACAAGACTGCGCTCAATCATAGAAGTCGTTACTTCACCCTTATGTTCATCTATAAATTCTTTCACACGCGGATGCGCCATTACTTCTGCCTTTAATACTTCATATCTATTTTTAAAGTTTTCATTTTCCATTAATTTTGCAAATGAATTTTGAATATGCTCCATTTTCTCACCTCAAAGAGCGTTCATTCTCTTCTATTAATCACGCTTATATTTTTTTAACACTTCTTCTAGTCGTTTTCGTTCATCTTCTAGCGTACTTGCATCTTTTTCTACACTTACATCTTTCTTCACTGTTTCTTTCTCTTGTTCTTTCGGCTCTTCTTCCTTAAGCCAATCTGGCACCATTTCTTTCCGCACCGTTTTCTTCGCCGTACGGCCTTTTTTCTTCGTCTCAGCCCACTCTTGATATTGACGGTTCTCTTCTTTCGCTAACGCCATCGCGTCCGCTACTGTACCGACCTTTTTACGTGCCCAATGCCCAGCAATCTTCTCGACATACGTTTTCGCAAGTTTCATATCTGAGCGTAGCATAACGTAATAAATAAGTACATTCACAACTCCTGGTGTCAATTTTTGATTAATCATGACATCTTCAACGATTTGCAAGTCCGCTTTCGTTGCCTCTGCACCACCAGAAATCTCTTTCAATAGTTGTTTTGGTGAGATTTCCTCTAGCTGCTTTATTAGCATCTCCTCTTGCGATGAAGGCTCTTTCTCTTTCATCGTACGTGCAGCATGAGGCTGTACTCTTTCACTTAATACCGGTAATGCTTGACCATTTTCAAATTGATACCAATCGCGCGCTCCTTTTCTAAGCCTTTCCATATCAATTGTTTGCATCTCTGTCACTGCACCAAGAACGATATTTTGCATCGATAACACATCTACACCATACACGTAAGCAAGTGTTATAACGCAGTCTCTCACTTGATCTGTAATCGCCTTTTTAGGAACAAGAGCGGACAATCCATCTACAAATAAAGAGAAATCAAAGAAATCATTCCAAACTTTCGGAGCGTCTCCCTTCTCGTTACTTGGCATAGTTGTCGTTTTTGGAATACGAAGGTCTTCTTGCGCATGCTCAAGTTGTCCTGGATTAAACGAACCAAACACATCATTGAAAGAACGCGTAACATTTTCATAAGAAGCAAAATCAAATTCTTCTTCTAAGAAATATTGCTTTACTTGATTATATTTTGTCCTGCTCAATCGATTGTATAAAAAGATACTTAAAACAATATCATCAAAAAACTGCTTCGGAGATAAAGGTGGTTGCAACTCATATATGAACATTCGAATATCTTTTTCTTTCTTAATATATACCTTCAAAAGCCCAATTGCCTCTAACTTTACTCGTTCCTCATATACTTCAGGAAGTTGCATTTGCATAGTCACCATAAGGGAATGATGCGTATTCTCTTTTCCAAATACACGATCTTGCTCAAGCTCTCCCCATAGTGTCATGTATAAGCTAAAAGCTCTACTACCTATTAACGGCTGATACAACATCGTTAACACTTTTCGGTCGTAATTGTGCAGTAGTCCTTTCGCACTTACTTTATAACGATCAATCGGCAATAGCTCCATCCATGACTGTTTTTCCATTCTTGCTTTTCCTTTCTCTCATCCAATCTATCCTCTACTTCATTCGTTCTATCTTCATTATATAAATTCTTAGTGAAAAAGAGCTATTAGCTTGCGCTTCTAGCTCTCTTATCCTATTACTTACGGTATGTAAAGAGAATAAAATACAACTTCTACTCTCTTTCTTTTTGCAGTATATCTTTTAATTCTTCAATAAATACATTTAAATCTTTAAATTGACGATATACAGAAGCAAAACGTACGTAAGCAACATCATCAATATCGCGAAGTTCTTCCATAACAATTTCACCAATCATATCACTTTTCACTTCTGATATACCTAAATTACGCAGTTCACGTTCCACGCTTTGTGTTACTTCTTCTAATTGTCTTAAAGATACTGGTCTTTTTTCACACGCTTTAATTAAACCGCGTAAAATCTTTTCTTTATTAAACTCTTCTCGTGTGCCTTCTTTTTTTACAACGATAAGAGGTGACTCTTCTACCCTTTCAAAGGTCGTAAAGCGACTTAAGCAGCTTTCACACTCTCTCCTTCTTCGAATAGAGCGCCCCTCGTCTACCGGACGCGAATCTAACACTCTTGTACCATTATGAGAACAGGATGGACAACGCAATTCATTCACTCCTTTACACTATACTCTTTATTTTTCTCTACTCACTTCACCTAAAATATATATACAATATTATATAACTCATTCTAACTCTCTTACCACTTTAAGTTCCAGCGCATCACTTTATCATCTCATCCTTAAAAATAAGATGGTATATAGGGCACTACCTCATTTGCAAGAATCCAATTTATTCAACTAACGAGTACGTTATATTTTCCCTTTTTTATAAACTAAAAAAGAGGTGCATTATACACCTCTTTACATTTTAAATCAATTATGTTCTTTTTTAAAGAGCTTTTGTTTCTCTCTGCTTAATTTCGAAGCTACCAGTGCCTCGAGGAAGCTCGATGCTCTCACGCGTTTTCGCGTTTAAACCTTCTGCAATATATTCTGCAGCAACATTTGGATCAATACGATCCCCACAAGTATAAACATCAATACTTGCGTAACCGTGCTCCGGAAAGCTATGAATTGTTAAATGTGATTCTGAGATAATTACTACTCCACTTACACCTTGTGGTGCAAATTTATGGAAAGCAACCTCACGCACTTCAGCACCAGCTCTTAGTGCTGCATCCACAAATAATTGTTCAATATACGGCATGTCATTAAGCTTGTCGAAATCGCAATCCCAAAGTTCAGCGATCACGTGACGACCCATCGTATCCATAGTATCCATTCTACAGTTCCCCCTTGTAAATTTATTCTAACTGTTCGAATTGAAAACTAATTTGCAATTTGGCTTGCTCCACTACCACGGGGGAAAGTTAGTCCAGAGAGGTCCTAACCCTTTAAGTAGTGACTACGTACCTCAGCTCTTAAGTTTACGAGTGTTAGTATACTTTGTTTATTTTCATTTTGCAACAACAGTTTTTTCGATTTTCTGTCATATTTTCCTCTTTACTTTTCCCTAAAAAAAATAAACGATTCACAAATGCAGTAATCACAACGTTTCGTGGTATGTCCACTTTTTAAAATATACTTATATAATTTTTTTCCTTTTCAGAAAAAATTAAAAAAAGAGGGCAAATATCGCCTTGCCCTCTCCTCCCTTATTCACTTAAATGTGTTGCACATTTTCTTGTTTCGCTAACTCTTCAACAACTAACGTTACAAGATCTACAACACGACGAGAGTAACCCCACTCGTTATCATACCAAGCAAGTACTTTCACTTTACGATCACCCATTACCATTGTAGATAAACCATCGATAATAGCTGAGTGTGTATTTGTATTAAAGTCGATAGATACTAAAGGCTCTTCGCTGAATTCTACAATACCTTTTAACGCACCGTTTGCAACAGTTTTGAATGCATCGTTAATAGCTTCAACTGTCACATCGCGTTTTACATCTACTACTAAATCAACAAGAGACACGTTTGGTGTTGGTACACGAAGTGCCATACCATGAAGTTTTCCGTTTAAATGTGGAAGAACTTTTGCTAGCGCTTTCGCAGCACCTGTCGTTGTCGGAATGATTGATTGTCCGCAAGCACGTGCTCTTCTTAAATCTTTATGTGGGTTATCAATATTTTTTTGGTCATTTGTATAAGCGTGAACTGTCGTCATTAAACCGTTTTCAATTCCAAACTGCTCATCTAACACCTTCACAACAGGCGCTAAACAATTTGTTGTACAAGATGCATTTGAAATAACAGTATGTTTTGTAATATCTAATTGGTCTTCGTTCACACCAACTACAATTGTTACATCTTCATTTTTACCAGGCGCTGTTAAAATAACTTTTTTCGCTCCAGCTTCAACGTGAAGAATTGCTTTTTCTTTCGAATTAAATTTACCAGTTGCTTCAATTACAACTTCAACACCTAAATCTGTCCAAGGCAATTCCTTTGGATCGCGGTTGTTTAAAAGGCGAATCATTTTTCCATCAACTAATAAGTGATCTTCAAATGCTTCTACTGTTCCGTCAAACTTGCCATGAACTGTATCATATTTAATTAAGTGTGCTAACGTTTCAGATGGATAGCTTGCATTGATTGCTACAATTTCGAATGCGCTTTCTTTTATTGCTTGACGAAATACCATTCTCCCAATACGTCCAAATCCATTAATTGCCACACGAGTCATAATATGTTATCCCCCTTGAATGCGTTATACTATTTATCTCCAATCCCAATAATAGTATAACACAAAAAGGGGATATGTCACTAAGCATTTTCATTAATTTCACAATTTTTTAGTCAATAATGTTCCACTTTTTTAAAATTACCTGCAATTGTGTTTTCGTTCCCATAATTGTGCCATCATTATTTATCACTTCATCTGCATTTTTCACTTTTTCTTCTAACGGCATTTGAGATTGAATACGAGCTGTTGCTTCTTCTTCTAAAAAGTTATTTCGTTTCATTAAACGTTCTAATTGCGTATGCGGCTTAACCGCTACAACTAAAATGCGGTCAACGAGACTTGTTAATTTGCTTTCAAATAAGAGAGGAATATCTAACACAACCGCTTGCATACCTTCTTTTATGTACATTTCCTTTTGCCTATTCATTTCCTCACGCACTGCAGGATGAACAATTTTATTTAACTGCAATCGTTTTTCTTCATTATAGAAAACGACACTTCCTAGTTTTGGACGATCTAGTTCTCCATCCTCTTGTAACACTTCTGTTCCAAATACTTCTACTATTTTGTTATATGCTGGTTTTCCTCGCTCTACAACTTCTCTTGCGATAATATCTGCATCAATAACTGGTATGCTCAGTTCACGAAACATTTGAGACACTGTACTTTTTCCGCTTGCAATGCCTCCCGTTAATCCAATTACTACTGTCATAATAATCCTCCTCATAATAAAAGGCGCGAAACTAATGTTCCACGCCCATACTTACATTTTCCAAATTCCAATAATGATGAGTAATACTCCAGGCAGGAATGTAAATTTTTGTAACCACTTCATATTTGATAAAACCGTTCCAAGTTTCATTCCAATAAATAAAAACAAAGAACTCATAACTGCAACTAATATCGCCATCATAGCGGGTGCATACCCTAATAAAGATGCACCAATTCCGGCACCAAATGAATCTACAGAAAGAGCTATACCAAGAAGTAATGCTTCTCCTGCAGAAATGGTGCCTGATTTATCAAAATCTGCAACAGTCGGTTTCCGTAAAATTTGAATCACTAGGCCTAGCGAGGCAATCTCTAATTTCCAGACCTTCTCCTCTTGCTTCGGTTCTTCTTTTCTCTCACTTCGAAAAAATTGATATAATACCCAAATCCCTATTCCAATAAGAACAAGCCCACCGATACGCGTTGCGATAACAGGTGAAAATACTTTCGCGATCATATGTCCAATTCCCATTGAAACAAGCATAACAGCCGCTGAACACATTCCGATAATTATAATTGATCTTAGTGGAATTCTTACGCTTCTTAAACCATATGTTAGCCCTACACTACAGCTATCTAAGCTTAATGTAAAAGCTAATAAAATAAGAGATAAATAAAGGTACATCAGTAAGCTCCTCCCTTATACATAGCTCTGCTGTATGTATATGACAAATGCCTATCCGATGTTATCTCTTTTCTATATTCTAGGCTGACAAATTGGGCAGTAATGCGTTCCTCGCCCGCCAACAACTGTTTTTTCTAATATCGTGCCACAAGTTACGCACGGCTCTCCTTTTTTCCCATATACATTTAGGAGTTCTTGGAACGAACCAATTTGCCCTTGTGAGTTGATATACGTCCGAATTGTACTTCCGCCACGCTTTACTGCTTCGCCTAGCGTTGTAACGGTAGCCTCATAAATTCGCTCAATTTCTTCTACTGTTAAAGACGAAGCTTCTCGTTCTGGATGGATTTGAGAACGGAATAAAACTTCATCTACATATATATTTCCAAGCCCTACTAAAAGACGCTGGTCCAGTAGCACAACTTTTATTTTACGATTTGTCTTTTGTAATCTTTCTTGTAAATACTGCGGTGTCATTTCAGCATCAAATGGCTCCGGACCTAAGTCAGCAAGAGGCATTTGGTTCATTTCTTCACCTTTCTTAAAGAGATGCATCGTACCAAACTTTCTCACATCTTTATAATGTAATTCCGTTCCATCTGTAAATAAGAAACGGACGTGCGTATGTTTATCAATCGGCTCATCCTCTTGATGTAATAAAAACTTACCTTCCATACGCAAATGTGAAACAATGACATAATTCGTTACATATAAAAGCAAAAACTTTCCTCTTCGCTTTATATTTTCAATCTTCTCGCCTTTTAGCATTTCTTTAAAGATTTCTGCATCATCCGGTCGTTTCACTATTTTTGGATAAGTAACAATAACATCTTCAATCGTTTTTCCTGTTACAAGATTTTCAAGTGTCCGTCTGACGTTTTCAACCTCTGGTAATTCAGGCATTTCATCACTTCCTTATTTTGCGTCGTACCAAGTTGGACCGTAAGAATAATCAACTTTCAGCGGAACTGCAAGTTCAATCGCATGTTCCATTACTTCAGGTACAAGCTGCTCTAATTTTTCGATTTCTTCTTTTGGTGCTTCAAATATTAATTCATCGTGTACTTGCAGAAGAAGACGCGCTTGTAATCCTTCTTCTTCTAAACGATCTGCCATAATAATCATCGCTTTTTTAATAATATCTGCTGCAGTACCTTGAATTGGTGTATTCATCGCTGTACGCTCAGCGAAGCTACGCAAGTTAAAATTACGACTCGTAATTTCTGGAATATAACGGCGACGATTTAATAATGTAGCTACATATCCTTTTTGTTTCGCATCTTTTACGATGTCCTCCATGTATTCTTGTACACCAGGGAAACTTTCTAAATACTTTTCAATAAATTCCGCTGCTGCTTTTCTTGTAATTCCTAAGTTTTGTGAAAGACCATAATCACTAATACCATACACAATTCCGAAGTTAACAGCTTTCGCTTGTCGTCTCATATTTGAAGTTACTTCATCTTTTTCAACGCCAAATACATCCATAGCTGTTTTCGTATGAATATCCATGTCATGTTGGAACGCTTCAACTAGCCCTTTATCATTTGCAATATGAGCTAATACACGCAGTTCGATTTGTGAATAATCAGCCGCATACATAATCCATCCTTCTTCTGATGGAACAAATGCCTGACGAATCTTTCTTCCTTCTTCTAATCGAATCGGGATATTTTGCAAGTTCGGATCCGTTGAACTTAATCGACCTGTTTGCGTTAACACTTGATTAAAGCGAGTATGAATTTTAGATGAATCTTCATGTACAACTTTCAGTAAACCTTCAATGTAAGTTGAATTTAGTTTCCCTAATTGACGATAATGTAAAATATTTGGAATAATTTCATGGTGATTCATAAGCTTATCTAGTACATCAGCTGACGTAGAATAACCTGTTTTCGTCTTTTTAATAACCGGTAAGTTTAAGTTCTCAAACAGAATAACACCAAGCTGCTTCGGTGAATTAATATTAAACTCTGTTCCCGCAAGCTTATAGATTTCCTGTTCCATTTCCTTTAATCTACCCGCAAGTTCTTCTCCCATATTACGAAGACGCTCTGTATCAACTTTTACACCCTTTACTTCCATATCAGCTAATACACGTGCAAGCGGCAATTCTAACTCTGTAAACAGTTCATATTGCTCATTCTTCTTTAACTCTTCAACGAATGTTTGCTTTACATCATATAATACATGCACTTTACGAGCCACATGCTCCGCGACTACCTTTAACTCTGGAACAGCACGTTTCGCACCTTTTCCGTAAACTTCTTCATCTGATTTCACAGCATGCGTTTCTTTCATTTTCGCTACAGTACGGAAATCTTTATCTGTATCAGCCGGGTCAAGTAAATAAGCAGCGATTAATAGATCAAAGTCAATCCCTTGCATATCTATCCCATTCCATTTCAGTGCAACGATTGCACGCTTCGCATCAAATGTATGCTTTCTCATCTCTCCATCTGCAAGCCACTCTTTAAAAGCATCTGACTTAAGAGCAATGTCTGTCTGAATAAAGTAACATCCATTTTCATTTTGAATACCGAAACCTTGAATGTCTGCTTTATGATAGTTATCTTCTTGTACTTCAACGATAAGCGCACTATCTTGCTGAAGCATTTCTTCTGTAACTTCTTCCACAATATCAAATGTAATATCATCTAATTCAGCTGGAGCTGTTTCTTCTGGCGTAACGCCTAATTTATTTAAAAGAGATGTAAATCCTAAACTCTCGAACATTGGAATGACATCACTTGCTTCATATCCTTTATACGCCATATCATCCACATGAACTGTAATCGGCGCATCTGTAATAATAGTTGCAAGATCCTTACTCATAAGAGCTTGTTCTTTATTTTCTTCCAGTTTTTCTTTTAATTTCTTCCCACTTACTTGATCTAGATTTTCATACACTTCTTCAACCGTTCCAAACTGTGTTAACAATTTAATCGCCGTTTTTTCACCAACTCCTGGTACACCCGGAATATTATCTGATTGGTCTCCCATTAAACCTTTCATATCGATAATTTGCTTTGGTGATAAGCTGTATTTTTCAAATAAAGCTTCTTTCGTATATTCATCCACTTCTGTAATCCCTTTTCGCGGAATACATACAAGCGTGTTATCAGAAACAAGTTGAAGTAAATCTTTATCTCCTGAAATAACTTTTACACTCGCCCCTTGCTCACTCGCTTCTTTCGCTAACGTTCCCATGATGTCATCCGCTTCATAATTTTCTAATTCATAACGCGGTACATTGAACGCATCCAGCATCTCACGAATAAACGGGAACTGCTCTGATAATTCAGGTGGAGTCTTTTGACGTCCTCCTTTATACTCACTATACGTTTTATGACGGAACGTTGTTTTGCCTGCATCAAACGCCACTAACATATGAGTTGGCTTTTCTTCCTCTAATATTCTCATTAACATCATTGTAAAACCGTAAATTGCGTTCGTATGTATACCTTTGTCGTTATTTAAAAGCGGTAGTGCAAAGAAAGCACGATACGCGATATTATTACCATCTACTAATACGACCTTTTTTTCCAAAATTGAAACCTCCCCATACAAATTTGAAATGATTTTTTTCACAGAAAAAAACCGTTCCTTTCCTCTCTCTATATTAACATGACTAATAGAGAGAAGAAAAATAACGGCTATTTTCTTTCATATATAAAACAGACTTATATTGGCATAAAGGGAAGTGACGAGAACAGCTTAACTATTCTCGTCCAAAATTACTCCTTGGATGAAGGGGTTTTCATGTATTATATTAACAGAGCTTTATTAATATTTAATTAAGCCATTGTTAATATATTGTAAACATCCTTCATCCTATTTTTCAGTTGCTGATTTCGGTAAAACAACTGTAAACGTTGTCCCTTCTCCAACTTCACTATCTACTGTAATCGTACCTTGATGCGCCTCAACTAAATGCTTTACGATCGACAATCCAAGGCCGGTACCACCAGTATTTCTACTTCTTGCTTTATCCACCCGGTAGAAACGTTCAAAAATACGCGGAATTTCCTCTTTACTAATACCAATTCCAGTATCCGATACTTTTATATAAGCATTATATTTATCTTCCGCTAACTCTACTGAAACAACGCCTCCAGCCGGTGTATATACGATTGCGTTATTAATTAAATTAATAAAGATTTGTTTCAAACGACTTGGATCTCCAATAACAGAGGCACGTTTTAATACATTAACTTGTAAAGAGATTTCTTTTTCTCCTGCTTTATTATCAAGTACCATATGAATATCTTCAAGCAGCCCCTTCATATCAACGGTTCCCATATTTAATTTAAATCCTTGTTGTTCGATCTTCGACAAATCTAATAAATCTTCAATTAATCCTTGCATGCGCTCACTTTCTTTTAAAATAATGTGCAAGAAATGTTCGCAGAATTTTTTATTATCCATCGCTCCGTCTAAGAGTGTTTCTGAAAAACCTTTAATAGAAGTAATCGGTGTCTTTAATTCATGAGAAACATTCGCTAAAAAGTCTTTTCTCATTTGTTCTAATTTCTTTAACTCTGTTATGTCATGGAATACGAGAACAATCCCTTTCCATTCATGGTTTGTCCCGATAATCGGCGCTCCATATACTTCGAAATGCTTCCGTTCAATTCCAAGTGGCAATAACATTTGTTTACGCACTTTCACTTCTGTCATAAAGATTTCTTCTACAAGCTCAATAATTTCTGTATGATGAAACGATTCATAATATAAGCGATCTAAATATTCTTCATCTGTTACGTGGAAAGTTTCCTTATAAGAGCGGTTTACAAGGTTTATATATCCTCGGCTATCAATTAAAATCATTCCGCTTCCCATATTTTCAATTAACGTATGCAGACGATCTTGCTGCATTTCTTGTTCAAGTGTCATCTCTTGTAAATTTCGAGCTAAAATATTAATCGCTTTACTCAGCATTCCAGTTTCATCCGAATGACTTTCGTATGCACGTGCTTTATAATTGCCCTTTGCCAATTCAATTGCAACTTTCGTAACCGATTCAATTGGCCTAATATATTGCCCTGTAATTTTCATACCTAAAAATACAACTACGAGACAAGCAATGACAAATCCGATAATTAATAATCCCCACGTTTTTTGATGTACGTCTCTTAAAGGATCAATTATACTTTTCACCAAAATGTATCCTTGTTTTCCTTCTACATCTTGAACGAACACCGCATGATAAAATTCATTCTTTCGATCCGTTTCTTTCGTAATCACTTTACTTCGTTGTTTTGCCACTTCCGAAGAAAGTTCTTTAATCGTCTCTGGACTAAATGCCAATTCTTGTCCTTTTCTATATTGAACTTTCTTTTTTTCATCCAAAAATACGATAGAAGCTGGTATTTTTTCTTCTAACTTTTCAAATATGTATGGTTTTTTTAAGACATTATCAAAACCTTGCTCTTCTGCTAACGTCGCAACATACTCTGTCTCTTTTACCATTCTCTCTTTAGCATGATCTATATAGTAGTTTTCAAACACAGTTTCTAGTAATAAACCTAGTCCAACTAAAATAAATACAATAAGAGAAACAAATGTAAAAAGAAGCCTGGAACGAAATTTATTCATTCCCTTTTGGCTCCTCTAATTTATATCCTAAACCACGTATCGTTTTAATGTACGTCGGTTTTTTCGTATTTTGTTCAATTTTATCGCGCAAATGGCTAATATGAACATCAACAATTCGTGTATCACCAGCAAAATCGTAATTCCATACAGCACTTAGTAATTGATCACGTGTCAACACGCGACTTTTATTTTTCGCAAGATACACAAGTAGTTCAAATTCTTTTGGTGTTAATTCAAGCTTTCTTCCTTGGAAATAAGCCTCATAAAATTCCGGTAAAATTTTAAGTTCTGCAATTGTGATGCTATCTTCATCTGGCGCTTCTGCAACTTGTTCTTCTTGTTGTAATTTCGTACGACGCAAAATCGCCTTCACACGAGCAACAACTTCTCTTGGACTAAATGGCTTTGTCATATAATCATCCGCCCCAAGTTCAAGGCCTAGCACCTTATCAAACTCATCATCTTTTGCCGTTAACATTAAAATCGGCGTCATAACGCGCTGCAATCGTAATTCTTTACACACTTCCATACCATCCATTTTCGGAAGCATTAAATCTAATATAATTAAATCTGGGCGTTCTGTTGTCGCTTTTTGAAGCGCCATTTCTCCATCCATCGCTGTTATAACTTCAAACCCAGCTTGTTGTAAATTAAATTCGATTAAAGTTAAGATAAATTCCTCATCATCAACTACTAAAATACGATTGTTCATTCTTTTCCTCCAAGTTATAGACTTGAAACCTTCTTCATCCTAGTATTTTCCCCGTTATTCTCATCATACTAGAAAACAAGGTCCCTCTCAATATAATTGTCTATTCATGGAGATCGTTTGTTTAGAATTGAGAAAATAGAAGTAATTACGATTCACCTGCAACTACACAGGATTTTGCCAAACTTTATAGATTGCTCTCTCTTCTTTAAAGCTCACTTCCGTATGAACTATAAAATCTTGATTTTGTGCTAGGAAAAACGAAAGAGCATACGCTATTTTATAATCTGGTGTTTCATATCCATCAAATACTCTCCCGTACATTTCATTCGCAACCCCGTCTGCCCACACTTCAGCTTCTCTTACCGTTTCAAAGATCACGTCTTCTCTTTTCCACCTCACCTAAAAAACCACTCCTTTAATTGACTTCAATTACCGATAATTATATTATTAATCTTAATATATAAATTAATAATATAAGGAGGTCTATTATGCGACTAATACTATCCATTCTATCTTTAGCAGTCACATGTATCCTTGCTTTTAACGCTCCGAGCTGGGATACGATTAAAACGGGGTGCTCAGAATTTGCTGAAGGGTTCAAAGAAGGGTTCTTCAACTAAAAATAGCGCTAGCATCCTTATTAAAGGTATGCTAGCGCTATTCATATTTTCATCTTTTTAAAAATTATCTAATGCTTTTTCCATAATAGAAACTGATTTAAAAGGTGGCGTTACTGTTAATGAACCTTTCACAACAGTTTCTCCTTTTTCATCATGAGCAGATACAAGCATATCAATTGTATGTTCCTCCTCAGAAACAGCCACAACTTCAAAGTGGATTTGTAACGTTTCATAATGGTGAACATGTTTCACGAATGTAAGGTCCTTTCTCGTAATATGACTTCCTGGACCCGGTAAATATTTCGTAACCGCCGTTGTAATCATTCCCGTTAGCATAATGCTTGGTACAATCGGCTTTTCATACGGAGTTTGGGATGCGTAATCATGCTGAATATATAATGGATTGGCATCATTCGTTAACCCTAAGTACAATAACAAATCTTTATCCTCAATTTTTTCAGTGATAGATAATTTCTCTCCTACTGTAATTTCATCCATTTTACGACCAATTTGAACTTTTTTCTTTAACATGTTACAACCCCCTTCGATTTTTTCACCTTATTATCCTACTAAAAGCGATACCTTATCCGAAATTTACTATGATGAGGGCAATGTATAGTATAAATCTACAGTTTCATTATAGGACATTACAAATGATAGCGTTTTCATATTATTTCAAAAAAACAATTCGGTAAATATTAGAAAAAGATTCGGAATCCCGAATCTTTTTCACTACTATTCAATTATTAAACAAGAACTTTCATTACATTACGTACAGATTCTACAGAGCGATCTAATGCTTCTTTTTCATCTGCAAGAAGTTCTAATTCAATAATTTTTTCAATTCCGTTACCACCTAGAATTACTGGTACCCCTAAGTAAAGGTCACTATAACCATACTCACCTTCAAGGTACGCAATAGCTGGTAATATACGGCGTTGATCTTTTAAGATTGCTTCTGTCATTTCAACTAAAGAAGCTGCTGGTGCGTAATATGCACTACCGTTTCCTAATAAGCCTACAATCTCACCGCCACCTTTACGTGTACGTTCTACGATTGCTTCTAAACGCTCTTTCGGAATTAACGTTTCTAACGGAATACCGCCTGCATAAGAATAACGCACAAGAGGTACCATGTCGTCACCGTGTCCGCCAAGAACAAATCCTGTAATGTCTTTTACAGAAAGATTTAATTCTTGTGCGATGAATGTACGGAAACGAGCTGTATCTAATACACCCGATTGGCCGATTACACGCTCTTTCGGGAATCCTGCTTCTTTAAATACAGAATATGTCATTGCATCAACTGGATTTGTTAACACAACAATAATTGCATTTGGTGAATGTTTTGCAATGTCGCGCGTAATACTTTTCATAATTTTAGAGTTTGTTGCTACTAAGTCATCACGGCTCATACCAGGCTTACGTGCAATACCTGCTGTAATAACGACAACGTCAGAATCAGCAGTATCTGCGTAATCAGATGTTCCAATAATGTTAGCATCAAAACCTTGTACTGGGCTCGCTTCTAACATATCTAACGCTTTCCCTTTTGTTGGATTTTCCAGTTGTGGAATGTCCACTAATACAACATCTGCAAGTTCTTTTTGTGCTAATAAGAATGCCGTTGTTGCTCCTGTAAATCCTGCACCGATGACTGAAACCTTCTTGCGTTTGATTGTCATAATTTACCCCCCGCTTTAATTATGCGTTTTTGATTATCGCTACATCCATGTTTTTAATAAGTTCATTAGCGAACTCAGAACATTTCACTTCTGTTGCACCTTCCATTAAGCGTGCGAAATCATAAGTTACTACTTTTGAAGCAATTGTTTTCTCAACAGAAGCAGTTACTAATTTCGCAGCTTCGTTCCATCCTAAGTGTTCTAATAATAATACACCTGAAAGAAGAACAGAAGATGGGTTTACTTTATCTAAACCTGCATATTTTGGAGCTGTACCGTGTGTAGCTTCAAAGATAGCATGTCCAGTCACATAGTTAATGTTTGCACCAGGTGCAATACCAATTCCACCTACTTGTGCAGCAAGTGCATCAGAGATATAGTCACCATTTAAGTTCATTGTTGCAACAACATCGAACTCACGTGGACGAGTTAAAATTTGTTGTAAGAAGATGTCTGCAATAGAATCTTTTACGATGATTTTTCCAGCCACTTCAGCGTCTGCCATCGCTTTATTCGCTGCATCTTTACCATCTTTTTCAACGATACGATCGTATTCAGCCCAAGTAAATACTTTGTCGCCGAATTCTTGTTCCGCTACTTCGTAACCCCAGTTTTTGAAAGCACCTTCTGTAAATTTCATAATGTTTCCTTTATGAACTAATGTAACAGAAGAGCGTTTTTCGTTAATTGCATATTGAATTGCAGCACGAACAAGACGCTTTGTCCCTTCTTCTGAAATTGGCTTAATACCAATACCAGATGTTTCTGGGAAGCGGATTTTATTAACACCCATTGCTTCTTTTAAGAAAGCAAGAACTTTTTCTGCTTCTGGAGATCCTTGCGCATATTCAATTCCAGCATAAATGTCTTCTGTATTTTCACGGAAAATAACCATATCAGTATCTTCCGGACGTTTTACAGGTGAAGGAACACCTTCAAAATAACGAACTGGACGTAGACATACATATAAATCTAATTCTTGACGAAGTGCTACGTTTAGAGAACGAATACCACCGCCAACTGGAGTTGTAAGTGGACCTTTAATCGCGATTAAATATTCACGAATTAAGTTTAAAGTTTCTTCTGGTAACCACTCGCCTGTTTGGTTGAATGCTTTTTCCCCTGCAAGCACTTCTTTCCAAACGATTTTCTTCTCACCATCATAAGCTTTTTCAACTGCTGCTTCTAGTACGCGAGATGCAGCTGCCCAAATATCAGGACCAATTCCATCTCCCTCGATAAATGGAATAATCGGATTGTTTGGTACATTCATAACACCATTAGTTACAGTAATTTTTTCACCTGTCGTCAATGTGATAACCCCCATGTTTGAAATTTCATATGTATGAAACTGAGGGAATAACCCCTCAGTTCAAACCGTTAGTCAAATTAAAATATTCTAATCATTACATCTTTCCGAAAAAATCAGACTTTTGAAAGCGTATTTTCACTATCAAAATAGTGTTATTCGCTTATCGTTGTGCAATTGGAACATACACTTGATGCGTTGGTCCATTATAATCAGCACGCGGACGAATTAAACGGTTGTTTTCATATTGTTCTAGAATATGAGCTAACCAGCCTGACATACGGCTAATTGCAAAAATAGGTGTAAATAAGTCATGGTCAATTCCTAAACAATGGTATACAGAAGCTGAATAGAAATCAACATTTGGTGGAAGACCTTTTTCTTTTGTTACAATGTCTTCAATTTTGATAGACATATTATACCATTTCTCTTCTCCTAAAAGCACGCATAATCTCTTAGACATTTCACGTAAGTGTTTTGCACGTGGATCACCCTGCTCATACACACGGTGGCCAAAGCCCATGATTTTCACTTTATTTTGAAGAGCATTATGAATATATGACTCTACATTTTCTTCTTCACCAATCTCAGTTAACATCTTCATTACATTTTCATTTGCCCCACCGTGAAGAGGACCTTTTAATGCACCGATTGCTGCTGTAATACCAGAATATACATCTGAAAGTGTAGCTACGCAAACACGTGCAGTAAATGTAGAAGCGTTTAACTCATGATCTGCATGAAGTACAAGCGCCTTATCAAAAGCTTCAATTTCAACTTCATTTGGCTCGCGATCATTTAACATGTACAAGAAGTTTGCAGCTAATGATAAATCCTTTCTTGGCTCAACAATATCTAAACCTTTACGGATTCTCGCGTAAGCAGCAACTAAAGTTCCTACTTGCGCCTGTAATTTAACCGCTTTCAAATAATTGGACTTTTCGTCCATAATTTCAGCGCTCTCATCGTATAATGATAGCATGGAAATTGCAGTTCGTAAAACAGACATCGGATGTGCAATTTTTAAATCTACTTGTTTCAAATATGTTAAAATCTCACCTGGAACTTTATAGTATTCTGATACAATTTCATTAAATTCTGCTAGTTCTTTTTCATTAGGAAGCTTGCGGTGCCATAATAAGTACACTACTTCTTCAAACGTAGCATTCTCAGCTAAATCATCAATATTATACCCAACATAAGTTAATGTATCATCAATAATAGAGCTCACAGATGATGTTGTTGCTACTACCCCTTCTAAACCTCGAATAACAGTCATGACATTCTCTCCTTTTCCTGAAAATTCTCCCAACCTTGCTCCTTATATCTATTTGCTCCCCTTTTGAATTATGAACGCCCGTTCACTCTTTAGGCAAGCAAAATGCACGATCATGCAAATTTGTTGCGATGTTCCCCTCTTATTGTCCATTGTTTACATGGAAAGCATGAGCGTGAATGTCTCCCCGAATCCTCACGCTCAAAACAACAAGTTAGTGAGGAAAATTAATTCCGAAGAGTTTTATGATAAAAACAACATAAAACAATATCATTATAAAATTGTTTTATGTTGTTTTTATTTTATCTGGTGTAAAGTCTCTGCTGTTATGTAACTTTTCAAAGTTTCTAATCCTATTATAAACAATTATCTGACTTTTGTGAACAGAAAGAATTCAAAAATTTTATATTACTATAAAATTCCTTATTTAAACATTTGTATAATACTCATAACCGCATAGGCAATTCCAGCCCCAATTAACGGACCAACAGCAACCCCATTAAATAGCGCAACCGCTATAATTGTCCCAAAAACAAGCGCAGTTGTAATGTGGGGATCCGTTGTCAACAATTGTACGCCGCCTTTCGCTAACAAAGCGACCGCTACACCTGAAGCTAAAGCAATCCACGCATAATAAGATTTTGCCGCTTCTCCAAGTTGTTTAAAACCTATTTCCCCCGTCGCAATCGGTACGAGCACCGCTATTGTAATGACCGTTACACCTAGGTTAATTCCTTTCGTTTGTAAATAAGGAAAGACCTTATCTCCTAAAAACGTAAACTTCAATAAAAATAACACACCAATAGCCACAGTAAGCGATTGGTTTTTCGCAATAAGTCCTATAATAAGTAGTATGAATAAAAATAACGTTGACTGACTAATCATGTTTGCACTTCCTTTCTGAAAATAATGAACTCATTTCCAAACAAAAATACCTTTAAACCTATCGTTATACATGATATATCGATGCCTATTCAACATGAATCACTTCATTTTTTATGTATTTTAAAATGATAAATTGAGACTTTCACCATAAAAATTTAAGCGTGTATACATTTTAAAAAACAGACGTCTCTTCTTTCTTTTCTAATTAGAAACAGGTAAAATAAAAAGAAGAGAAAATGAAGTTTTTACCATATAGTAGAAGCATCAACACCAAGCTTTCACAGTCACTCACATACTGAAAAAGCAGGAAAAATCCATCATTCCACTATAACATAAAGTGAAACTTTAATCAGTGGGGCACACTCGTTATAAGTTGAACGAATTAGGATAATCCAAATTGGAATGGGAGGTATACATCTTTGAACCGAAACTTACTATATATGATATTGCGACTCATATTTGTCATTGTAGCAACGGTAGCTGGGTTCTATGTATTACTATACATGTCAGGGCTTATCTATCCTTTTATTATCGCTTTTGCATTTGCTTATTTGATTAATCCTGTCGTCAATTTCCTTAATCAAAAACTACAATTTCCTCGCGCACTAGCAGTACTCGTTAGCTTAATTCTCGTATTTGGAGCTATCGTTGGACTTGTTACATATCTTGTGACTGAAGCAATATCTGCCACAACATACTTACTACAACTTGTTACAGTAAAGTTTCCAGATATCGTTACATTCGCTCAGCAATTTGCACTTAATCATATTATGCCTCTCTACGATGATTTAATCTCTAAATTTAATCATCTTGGAGAACCACAGCGCTATACAATTACACAAAACATTCAAAACTTAGGAACAGAAGCGACAACACAAATGAAAGAACTTTTAACCGCCATTATAAGCGGGTTAACGAATTTCATTAGTGCACTGCCAACAACTTTAACTGTCCTTGTATTCATTTTATTAGCCACTTTCTTCATTAGTTACGATTGGCACCGTCTTGCTCAGAAAGCAAGAAAATTGCTACCGAATCGTGTACATGGCTATGGAAAAACTATTTTTGTCGACTTAAGAAAAGCTTTGTTTGGTTTTGTGAAAGCACAACTTACACTCGTATCTATGACAACTGTCATTGTACTAATCGGGCTTTTAATATTACGCGTACCATACGCCATTACTATCGCGATTATTACAGGGGTTGTAGATTTACTACCATATTTAGGAACAGGCGCAGTCTTTGTTCCATGGGTTATATACGTATTTTTCACTGGCGATACCGCATTCGCCATTGGTCTTCTCATTTTATACATTGTCGTGATTGTCCAAAGACAAATTATGGAGCCGAAAGTACTTTCATCTAACATCGGTCTCGATCCATTAGCAACACTCGTCGCTCTATTTGTCGGCTTTAAACTTTTTGGCTTTTTAGGATTAATCATCGGCCCAGTCACCTTAGTACTACTTAATACATTACACAAAGCTAATGTCTTCCATGACTTGTGGAAATATATTAAAGGTTCACCTTCAAAATAATAGTTTCTAATTCATACACAACAAAAAACTTACATGTAATCAGTGGGAAATTCCCACTGATTATTCCTTGTACTTATTTTTCATACTTATTACATAAAACAAGAGAATTGCACTCAAAAAAGATAATTCTCTTGTTTTTTTGCATGAAAAACGCATATTCCGTGGTGTTTTTACATATTTATTCTATTTATTTTATAATTATCATTTACATTTATTACTTTTTATGTAAATGAATAAATATACAAAATAGCATAAAATAAGACTTCAACTAACAATCTCCGCCTTTTTATATGAATTTTTTACACCAATCGTTCCTCTATATAAGAAAACAAAACTTTAATTTAGCAGTGTTTCCCTCCATCTTATTCATCTAAATTAATAGCACTAAAAAATCACAAGTTTAATCGAAGTACACACAAGAGTTCAAACGAAAATTATATAGCAAATATAATAAGCGAACGTTTTGTTCATCCCCACTCATCATTCGCCCCACATCAGACACTTACGAGCAGCCCAGCTTTGAGATAGAAATTCCACCCCACAAATAGCGCGGTAAAACAAAGCTTCAATCAGCAAGTTCTCTACTTTTACAAGACAAAAAAATAGCACTTAGATTTCTACAATCTAAGTGCTATTTCTGAATAATAATAGTAGAATTCTTTCTAAATTTCCATTCCATCCACTTCATAACAAGCGGCTTCAATAAAGCTCTCGTAATAGGGATCACGCAGATAAACCCTAGCATATCTGTCACATACCCAGGAAGCACTAAGAGAATACCTCCTACAAATACAAAAATACCATCTAGTACCGCCTCACCTGGCATTTCCCCTCTATTCAACTTAGATTGAATCTCTCCAAGCACTTTAAACCCTTGTCTTTTCGCCAAATACACACCTACAACACCTGTAAATACAATCATAGCGAACGTAGACCATAAACCTATTACATGACTTGATCCAATTAAGACCGTAATCTCAATCGCCGGTATTAAAATAAACAAGAATAGTAACCACTTCATAGTTCTACACCTCTCTCACATCTCACTTTTAACGCCCTCACAATGCCTATATACATCATATGAAATATAGATACCCTTTCATATTAAAACCCATAACAAACAGCTTTTAAAAGCAATTCTAGGCGCTTTAAGCTAATTCTATCTCGTTTTTGTGTAAAAAAAAGAGAAGGACTCCGATCCTTCTCTCCGTATTACTTATAGCACTTCCGCATGTCCATTATAAACAATTCCGCGTGCTGCATCAACTGTTACTTCTTGGCCATTTTTTAAAGTTGCTGTTACGCCGTTTACACCAACGATAACAGGAATACCGATTGATACACCTACAACAGCTGCATGGCTTGTTAAGCCACCTTCTTCTACAACTAAAGCTGCAGCTTTTTCGATTGCAGGAATCATATCTTTATCAGTGCTTGTTGTAACAAGGATATCACCTTCGTTTACGTTCGCTACAGCTTCAGCAGCTGTTTTCGCTACAACTACTTTACCTTTTGCAGCTTTACGACCGATTCCTTGTCCTTTAGCAATTTCTTCACCAACAACGTGGATTTTCATTAAGTTTGTTGTACCAGTTTCAGCAACTGGAACACCAGCAGTAATCACTACAGTATCTCCAAGTCCGATTAGACCCGCATCCATACCTGTTTGAATTGCTGTATCTAACATTTCGTCAGTTGAAGCTGCGCGCTTCTCAGCCATAAATGCTTGTACACCCCAAACAAGTGCAAGACGACGTCCTACTTGCTCGTCAGATGTTACAGCTACGATTGGAGATTTTGGACGGTATTTAGAGATCATTTTCGCAGTATATCCACTTTCTGTTGGAGCTACGATTGCAGCTACATCAAGAGCAAGTGCTGTATGTGCAACAGATTGGCTAATTGCATCTGTAATTGTTGGAGTGAACTCTTTAATACGTTTTTTGAACATATCTTCATATTGTAATGATTTTTCAACACGTACCGCAATGTTAGCCATCATTGTTACTGCTTCTACTGGGTATTGTCCAGCAGCTGTTTCACCTGAAAGCATGATTGCATCTGTACCATCGAAGATTGCGTTAGCTACGTCACTTGCTTCCGCACGAGTTGGACGTGGGTTACGTTGCATAGAGTCTAACATTTGTGTCGCAGTAATAACTGGTTTACCTAACACGTTACATTTTTTGATTAGACGTTTTTGTACTAATGGTACTTCTTCTGGTGGAATTTCTACACCCATATCACCACGAGCTACCATTAAACCGTCAGAAACTTCTAAGATTGAATCGATGTTGTCGATACCTTCTTGGTTTTCGATTTTCGGTACGATTTGGATGTATTGAGCGCCATGCTCTTCTAATAATTCACGGATTTCTAATACGTCAGACGCTTTACGTACGAATGAAGCTGCGATGAAATCAACTTTTTGCTCGATACCGAAGATGATATCTTTTACGTCTTTTTCAGTGATACCAGGAAGCTTAATGCTTACGTTTGGTACGTTAACACCTTTTTTATTTTTTACAGTTCCGCTGTTAAGAACTTTTGTACGGATGTTTCCATCAGCTTTTTCGATTACTTCTAGTTCGATAAGACCGTCATCGATTAGAATGCGAGAACCTGGGTCTACATCGTCATAAAGACCAGCATAAGATACAGAGAACTTCTCTGCAGTACCTAATACTTGCTCAGTAGAAAGAACTACTTCTGCACCTGTTACAAGCTCAGCTTGTCCGTCTACGAAGTCGTGAGTACGGATTTCTGGACCTTTTGTATCAAGTAAGATACCAACTGTTTTACCAGTTTTCTTTGAAGCTTCACGAATGTTTTTAATACGAGCTCCGTGCTCTTCATGGCTACCATGAGAGAAGTTTAAACGAGCAACGTTCATACCTGCTTCAATTAATTGCTCTAATTTTTCAATACTTTCACTAGCAGGACCTATTGTACATACAATTTTAGTTTTACGCATATTGCACCTCCGAAAATTATGAAACCGTTCCCAAATATCCGACATTACGCCGATTAGATGGATAATTCTTTAGATAATTGATACATATCTTTATCGATTGTATGCTTTTGAGCTAACGCTTCGATAATATCATGATCAACAAGTTTGTTATCTTGAATACCTACACAACGTCCACCTCTACCAGCAATTAATAATTCAACTGCTCTTGCGCCAAGACGACTTGCTAATACACGGTCTTGTGCACTTGGTGATCCGCCACGTTGTACGTGACCTAATACAGTTACACGAGTATCAAAGTTTGTTGCTTCTTCAATGTGCTTACCGATGTCAATTGCACTTCCAACACCTTCAGCTACAACGATAATACTGTGTTTTTTACCACGTTCACTACCACGCTTCAGACGAGCGATAACATCATCCATGTCATACTCTTCTTCTGGAATTAATATTGTTTCTGCACCATCAGCTAAACCAGCCCATAATGCGATATCACCAGCGTGACGTCCCATTACTTCGATAACATATGTACGTTCATGAGATGTAGCTGTGTCACGGATTTTATCAATTGCATCAATAACAGTGTTTAAAGCTGTATCGAAACCAATTGTGAAGTCTGTTCCAGGGATATCATTGTCGATTGTACCTGGTACACCAACACATGGGAATCCTTGTTCAGTTAATTTTTTAGCGCCTTGGTAAGAACCATCTCCACCAATAACAACAAGTCCTTCGATACCATGTTTCTTTAATTGCTCGATACCTTTTAGTCGTACTTCTGGGTCTTTAAACTCAGGACATCTTGCTGTATATAATTTCGTACCACCGCGGTGGATAATATCGCCAACAGAACCAAGTTCTAATTTTTCAATGTGACCAGAAATTAATCCAGCGTATCCATGGTAAATACCATATACTTCAATATCATGGAAAATCGCTTTACGAACAACTGCACGAATGGCAGCATTCATACCAGGTGAATCTCCACCACTTGTTAATACACCAATACGTTTCATTTGTACTCACCTCATAAAGATTATTTGCCTTATAATAAAATAACACGAAAAAATATAAAAACACAATGGAGAAGATGTGTCTTTTCATAATAAAAACGTGCATTCGCGAAGAGGAACGCACGCTTTTCTTATTTTATCCCAATGGAAGCGTTTGAAAACGAAACTTGCCCAATTTTCATATATTTTTCATAACGTTTTTCGATTAATTCATCTTTCGAAATTCCGTTTAATTGTTCAAAAGTTTTTCTAATCATTAAGTCTATATTTTCTGACTGTTTTAAAAGATTACGGTGAGCTCCACCTTTTGCCTCTGGAATAATTTCATCAATTACACCTAATTCTTTCAAATCTGCTGCTGTAATTTTCATTGCTTCTGCAGCTTCCTTTGCTTTTCCTGCATCTTTCCAAAGAATTGCCGCTGCACCCTCTGGTGTAATAACAGAATAAGTGGAATTTTCTAGCATATGAATGTAATCTCCTACTCCAAGACCTAGCGCACCACCACTACCGCCTTCACCGATAACGATACAAATAACTGGTACCGTTAAACCTGCCATCTCAAATAGGTTGCGGGCAATAGCTTCACTTTGTCCACGTTCTTCAGCTGCTTTACCAGGATAAGCTCCCTTCGTATCGATGAAACAAATAATAGGACGATTAAACTTTTCCGCTTGTTTCATGAGACGCAGTGCTTTTCGATATCCTTCTGGATGAGGCATTCCAAAGTTACGGCGAATATTTTCTTTCGTATCTTTTCCGCGCTGATGTCCAATTACAGTTACAGGCATCCCTTTATATTTCGCAATGCCGCCGACAATCGCTGCATCATCGCCAAATAGACGATCTCCATGACATTCGAAAAAATCAGTAAATAAGTGCTCAATATAATCGAGCGTTGTCGGTCGTTCTGCATGACGAGCAATTTGAACACGGTCCCATACTTTTAGATTGCCGTATATATCTTCCTCTAAATTTTCTAGCTTTTCTTCCAAAATACGAATCTCCTCACTGAAGTCCATCTGGCTGTTTTTCGTATAGTCTTTCAGTTCACGAATCTTATTTCTTAGCTCAACAACTGGTTTTTCAAATTCTAGCTCTGCCATACAGCCAATTCCCCTCCTTGATGAACTTCTAAAATCTTGCGAAGCGATTCTCTCATATCATCACGATGCACCACCGCATCTAATTGACCATGATCTAGTAAGAATTCTGCCGTTTGGAAATCTTCCGGTAGTTTCTCACGCACCGTTTGTTCAATTACACGTCTACCAGCAAATCCGATAAGTGCACCTGGTTCTGCAAGATTATAATCACCAAGTGAAGCGAAACTCGCTGAAACCCCGCCCGTCGTTGGGTGAGTCATAACAGAAATAAATAACCCTCCTGCATTACTATGCTTTTTCAAAGCTACGCTTGTTTTTGCCATTTGCATTAAACTTAATATCCCTTCTTGCATACGGGCACCACCCGAAGCAGTAAAGATAATAAATGGAACTTGTAAGTCGTACGCCTTTTCAACCGCACGGGCGATTTTTTCTCCTACTACAGAGCCCATGCTCCCCATTCGAAAACGAGAATCCATTACTGCAACAACAACAAGCATGTCATCAATTGTTCCTTCACCAGTTACAACCGCTTCGTTCAATTCAGTCTTCTTACGATCGCTCTCTAGTTTCTCTTCATAACCTGGAAACTCGAGTGGATTTAATGAAACCATTTCTTTGTCATACTCACGGAATGACCCTTCGTCCAATATACTATCAAGACGTTCCCATGCATTCATAGGATGATGATATCCACAATTCACACATACTTTTAAATTTTTTAGAAGTTCTTTCGTATACATGATTTTTTTACATTCCGGACATTTTGTCATAACGCCATCTGGTACATCTTTTCGTACTTGTTCTGAAGGTATTGCAGCGTACTTTTTCTTTTTCACGAATAAATCTCTTAGCACAATTTGACCCCCTTCGTTGAGAGCTAAGGTTAGCGTAAGAAGAAAATGGGGCTAACACCAAAGTTTGATGTTAGCCTTATCTTCTCAATCTGTCTAATAACCTCACTCTTTACGTTTAACTTTAACCGCTACGCGGTAGAATGTTTGTCATAACGTGTCATGGTCATTTCGACAAATTTTATACATTACGAGTGAAACTGTATATTCTCTACTAATTCATCGTAAATTTTTAGTGCATCATTTTCTTGTTTTTCTTCCAAAGTAGCATAAAGCTTTCTATACATATCGATAGAATCTCTTGAAACTTTACAAGAAAGAGTTGCTACGTAATCATTTACGATCATCCAAATGCGATATAGTAAATAATTATCGACTTGTTCAATAAGTGTTTTAAAGAACGTTTGATGAAGCGTTGGGATTGAGCTTTCATTTTCTTCAAGTACTTGGTGTAATTTACTTAGTACTTTAGAAAACGTTTCTTTCGGTAAATTACATACAATTCGAATCATATCTTTCTCAAGCAATCGTTTTGTTTGTAATAAATCACGAATTGTTTTCTCATCTTGCAGTAAGAACGGAGCAATTAATTGTACAAGACCGTTATCATAAAAGTTTCGAATAAACGTCCCTTCACCACGTCTCGTTTCAATCAATCCTACCAGTTCTAAAGCACGCAATGCTTCTCTTACAGAGGAACGTCCTACGTTTAAGCGTGAACTTAACTCGCGCTCAGACGGCAAACGATCCCCCGCTACCAATCCATCCTCTTCCATAATGGAACGGATTTTTTTTACAATTTCGAGATATACTTTTGTATTTGATGATGTCAATGGAAATTCCTCGCTTATTCTTTACCAATCAGCGCTAATTGTTTTGTTTTTTCAGCGATCTCATTTGGATCTACTTGACGGCGAGCTACTCCTGTCTCCATTGCTGCTTTTGCAACGTAAGCCGCTACTTGAGGCGCTACACGCGCGTCAAATGGTGCTGGAATGATATAGTCTGCATTCAACTCATCTTCTGCTACAAGCTCAGCAATAGCCTGTACAGCTGCCATCTTCATTTCTTCGTTAATTTGTGTCGCATGTACGTCAAGTGCACCGCGGAAAATACCAGGGAACGCCAGTACATTATTTACTTGGTTCGGGAAGTCAGAACGACCTGTTCCAACAACAGCTGCGCCCGCTGCTTTTGCCAATTCTGGCATAATTTCTGGAACTGGATTCGCCATTGCAAAAATAATCGCATCGTCATTCATTGTACGAACCATCTCTTCTGTTAATGCACCTTCTGCAGATACACCAATGAATACGTCCGCACCTTGTACAACATCAGCTAAAGAACCTTCTATACGATTCTTATTTGTATATTTTGCAACTTCATCCTTCACCGGATTCATACCTGTAGGACGACCATCATAGATTGCGCCTTTACGGTCACACATAATAATGTCGCGTACACCATAGCGATATAAAAGTTTAATAATTGCAATACCTGCTGCACCTGCGCCATTTGCGACAACTTTAATGTCAGACATTTTCTTTCCAACTAATTTCAGTGCATTTACAAGACCTGCTACTGTTACAATAGCTGTTCCGTGTTGATCATCATGGAAGATAGGAATATTTGTTTCTTTTTTCAAACGCTCTTCAATAATGAAGCAGTTTGGTGCTGCGATATCTTCTAAGTTAACGCCGCCAAAAGTTGGCTCCATTAATTTTACAGTTTCAACAATTTTATCTACATCGTTTGTATTTAAGGCAATTGGGAATGCATCTACACCAGCAAAGCTCTTGAATAATACAGCTTTACCTTCCATTACTGGAAGAGATGCTTCAGGTCCAATGTTACCAAGACCAAGTACAGCTGTTCCATCTGTCACAACTGCTACCATATTTCCCTTCATCGTATATTCATATACCTTACTTTTATCGTCATAAATTTCTTTACAAGGTTCTGCAACCCCTGGAGAATATGCAAGACTTAAATCTTTTGCATTTTCTACTTTTACTTTTGATACAGTTTCTAATTTTCCTTGATGCACTTTATGCATGTGAAGTGCTTCTTCACGAAGTGTTGACAAACTATCCACTCTCCTCAAATTATTCTTGCTGATATCAATTTCTCCAAGTGGTCTGACCACGAACACTACTACTATAATAATCGAAGTGTAGGGAAATTGTCCATTATATTTTCACAACTACATTTTCTTCCCCGACAATTTCACGAAGTGCTCCTAAACATTCTTCACTTGGATGAATCGATAAACTCCGAGATAATTGTACCATTTTATGTTCCTTTTCATAATAAATTAGTACTTTCGCAAAACCTGAATAGTCGAACAATATTTTCGTAACCTGATTTAAAAGCTTTTTCTCATACTGAGACGGCAATTTCACGTAAACAGATGCGTCTTTCTTTTCTTCATAAACATCCATTTCCTCTAGCGGATATAGTCCATTTACAATCCATTGCAGCTTATGATTTCTTAGCTCAATCGTACCGTCAACTAAAACAATTGCTCCTTCTTGCAACTTATCCGAGAAATGTATATACGTTTCCGGGAAGAGGACCGCTTCCATTTCATCATTTTGATCACAGAATGTAATAAATGCCATCTTTTGAAACTTTTTCGTACGAATCACTCTCACACTTGTTATATACACAATAGCTCTTTGTACTTTTTTCTTGTGTCGCATCGCCTGAGCGAGAGATGGAATTTCTAATTCTTTTGCTAACTTCACATATTGCGCTGTCGGATAACTTGATAAATAAAAGCCAAGTGCTTCCTTCTCTTTATTTAGTTGTTCAATAAAAGATAACTCTTCTCCTTGTACATATTTTGATTTTGGAACAGCATCTCCTAAATCACGTGCGAGATTCGCGTACTCTAACGCCCCTTTAATACTTTTCCATAAATTCGTTCTCGAAACACCAAAATCGTCAAAACATCCCGACCAGACGAAAGCTTCTAAATTACGCTCCGTTACGAACTTTGACGGCATACGAAGACAAAATTCAAATAAATCTTCGAACATTTTTTTCTCTCGTTCTTCTAATAATGCCGTCACTGTAGCCATTCCAATATTTCGGATCGAAAGTAAACTGTAACGTATCGCATTCCCCTCTATTCGGAAGTTGTAACCACTTTTTTGAAGAGACGGCGGCAAAACATGAAAACCTTTTCGCTTCGTTTCTCGTATATACTGTACAATTTTATCTTCATTTCCAATTGCACTTGATAATAGTGCCGTCATAAATTCCAGCGTATAATTCGCTTTCAAATAGGCAAGCTGATATCCGATCATACTGTAAGCTACAGCGTGACTTCGGTTAAAACCGTAATTCGCAAATCTTACAATTAAATCATAAATTTTCTCTGCGGATGTCTCATCATAACCATTTCGCAAACATCCTTGGACGAAATGCTTACGTTCCTGATCTAAAATATCACGATTTTTTTTACTCACCGCACGGCGCAGTAAATCTGCTTCTCCGAGCGAAAAACCAGCTAACTTCGATGCAATTTGCATAATTTGTTCTTGGTATACAATGACGCCGTATGTTCTTTCTAAAATTGGCTTTAAATCCGGATGTAAATATTCAATTTTTCTTTTTCCATGTTTCGATTCAATAAAAGTCGGTATCTGTTCCATCGGTCCTGGTCTGTATAACGAGTTAACAGCTACGATATCTTCAAACTCATTCGGTTTTAACCCGCGAAGTACATTTCGCATACCACCCGACTCAAGCTGGAATACACCTGTTGTATCCCCTCTCCCTAATAATTGGAACGTCTTTTCATCTTGAAGAGGTAAGTTTCTTATATCGATTTCTTTCCCTGTTTTGTTCGCGATAAATTTTATAATATTTTCAAGTAACGTTAAATTACGTAATCCTAAAAAGTCCATCTTAAGCAACCCAAGTTCTTCTAGCGCATCGGCTGGATATTGCGTAACATAAACATCGTTATGTCCTTCTTGAATTGCTACACTTCCTGTTAGCGGTTCTTGACTCATAATAACACCAGCCGCATGAATAGACGTATGACGTGGTAAACCTTCTACACGTTTTGCGATTTCAAATACACGCTCATGCAGAAGATTTCCTTGTATAAACTCACGAAGTGATTGTGATTCTTCATATGCATCTTTTAACGTTATACCAAGCTTTGATGGGATAAGTTTTGAAAATATATCAATATCTCGCGGCGGAAGCCCCATTACGCGGGCAATGTCTCTAATTGCCGCTTTTGCTGCAAGCGTACCAAAAGTTACAATTTGCGCAACACGGAGCTGACCGTATTTATCTTTCACATAGCGAATCATCTCATCACGTCTTACGTCTGGAAAATCAATATCAATATCGGGAAGCGTCACACGTTCAGGATTTAAAAACCTTTCAAATAATAGATCGTATTCAATTGGATCAATATCTGTAATTTCTAATACGTATGAAACGAGTGAACCAGCTGCCGATCCACGACCTGGTCCTGTTAGAATATGATTTTCATGTGCATACTTCATAAAATCCCATACGATGAGGAAATAATCACTAAATCCCATACGAGAAATAACATTTAATTCATGATCCAAACGCTTTATATGCACTTCTTTCGGTTCACCATATCGTTTCCGCAAACCTTCTTCACAAACACGACGCAAGTATATATCACTCGTTTCATTAGACGGAACAGGAAACTTCGGAAGTTGATTTACATGGAACGGTATTTCTACTTGGCAACGCTCTGCAATTTTTATTGTATTTTGGATTGCTTCCGGCGCATGGGAAAATAGTGCTTCCATTTCATCCGATGACTTTAAATAATACTGATCTGTTTTCAGCCTCGGCCTATCTGGATCAGTCATTTTCGTTCCACTTTCAACAGATAGTAAACATTCGTGAACAAGCGCGTCACTTTGATTGATATAGCGCACATCGTTTGTTGCAACGACTGGAATATTAACCCTACTAATAAATTCAGGTAGTTTCTCTTGTAAAAGCAACTCATCTTGAATCGCATGATGCTGCAAACTCATATAAAAATGGCCAAACATATTTTGATACGTGCGAGCTACTTCTTCAGCCTGACTCTCATTGTCTTCTAGTAATAATTGCTCAATTTCGCCATCTTTACCTGGTGAAATTGCAATTAATCCTTTCGCATAATGCGCAAGCCACTTCTTAGGAATACCTTCTTTGGACTTTGTCATAATACTGCTAGAAATCTTTAATAAATTTTGGTAGCCTATTTCATTCTCAGCAAGTAATACAAGCGGATAAGACCTTTCTTCTTCTTCACTAAAAATAGAAGCGGTTAATCCAATAACAGGCTGTATACCATGTTTCTTACATGCTTTATAAAACGGAATAACGCCATACATAACATTTTCATCCGTAATAGCCAGCGATGAAAAACCGAGTTCTTTCGCCCTGACTACAAGCTCATCAATTTTACAAGCACTTTTTAATAAACTAAAAACGGTTTGACATTGTAAATGCACAAACTTCACTGTTGTACCCTCTCTTTACCTATTTGACTACTTTTATTATAGGTGATGAGGAAAGCGGAAATCAAAACATACTTCTTATACTTTGTCCATATATATGAAGAAGAAAGGGGAATGACGATGGATGTAAGAGAACATACTTTTTTCTCTCTGCTTATTATTAGTTATTTTATTGCCTTCGGGGTTATACTTGGCGGTTCATTAATTGGTGGATTTGGTGCGTTTCTTATCGGAAAACCAGCTCTAACTTACATTAATCAATTCGCCCAAAATTTAAGAATTTGGGCACTCGTTGCAGCAATCGGCGGAACATTCGATACCTTTTATAGCTTTGAAAGAAGTTTCTTTGGCGGAGATATGAAAGATATCGTAAAGCAAATTCTCCTTATTTTTTTCGCAACTGGTGGTATGCAAACAGGTCTCATTATTATTAAATGGCTAACGCAGGAACATGTATGAGAGTACCAAGTGCCAATACAGCAAAAAGATGGTACTTAGTATTAGCTGGGGCTGCTGTTGGAGGCGTGTTGAGCTGGTTTATTTTTTTGTACATATACGGTGTTTTTCAAGAAGAACAAGCTAGTAAAATAGCAGAACAAAGAGAAATTATAGAAAAACAAGAAGCAAAGCTCCACGTCCTTCTCGAAGATCAAGAAAAATTGAACACTGAAAATAAACGGCTCTTAACCATTCAAGAGATTAAAATAAAACTTATCAATCGAGAAAAATACGATTTAGACAATCTCACACTCGAAAATATGACTACATCTATCCATAATGACCTCCAACATCTTTTAACGAAAAACATTCAAAGTATCGCAAAAAATAAAGACCTACTTAAAAAGGTAATCGAAAATAAAACGTACAAACATTACGATCGGCTATACCGTTTTAAAGTCGATACAATATCTTTTGATACAGTGCTTGAAATTAGCATTACTATAGAGAAAGAAAAATAAAGAAGGAGGGCTTTAGCGCCGCTCCTTCTTTTCGTTCTAACATATAGTCTCTTATTTACAAATCTCACGTAAATCAGCAAAAAGACGATCCGCTTCTTCCCAAGAAGATGCCTTCGCACCAGAAGCCATCGGATGCCCCCCGCCGTTATATTGCATTGCTAATTTGTTTATAACTGGTCCTTTTGAACGAAGACGAACACGAATTACGTCGTCTTCCTCTAAAAATAGAACCCACGCCTTTAATCCATCAATATTGCCAAGCGCTCCAACAACACCAGATGCTTCAGAAGGAAGTACATCAAACTCTTCTAATACTTCTTTCGTTAATTTAATGTAAGCTGCTCCTTCTTCTACCATCGTAAAGTTTTGTAAAATATAACCGTTTAAACGAGCAATTTTTTCTTTTGTCTTATACATCTCATTGTATAAATCTGTGAATTTCACACCCATGTCAACAAGCTCACTTACGTAACGAAGTGTTTTTGCTGTCGTATTCGGGAATAAGAAACGACCTGTATCTCCAACAATTCCTGCTAAAATAAGGCGGGCTGCTTCTTTTTTTATTTTTAATCCTTTATCTTTTCCATAGTTATAAAACTCATAAATCATTTCACTTGTAGAACTCGCTGTCGTATCTACCCACGTAATATCTCCATATGGATCTTCATTTGGATGATGATCAATTTTAATTAACATCTTCCCTTTTGTATAGCGTTGATCGTCAACACGTTCTTGATTCGCAGTATCACAAACAATAACAAGCGCATTTTCGTATACACTATCTTCAATATCATCCATTACTCGTAAGTATGCTAGTGACGGCTCATTGTACCCAACCGTATAAATATTTTTCTCTGGAAACGATTCTTGTAGAATTGTACCAAGACCACCCTGTGAACCTAACGCATCTGGATCCGGACGCACGTGGCGATGAATAATAATTGTATCAAACTCTTTAATTGCTCCTAAAATTTGCTCATGCATATGTATAATCTCCTTTTTAATCAACTTCTTCACTTTATCCTCCATTATAACGGAAAGTATTTCATACATGCGAACAATTGCTTTATAATAAAAGTTAGAAAGTTTAGATATTTCTTTTTCTTTTCTATTATTTTTCACAAAGCGATGGGAGTGTTCATTATGCCAGTATTAGTCTTCTGTATTATCGTCTCATTTATGTTGTACCTCTTTTACAAAACAAAATACTTTCGTACAAACCGCCCAATGGAGAAAGGTTGGCTCTCAGGAAAATCCGCAATGGCACTCGGTTCATTCGTTTTATTTTTCGGGATAAACCAATTCTTTTTAGAACTTTCAACCGCTCGTATTATCGTTGGTGTTTTATTCGTTCTATTTGGTAGTGCAAGTGTATTTAACGGGTTTCGCCAATACAAACATTTCTTGCCATTAGCAGTTAAAGAAGCTGAAGTCTATGAAGCAACGTAAAAAAGCATCAATATTGTGATGCTTTTTTACGTCCCTTAACTTTCAAAATCATATACGCAACAAACGCAGATGGTATATTAAATGGGTTCCCTTGTACGTGAAAATGTAATTGTTCTTCTCCAAAAGACATTTTTTCATATAGCTCTCGCTGAGATAATCCTGTCTTTTCCTTTTTTTCATGTAAACCTTGTAAATATAAATATTGAATCGGTATCATTACAAGAAAGTAAAATAGTGCGATACTACCAAAAAAGAGTACGGCTGACGACATAATGTATACCACCTCTCACAATTCCATTTTCTTACAATATAATCATAACACAATATACAACTGAATTGAATTATTATTCCGTCTTTTCTCACATTACTTTTCCACTCCATCCCATACATATTTCACCAAAACTCCCATCTAAAATCATACCTTTCAAATTTAAAACAACAAAAAAAGATGGAACAAATCAAAACGATTTGTTCCATCTTTTTATTTATCGATTAACTGAACCATAAGTAATGCTTTTCCAACAACATTACCTTCATGATGCACCTCTACATCGACCTTACCAAATTTACGTCCAATTTCTAATACTTTCGGATGAACAGATACAACATTATCAATTTGAACCGGCTTTACGAAATAAATCGTTAAGTTTTCAACAATTAAATCACTTTTCTTTTGCGCACGAATGACGCGATTTGTCGCTTCTGTCACAATTGTTGCAAATACACCGTACGATAACGTCCCGATTGAGTTCGTCATTTGCGGCGTCACCGAAAATTGATATAGATGCTCATTCTTCGCTTCTTTTGGTGTCATAAATTGATTCGTTACAATATCATCAATGGTTTCTCCAACTTGTGGCTGACGTTGAATCATTTGCAGTGCCTGAAGTACATCTTGACGGCTAATAATACCTTGCAGTTTGTTTCCTTCCTCAACGACAGGAAGTAATTCAATTCCTTCCCACACCATCATACGTGCCGCAGCTGCGACAGACATTTTACCGTTCACTGTAATTGGGTGTTTTGTCATTACTTTATCAATTGGTGTTTCTTTCGCTACTCCGATCATATCTTTTGAAGTTACGATTCCTAGTACTTTGTTACTTTCATCGACAATTGGATATCTTCCGTGCATTGTCTCTTCGTTATATGCATGCCATTGCTGTACTGTATCACTCGGCTTTAAATATAACGTTTCTTCAATTGGCGTTAAAATATCTTCAACGAGTACAATTTCTTTCTTAATAAGTTGGTCATAAATTGCACGATTAATTAACGTTGCGACCGTAAATGTATCGTAGCTACTTGAAATGATCGGCAGCTTTAATTCGTCTGCTAATTTCTTCACATGATCTTCCGTATCAAATCCGCCCGTAATTAATACAGCGGCTCCAGTTTCTAGCGCTAATTCATGTGCATTGGTACGGTTACCAATAATGAGTAAATTCCCAGCTTCTGTATAGCGCATCATCGCTTCTAATTTCATAGCTCCGATTACGAATTTATTTAATGTTTTATGTAGTCCTTCTCTGCCCCCAAGTACTTGACCGTCGACAATGTTAACGACTTCTGCATATGTCAGTTTTTCGATATTCTCTTTCTTCTTTTGTTCAATTCGAATTGTTCCGACACGTTCAATTGTACTAACATATCCTTTATTTTCTGCATCTTTAATTGCACGGTAAGCGGTCCCTTCACTTACACTCAAATCTTTCGCAATTTGTCTTACAGAAATTTTATGGCCTACTGGCAGGCTATTAATATGTTCTAAAATTTGGTTATGCTTGGTAGCCAAATGGTTTCACCATACTTTCTTTTCCCTAAATTCTTCATGTGTTGTACTTTCAGTATACTATATTTTCAAAACTGTTACACTCTCTCTTTGCATACCTGTACTATTTTTTTTATAACAAAATGACTCTTACATTCCACCAGTCATTCTATTACAACAATGTAATGCTATTGTCATCTCATTCGATAGTTCGTCCACTTAATTGCCTATACAATTAAGACAAGAAATAAAACAAAGGAGCGAACACATGATGAAAAAATTTTTAGAGGTTGTAGGTGCTGTATTTTTAGCTTTCGTAGATGGGAAAAAAGTTGCAATGGAATTGAATGAAACACCTGAACAACCACGTACCAAAAGAAAAGAATCACCAAAACAAATACAAGCATTAAAAGCTGTCCTACACACGTAAAAAACCCTTCACTTTTCTTTTCAAATGAAGGGTTTCTTTTCTATAGTGTAATACTTTCTCCAGCTTCTAATACTTTCCCTGTACAATTTTGTAGCTTTTCTACAAATTGATATGGATCTTGTTCAATAACTGGGAACGTATTGTAATGCATCGGTACAACAGTTTTCGCATTAATCCATTTTGCCGCTAGTACAGCATCTTCTGGTCCCATTGTGAAATTATCACCAATTGGTAAAAATGCTAGATCAACTTTATTTAATTCTCCAATTAACTTCATATCAGAGAATAGTGCAGTATCTCCTGCGTGGTATACAGTTTTCTCTTCTGCTGTAAATAAAATACCTGCTGGCATACCTGTATATGTAATCGTCTTATTTTCTTCATCAATATAACTAGAGCCGTGGAATGCTTGTGTAAACTTCACTTTTCCGAAGTCAAATTCATGTGAACCACCAATATGCATCGGGTGTGTATTTACACCTTGCCAACTTAAAAATGTTGCTAGTTCAAATGGCGCTACAACAACTGCATTATTTTTCTTCGCAAGTTCTACTGTATCTCCAACATGATCACCGTGTCCATGCGATAAAAGAATTGCATCCACTTTTACATCTTCAGTTTTTAAATCTGTTTTCGGATTACCTGTTAAAAACGGGTCAATTAAAATAACTTTTCCATTCGCCTCAATTTTCACAACTGAATGTCCATGATAAGATACTTTCATTATTACATTCCTCCCCTGTTCACATTCTCACTTTGTATTCTACATGATTTTTCAATTCCCTGTCTTTTCTAACATCTATTTACTTGTCATAACGCTTTCTTCCGAGTTAAAGTTATATTTGTAATTAAATATCTCGGGGGTGCCAATCGATGAATGCTAGATTAGAAAATTTAATGCAATGGCTAAAAGAAAAAAACGTAGAAGCTGCGTTCTTAACTTCTACACCAAACGTCTTCTACATGACAAACTTCCACTGTGAACCACACGAAAGATTACTTGGTATGTTTGTATTCCAAGAAAAAGAACCTATTTTAATTTGCCCTAAAATGGAAGAAGGTCAAGCACGTAACGCTGGCTGGGCACATGAAATTATCGGATTTACTGATACTGACAGACCATGGGATATGATTGCAAAAGCAATTAAAGACCGCGGCATCAATGCAAATGCAGTTGCAATTGAAAAAGAACATTTAAACGTAGAGCGCTACGAAGAATTAACGAAATTATTCCCAAATGCAGCTTTCAAATCAGCTGAAGAGAAAGTTCGCGAACTTCGTTTAATTAAAGATGAAAAAGAACTTTCTATTTTACGCGAAGCAGCTAAAATGGCGGACTATGCTGTTGAAGTTGGTGTAAATGCAATTAAAGAAGATCGTAGTGAACTAGAAGTATTAGCAATTATTGAACACGAATTAAAAACAAAAGGCATACATAAAATGTCATTTGATACGATGGTATTAGCAGGTGCGAACTCAGCTCTTCCACACGGTATTCCTGGCGCAAACAAAATGAAACGCGGTGATTTCGTACTATTTGATTTAGGCGTAATCATTGACGGTTATTGCTCTGATATTACACGTACAGTGGCATTCGGCGAGATTTCTGAAGAACAAACTCGTATTTACAACACTGTACTTGCTGGACAACTACAAGCAGTTGAAGCATGTAAACCAGGTGTTACACTTGGCGCAATCGACAACGCTGCTCGTTCTGTTATCGCAGATGCAGGTTACGGAGACTTCTTCCCACACCGACTTGGTCACGGACTTGGAATTAGCGTACACGAATATCCAGATGTAAAAGCTGGTAACGAGTCTCCATTAAAAGAAGGTATGGTCTTCACAATCGAACCTGGTATTTACGTACCAAACGTAGGTGGCGTTCGTATTGAAGATGATATTTACATCACAAAAGACGGATCAGAAATTTTAACGAAATTCCCGAAAGAGTTACAAATTGTAAAATAATAGAAAAAGGCAGCGGGAGTGCTGCCTTTTTCTATTTCCCTACTATTTCAAATTTCTCTACAATCATTTTTGCTGGATAACTTTCAAGTATTTGAGAAAACCATACTTTTATTTTATCCCCTGTTTTTAACTGTTTATATGCGTCTTTGTCCTTAAAGCTCAAGACTATATGTGCTGGATGCTCTTTATTCATTTGTTGTTCTATATAATGTTGCAACTCTACTTTTGTTTCAACCGTTTTATCATCGGCAAAAAACATCGTGTCATTTCTTAATATGATATACCCTTCTTTAGGTACTTCTTTTACCGTTACTTGCTCTACTTGTTTTGTATCACACGCTGATAATACGACTAGAAATACACTTAAAAACATAACAATTTTCATATGCCTATTCATTTTTAACTCCTTACTCTAGGCTATTTCAAATTTAACACCATCTTCTCCTCATACTTATCATCCCATTTAATCACAACTTCTATAGGTTCATCTTTAGAGATAGGCGCGCAACTTACACAAGAAGACTTCATTTCAACCTTTGCTCCTCTATGAACTTCTGACGTTTGTGTCATTGTACTAAAGGCTCCATTAATAGCAATCTCTAAGTTTTTAAATTCTGTCTTTCCATCCCCGCCCTTATATTGAAACGTAAACATTCCATCTTCACTGTCATCCTTAATATGCCCTTTATATTGTCCAGTCCAACTTTTGCTCTCGCTAGAAAAAGTAAAATACCAAATCGAGCAGCTTCCTAAAAAGAAAATACTAATGAAAAAGAATAACGCTCTCTTCATCATGCCCCTCCATTCAAATGCACTTATTTATTGTCTATTTCTTCCTTCTATTATACTATTGAAATACAGAATTTTCTAAAATAGGGGGTTTATATGTTACAACAACAGTTAGAAGAAATTCGTAATAATAATTACATACTGGATAACACACTTAACATTGATTCTTTAAGTTCCAATATGCTTGAGCAAATTGGCGATACTGATAGCTATTTAAGGGACAAACTCATCTACTCTACTTTTTTTCATCTCATCAAGAAGGAATATCTTTCACACACACAATTACAGAAACTATTATTAGAAAGCATCGGTGAAAAATATTTATTGTATAAGATTCATTCAGATGATGAAGATGCGGTATTTACCCGAGCATTTACAACATTATTAATTGCCCTCATTATTGATGCTGATACAAATCATAATTTCTTATCACAGACTGATATTTCAAATGTAAAAGATCAACTAATTCTATATATGAACAACGAACATGATTTCCGGGGATATGTGCAAAAACACGGCTGGGCACATAGTATCGCTCATGCTTCTGATACATTTGAGGCGCTTGTGAATAGTCCTAAACTGGAAACTTTATATTACGAAGAAATATTACAAACTTTATTAAACAAAGTTTGTGTTCATTCCATCTATTACAAATATGAAGAAGATGAGCGTATCGTTTATCCGATTGTCGCAATGCTACAAAATGGCTTAAAGGAAGAAGCACTCATATTAGCCCTTCGTGATTTAGTAGCTCAATTACCCGTTCAAAAACAAACATTACATATTGAATCATACGAGTTTCTATACGGAAATATAAAATCTTTCTTACGCAGCTTATTTTTCAGACTGCGCAAGCTTTCTATATGTGAAGAAACAGAATGCGAAATTGAAAAATTGCTACAAGAACTTCCAAAATATTATTAAAAAAAGAAGGCCACTCAAAAAGTGCCTTCTTCTATTTCACTAATATTTAATTGAAATTTCACGATCCAAACTGAGAAAAGGTGGACAAGAAGCGCAAACGCCATACATGCTCCGCTTAAAAAAGTTAGTATAGGATGCGAATACACGTGCCCCAATCCATAGGATACCGCCACGAAAAACATTGTTATGTAAATATAAATTGCTCCATGTATTTGCCTCATATAAACCTCCTTTTCCCATATTATAACATAAATTTTCTGATTATTCACATTAATTGCTTGTAATCAATATTTCTCAACTGTTACACCTCTTACAGCAGCCTTAATATATGGTGCTCCTTGTAAACTTTGTAAATCCTCTGTTTTGCCTGTTACGACTACACCGTATATTGGTAGGTCTTTTGGTTTGGTGTTTTTTATTTCTTTATCCCGCATTAACGGGCAGTAAGACCTCACATCAAAATTCAGCGGAAGCAAGAAGTTAGATGGGGGATGAACCCCACACTGATTAAAGTTTCACTTTATAGTTTATCCTAAAATATTCTCAGTATCCCTCTTTATTTTCACTTAAAGACATCCAAATGCAGCTTTTATAAATTGTTTCATAATAAAAAGCACATCCATTTTGATGCGCTTCTCTGAAATACTATTCTATTATTTCATCGCGTCCTTCACAACATCTTGAATCATAACGACTTCTGTTTTCATATCAACAGAGGGTGCTTCTTCATCAATACACTCATACCAAAATTCCAAGTGCTTTTTATCAATTTCATAATGAGAATTTTCGACAAGAGCCCCACCTTCTCCTTGCACAGAATACCAATATAAGTACTCTTCTCCATCTCTTATTTCCCGGAAAATTGTCTCAACGTACATCTTTTCGTCGTTTAATGTCAAAAGTACTTCTTTCATATTGTCATTCAGAAGCTGCATCCATTCATTTACTCGATGACTTTTATCTTGTTTCACTTTAAATCTCGTTAACTCCACATTCATTTTTATTCCCTCGTTTTCTTACGTACAAACAATCTATATTCTATTGGATGATAAAAACTTAATTTACTAGCTAATTTTTGCGAAGGAATATTGTCTACATAACAATCCCAGCACGGTATAATATCATTTTGTATGCAATGTTCAATAAACCTTGCTGCAACAGCTTGGGCTAATCCTTTCCCTTGATATGCTTTATGCGTCACAATATCAATTTCAGCAAATCCGTTCCCACTAAATATTGAAACACATTCCGCTACAATCATTCCTTCTAGTTCTATACAAAATCCAAAACCACCGTTTAAAAACGTTTCTTTTGATCCCCAATATTCTTTGTAGTACTCCTCTGTAAATTCACTGCTTCGTTCTATATCTCTTCTATCAATACGCTTCACTTCATATGTATTTTTGTTACAATCTCGTTTTCTCTCTTCAAAGGTTACGCTTTGAAATTTCATTCGCGGAATGTTTCGAAGTACATGACTAAAACGTTCTTCTATCATCATTTCCCACTCGTTACTCGAAGAGAACAATGTAAATCTCTTCTCTGTTTTTTCAATAGCCTTTTTTATAAAAGAAAATAAATCTTCGTTATAATTTTGATCATCAGTATCACCAAATAAATAATAAATACCGTTAGCTGTACGAATTAGTCCTGCTGTTAATTTCTCGTTTGCAAAAACCTCACCATCTATCACTTGATCACATACCGCATAAGCAAACGTCGTCGTTTTTGTATGACTTTCTAAAATCGGAAGGATTTTTCTATACTCGGCTACGGATAATTTTTTCATAATTGCTCCACTTTAATCGTATCCGCCTCTATATGTTCAAAACAAAGATTTACAGTTCTCTTTAATGCTCTCGTTCTATGAATCTTACATGCTGGAATTAAGATTGAATCATTTGGCTTTAAAACCGCTGTTTCTCCATCTTCAAAATCAATAAGTAATTCTCCCTCTAACACAATAAATAATTCATCCGAATTAGAATGATAGTGCCAATCATATTCACCAGTAAATACAGCGATTCGTAAGCAATGACTGTTTATATTTGAAACGACGAAGTTTTTATGTTGATCTTTAATATCCTTTGTTAATTCTATTAAGTTCACAGTTTCCATATTTCGTCCCATCCTTTCATTAGTCGTTCTTCTAAAAAACTAACTTAATCTCCACCACCTCCGCAATCTCCTCCACCATCACTTGAGCTACTACAGTCATTGCTACTGTAGTCACCGAATCCACTTGATGAGCTTGAAGCGTATGAAGATTTTTTGCTTCTTTTTCTATCTTTTTTACTTTCATGACTAGGCCATACTTTATCAAATAATATAAAGAATAAGATTCCTTCTACCATAACAAGTAGAACGCCTAAGGTACTTTCAATAACATTGGGGGTTATCCCCAAACTTTTAAATATCCCACATAAATACAAGCAAAAAATCACATACAAGAACATACAAATATACCGAAATGTTTTCTCTATCGTAATGACTACTTTTTGTGAAAAAGGTATGTTCTGTTCCTGTTTTTTCTTTATATACCTTTGTCTCTTTGCCTGTTTTTTCTTCCTCTTTTTGCTCCCCATCGAATCCCCTCTTTTTATTATATAATTCTAAATTATCATAATAAAAATCGTTTTACACCAATAAATAACAATTATTCACATGTTATTTCTCCATATAAAAAAGACCCTCCTCACGAAAAGGAAGGTCTCAAATGTATTTCTATTATGATAAAGCAGGAGCTTTTTCAAGAAGCTCTTTTGCATCAGCGTATTGTAAGCCGTGAGCTTCCGCAACTGCTTCGAATGTTACATAACCATCTAATGTGTTAATACCTTTTAATAATGCAGTGTTGCCTAAGCAAGCTTCTTTGTAGCCCTTGTTAGCAATTTGTACTGCATATGGTACTGTTACGTTTGTTAATGCAAGAGTTGACGTACGTGGAACTGCACCTGGCATATTAGCAACTGCATAATGAACAACGCCATGTTTTTCGTAAGTTGGGTTGTCATGAGTTGTAATACGATCAGTTGTTTCGAAAATACCACCTTGGTCAATCGCGATATCTACAACGACAGAACCTGGTTCCATTGATTGAATCATTTCTTCAGTTACAAGTTTTGGCGCTTTTGCACCCGGAATTAATACTGCTCCAATAACAAGGTCAGATTCTTTAACAGCTTCTGCAATGTTGTATGGATTAGACATTAATGTTTTTACTTGGTTACCGAAAATATCATCTAATTGACGAAGACGTTCTGCACTTAAGTCAATGATTGTTACATCTGCACCTAAACCTACTGCAATCTTAGCTGCGTTTGTACCAGCTTGACCACCGCCAATGATTGTTACTTTACCGCGTTTTACCCCTGGAACGCCTGCAAGTAAAATACCTTTACCGCCTTTGTTTTTCTCAAGGAATTGTGCACCGATTTGTGCAGACATACGACCAGCCACTTCACTCATAGGTGCAAGTAATGGTAAAGAACGATTGTCTAATTGTACTGTTTCGTATGCGATTGATGCAACTTTGTTATCGATTAATGCTTTCGTTAATTCTGGTTCTGGAGCTAAATGTAAGTATGTGAATAAGATTAAGCCTTCACGGAAATAGCCGTATTCACTTGCTACTGGCTCTTTTACCTTCATAACCATATCTTGATTCCATGCTTCTTCAGCAGTTTCTACAAGTTTCGCACCAGCTTGTACGTATTCTTCATCTGTAAAGCCAGATCCTAAACCTGCTCCTTTTTGAACAAAAACTTCGTGACCATTTTGTACTAAATGTACTGCTCCCGCTGGCGTCATTGCCACACGGTTTTCATTGTTTTTAATTTCTGTTGGAATACCGATACGCATGATTAGTTCCCCCTTGAGTTATGAAATGACCCCTGAATCATTTTTTAAAGCGCTTTCTACGCTCTTATATTTTAACATAATATCTCAATATTTGACAAAAAAATAACACGAGTTTTCCGATAGATTTAATTTTATATTAAAGGACAGTATTATCCGCACCTCTCAGCACAATGGATAAACTGTCCAATTATTCGAAACTTCATCTTATTTTATTCTATCGATGTCTATGAATAACATCCACTGCACCAGTCACTTCAATAATTGTACCGGTAATCATATCGGAATCGTCCTCACATAAAAACGAAATGGTTCTTGCAATATCTTCACCTGTTCCAGATCTACCAATCGGTGTGTTATGCTCTTTCAGCTGACGTGCTTCTTGAATAGTTGCCTCTTTCATATCGCCAATAATATCACCAGGACATACCATGTTCGCAGTGATACCATACTCCGCTTCTTCATAAGCAACTGTTTTCGTTAATGAAACAAGTCCTACTTTCGCTGCGGCAAAAGCTGAACGATAAATCCATCCTGGTGCACTATCCGCCCCTTGAAATCCGTAATTAATAATACGGCCAAAGTTCTGTTTTCTCATGACCGGAACGACAAGTTTTAATAAATGAAATACCGCTGTTAAATTTCCCTGAATCATTTCATTCCATTCATCTTCTTCATAATCAACTAACTTTTTTCGTTCAAATACATATGGACCAGCATTATTAATTAAAAAGTCAATTTTGCCAAAACGGCTCATCGCTTCTTCTACTATTTTATGTAAATCTTCCTTTTTCGTGACATCCGCTTGCACGAATTGTAGACGCTCTTCCACATCTTTATATGTTTCTTTCATCGTTTCCATAGCCGTGATATCGCTATGGTACGTTACTGTTACTGAATAGCCTTTAGCCAATAACTTTTCTGTTACTTGCTTTCCTAAACCTTTCGTACCGGCTGTAATGAGCGCATGTCTCACAAAACTGCCCCCTTTTAAATTGCTATACTTCATATGTAACAAGTTCTCGCTCCAATTACAACTAAAATGAATTGAAACAGAGTTTTCAAAATTCTGTAACGTTTCTGGCAAGCACGTTACCAAAATTTGTTTTATAATTAAGTTGTAAACAGTTATAAAACAGATTGGGAGGAATTTACTATGAATAATACATATACAAATATTTTAATCGCGGTGGATGGTTCTAAAGAAGCAGAAAAAGCCTTTAAAAAAGCAATTCAAGTCGCAAAGCGCAACAATGCAACATTAACAATTGCTCATATCGTTGATGTAAAAGCATACTCAGCAGTAGAAGCTTATAGCCGTGCAATTGCGGAACGTGCAAATCTATTTGCAGAAGACCTATTAGAAGACTACAAAAAAACTGCGCTTGAAGCTGGTCTTGAAAAAATTGAAACTGTATTAGAATTCGGTAATCCTAAATCAAAAATTTCAAAAGAAATCGCTCCAAACCATAAAGTAGATTTAATTATGTGTGGTGCGACTGGTTTAAATGCTGTTGAGCGTTTCCTAATTGGTAGCGTCTCTGAACATATTATTCGCTATGCGAAATGCGATGTCCTTGTTGTTCGTGGTGATGAAGAGCAAGGTGAGCTTTAATTTATAGATAAAACACCAAGTCCACATAGGCTTGGTGTTTTTCATTTTATAAACTTCACTATAAACAAAAGACATGCTACGACAACAACGGTAATTGCCAACACATAAGGCGGAAGAAACTTCAAAGACCATAATGCCATCATAATCGTCGCAACCGTTAAGTACGTTCGCCTTGCACCTTCTGTCATTTTTTTACGAAATAAGAAAACATACAAATAACCAATTGGCGGCGTAATAAAGCAAAGAACGTATATGATTTTTGATTTTAAATACCACTTTTGTTCTCCAAGTTTCTTTATATCCCCTTCTATTCTCTTATGCTCTTGTTCTTTCTCTTCTTCTACAAGCGGATTTTCCTCTTCTCCTCGCTTTTCTTTCATATAAGGAAGAAAGTGCATAAAAAAATAGTATGCGAATACGAATGCTCCAAATCCAATATTTACTCTTTCTAATGGAATATGTTCACTAAAAAAAGCAGCAGTAAGCACTAAAGACAAACAGTATGTCATCATCCAAAAGGAACGTTTTCTCTTTTTCCGTTCCATTTCTTTTTTGCCTTGTATATCTTTTCTTTTCGAAAGCCATATAGAAATAAAGCAATCTACTACAAATAGAGCAAAAATAAATATCGCAACGTGTACTGTTTCTAAATCCTCAAATGAAAAGATATTTGGGAATGCAACATGTAATACAATGAATGTGTACAAAATTAGCCCTATAAAATAAATACGTCTCATTTTCCATCCCTTTCTTATTTCCTAACATTACGTTAACATACATTTTTTAGAAATAGACGGACAAAATATATATGTGTAAAAAAGGAGGATGCTATATGGATGATTCTGAACGCATTATTTTAGATGTGAACGGCAAAGAAATTGAAATGCTAGATACGATTCGCACTCATTTTAAAGAGAAGCACGGCGTTGAACTAAGTAATGGTGCATTACTTCGTGATTTGATGGATATTGAGTATATTCGAATTACGGAAGATCGACATAAGTATGATTAAAAGAAAACGACTGCAGGCGAATGCCATCAGTCGTTTTCTTTCTTTATTTAAGCTCTTGATGTTTCCCGCCCATACCACCAGACTCATTGCTATCTTGGTGTACAGTTAGTTTATTTGTTTTCGCATCTTTTAAAACTCTATATGTATATGATTCATTTGGTTCATCTTTAAACTGTACATTCATACCATACGAATCCATTTTGCTATAAAAGGCCGGTTTTATATATAAAATATCACTTTCTTTATATCCTTTATCTTGTAAATGCCACATCGTTGCGATAACCGCTTCTTCTCGCTTTTCTTTTTCACCAACATACATATATTTATCCAAAAGAAACACTTTAGCATTTGCAATTAAGCTAATTAACAGTACAATGATCAACACTATTTTTTTCATAGACTTCCCCTAAATTGTTATTTTTTACTACATTGTAACTTAAATGCTAGTAAAAAATAAAGTACGCCAGACTTTAATAGACTGGCGTACTTCCCAACTCAACTCTTAATAACTTCTTTCGTTAACCCCTTCGCCTTCTCCAAAGCGTTTTTGATTTGTTCAAACCCAGTCCCGCCAGCACTGTTACGACGCTTTACAGCTGCATATGGTGACAGCACTTCATACAAATCTTCTTCAAATAAGGAGCTCATTTCTTTATATGTTTCAAGAGAGACATCTAATAAATAAATTCCTTTTTGTGTGCAATATAGCACTAACTTTCCAACAATTTCATGAGCTTGACGGAATGGTAGTCCTTTGTTCGCTAAATAGTCAGCAATTTCTGTTGCGTTGGAGAAATCTTGCGTCACAGCTTGCCCCATTTTTTCTTTGTTTACAGTCATCGTTTCAAGCATGCCCGCCATAATATGAAGGCATCCTTCTACTGTTTTAACTGTATCAAACATTCCTTCTTTATCTTCTTGTAAGTCTTTATTGTAAGCGAGCGGTAATCCTTTCATTACTGTGAGTAAACTGAATAAATTACCGTATACTCTGCCTGTTTTACCACGGATTAGTTCCGCCATATCCGGGTTTTTCTTTTGCGGCATAATGCTGCTTCCCGTTGCATATTGATCGCTCATTTCAATAAATTGAAACTCTTGGCTACTCCATAAAATAAGTTCTTCGCAAAAGCGTGATAAGTGCATCATAAGCATAGAGGAGTTACTTAGGAACTCCAGTATGAAATCACGATCGCTTACTGCATCTAAACTATTTTCATAGATTCCATTAAATCCAAGAAGCTCCGCACTATACTCTCGGTCAATGGGGAATGTCGTTCCAGCTAACGCTCCTGCTCCTAATGGCGAAATGTTAATACGTTTTAACGAATCTTCATAACGATTCACATCACGCTCTAACATCCAAAAGTAAGCGAGAATATGATGAGCAAATGAAATCGGCTGAGCACGTTGCAAATGCGTATAGCCAGGCATAATGGTTTCAATATTATTTTCTGCTTGATGAACAAGAACAGTTTGCAATTGCTTTGTAGCTTTTATAATATGTTCTACCTTTTCTTTTAAATACAAATGCATATCTGTCGCTACTTGATCATTACGACTTCGGCCAGTGTGAAGTTTTCCTCCTACTTCGCCAATTTGTTCAATTAACATTTTTTCGATGTTTAAATGAATATCTTCTGCTTCTACTGAAAATTGTAGCTTATTCTCTTTTGCTTCTTTCAATAAATATTGAAGACCTATCTTTATTTTCTCTGCTTCTTCTTGCGTAACGATGCCTTGCTTTGCTAGCATCGTTACGTGTGCCATACTCCCATTTATATCTTGATTTACTAATTGTTGATCGAAGGAGATGGATGCTCCGAACTCTTCAACCCATGCTTCCGCTTCTTCTGTAAAACGTCCGCCCCAAAGTTTGCTCACGCTTCCACCTTCTTTTGATTCACTTGGCTGTATACTTTCGTCGGTAAACCGAATAATGAAATGAATCCAACTGCTGCATCATGATTAAATTCATCTTGAGCAGTATATGTTGCTAATTTTTCATCGTATAAAGAGTATTCAGATTTACGTCCTTCTACAATCGCATGACCTTTAAATAATTTCACACGCACTGTACCTGTTACATTCTTTTGCGTTTCTTGTAAAAATGCATGAAGCGCTTGTTTTAAAGGCGAGAACCATAAACCATTATAAATAAGTTCTGTTATTTTCTGTTCAATCACTGGTTTAAAATGTGCTACTTCTTTTACGTGTGTTAAATCTTCCAACTCTTTATGCGCAGTGATTAACGTCATTGCTGCTGGGCATTCGTATACTTCACGAGATTTAATACCGACAAGACGATTTTCTACGTGATCAATACGTCCAACGCCGTGTTTTCCAGCAAGCGCATTTAACGTTTTAATTAATTCTGCAAGTGAATATGCAGTGCCATTTAAAGTAGTCGGTACGCCTGCTTCAAATCCGATTTCTACAAACTCTGGTTTATTCGGTGTATCTTCTAATGCCAATGTCATCTCATATGCATCTTCTGGCGGCGCTGCCCATGGATCTTCTAAAATTCCACATTCGTTGCTGCGTCCCCATAAGTTTTGATCGATTGAAAACGGGCTATCTAAATTAATCGGAATTGGTACATCGTTTTCTTTTGCATAGGCAATTTCTTCTTCACGTGACCACTTCCATTCACGTACAGGTGCAATCACTTCTAAGTAAGGATTTAATGCTTGAATAGAAACTTCAAAACGAACTTGATCATTTCCTTTCCCTGTACATCCGTGTGCAACTGCAGTTGCGCCTTCTTGTTCTGCGATTTCTACTAATTTCTTCGCAATAAGCGGACGAGATAATGCAGAGACAAGAGGGTATTTCCCTTCGTATAATGTGTGTGCTTGCATCGCCATCAATGCATATTCGTTTGCAAATTCTTCTTGAACATCAATCATATATGATTTAATTGCACCTACTGAAAGTGCCTTTTCTTTTACAAATGCTAAGTCTTTACCTTCCCCTAAGTCTAAACAAAGCGCGATAATATCATAATTCTTCTCTTGTAACCATTTAATTGCAACGGAAGTATCAAGACCTCCGGAATATGCTAATACAACTTTTTTCTTCTCCATTTTGCATCCCCCTAAAGAATAAATATTCATTTTCTTTTATAATAATTCACACTTTACCACCTTTCACAAAATGTATCAAGAGTCATTTTCAAATTTTTTCAAACAATTTCGTCGAACTTCTTTCTGTTTTTATGTACAATATAAGCAGGAAAACGGGGGTGAACTTATGGAAAAGTATTTCTTATACGATGAACATCTAGGAATTGAAATTCCACATTTACAAGAAGACTGGGAAGAAATCCCCGAAAAAATGCAACATGCTATTTTACTAAAATGGGAACAAGTTCGCGGGAAAATTCCTGATCGTATAAAAGAACTTGAGCACTATATTAATACAAAACAACATTATTTAAATAACGAAGAAGACTTCGAAGTTTCTTGTAAACTAAATTCAGAAATTGCCGATCTTGCTTCCATCATTAATGACCTTTGGCTTTGGTATCGACTCACTCAAAATGTATCTGAGGGGAAAGCACACCAATGAAAAAAGCATGCCCCTCAATAACTTTGGGTCATGCTTTTTTGTCGTAACATGATTTACAATATATTTCTTGTGCTGTTTTCGCCAAACATACATCGAATGGACCAACTAATATACTTCTTTCTTTCGGCAACTTTACAAAAGCAACAAGCTCTTCTTCATATTGAATTTTTTTCTGACATGAAATGCATATTAATTCTTTTCTTTTGAACATGTCTTTTAGCATACCTTCACTCTCCCCTTCATCTATCTATATTAATATACTCTCATAATAGTTAAGACTTGTAAAAAAATGACACATTCTGAATCGAATGATTCATATACTATGTACAAAAGGAGGTTTAAAAATTATGCGTGCTTTCGTTATTATCACTTTAACTTTTTTAAGTGTAATTAGTTGGGATGCGTTTTTTAAAGATAAAAGTGATGAAAAGAACACAACGGAATAAAACCCTTTTTTCTTACTTATTGGACAAACCGTTATAAACTGTCCAATCCTCCGAAATAACTTAGGCTTTTCTACAAAAATATTTAAACATAACATTTTTTGTAGATTCCCTCCGTTTATTGTCGGTTTCCATCCGCATACATTTTTTAAAAGTATGATATAATAGTATAAATCTTGAAGGAAGGGATTTTGATATCATGATCGCTCGAAGGAGCATGTGGCATCGTATTGACGAATCATACACGTAGCGTATTTTTCAGCTCAGATACTTTAGTCTAGCGAAAAAAATACGAGAGTGGGGAAATTATGATTGCCCGAAGGATAATTTGGCAAAAAAAAGACTCTTCTTACACATAGCGTTTTGTTTAGGACTTAATTGTTACTAACTAAACAAAACAAAGAAGAGCAGGATTGCTAAATGACGAATCCTACTCCACGTTTTGTTTAGTCGTTTTAAGACTTAAACTAAAACGAAGGTAGGGAGAATTGATGGACGAGAGGATTATTCGTTATTTCTTCAGCGACATATAGCGTAGTTAGTTTTTTCGTAAACTAACTGAAAGCTACATGTGAGCTCGTAGTTAGTTTACAACACAAAAAGGACTACTAACTACGGAAAGAAGGAATAACGATGAGGAACATCCAAAGTCGGCAAATTATTAAAGAAATTTTTATGGTTTTAATCGGTTCATTTATTTTAGCAGCAGCGCTATATCACATTCACTTCCAAAACCACTTAACAGAAGGTGGATTTGTAGGAATTGCACTATTCATTCAAAACTTTTATGATATTTCACCATCTATTTCAACTGTATTAATGGATATCCCAATTATTTTACTGTGCGCTTCATTTTTAGGTAGAAAAATGGTTGGTTATTCATTCCTAGGTTCAATTTCATTCGGAGTATTTTATTCCTTTATGGAAAATTATTCTCCATTTACGGTAGATTTATCAAATAACTTATTTATAGCTGCAGTAGTTGGCGGTGCGTTAGCTGGTATTGGACTCGGTTTTATATTACGATTTGGCGGTGCAACCGGTGGAGACGATATTTTAACAATTGTATTAAGTAAACGAACTCGTTTTACAATTGGGCAAATTTTCTTCGTCTTTGACGCGATTGTTCTTGCGCTTTCATTATATTATTTAAATTGGACAGAAATTGCTTTTACTATTCTTTCGATTGCCGTACAGGCAAAAACATTGGATTTAATTTATTATCCAAAAACAGCAGAAAAGCAGCCAGTATCTGTTCCAATGTCCAAAAAACATGCAACAAATTAAAAAAGCGAAAGGCTTCGGCCTCTCGCTTTTTTTATGCTCTTTTTTCTTTCTCGACTATATGGCGCACTTGATAAAATCTATTTGCAAATTCAGTAACGTTTCTTGTTAAACGATAATTCACTGTAGATCCAATTGCCATTCCAATTACCGGTATACCTTGGAATAATTTACGACGAAGAGCATAAATCGAAAATGTCTTCAAAATTTGTTTTAACACAACCTCAGTAGAAGCTGTTTGTAGCACTGCTTCGTCTCCTTCGTAAAAGAACGAATCTTCTTGCTCCAGCTCTTGCAATAAATTGTACCATGCATATTGCTGAAGTCTTCCTGGTAGTAATGACGCATGAAACACCTTTAACGCAAGCATCATTTCATACGGCTTGTTCACATCATGTCCAAATGATGTTGCAATAAGTTGGACTGCCTTCACATTTAACGCGATCATAACCGGAAAATCCGCCGTTAATAATAATAAACCTCCAGCACCTGTTGCCCCACCTTGTACAAATGAATATAGACGATGACGTGCTGTTTGCTGCTCTGCTATGTATGTTAATTGATCAATAGATAATGCTTTCAAATCTTCAAGCTGTTCAATCGATTCATCAAATAATCTTGATGTTCCTAAAATCCGATTACGTGCATCTAACTGTGCTTGTGAACTTTGAATAAATGCATGCAAATGAAAGAGCCATCCATCTGCTTTCGTGAAGAATTCTTTTCGCTTTTTCTCAGGTAATTTCGCAACTGTAGTATGTAACCATTTATCAAACACTTTTTGAAAATCGGTCGCTTCTTGCTCAACTAATTGCGCTTCCCATTCTTTTATATTGTCTAAAATGGCTTGTTCTCGCTTCGATCGCATCGTAACAACCACCTCGTTCGATTTTTTTCTATTGTAACATATTTCTGCTTATTCTTTGCAAATATGCTTGTCTATCTTTATTCACATACCATTTTTGAATGGCATAAAATATTAACAAAAAGGATGAGATAAATCACATGAATCTATCCGATATAAAAAAAGAATATAATGCGGTATTCAGCTTAGGACAAAACTGCTGGCCCGCTTGGGCATTATATCAATTAGAATTATCACCATTTTTTGGCGTTATTGATTTTATGCTAAGTCCCTCATTAGAAAAAGTGAATGTATTATTACAAAATCGATTTGACCGCTTTTTAAATTTCGAAAATTTATCCTTCATCTCATTTTGGGATGATGATGCAAAATTAAGATTAAGGGACAACCTTTATGAAATTGACTCCTGTCATGACTTTAAAACAGATGTAAACACACCAACTTCTTGGCCTTCTTATACAGAAATTAAGTTAAACTATGAACATCGTATTAATCGTTTTCTAGCTACAATTGAAACGGCAGAATCCATATTATTTATTCGAACTGGAGGAACATATGAAGAAGCATGTTCCCTAGAACAAATTTTATCTCAAATCGTTACACATACATTCTCTGTCCTGTTACTAATTCCTGCCGATATACCAACTATCACCCAAGAAGATTGGGGATTACAACGTATTTGCGTTATGAAATGTCCTATTATGGATGTATACCAATACAATGAAGCATTTTGGAAAGACTTATTTGATGGAATTACAGTTAGACCGCACACTTAAATACACGATACTTTTATCACACCATACATTATAATCGTCCTTATACAAAACAAATAAGGAGTGATTCTATATGTATCCACGTGCAAAAGCTTTCGGTCTTGCTGTACATCAAGATCGCCTTCTCGTACAAGAATATTATACAGAAGGCGAAATATATTATCGTCCTCTTGGCGGTTCAATTGAACTTGGTGAAAAATCAGCACATACTGTTATTCGGGAGTTTAAAGAAGAGCTTCATACTGAGATAGAAATCACCAATTATTTAGGGTGTTTAGAAAATGTCTTTCATCTCGATGGAGACATTGGTCATGAAATCATTCAACTATATTCTTTGCGTTTATTAGACACGTCACTATATGAAATGAAAATATTAAATATACAAGATGAAGAAACAGTAGCGTATGCGAAATGGATTCCTATTACGGCATTCATTCAGAAAGAAAAAATATTATATCCAGATGGAGTTTTAAAATACATCCAAAAGAAAAAAGACGAAATCCTATAGGATCTCGTCTTTCTTTTCATATATTAACCAATATCTCCAAGACGTAGTACGTCACGAGCAATCATAACTTCTTCGTCAGTTGGAATTACGATAATTTTTACTGGAGAGTGTGGGAAGCTGATGAATGCTTCTTCACCGAATACGTTATTACGTTTTGCATCGAAGTATACGCCCATGTACTCAAGGCCTTCTAATACACGCTCACGAATAATCGCACTGTTTTCACCTACACCAGCTGTGAAGATGATTGCGTCTACACCTTTCATACGAGCAGTGTAAGAACCGATGTATTTGTGGATACGGCTTACGAATACATCAAGTGCTACTTTCGCACGGTGGTCGCCTTCTTCTTCTTTCGCAATGATGTCACGTAGGTCACTAGAGTAACCAGTAAGACCTAACATACCACTCTTCTTGTTTAATACGTTAACTACTTCTTCTACTGTTTGGCCTGTTTTTTCCATGATGTATGGAATTAACGCAGGGTCAAGGTTACCAGAACGTGTACCCATTGTTACACCAGCAAGTGGAGTGAAGCCCATAGAAGTATCGATAGATTTACCGCCTTCTACTGCTGCGATACTTGCACCGTTACCTAAGTGACAAGAAAGTAAGCTTAAGCTTTCAATTGGACGACCTAATAATTCAGCCGCACGCTCAGTTACATATTTATGAGAAGTTCCGTGGAAACCGTATTTACGGATGCCGAATTTTTCATAGTACTCATATGGTAAGCTGTATAGGAATGCAGATTCCGGCATTGTTTGGTGGAATGCTGTATCGAATACTGCTACTGCTGGTACGTTTGGTAATACTTCTTGGAATGCTTTAATACCAACAACGTTTGCTGGGTTATGAAGTGGTGCTAAATCGCTTAATTCTTCGATATCAGCTAATACTTCATCAGTAATTAAAACAGAGTCAGCAAATTTTTCGCCGCCGTGAACAACACGGTGACCGATACCGCCAATCTCATCTAGAGATTTAACGATTCCGTTTTCAGTTAATTTTTTAAGAAGCATATTAACTGCTACTGCGTGATCTGGAATGTTTGTAATTTCTTTTTGTTTTTCGCCATCTACAGTAATAGTGAAGATACTATCTTCTAAACCGATACGTTCTACTAAACCTTTTGTTAATACTGTTTCACTTGGCATTTCAAATAATTGGAATTTTAAGGAAGAGCTTCCTGCGTTAATCGCGATGATTTTTGACATCTAGTCTTTCGCCCCTTTTTCTCTTGGTAGTTGTGTGGATGTTTCCACAAACCGCTCGATTTTATCTGATCAAATTCACCAAATATGAAAACGTTTCATCATTAGCAAATTTTATACTCACGATTTTAATTTAAACATCGTACGACATATATTTCAAGTGAAAAAATTGTAACACCAAGAAAAAATATATATTACAGATTTCAAAAAAATTCAGTTAAATCTTGTATATATTTAAAAATATGACATATTATATAAAACTGTACTACACGAATCACTAATGCTGTTACATATACCTAGCTTTATTTATGTGTTGCAAACCAAGTATTTAATTGATCCATAATGTCTTCCATCGCCTTCATGTTAGAGAATTTAGGCAACTCCACTAATAACGCCTGTTTTGGCATTGTTACATTAGCGCCTTTCTTTTGGAGAACAAATATACTTTTTGCATTTTTCTCGTTTTTAAACATGGAAACAGGAAGCTGTAATAACCCTTGAATAAAGCATGTTTCTTTAATAAATGCATGTAATTTTGGTGCCTGGTCACTTTCAAAAATGAAGTTTGGTACTAAGAAGAATAAGTAACCGCCCTCTTTCGTATGTTTCACACTTTGTTCAATAAATAAGTGATGGGCATACGACATTCCTTCATCTGCTTTTAATTTATATTCACTTGCACCGATTTCGTTTGGATAATAACCAACCGGTAAGTCTGAAACGACTGCATCAACTGGATCGATATAAAGTGGTGCTAGTCCATCTTGATGGAAGAATTCGATTGCATGCTTTTGTAAATTTGCATTTACTAAAGCAAGTTTAATTAGCACTTCATCCACTTCTACACCAAATCCACTCATTGTTAGTCCTTCTTTGGCGCTATTAAACACTGTAGTCATTAAGTTACCTGTTCCAATTGCAGGATCTAAAACTGTAATTTCATTTTGACCTTGCATAAATTTATGGAATAAGTAACTCATGAACATCCCAACTGCATCAGGTGTCATTTCGTGATTCGCTTGTACGCCTTCTTTCATTCCTTTTAAGATGGCTAACTGAAATGCTTTACGAATTTCTTCACCTTTATATGTTTCTTCATTAAACGTACTATATTCACGATTCAGCCTTTCAATTGCTGATTCGGATAATTCCTCTTGTAAAATCGCTCCCTCAAACAAGTTATCACCTGTTTCTACAAGCGCCTCTAAATATGTTACATCTAATTCTTTACGTAAAACTACCGCAGAAGAATCAAAAATAGAAAATAATGTTTCTACTGTCTGACTCACGTACATTCCTCCTTCTCTCTTTTACACATAACTTATATCATACCACAAAGTGATTTTTTCCAAAAAGAAAAAGCGACCTCCTGTAAAGAGCTCCCCTTTAGTTATATATGATATAACGTTTTTTCTCATATATCGATGCTGTTACAGAGCAATATATGAGAAAAAACGACCTCTTTATAAGAGGTCATTCTCTTCACATTACTTCGCAGATTTAGCTGCTTCTAATGCTGCTTCATAGTTTGGATGGCTTGTACCTTCACTTACGTATTCTGCGTAAACTACTTTGTCATTGCTATCTACTACGAATACTGCACGAGCAAGTAAACGAAGCTCTTTCATTACTAAGCCGTAAGCTTCACCGAATGAAAGGTCGCGGTGGTCAGAAAGTGTTACAACATTTTCTAAACCGTTTGCTGCACACCAGCGTTTTTGAGCGAATGGTAAATCAGCGCTAATTGTTAATACTTTCGCGTTTTCAATACCTGCTGCATCTTGGTTAAAACGACGAGTTTGTGCATCACACACACCTGTGTCGATTGAAGGTACAACACTAATTAATTTCACTTCACCTTTGTATGTTTCTAAACTTACTGGAGATAAGTCGTTTGCTAATACTTGGAAGTTTGGCGCTTGATCGCCAACTTTAACTTCTGTTCCAACTAAAGTCATTGGATTACCTTTAAAAGTTACGTTTGCCACTTGAAAATCCTCCCTTATTTAAACAAAATATGTACAATGTAAATGATAGTTTGTCCCTATCGATAATGCAAATAAAATCGCTTTATTTACAAAAAAATTAAAGAAGCTAACCTATTGATTAGCTTCTTTATTCGTTAAATTTGAAATTCAGGATCATCTTCTTTTCGTTTATCCATCATTTCTTTCACTTTATCAACAGCTTGTGGCGCTAATTCAATTATTTTATCGATGACGTGTGTTTGTTTATCTAAGTGCAATACTTTCACACCATCTCCATTTATAACAAGAAAGGCAACAGGATTAATAGAAACTCCTCCACCACTTCCCCCGCCAAATGGATGACGGCCTGAATGTTCTACTTTACCAAATTCACTTCCACCAGCAGCAAATCCGAAACTTACTTTCGAAACTGTAAGAATTACGCTTCCATCTGCCGCTTTAATTGGGTCACCAACAATTGTATTTACATCAGTCATTTGTTTTAAATGCTGCATTGCTGTTGTCATTAAACCTTGAATTGGATGGTCCATTCTATATCCCCCCTATGCTTGAACAGATTTTTCTGTCATACCAGATCTTTGTCTTCTCATAAATACGAGTAATTTGACGCCAGTTTTTATAGCGCGGAATATACGAAAAGATGCTGTTAACTCGCATCTTGATGCAAATCCTTTCCCTTGAAAAACTGGGGTAATTTCAAATTCTGGTACGTCGACAATATGCATATATTGTCCGACAACTCCAGCAGCCATACCTTTTGTCCCCCATGCATATCCAGTGACAATTCCAGTACTAGCTGCATCGCCTGCTCCAATTTGTGTATGCCATTTCCAACCATTGATTTTCACTCGTTTGAGAAAATCTTTAACAATAGTATGAACTTCTTGAAGCTTTTTTATCAGTTCACCAATGCTGTCAAGTTGCGCCATAATTTTATTATCGAGTCCGCCGTCCTCTTCAGCTTTTTCGATTTTCTGTCCTGTCTTTTTCTGCTGTTTTTCAATTCTTTCCAACACATCAAATGTATATCGAATCATCCATATTTTCACTTGAAGCAAACATTGCTTTTCCATTTCTGAATATAAAAATGTCACCTTAAGCTTTATTTTCGACAATAGTATAAACAAAATAAATAGAAGAAGAATTATTATTCCAATTACGAGCCACTTCATACGTATCATCCTTTCACTCCGTACCCATTATCGACAAGTTTATTCATCGTTAAACAGAGTTTTATAAGATTGAATATAAAAATTTTTCTAAAAATAAAAAGGTATTTTGACAATTTATATCGAAATATATTATTTGAACATATCATCAGGGAACGGACTCTAATGATATGTAGCACGAAAAACAGAAAATTTAACTGCAGTGGAGGGATACATAATGGCAGATCGTCGCAATTTATTTTTCTTTTATGGTGATGACAAAGCAACGCTCGTTGAAAAAATGAAACCAATCTATCGTATTTTAGAAGAGAATGGATTTACCATATTAGATCATCAAAAAAATGCAAACGCTATCGTCAGTGTTGGAGATGATGCAACCTTCTTACAAGCCGTTCGTAAAACTGGTTTTAGAGAAGATTGCTTATACGCAGGGATTTCTACGAAAGATGAAATTTCTTTCTACTGCGATTTCCATATTGATCACGTTGATACAGCCCTTCAAGAAATTACAAAAAATGAAATTGAAGTGCGAAAATATCCAACAATTCAAGTAGATGTAGATGGCAGTACATCTTTCCATTGTTTAAATGAGTTCTCATTACGTTCTAGCATTATTAAAACATTCGTTGTAGATGTTCATGTTGATGATTTATATTTCGAAACATTTAGAGGGGACGGTTTAGTGGTTTCTACCCCAACAGGAAGTACTGCTTACAATAAATCATTGCATGGTGCAGTTGTTGACCCGCTTATCCCATGTTTCCAAGTAAGCGAACTAGCATCTTTAAACAACAACACTTACCGTACGCTCGGTTCACCTTTCATTTTAAATCACGAACGTACATTAACTTTAAAACTAAGACCAGACGGTAACGATTATCCTGTTATCGGCATGGATAACGAAGCGCTTAGCATTAAACAAGTGGAAAAAGCTGTTGTACGCTTAAGCGATAAACAAATTAAAACAGTTAAATTAAAAAACAATTCTTTCTGGGAAAAAGTACAGAGAACGTTTTTATAAGATTAAAATAACCGCAGAATTATGAAATTCCATAATTCTGCGGTTATTTATTTCCCCCGATTGACGCGAACAATACTCTCTTACTATCCGGCCGTTATTCTTGTCAGTTTTTGTCGGTAATTCGATATATTCCGAAAACCGCTCATATATTTTTACGCATCTTTTCTATAGACAACTTGGCCATCTATTACGGTCATTTCTGCTTGTACTTCTTTTATTTCTTCTGCCTCAATTTCAAAAATATTGCGGTCTAATATTGTAAAATCTGCTTCATATCCTTTTGCAATTTGCCCTCGCTTCGCTTCTTTTCCGATTGCATAGGCACTTCCTGTTGTAAATAAAGAAACAGCCTCATAAACCGTTAATCTTTCCTCAGGCATATAGCATATACCGTCAATAAAACTTCTACGTGTAACAGCGCTATATATGCCTAGAAACGGATTCACTTGTTCAATAGGAGCATCTGAGCCACCGTTGCAGTGTAATCCTGCCTCCAGTAACGTCTTCCAAGCGTACGCATAACGAAGACGGTGCTCGCCTAGTTTTTCAATGACTGACGGAAAATCTGATGAAAGAAAGACTGGCTGTATATCGATAATGGCTTGCAAGTTTTTCATTCTTTCTATCAACTCTTCACGAGCAAGCTGACAATGAATAATGCGGTCACGCACCCCTTCTGCTGGTGGATATAATTCGAGTGCATCAATGACATATTCAAGCGATAAGTCACCGATAGTATGAATCGCAACTGGCATATGTAGATCTCGTGCTTTCTTTACTAATTCCGCAAGTTCTTCACGTGAGAAAATCGCAACTCCATTTGTTTCCTTCGCATCTTCATACGGTTCACTTAATAATGCTGTTCTTCCGCCAAAAGAACCGTCAGAGAAAATTTTCATTGCTCCAAATTCAATACAATGTTCATTTTCATATTCTTTTCGTTCATGTGCTACTTCATGGTGAACGAGCAAATGGGCTTTAAATGGCATTTCTTTTATAACGTGAGAAAACGCATTATATGTTTTTCTAAAACCACCATAATAATTTAAATCTTCCGTATGCCCGCCAACAAGTCCGTATTTCCAGCAATCTTTAATCGCTGTTTGCAGAGCTCTTTGTAAATAAGCTTCATCAATTTCTGGCTGAACATGTTTAATTAATTCTTGCCCTTGTTCATATAAAAGCCCTGTTAACTTATTTGATGAATCCCTACCAATTTTCCCGCCTTTTGGATCTTCTGTCGCTGCTGTTATATTCGCTTCTTGCAGTATGTATGCATTCACCCATGTAACGTGACGACAAACTCTCTTTAGTAAAATGGGATGTTCTTTCGAAATTTCATCTAAATCACGCGCGTGAACATCTTTTGTATCTGTAAAGTTATTTTCATTCCATCCTTCTCCAATAATCCAAGAGCCCTTTGGAGCTTCTTCCACTCGCTTCTGAACAAGAGTAAGCACTTCGCCATAAGATGTGCAATTTGATAAATCTAAACGAAGCAATCTCTCCCCATGCCCAATAAGGTGCATGTGGCTATCAACGAGACCTGGAATCATCGTTTTGCCTTTTAAATCGTGCAATGTAACCGCGGCATATTGGTTTTCTAACTCTTCTTTACTTCCAACATCAACGATCGTACCGTTTTCAATGTAAACAGCGTCCACTTTTTCATTTTCTTCTCTCACTGTGTAAATGGTGCCGCCATACCAAATTTCTCCCATATATCCCATCTCCTTTATTTTTTATTGTATAAAAAAAAGCACCATTTCAAAACATGGTGCTTTTCTAAAAATTACTTTTGTTCAGTAGTAGATGTTGTAACTTGCCATTCAATATTAAATTTATCTTTTACTTGTCCGTATGCTGGGCTCCAGAATGTTTCTTGAAGTGGCATGATAACTTCTCCACCTTCTTGTAACTTATCGAATACTTCTTTTGCTTTTTCTGCATTACTAATTTGAATTGCGATTGTTACTTGAGATCCGATTGCATGCCCTTGACCTGGGAATGTATCAGAAATCATAAGATCCGTATTACCAACTTTTAAAGTAGCGTGTAAAACGCGCTCTTTCGCTTCAGCTGGAATCGGGTATTCTGGATTTTCAGGCATGTCACCAAAAGTTTGCATAACTTCTACTTTTGCATCTAAAGCCTCTTTATAAAACTGTACAGCTTCTTGCCCACTACCATCTAAAACTAAGTACGGATTAATACCTAAAATCATACGGACACCTCTTTTTTAAGTTTATAAAATCGAACTTGTGTTCGTTTTTATATTATCATTGTTTTGCATTTCATTCAACTATTTACTTCACTGTTTTCAAAATTATTTTGACGGAATCTCCATCTCTTGTTTTCTAAGTTCAATACGGCGAATTTTTCCAGAAATCGTTTTTGGTAGTTCATCTACAAATTCAATTTTGCGAGGGTATTTATATGGTGCAGTGAGTTCTTTGACGTGTTGTTGGAGTGTTGGAATTAATGTTTCTTCGTTCTTTTCTATATTCTCTCTTAATACGATAAATGCCTTCACGACACTTCCACGAATTTCATCAGGACTTGCGACAACTGCACATTCTCTTACGTACGGATGTTTTACAAGAGCATCCTCTACTTCAAACGGCCCGATTGTATAACCAGAACTAATAATGATATCATCACCGCGCCCTTCAAACCAGAAGTAGCCGTCTCCATCTTTCTTCGCTTTATCCCCTGTAATATAATAATCACCGCGGAATTGCATCGCTGTACGTTCATCGTCTTTGTAATATTGTTTAAAGAGGGCTGGCGTTTCAATGTGAACTGCAATATCACCAACTTCGCCTACTTTAACTGGAGTACCTTCCTCATTTACGATATCGACGTGGTTACCTGGCGTTGGTTTCCCCATTGATCCTGGTCTAATATCCATCCCTTTCATTACACCAACAAGTAATGTATTTTCCGTTTGCCCATAGCCGTCTCTTACTGTAATATGAAAGTGCTTTTGGAATGTTTCAATAACTTCTCTATTTAACGGTTCTCCTGCGGATACAGCGCTATGTAATGCCTCTAAATTGTACTGACTTAAATCTTCTACCTTTACCATTAATCTATACTCAGTCGGTGTACAACAAAGCACATTCACCTTATTATCGTCTAATAAATTCAGGTACGTTTTCGGTTCAAACTTACCGTGATATACAAACCCTGTTGCCCCTGATCCTAAAGTTGCTAAAAACGGGCTCCAAATCCACTTTTGCCAGCCTGGACTAGCTGTTGCCCATACAATATCATTCTCTTCAATTCCGAGCCAATTTGGAGCGCTCGTACGTAAATGAGCGTATGCCCACGCATGTGTATGAACGACACCTTTTGGATTTCCTGTCGTTCCTGACGTGTAAGATAAAAAGACCATATCTTCTTTATCTGTCTTCGCCATTTCTAACATGTCACTCTCTGTTTCTAACGCTGTTTTTAAATTAACCCATCCATCTACTGACTGCTCGCTCAGGACAAATTTTCGAAGAGATTCCATCGCTTCTATATCATCAAACTGCCTAATATACGGCTCATAGCTTACTATCGCTTTTACTTCTCCATGTCCAATTCGATATTCTATATCTTTTTTACGTAACATTTCCGAGCTTGGAATTACGACAAATCCTGCTTTAATAGCAGCAATATACGTCATGTACGCTTCAATTAAACGCGGCATCATAATGAGAAGCTTGTCCCCTTTTTGCAAACCACTTTTTATAAAAGCGTTTCCAATTTTATTCGCACCTTGCATTAATTCAGCGTATGTAACTTCCCTTCGATTCCCTTTATCATCTTGCCAAATTAAAGCTAACTTCCCTTTATCACCTGTATATTTCTCTATTTCAGAAACTAAATTATAAGACGGTGGCGCCAACAATTCTTCTCGCTTCATAAAATATCCTCCCTTTTCTTTATGCCTCCTTTATATAATAAAGAATTTTCTGTTAATTTTGAACCCTCTTCTTTTGACAAATTTTTCAGTTCTGTCGAATTAGTAAACGAAATTACATCGACTTACCGACAAATAGCGACACAACACAAAAAAAGAAAGAGCGGGAGAACCCGCTCTTTCTAAGCCATCATATGGGATTATTTTTGGAAACCGCCTAATTGTTGCTCAGCTAGTGAAACTAGACGTTTAGTGATTTCACCACCAACAGAACCGTTAGCGCGAGCTGTTGCATCAGCTCCAAGTTGAACACCAAACTCTTGAGCGATTTCGTATTTCATTTGGTCTAATGCTGATTCAGCACCAGGAACCGCTAATTTATTTGTGCTACGTGACATGTTATATCACCTCCTTGTGAGTATAGAGTGTGATAAATAACATGACTTCATACACGTTTTAGATATGGTAATTTATGGTTTTAGAAAAGTTCTTCAAATTTTTCTTCTTCCGCCACTACTTCTACCGTTTGTAATACCATTGTTTCTTTGTTCGCTACAGCTTCATCGATTAATGGTGTGAAATCGTATTTCGCTTCAAAACGATTTGCTTTTTCACGTTTCGGCTTCGTCGCTGGGCTTGCTGGTGTGAATACAGTACAGCAATCTTCATATGGACGAATTGAAATATCATACGTGCCGATTTCTTCAGCGATTTTAATAATCTCTAATTTATCCATCGTAATAAGCGGACGAATAACTGGATAGTTTGTTACTTCGTTAATCGTATGCATACTATCTAACGTTTGGCTTGCTACTTGTCCAAGACTTTCACCAGTCGTAATTGCAAGTGCGTTACGCTCCTCAGCAATACGTTCTGTAATACGCATCATCATACGGCGCATAACCGTCATTGAATAGCTAGATGGGATTTCTTTATTAATCGTTTTTTGCACTTCTGTAAACGGAACAAGGTGAAGCGTTACTCGTTTACAATACTTCGTTAACTCTTGCGCTAAATCGATTACTTTTTGTTTTGCACGCTCACTTGTGAAAGGTGGACTATGGAAGTGAACTGCTTCCACAGATACGCCGCGTTTCATCGTTAAGTAAGCTGCTACTGGGCTATCAATACCACCAGAAAGAAGTACCATTACTTTTCCGCCAACGCCAACTGGTAAACCACCAGCTCCCATACGCTCATCGCACATGATATAGCTATAGCCACTGCGGATCTCTACGCGTACATTTACATCTGGATTATGAACATCTACTGTAATATCTTCTGTGTTTTCTAGAATGTGTCCGCCAATCTCAGGTAATAATTCCATCGTTCTCATTGGGAAATGCTTATAAGAACGGTGTACAGTAATTTTAAATGTTTTCACATCACCTTTTACTTGTAAGAAAGCTGCTAATGCACCTTCTTTAATGTCTTCTAATTCTGATGGTACTTTCATCGCTAAGTTAAACTTATGAATACCAAATACATCCTTCAATCTTTCAGAGACTGCTTCATGATCTTCACCATTTAACTGGATGTACATACGATCGTGTGTTGCATCGATTTTAATATTTGGGAATTTTTTCAGTTTGAACTTCACGTTATCTTTTAATGTGCTTACAAACTTAGAACGGTTCTTACCTTTTGTCGTCATTTCTCCGTAACGCACTAAAATATATTCATATTTCAACATAATTTCTTTACCTCATCACTTCATATAATTTTGGCATCGTCTCTTTTACAATACCTTCAAATTGTTTTACTTCTTCCATTGTGTTTTCTGGTGCCAAACTAATACGAATAGCGCTTGCAGCTGCTGCATGCGGCACTCCCATTGACACTAACACTCTGCTCACTTCATTTGCTTTTGAAGAACAAGCAGATTTCGTTGACACATATACACCGTGTTCTTCTAAAGCATGAACGACTACTTCTGGTTTTAAACCAACAAATGATACATTTAAAATGTGCGGTGCTGCATATGCAAGCGACGTGTTAATCGTTACATCTTCCATCTCTTTAAAGAAACGAACAAGCTCTGCTTGTAAACTTTGCAAATGAGCTACCTTTTCTTTCACTTGTTCCATTGTCATGCGAAGTGCTTTCACCATCGCTACAATGCCAGGTAAATTCTCTGTACCAGAGCGATACTTAAGCTCTTGTTGACCACCTGATAAAATTGGATCTAATCTTACGCCATCGCGTACATATAGAAGACCCGTTCCTTTTACACTATGGAATTTATGTCCAGATATTGAGCAAAGATCAATATGAGAAGCATATAAATCAAGCGGTACTTTCCCTATCCCTTGTACATGATCTACATGGAATCTTATTTTCGGATGATTCGATAATAACGTTCCAATTTCAGCAACGGGCTGAATTGCTCCAGTTTCGTTGTTCACATGAATAATTGACACAAGAATCGTATCTTCACGAAGTGCTCGTTTCACATCTTCTACCGACACAACACCATGCTCGTTAACCGGTAAATATGTTACATCAAACCCGAGTTCTTCTAATTGCTTATATGCCTCAAACACAGACGCGTGTTCAATATTTGTTGTAATGATATGTTTGCCGCGCGAACGATTCCTCATCGCTATCCCTTTAATCGCAAGGTTATTCCCTTCTGTTCCACCTGATGTGAAAATAATTTCAGAAGGTTTAACACGAAGAAGCTGCGCTGCAATCGTTCTTGATTGTGTTAATAGACGCTCTGCCTCTCCTCCAAGCGAATGAATAGAAGAAGGATTACCAAAATATTTCCCAGCAACCGTCACGTACGATTGAAGAGCTTCTGGATATGGCTTCGTCGTCGCACTATTATCAAAATAGATCATCGTTCTTCCCCTTTCAGCGCTATCACATCGTATAATAATATCATAAATACGTGTCATTACGCTAAGACTACGCAAAGGTTCCATTTTATCTCGATTGGTGAAGGCTAATAATTGTCGAGGATGCCCTCCTATTACAGTTTCACTTTATCCCGCATGAACGGGCAATAAGACTCTCACCTCAAAATCCAGTTAGAGCAAAGAAGTTAGGTAGGAGTCGGGCTGTCCGTAAATGCCCGATTGGTGAAGGCTAGTAATCAATGGGGATGAATCCTCCTACTGATTACAGTTTCACTTTATTTTGAAACGAATAACCTTGCTGTATTCCGCTATTCATTATAGCAACATCGTCTGCAAAATTACACAAAAAAACAAACCCTTTTATGAAAGGGTTTGTTCATTGTCTACATATTCAGCTATTTTTTGAACAACGCCAGGTTCAAGTTGCTCTAATACTGAAGCCGCTTGTTCTAAAGCTGCATCGTATTGGTATTCACGGAATAATTTCTCAGCATAATTTAAACTTTCTGCTAGGTTTTCATCATGACTACGGTAACGGTTACCGTACTGAATTAATTTTTCCACTAAATATGCTTGTCCAATTAACTCTTCTGTCATTTCAGCCACACCGTTCACAGTTGTGTATGCTTCTTCTAAACTGCTATTTACAGCGTTCATATTTAACGGCTTCACTTCTAATTGTTCATATACAGCTTGCATTGCCATTTGCCCTCTTTTTAAATCTTCCATAATACTCTCTGGAAGACCTGGCAAATTCGACTTTTGCATAAAGCGTTTCGTTTCGAAAATAGTATTTCGCATTTCTTGTAACTTCTCACGTGCTTCAAATTCTTCTTTGCGCATCGCTTGCAGCATTTCTTTATATTCTGCATGAAGTACTTTTAACGTTTCACATTGCTCATAAACCTCTTCTAGTTCCTCACGAATAATAGAGAAGGCAATATCTTGTTCTGCAACGCGTAATTGTAGCATTTCAAAACGTTTCGTTAAAATGTGCATTTGCTTTTCAATTACTTTTTGAGACTCAATGTCTTTATCTTGTAACTGATAGCTTTGTTTCACAAGTTGTGTTTCTGTTTTCGTTTCAATCGTTTCGATACGCATTTCTTCTAAGTCATCGTAAACAGAAAGTGTTTTTTGCTCCACATAATGTCTCGCATGTACTTCTTGTTCCAATTGATCGTAGAAGCCATCTAAACGTGTTTTTAAGTTTTCTACTTTTTCAGCCGCTTCTGTTATATGAAGCTCCTGTATATCCATTAAACATGTTTGTAGTTGTTTCGTCATATCGCGAACTTCTTTAGGGACTTCCAAATAATCTAATACATAACCTTGTCTTACCATATCATTATGTCCGTGTAATAAATCTTCCAGCTGAACTGGTAACGTCGCTTGACACTCTACCAATAAATCTGGAATTTGGTGAATAATGATTTCTAAATCTGCTAAACCTTCTTCCAAACTAATAACAATTTCTCTCGCTTTTAAATAGTCGCCATTGTTTGTTGCTTCTTCAAAGGTTTTAAATTTCTCAGATTCAGCGTCTAGCATCTCTTCGATTTTCTGCTCTGCTGCTCCATACATATGTCTATGAGCAAGAACACTCTTTTTCATACTACGATATGTATCACGTAACCCTTCAATTTCCGAGCTATTTTTCTCATGGCTTTCTAACAATTGCTGTAATTCATTTAAAATGTCAGTAATACGATTATCAGCGTCATCTAAACCACTTATGGATTCGTTCATCGCATGCTTTGCTTTTCGGAAGGAGAATTGCGAGGCGAATTTTCGCGCTTGCGCTAAATCTTTGTCAGCTTTCGGAAGGGTTGTTGATACAATTTCATCCCATTCTTCACGCCATTTACCAAACAGTTCTTCTGTTTGACCCGTCATGTTTAAATCTTTTACCCGTTTTAGTTCATCTGCCACAGGTTTATCTTTTATCTCTTGTTTCCACTGCTCCAGTGCTTCAATATCTTTATATGAACGATTTCTTATCACAAGCTCTATCATGAGCAGCACTAGAATAGAGCTTACTACAATGATAACGATCGTCAGGATAGAATCCATGCAAAAAAGCCTCCTAGTTATATCTCTTTTTTTGTCCGTTCCGTTTATGAAATGGAAGGCATTATGTATAAAAAGGGAATTCCCCTATATTTAACAACTAACAATGTACTAATCATACCATGTAATGGTTTGTTTTTGACCTAGTTTTTTTTAAAATTTCATGTTTCTTTCAATGTGATTGTAATCTTTCTCAATATTCCGCCTACCTCACTCCCTATCCTCAAATGATTGTAATAACAAACAATCTTTCGTATGGGATACGAAATAAATTTTCCGCATGAGTGGTGGTTCAACAGAAATTACATGTACATTTCCTTGCCTTACAGACTGCTCTACTGCCCTTTCTGGAAGTAACGTGATACCAAGGCCAGCTTTTACCATTGCAAGCATCGGTTCTGCGTAAGATGTTTCCACAGCTATAGTTGGTTTTACACCTATTTCATGAAACATGTTCATAATCATTTTCCTTACATCACATATTTCTGGATATACAATTAATTTTTCATTGTGCAGCTCTTCTATTTGAATGACTATCTTCTCTTTGTACGGATGATTATTTGAAACGGCACAAACAATTTTCTCTTGTTGCACTTCTTTTATATACGTAGCACCTTCCACTACTGAATCGATGAACATCGCGTCAATCTCCCGCGCTTTAAATAAATCTCTTAATACTTCCGTATGCCCGATTTGCCATTCCACTTCGAACTCATCACCTAATATATTTTTACATTCTGATATGTAATGCTCCGCTAAACTCGGTAGTATACCAATTGAAAACTTCCGGTTCTCTTGATACCCCCTCATTTCTGTTTTCACTTCATTTATTTGCTCCAAAATCGGTAACATTCTTTTTATAAATAACTCTCCTGCCTCCGTTAACTCTACTCCTTGCGCAGAACGTTTAAGTAAAGTAACCTCTAAATCCGCTTCTAACTTTTGAATTTGTTTACTAAGCGCTGGTTGTGATATATGTAAAATCTTACTTGCCTTTGATAAACTTCGCGTATGCTTCACTTCAATAAACGATCGTACTGCCTCCAAATCCATCATACACACCTCTAACAAAAAGTTATAACCGTTATAAGAAATCGATATTTCCTCCTATAAACAATTACTCTTTATACTTATTTCATCAACTTACTATAACGAAATGTAAAGGGGAAAGATACTCTTGAACAAAAAACAAATGCTACTCGGATCCTTTCTATGCTTACTCGCCGTCACTGCCTGGGGATTTATGTTTCCTGTAATGGCAAGTGCTCTGCAATTTATCGATCCATTCTTCTTCACAACGCTTCGCTATGGATCAGCAGCTATTATTTTTCTTATTTTGCTATTAATTACTGAAGGAAAGACTTCACTCCGCTTAGAAAAAAGAACACTTTCTCTATTCTTTTACGGGACAGTCGGTTTCGCGGGGTATGGTTTTCTCGTTTTCTACGGACAGCAACTTGCCGGACCTTCCGGAGCAATCCATGCAGCTATGATTCAATCCCTTATGCCACTGATTGCCTTATCACTGCAATGGATAACCCAAAATCGCCGCCCACAAAACTATACATTCCTTTGTATGTTCGTTGCATTACTTGGTGTTATGCTTGTCATTTCAAAAGGAAATATTCACTTATTATTTGGAGCTGCAAGCCACTTATCAACAAACATATTGATGCTATGCGGCGTTACTTGCTGGGTCATTTATACAAACGGGGGTGCTCGTTTTCAATCTTGGTCACCACTTAGGTACACGACATTAACTTGTTTATTTGGCTCCATTTCACTCATCGTTATTGTTACTTTCTTAACGTACACAAATATAGTTACTATGCCATCACTGCGTACAGTTGTGAGCGTTCGTTTTGAGCTCTTTTATATGTCGATTATCGCAGGCGTTATCGCTGTATTTTGCTGGAATATGGGAAATCGCTATATTTCATCTATTAACGGCATATTATTTATGAATTTAGTTCCTATCCTTGCACTCATTGGTTCTATCTTTCGAGGTTATACAGTCGATAAAATTGAAATCGCTGGAGCTGCATTAACAATTATCGCGCTATTATGTAACAATTTATGGCAAAGAAAAGTAAACATAAAAATCCCCACCTCAGTTCGTTAGGTGGGGATTCTTCACATATGAACAGCTCTTGGCCATTCATGGTACATATTCGCTTTACATAATGCTTGTTCCATCCATTGCTCAATCTCTTTCGTATACATTTCTATGAAAAATGTCTCAGACGGGAAAGAATGGAGTACTTCTGATATATATTGTGGATATAAAAACGGCATACTTATCATACCTTTTAATTGCGTCATAAACATTGTAAATGATACTTTCTGAAATTCTTGTTTCATTTGTCCTTGTCTAATCATTTGTTCTATATAATATCTTTCTTTAGAAAAATAAACGGTCATCACTTCACGAATTAATGTCGTATCAAGCGAAAGCTCTCGGTAGAAGAAACGTGTTAGTTCTCTATTTTCAAATTGATATCGTAAAATCCCGCGCACCATTTGCACCATTACATCTTTAGCCGACAAATACTCTCTCTGTTCAAACGACATTTCAATCACATGAATATATCCTTCTAAAAAATCAGTAATAAGCTGTTCTAATAAACCTTGCTTCCCAGCAAAATAATATGAAATATTCGCTACATTCACATCCGCTCGCTTTGCAATGTCTCGCACCGACGTTCCATCATAACCTTTCGTATTAAACAACGATATTGCCGCATCAATTACTTTTTGTTTCGTCTGCTTCATGCGCTCACTTCCCCTCACTGAACAGCTATAGTTTAAATTTCTTGACTTTTAAGACAAATTCCTTTAATTTTCTATCGACAAAGTCATGTGAAATACATCGTATTTTGCTAATATTTTACACATCTCGATAAAAAAGGAGCTGTTTCCATGTTTACTAAAGAAAGTTATGCAGGATCTCGTGTGCAGCAATATGAGACAGTAATTAAACAACTGGATGCGTTATTAACTGGCGAATCAAACGTAGTCGCAAACTTATCAAATGCTTCCGCATTATTAAACCAATTTTTAGATCGCGTTAATTGGGTTGGCTTTTACGTAACAGAAGGAAATCAGCTTGTCCTTGGACCGTTCCAAGGAATGCCTGCTTGCGTACGCATTCCATTTGGACGAGGCGTTTGCGGCGTAGCAGCTGAAACGAAAACAACACAGCTTGTAGCAGACGTTCACCAATTCCCAGGTCACATCGCTTGCGATAGTGCTTCTAATTCAGAAATCGTTGTACCAATTGTGAAAGAAGGAGCTGTCATTGGTGTACTTGACATTGATAGTCCTGAAAAGAATCGTTTTGATGAAGTAGATCAGCGCTATTTAGAAAAGTTTGTGGAAACACTCCTAAAACATATGTAAAAAGAAAAGAGCGAGTTATCGATTTAGTACGCCCTGTACAAAACCGATAGCTCACTCTTTTTTCATTGATTTACAGTAGATATTTTCTTTAATGCCTGCTCTAAATCAGAAACGATATCCTCCCACGATTCTAAACCGACTGATAAGCGTATTAAATTATCGAAAATGCCCATTTCTTTTCTTAGTTCAGCTGGAATCGCAGCGTGCGTCATCGTTGCTGGATGCTGAATTAACGTTTCTGTATCTCCTAAACTCACCGCAATTGTAATAAAGTGAAGATCATTAATAAACGCTTGCGTCTCTTCTTTTCCGCCTTTTACTGAAAAAGAAATAACACCGCCCCCGCGTTTCATTTGACGAGATGCTAACTCCCCTTCTGGATACCAAACACCTTCTACCGCATCATGTTTTCTTAGGAACGATACAATTTTTTCTGCATTATCACAATGACGATCCATTCTTACTGCTAACGTCTTTAACCCGCGTAATAATAACCACGCATCAAACGGTGCCATAATACCGCCGATATCCTTTCGCATCGTGCGAATCTTTTCAGCTAATGCTTTCGTTTTACAAATTGTTACGCCCGCTACAACGTCACCGTGACCACCAATATATTTTGTCGCACTATGCACAACAGCGTCACAGCCAAGCTCAAGCGGTCTTTGTAAATAAGGTGAACAAAATGTATTATCAACAATAACAAGTAAGCCTTTTCGCTTCGCAACCCGAATCACTTGTTTTAAATCAATTAATTTCATCGTTGGATTAATTGGTGTTTCAACGAAAATAAGCTTTGTATTTGGGCGAATTTTATTTTCAATATCAGCCTCTGTCTCCATATCACAAAACGAATGCGTAATCATAAATTTTTCTTCTAACACTTCTAAAAAACCGTACGTGCATCCGTATAATCCATTTGAACAAATAATATGATCTCCAGCCTTTAAAAAACCGATTAAAGTCGCTGAAATAGCTGCCATACCAGACCCGAAGGCAAGTGCCTCTTCTCCTCCTTCTAACACCGCCATACGTTCTTCAAATAATTTCACAGTTGGATTTCCAAGCCGTGAGTAAATATAAGATGGATCCACTCCCGCAAAACTCGCCTCTCCTTGCTGCGCAGTCTCAAATGTAAATGTAGAAGTTTGAAATAAAGGTGGTGTTAAACTTCCTTTATGTTCCTCAGGTGTATAACCGTGATGAATTAACGCTGTCTCCATATGCTTCTTTTTCATAAAAACATCCCCCTTATGTTTTTATTGCCGCATATTCATCCATAAAAATTTGATGAACGTTTCCCTTCATTTTATGTAAGCGTTTTATTTGTGTTTCTATCTCTTCTTCTATATTGTTTTAAATTCCTTCTTATATTAATTTCCAAAATTTTTATGCATAAAACAAAAACGTACTCGCTTGACGAAACTCTGGGTAAAAGATATAATAGCGTTTGTGTAAAATAAAAAGGCAGCCTTGTAATGTGAGTTTATCGTTTGTATTTTGTTCCTCTACGGAGGTGTATCTCGTAACTCCCTGCTGCTGGAGCGAAGGTACATGAAAACAAAATGCCCGTAAATATCGATTACGTCTGTTTTTATTTTACGTAAATAAAAACATTTTTAAAGGAGGAGTCAACTATGGCTCGTTATACAGGTCCAGCTTGGAAACTGTCTCGTCGTCTTGGAATCTCTCTAAGCGGCACAGGAAAAGAATTAGAAAAACGCCCTTACGCACCAGGTCCTCACGGTCCTAACCAACGTAAGAAACTTTCAGAATACGGTTTACAATTACAAGAGAAACAAAAACTTCGTCACATGTACGGCATGACTGAGCGTCAATTCCGTCGCACATTTGACCAAGCAGGTAAAATGCCTGGTAAGCACGGCGAAAACTTCATGATCCTTCTTGAAGCTCGTCTTGACAACTTAGTTTACCGTATGGGCTTAGCTCGCACTCGTCGTGCAGCTCGCCAATTAGTAAACCACGGTCACATCATGGTTGATGGCGCTCGCGTAGATATCCCATCTTACCGTGTAAAACCTGGTCAAACTATCAGCGTTCGCGAAAAATCTAACAGCCTTGTTGTTGTTAAAGAAGCGATCGAAGTTAACAACTTCGTACCAGAATACCTAACTTTCGATGCTGACAAATTAGAAGCTACTTACACTCGTCACGCTGAGCGTTCTGAGTTACCAGCTGAAATCAACGAAGCATTAATCGTAGAGTTCTACTCTCGTTAATCTCGGTACTCTGCAAAGAGTATTATTAAAAGCCTTAGGAACCTTGTTTATCAAGGGGCCTGGGCTTTTTTTATTGAATATAGCCGATTATATGTATAAAAACAAAACAATGTAACAAAATAAAACTTAACCCTCTCTCTAGAATTTCATCCATTTTTTATCCACATTAATAAAAACCTCCCCCCTTCTTCTAACACTAAAAAAACACTACATTCTACCCCACAACTCATTTTTCTTTGCTGTACTCTCCTTTTGTTAACATGATTTTTACAACGTATTTATTTGTACATAATCTATACCTTCCCTTTTTCTATTTACATTCAACTTAAAAACCTCTTCATCACCCGAGCATCTGAATAAGATTAAAAAAACTTAATGAACAATTATCTCTTTAACTGCCGAATTATTAGAATATTCCATTTACAATCCCTTCCTTAAATTGGTATTATTTTCTTGTAAGAGGAGGGAAAGTTCATGTCTTTAAATATGTATCTCGGTGAAGTACAAGCTCAAACAGAAAGTATGAACTCTTTCTGTACCACTACTATTCAAGGTATGGAACAAATTATTCATTCTATTGACGCTTTTGCATTGGATACTGTTCTACAAGGACAAACATATAGCAGTGCAAAAGCATATTTCTTACAAACCTTTCGTCCGTTAGCACAAGGAATCATTTACTTATGCGAAGAATTAATCCGTCAGAATAATGCATTTCCAAATCAATTTCAATCACAGGTCGCTTCTACAGATATAATTGAACAAGAGATATTAGAACAAATTCGAGAAATTGACCGAATGATAGCAAGTACGGAAGCAATCAATCAAGCTATGCCTATCTCGGGCATGGATGCTATAGTAAATCTATTTGCTGACATGAGGCGTAAACTTCAAGAAAAGCTAGAGCACCTATATGAATTTAATCAAACATCTAGTGATAACTATAATACAGCGATTCAATTAGCCGCTAGTATCACGACAGGTTTAGCTGAAGTACAAAGCGGAAAAGGTTTTAGTCCCGTCAGTGGTACATTTAGTACACAAGGGTTGAATATGGAATGGATAACCTCTATTCAAAAAATTGCAGAGGAAAGAGTTCAAGAAGCCGAAATAAAAAAAGAAATTGAAGAAAAAATGGCTTTGCAGGAACAAGAAGCTAATAGACCGTGGTACCAAAAAACAGCTATTGGCGCTTGGGAATTCTTCCAAGGAATTTGTAATTCAGCTGCTGAAAACTTTACAGGCGTAGAATTACCAATGGGCAATGAATTAGAAAACAAAACAACCTTTCAAGTCGGAAATCTTGTGGGGAATTTTGTATCAGGGGTAGGATCTATTTTTGAAATTTTGGGCGGTATAGCTATTGTAACAGGATCAAATGTTGGAACCGTATTGTTAGAAGGAGTAACTTTCGGGGCAGCATCACCAATTGTTATCCCAGCTGATTTAGCTCTTACAACCGCTGGAGCAGGTGTTGCTACACATGGTGCATTTGTATGGTATAATACCGTTCAAAATAGTATCGATACTTTGCAAAGGTTTCAGTATTCTTTTGGTAAGTCTGGCGAAAGAGTTATGCAGACAGTAAAACCTAACTACAAAGACTATGTAAAAGCAGAGAAAGGACAAAGACCGCCAAATTTTACTCCTAAAGGAGCTAAGAGAGGTGGAGCTTTCAACGAAGCTAAGAGAGCAAGCGGTATTCCTGTTAATGAACAGCCAACTAAGGTGACACCAGCTGTAGATAAAAGAGGGAACCCTATTCCTGGAAGAGACTATCATTTCAAAGATGGTAAGATTATAAGAGAGCATTCAGGCGGTCATACTTATCCAGATGATCCATCTCAAAATAGAGGATCACATTTCAATGATATACATGGGAATCATTATGACTATTAAAATTGAGGTGGTAAAATGAAGTGTTGGAATGAAGTAGAAGAAGATGCATTCTCATACTACAAATGGTTTAGTAAGGATGAAGCAATCAAAAGAGTCGGGAATTTACCAAATTTAAGTTTATTCAGTGTTAATGGCTCCATGTTATTTAGCTCAGATGAAAAAAAACAATTCAAAGAAGTATGTGGCACTGAAATCAAGCAAGTATTTATGAAACATGATTTGACTAATGTCTACAAATTCTACTTGCTTGCAGCTATTGAAATCAAAGACAAAAACTCTAAAATTGAAAAATACCGAAAGGTATGGAAAGCTCTTCAAACCAAATGGAAACTTGAGGGATTTAATAAGGGTCCAGAAGTTGAAATGGAAACTGGAGGAACAACTTTCTACTCAAGTATTGCAGAGTTTTGTCTTGAGAAACTTCCAGATGCCATTGAAATAGTTTCTAGTAATCCTAAAAGATTTACAATCATTGCAAGTAAAAATAATGATATAATTGCGGAAGAAAATGTTAGAAAAATCTTCAAAAAAGCATTTAATGAATATAACAAATGGAAAGATGAAATAGATTATTTTAACCTTTCCATTCATCTCTGCCCAAAAGATGATATAGTTTTTAGATGGGGAGATTCGTTAGAGGAAGCGGAAATAGCTGCTATATTTAAAGGAGATATACTTACACTTTTAAATAGCTAACTGCAAAATCTTGCTAAAAATAACTACATTTCAATTAACAATTATAATATTTGAATAGAATTAAACTAAGAAAAATCCGACTCACAAAAGACGGATTTCTTCATGTATCTAAAATGTATACTGCTTTATTTGATCTAATACTAAAAATTAGGGAGGAGTAATTTTTGGCGTATTCATTAAAACCTGAAATACAAGCCAGTCTTACAAAAATTGATTTTATTAAGAGATATAAAGCCTTATCAGAAAAATTTTCTGATAGAGAAAATACATTTGAAAACTATGAAAATGAAAAAGCAATTGCAGTATTTGAGTCTCTTGGCTATAAAGCTCGTTTTATGAAAAAAGAAAACTTTTTTAGAGTAGGAGAAGTAAAAAACAAAGATATCTATACTTTCAGGTTCAATATTAGCTTGAAATATGGACTCGTTGAATTTATTTGGGAGGCATGGCACACTGGTGAAGTTAGAACTGGAACATCTTGGGCTATGTTTGTAGACGTATTATCCAATGATACAGAAAAAATACTTCGTCCATGCTTCCACAGTTACGATGAACTCAAAGAAATCATGAAAATTGCCTTTGAAATGTACGAAGATTTTAAACAAGAATTAATTCCTATTTATTCATGATTTCACCTTAAAGATATATGAAGTAATGACCCAAAAACAAGGACAGACTTAATATTTTAGGGGGAATAACTTTTGCCTTATTCATTACAACCTGAAATACAATCCAGTCTTGCAAAAATTGATTTTATTCAGAGATATAAAGCCCTATCAGAAAAGTTTTCTCATAGGGAAAATACACTTGAAAACTATGAAAACGAAAAAGTAATTGCAGTATTTGAGTCTCTTGGCTATAAAGCTCGTTTTATGAAAAAAGAAAACTTTTTTATTGTTGGTGAAGTAAAGAACAAGGATTTCTATACTTTCAGATTCAATATCAGCTTAAAATATGGGCTTGTTGAGTTCATTTGGTCTGCAAGGTATAATGGTGAAGTTAGAGTTGGGAATTCATGGGATATGTTTGTAAAAGTATTATCCAATGGTTCTGAAAGATTGCCGGCAGTATGCTTCCACAGTTACGATGAACTCAAAGAAATCATGAAAATTGCCTTTGAAATGTACGAAGATTTTAAGCGAGAATTAATTCCTATTTATTCATAATTCAAAAAGCTACCGAAGACGCCAAAACAGTTACTTCGAGTAGCTCTTATTTATATATATTAAAATTATTTATTTTCCTCTTTCTGAACATATACATAAGCATCTTTCTGCTCTTTATGTACATCCACCTTAGAATTCTCTGCAAGCTGACCCGCATTTAGCAAAGAAAAAATAATGAGCGCTTCTAGTGACATTTTGTTTTACCACTCCTTTCTAGTTATTATACATTTATCATACCGCTTACATGTGATTTCCGTATGAACTCGAAAAGGAGATTAAAACAAAAAAGCTTTGAGGAATTTCCTCAAAGCTTTTTATTTATTAGTAACGAATTAAGAAATATTTCTTCTTACCGCGGCGAATGATTGTGAATTTACCTTCGATGCGGTCGTTTTCTGTTACAACGTAGTCTAACGCTTGTGTACGCTCACCGTTTACGTAGATTGCGCCGTTCGTTACATCTTCACGTGCTTGACGTTTTGATGGAGAGATTTTGCTTTCTACAAGTAAGTCGATTAATACTGTATCTTCTGCAGTACGTTCTACAGATGGTACGTCTTTGAATCCTTGCTCGATTTCGCTTGCAGTTAGTTCTGCTACAGAACCGCTGAATAATGCAGCTGAAATTTTAATCGCTTGCTCTAATGCTTCTTCGCCGTGAACAAGTTTTGTCATTTCAGAACCTAATGCCTTTTGTGCTGCACGTTTTTCTGGCGCTTCAGCTACTTGTTTTTCAAGCTCAAGAATTTCTTCATGAGATAAGAATGTGAAGTATTTTAAGTATTTAACAACGTCGCGGTCATCTGTGTTAATCCAGAATTGGTAGAACTCGTAAGGAGTTGTTTTCTCTGGGTCTAACCAAATTGCGCCGCCTTCTGTTTTACCAAACTTCGTACCGTCAGATTTAGTAACTAGTGGAATTGTTAAACCGAATGCTTTCGCATCTTCTTCTGATTTACGGATTAATTCAAGACCAGCTGTAATGTTACCCCATTGGTCACTACCACCGATTTGTAGGCGGCACTTATGGTGTTGGTATAAGTTTAGGAAGTCGTATGATTGTAAAATCATATAACTAAACTCAGTAAATGAAATACCAGTTTCTAAACGAGATGCTACTGTATCTTTTGCTAACATATAGTTTAAACCGAAGTTTTTACCGATATCGCGTAAGAATGAAATGACATCTAAGTTACCAAGCCAGTCATAGTTGTTAGCCATTGTTGCTGGGTTGTCCACGTTTTCGAACTCTAAGAAGTTTGAAAGTTGGTTTTTAATGCTTTCTGTGTAGTAAGCAACTGTATCTTTCGTATTTAATGTACGCTCTGCTTTTTTACCACTTGGGTCACCGATCATACCAGTACCACCGCCAACAAGTGCGATTGGTTGGTGACCAGCTAATTGGAAACGACGTAACATTAATACTGGTAACATATGACCGATGTGTAAGCTATCCGCTGTCGGGTCAAAACCACAGTATAATTTAACGCTTTCTTTTTCTAATAATTGCTCAAGGCCCTCAGCGTCTGTTTGCTGATTAATTAGACCGCGAAATTCAAGATCTTGTAAAATACCCATATCCTACATACTCTCCTTTAAGTTCATTACTGGCGTGAAGGTTAAAAACATAAAAAAATCGCCCCTTCAAATAAGGGACGATTTTGATTATCGCGTTACCACCCTAGTTGTAGACCAAAAAAAGCCTACCACCTTATTTACATAACGGCTTAGCACCGTCTCTTCCCTTTTGAATACAATTCAATCGAAAAAAGATGCTCTAGGGGCGTAATTCGCGATCATCTATGTGCTGATTTTCACCGGCCATCAGCTCTCTAAAACAGGGAAATGATCACTACTTCTCCCTTTCCACGCTCAATTATTCATATACTTTTCTTTATACCATCATTTATATAGGCGTGTCAAATAGAGGTCAGGTTTCCCTTCTTGTCAATCCTTTACAACGTCGCAAGAAGTAATTTATTAGACATATAAAAGCCTCCCTCATCTATTCTTTCATAAATGTATACAGACGAGGAAGGCACTTCGTTCAAATATTATTTTAGTTTTTTTATAATCTTTGCAGGATTCCCGCCAACTACTACATTATTAGGCACATCTTTCGTTACGACAGCACCAGATGCGATCACCGCATTGTCTCCAATTGTTACACCTGGATTAATAATTGCTCTTCCGCCAATCCATACGTTATCGCCAATTGTAACTGGTTTTCCGTATTCTGATCCGCTTATACGCTCTACCGGATCAAGTGGGTGCGTTGCTGTATAAATGTGAACACCTGGAGCTAACATACAGTTCACTCCGATTGTTACCGGGCATACGTCTAAAATCGTACAGTCAAAGTTCGCGTAAAAATTTTCACCGACATGAATGTTATAGCCGTAATCACATCTAAAAGAAGATTCAAGATGAATATTATCTCCTGTCGTTCCGAATAATTCTTTTACGATTTCGCTACGCTCTTTTAATTGCTCTTCTGGCGTATCATTTAATTTTCTCGTTAATATACGTGCTTGCTCCCTCTCTTGTACTAAAACTGGATCAGCCGGTATGTACATTTCCCCATGTATCATCTTTTCTTTTTCTGTTGTCATTTTATTATCCCCTTTAACTCGTATATATAAGTTTTACTTTTATTTTACATCAACAAATATTTTTTTCAACCATAGCCTTTTATGCAAGCCAGTCCTTTTTTGATAACACATAATGGTTTTCCAAAAATATTTTATCGTATTTAGGGAATGGGCGTTTCACTTGTTTCTCTAATTTAAATCCGATTTTCTCCATAGATTTGCATGAATTTATATTATTATCCCAAGCCTGCGCATGAACTTCATCCACTTGTAGAGTTAAAAATATATAATTATATATTAAATTTCTTGCTTCTCGATTGACACCTGCACGCCAAAATTCACGCGCAATCCGCTGGGCCTCTGAACTTACAATTAACTTTTTATTTTCATTCATCGTTGGTATAGCGATCCAATATGTCCCTATCATTTTCTTTGATTGTTTCATTATAATTGACCAAGCCATGATATCCTTCAAATCTTTATAAGTGTGTAACAGCTCTTTAACCTCATTACTATCTTTCGGGATTGTATTCCCTGTCCAATGATGCATATCAGGATCCTTCATTACCTCATACCATTCGGTGTAATCTTTTTCGGGTTCTACAGAACGTAAATATACTATGTCTCCTTCTAAAATTGGTATCTTCATATACCTTATCTCCTTTACTATTCACAAAAAGAAAGGTCTGAACGTTATTTCGTTCAGACCTTTCTCTCTTAATCTTCCATCGTTGATAAGTCACCTGTTGGTAAATTCAGCTCCCACGCTTTTAATACGCGGCGCATAATTTTACCACTTCTCGTTTTCGGTAATTTATCTCTAAATTCAATTTGTCGTGGCGCTGCATGAGCTGCTAGGCCTTTCTTTACAAATTGACGAATTTCTTCTTTTAATTCATCAGATGGTTCGTATCCTGCTCGAAGTGCGATAAATGCTTTAATAATTTCGCCGCGCACCGGATCAGGAATACCAATTACACCAGCTTCTGCAACAGCAGCGTGCTCAATTAATTTACTTTCTACTTCAAACGGACCAACGCGCTCACCTGACGTCATAATTACATCGTCAATACGCCCTTGGAACCAGAAGTATCCATCTTCATCCATATAGGCAGAGTCACCTGATACGTACCAATCTCCCGGCATGAAATAAGATTCATATTTTTGCTGGTTATTCCAGATCCCGCGCATCATAGATGGCCAACCTTTCGCAATTGCTAAGTTACCCATTGTGTAAGGAGGCACTTCATTTCCTTCATTATCAACAATCGCTGCTTTCACACCTGGAATTGGTTTACCCATTGAACCTGGACGGATTTCCATACAAGGGTAGTTACAAATTACTTGTCCACCTGTTTCTGTCATCCACCACGTATCATGAATACGAAGTCCAAATGCATTCATACCCCAGCGAATTACTTCTGGATTTAACGGCTCACCAACGCTTAATACGTGACGAACTTGTGATAAGTCATATTTTTTAATTGCGTCTTGTCCAGCTCCCATTAACATACGGAATGCTGTTGGTGCGCTGTACCAAACCGTCACACCGTAATCTTGCAGTGCTTCATACCAAGCTTCTGGACTAAAGCGTCCACCTAAAATAACATTTGACGCTCCAACTAACCACGGTGCGAAAATACCGTAAGCTGTTCCAGTTACCCAGCCCGGGTCAGCAGTACACCAATATACATCGTCTTCTTTTAAATCTAATACCCACTTCGCCGTTTGATAGTGCTGAACCATTGCGTTTTGCGCATGAAGCACACCTTTTGGCTTACCAGTAGAACCAGACGTGTAATGTAGAATCAAACCGTCTTCACGGCCTAACCATTCAATATGTAATTCTTTTGAAGCTTGTTCAAATAACGGATTGAATGCTACCGTTTTACCGCCTTCTTCTACATTATCTCCAACAAGGAAAACTGTTTTTAAAGCCGGTAAATCATTTAATGGTACGCGCTCTAATAATTCAGGCGTTGTAATTAACACCTTTGCTTCGCTATCTTCTAAGCGATCGCGAACTGCGCCTTCCATAAATGCTTCAAATAGCGGTCCAACAATTGCTCCTAATTTCACTGCACCTAAAAGTGCGAAATATAACTCTGGAGAACGTGGCATAAAAATAAAAACGCGATCGCCTTTTTCTACATCGCCATAATTCTTAAGGACGTTTCCTGCTTTATTAGAAAAATCCTTCATTTCCTTAAATGTATATTTCTCTTTTCGCGATCCATCTTGATAATAAAGAGCTACTTTATTCTTTCGATCGGATTTCGCATGCTTATCAATTGCCTCATACGCCATATTTACTCGGCCTGTTTCATTCCAAGTAAAGTTTTTATTAACCTCTTCCCAGTTAAAATTCGCGTATGCCTCATCATAATTCGGCAAATTATTTTCTCCTTTAATGACAGGAAGCGTTTCTACTTTCATACTTTACATCCCCCTCCTATGTATTCTATTATCTATTATAATAACATTATTTAAAATTTTCAGTATATTTGTTGATTTTTAGACAAATTTTTAATGACAAATTTCGATTCACATCGCATATATTATAAAGTACGATATTAATAGATTCACAAACCCTCAAGGTGGTGAGCAATACATTGATTCATAAAAAAATATATAATGCTAGAAACTTAAAAACAGCGAAAGGCACTTTAATTATTGAAGGTCCTGTCTCTACACATAACTTAGAAATGTATGAGTTTCATCCAGACTTAATTGCGTTTCGTCCTGCCGAGCAACAATATAAAGCAATTGTCGAAATTTCTAAATTACCAGAAGCTCGTCTCATTATTGCTAGACATGACCAAACAATTGTTGGATATGTTACATACTTGTATCCTGATCCACTTGAACGATGGTCAGAAGGAAAAATGGAAAACTTAATTGAGCTTGGGGCAATTGAAGTAGTCCCAGCCTTCCGCGGGAGTTCTGTCGGAAAGAACTTACTAGAGGTTTCTATGATGGACGATTATATGGAAGATTACATTATATTGACGACTGAATATTATTGGCACTGGGATTTGAAACAAACAGGATTGAATGTGTGGGAATACCGAAAAGTAATGGAGAAGATGATGAATGCTGGCGGGTTACAATGGATGGCTACAGACGATCCTGAAATTTGTTCACATCCTGCCAACTGTTTAATGGTCCGCATCGGTAAACGCGTTGATACGGATTCTATTCAAGCTTTTGATCGTCTACGTTTTCACAATCGTTTTATGTATTAATAAAGGGGGCAACTGGAATGATTGTAGAAGAAATTATGAATCAAAATGTAGTTACATTACATCCAAACGATACAATCGAAACAGCAATCCGAACGATACGCACGAAAGGCATTCGGCACATTCCAATTGTCGATCAAAATAATCACGTCGTAGGCATTATTTCTGATCGGGATGTAAGAGATGCAAGTCCGTCTATTCTAGATGAACAAGTTTCACTCGATATGCTACAGCAACCGCTCGAACTTATTATGAAACATCCTGTTATGACTTGCCATCCTCTCGATTTCGTTGAGGAAATTGCTACTTTATTTTTTGAAAATAAAATTGGCTGTCTTCCTGTTACAAAGGCCGGGAAGTTAGTTGGAATCATTTCTGAATCTACAGTATTACACACGTTAGTAAAATTAACAGGAGCACATCAACCAAGTTCGCAAATTGAAATTCAAGTAAAAAACGAACCTGGTATTCTTGGAAAAGTCGTTGCTATTTTTAGTGATTTACAAATAAATATCGTGAGCGTTCTCGTCTATCCAGCAAAAGATGAGAATGATAAAGTACTCGTTTTCCGCATTCAAACGATGAATCCTCTAAAAGTGATTGATGCACTTGAAGCAGAAGGCTACCGCGTATTATGGCCAAACATCATGGGGATGCAGGCATGAGTAGCGCGTTTATTTATTCGGATGACTTTCGGGGCTATTCATTTAGCCCTGATCATCCTTTTAACCAACTGCGCGTCACACTTACGTATGATTTATTACAAAAGGGCGGTTTCATCTCTCCCTCTCAAATCATCTCACCACGGACGGCTACAGATGAAGAAATCGCCTACGTTCATACAGAGGAGTACATAAATGCGGTAAAACGTGCTGGAGAAGGAAAGTTAGAAAAATCAATTGCGATGACATATGGACTCGGAACAGAAGATACACCGATGTTCCCAAATATGCACGAAGCAAGCGCATTGCTCGTTGGTGGTACATTAACAGCTGTCGATGCTGTTCTTTCTGGGAAAGTAAAGCACGCGCTTAATTTGGGCGGCGGCTTACATCACGGCTTTCGCGGCAAAGCATCTGGCTTTTGTATTTATAACGACAGTTCTATCGCAATGAAATATATTCAAAAGAAATACGGTTTACGCGTCTTATATATTGATACAGATGCTCATCACGGTGATGGCGTACAGTGGTCGTTTTATGATGACCCTAACGTATGCACCATTTCATTACATGAAACTGGTCGCTATTTATTTCCTGGAACTGGCGCTGTAAATGAACGCGGACAAGGTAATGGCTATAGTTATTCTTTTAACGTTCCACTCGATGCTTTTACAGAAGATGAATCGTTCTTAAAATCATATCGAACTGTTGTAAAAGAAGTTGCAGCGTACTTTAAACCGGATATTATTTTAACGCAAAATGGTGCTGACGCACATTATTATGACCCACTTACACATCTTTGTGCGACAATGAATATTTACCGTGAAATACCGAAGCTAGCTCGTGAAATTGCTAATGAATATTGCGACGGTCGCTGGATCGCTGTCGGTGGCGGTGGCTATGATCACTGGCGCGTCGTTCCAAGAGCTTGGGCACTCATTTGGCTCGAAATGAACAACATCCAAAACATCTCAGGTTATCTCCCTCCAGAATGGATTGAAGCTTGGAAAGGACAAGCAGAAACAGAACTTCCCCTCACATGGGAAGATCCAGACAACATGTATAAACCTATCCCCCGTAAACCAGAAATTGAAGAAAAAAACGCATTAACTGTAGCGAAATCCCTTGAAATTATTCGGAATAATATGACAAAATCTTTGTACTAAACGAAAAGGAGGCTCGTTTTTGAATAGCCTCCTTTTATTTATTGTCGGTTTCTGTCGGTAAGTCGATATATTTTAATAATCGCTGATATATTTCGAAATGCGCCGATATATTTTCATTTCATAACAGCCTGGCCCAACTTTTATGAGAAAAGGTAGTGATATTATGTGGAAACGACAAATGATCCACACGAAACGTGGTACATTTGAACTCTTTACAAAAGGAGATGGCGAATCGCTTTGTATTACACATCACTATTCACAATTTAATGAAACTGGTGATTACTTTGCGGATGTTTTTACTGCTACGCATCGTGTATTTCTCATTAATTTACGAGACGCTGGTAACTCGTTAAAAGCCAATTCAGAAAAAGAATTAAGCATGATTGAAACAATCCACGACTTGGAAGCCATACGAGAAGCATTACAACTTCCAACATGGCATTTCGCTGGTCATTCAACAGGTGGTATGCTTGGACTTTTATATGCGATTACATATCCAAATTCCTTACAACCATTAGTCGTAGCAGGAGCTGCAGCAAGTAACTATACCGAAACACCATTTTGTATTTATCACCCAGCACATCCACAGTTTCATTATATGCAACAACTCATCGAAAACTTAAAAAGCCCTCACCTTACAGATGAAGAACGGAAAGAACTAGCTACTAAGAGAACAAAATTATCATTGTATAAACCAGAAAACTACAACTCTTATTTTGATAAGCCAATCAATAAAACAATGTCCATTAGCCGGATGAATGCTTTCGCCAATGAATATCCTTCATTTGATTTAAGAGAGAATTTACCTTCCATCCAAACAAAGACACTTATTATATGCGGAAGATATGATGTACAGTGCCCGATTCAATATTCTATCGAGATACATGATGGAATACGTAATTCTATCTTCATTCCATTCGAAAATAGCAACCATTATCCTTTTTTAGAAGAAGCTGCTCAGTTTACTTCTACTACTCAAACATTTTATAAATCGTTAGTACCATTATTATTAAGAAAACCTAAACACTGACAAAAAGCTCATAGCCTCTATACGACTATGAGCTTTTTTCAAAAGAAATATTTCACACTAAAAACAACTAAAAAAACAAAAGAAATAACCACTAAACCCACATCAAGTAATACCGACTTTTTATCTCTATCTTTTAAACTTACCTTAGAGCTAGAAATGCTTTTAATTACCCAAAAGATCGCAAAAAAGAACCAACCGAAATGATCATTCGTAGAATCTTCATCATAAAACATTTGTATTGCACCAATAATCAATAAGATAAGTACGATATTAGTTCCAATCTTTAAAGTCTTATTTGATTTATTATCTTTTAATATATCCCCCAACATATAGCTCGCTCCCTATGCTCTCCTCTGTTTTGTTTCTCTTTACATTTTAACATAAATTACCTATTCCTTCCTTTTCATTCGAATAACATACAAAAAACCTGCCAATTACTCGGCAGGTATATTACACGTTAAAACGATAACCAGCTCCCCATACTGTTTCAATATATTGCGGGTGAGCAGGATCTCTTTCAATTTTTTCACGTAGTTTTCTAATGTGAACAACAACAGTAGCTAAATCACCAGCTGAGTCTAGTCCCCAAATGCGTTCAAATAACTGTTCTTTATTTAATACTTGGTTTGGATGTGTTACAAAGAATGTTAATAAATCAAATTCCTTCGTTGTAAATGCCACTTCTTCATTGTTTATAAAAACTTTTCTCGCTCGTTGATCGATAGAAATTCCGTGAATATATAACGTATCACGTTGCTTACTTACATTTCCTAATAATCTTTCATAACGGGCAATATGCGCTTTTACTCTTGCGACTAATTCACTCGGGCTAAACGGTTTCGTTATATAATCATCCGCTCCTAATCCGAGTCCGCGAATTTTATCTATATCTTCTTTTTTTGCTGAAACAAGTAGAATCGGAATATCTTTTACAGCACGTATTTGTTTACAAATTTCGAATCCGTTCATTTTCGGAAGCATAATATCTAAAATAATTAAATCATAGTCTTCTTGCAAGGCTGTTTGTAAACCTATTTCTCCTGAATGCTCTACATCAACTTGGAAATCATTAATTTCTAAATAATCTCGCTGTAATTCTGCAATACTTACTTCATCTTCTATTAGTAAAATTCTTTTCAATTTACTCACCACATTCCTCTACTTTTTCCAATGAGAAGAAAATGCTTGTGCCTTTACCAAGCTCGCTTTCCGCCCAAATTTCCCCGCCATGTTCTTCAACAATTTGCTTCGCTATTGCTAAACCAAGTCCACTTCCACCTGTGCTAGAATTCCGCGATTGTTCTGCACGATAAAAACGTTCAAAGATATAAGGTAGCGTATCAGATTCTATACCTGATCCATTGTCCATCACTTTCACAATAACTTTATTATTATCACTCGATACTGTTACAGTAATTTTCTTCTCTTCTTTATCCATGTATTTCACACTATTATGAATTAAATTTGATATAACTCTATTGATCTTTTCGCAATCAGCCGTTACATATAATGGTGATGCATGTAATTGTAAGTTAACTTCTATACCTTCTTTACTTAAATCCATTTGCATCTCTTCGATTAACTCTTGCATAAACGTATTCAATTCAACCGTTTCAAACTGAAAGGGAACTCGATTCAAATCGAGCTTTGAGAATAAAAATAATTCATCAATAAGTGTATCCATATGTCTTGCTTTCGTATGGATAGTTGTTAAATACTTATCCATTTTTTCTGGCGTATTTGCTACCCCGTCCTTTATTCCTTCTACATATCCAATAATTGATGTAATCGGTGTTTTTAAGTCATGAGAGATGTTTGAAATAAGCTCTTTTCTATTTTCTTCATACTGTGTTTGCATCTCTATCGATTCTTTTAATCTCTTCCTCATTTCCTCAAATCCTTGATTTAATTGTCCTATTTCATCGTGTGATGTAACTGGTATTTGAAAATCTAAATTTCCTTCTTTAATTTTCTCCGTTGCGCCTTTCAATACAAAAATTGGTTTTATTACACTTCTTGAAACGAGGTAACTTAATAATCCAATGAGTAAAATGGCTAGTAGTAAGAGAGATACAAATAAGATTGGAAATAATTTTTGTGTAAGATCTACAAATGAACTTTGCTTTTTTAATACAAATATACTTCCCTCTTCTTCCTGAGGAAAATAAAAATCAAACTTTACATATCGATAAAATGTATCGCCTAGTTCCGTTGTACCACGACTATTAATATTTGCTGATTCAAATTTCGGAAGGGCTTCTTTTAAAGATACACTTTCAAATACGTTTGAAGCATATGAAAGTGTTTCTCCTTTTCTTACTACTATTTTCACACCCTCTTTTTCTATTGCTGAGACAAACGACTCATCTAACAATTGAGATTGATGCTGTTTAGCTGCTGACTTCAACTCAAGATAGGCATTCTCTTCTTCTGGTGTAAGCGGCTTTTGAATATAAGAACTTTTATAGAAATTTTTCACTGCTTCCAAGTCACCTGTTATCGAAAAAACGATTAAAAATCCCGCGACTAATATAAGCGTAATGGAAACGAGGATAACAGCAATATAAGAAAATAAAAACCTTGTTTTAATAGACATATCTTAAATCCTCACTTTATCAAACCTTATTATTTATAAGCATAAAAATATATGTTCAATTACTCAAGCGATTTTATAGTAATTTTAGCGTCAGTTTATAAAAATTTAATGTTCCTATTTTACAGTTGAAATTAGGAGGTTGAAATTCCATGTTCAAAAAAACATTCAGTATGATATGTTGCGTAATTTTTTTACAAGGATGCTCGCAAGAACAAGAAGTAAAAAAGGAGATGATAAACATGGAGACTGCACTACTAGCAGCCACTGAAAAAAATGAAACGAATACTGTTATATCTTTACTAAAACAAGGCGCAAATATAAATGCGACGGATAGTCAAGGACGCACCCCGCTTATGATTGCTACATACAAAAATGATGTAAAAACCGCAAAGGCACTTATCGAAGCTGGTGCTGACGTAAATATCCAAGATGACATGAAAAACAATCCCTTTCTATACGCCGGTGCGGAAGGTTACTTAGACATTTTAAAGCTAACAATTGATGCTGGTGCAGATCCTACGATTACAAATCGTTACGGCGGTACAGCTCTTATCCCAGCTTCAGAACATGGCTATATTGACGTTATAAAAGAACTCCTCACTCGAACAAATATTGATGTAAATCATGTAAATAACCTGGGATGGACAGCTTTAATGGAAGCCATCGTACTAAGTAACGGAAACGAAACACAGCAACAAGTCATTCGCCTTCTTATTGAGCACGGTGCAGATGTAAATATTCCAGACAATGATGGTGTTACCCCGTTAGAGCATGCTCGCGCTCATCACTTTGAGGAGATAGAGAAGATTTTGTTAGAAGGCCGTAAGTAAAAAGCTAATTTTTGCCTTCCTCCCCCACCCTATGCTACATTTAAGCCGTTATATCAATATGAATAGGGTGGGAATACATATGAACAAACCTAAAATTGGGATGATTGGACTTGGAAGTATTGCGCAAAAGGCCTATCTTCCAACACTTACAAAAGAAACTGATTGGAATTTTGTAGGGGCGTTTACACCTAACGCAGAGAAAAGAAAACAAGTTTGCCAGCAATACCGAATTCAAGACTTTCATTCTATTGAAATGTTAGCTTCGGAATGCGATGCAATCTTCGTTCATAGTTCAACTGCATCGCATTATGAAATCGTTTCTGAACTTCTAAAAAAAGGGATCGACGTTTATGTTGATAAACCGCTAGCAGATACAGTGGAACAAGCTGAGCAACTAGTCGAGTTGAGCGAGAAGTATAACCGAAAATTAATGGTCGGATTTAATCGCAGATTCGTTCCTATGTATGTCGCTGCCAAAGAACAGGCTAATGATATTTCATGGATTCGAATTGAAAAGCATCGTACAAATAAAGTCGGGCCATATACGTACGACTTCACTATGTTAGATGATTATTTACACATTGTAGATACCGCTCGCTGGTTAGCTAATGATGACCTTAACACCGTTCACAATATGATGCAAATCAATGAAAAGAATGAACTTCTTTACGGACATCATACATATACAACTCCAAGTGGACTGTTACTTTCTACTGCAATGCATCGCCATGCCGGTACAAATTTAGAACAAATTGAACTTGTAACGCCAGGGAAAATCATTCGCGTAAAAAATATGAATACATTTGAAATTGAACAGGAAAACTCAGTTTCACAAAGTGGTTCCCCATCATGGGATACGACGTTAAAACAACGTGGTTTTGAAGATGCTGTTCATCATTTTATTAAGTGTGTACAAGGCGATACAAAGCCTGTTGTAGATGGATTAGAAGGATTAAAAACGCAGCAAATGCTACAATCTTTACTAGATGATGTAAACAAAAATTAAAACGGATACATTTTTCAGAATTTACTTTCATTCCCATTCCCTCTTTATTTCTCTCGTAAATTTCTATAGAATATGTTGATAGGAATTATAAATTTCATAATGAATCGTGGAAAGGATGGGATTAACACATGTGGAACGAGTTTAAAAAATTCGCTTTCAAAGGGAATGTCGTTGATTTAGCTGTCGGGGTTGTAATCGGTGCTGCATTCGGTAAAATCGTTAGTTCTTTAGTAAAAGATATCATCACACCATTACTTGGTATGGTATTAGGTGGCGTTGACTTTACAAGTTTACACTTTGGATACGGTAAATCTGCTGTTATGTATGGTAACTTCATCCAAACAATTTTTGACTTCTTAATTATCGCAGCTTCTATCTTTATGTTTGTTAAAGTTTTCAACAAACTAACATCTAAAAAAGAAGAAGAAAAAGAGGAAGAAATTCCAGAACCAACAAAAGAAGAAGAACTTCTTGGCGAAATTCGCGACTTACTAAAACAGCAAAACTCTTCTAAAGATAGAGCATAATTGAACGGATAAAAAGGCATGTCCCCTCGGGACATGCCTTTTCTATATGCTATAACGTTTCCGAATTCATATGAATAAATAAAATAATACCAGCAACCATAAGTACCATAATGCTACCTGCAAATAGTGTAATACCAATAAACATTAAACTTGTGCTCATATCTACTGATACACTTTCAATAAAAATAGAAATTACATACGTGATAAGGGCAATTCCTGCAAGAATACTTCCTGGAACAAATCGCTTTAAACCATTTTGTTTTAACGTCATATATGCAAAAATAGCAGTCATACAAAGCGTAATTATCCAAAGAACGATCATCTCTTTTCCCCCCCTCACAAGCCTTTTCTTTCTATTATACATGACATTGCCCTATAATAGGTAAATTTGCACTTATGTGACATATAACAAGGAATAGTCCCACCTATAGCGAAGGCATTATAACATACACTTATACAATAAGGAGGCTTTCATTTGGAATATACTACTACATGTAAATTAGAGCTATCCGAACGATTCGATTATGTTACGATTGACTTAGACAAACAGTTTTTTTACATCGAAGTTGTAAATTTACAAAGTAATATAACTGTATTAAAAATATCAATTAACTTGCAAAAAGACGAAACGATGGTAGAGGGAAATACAATTCATTATGATACTTTTCACGTAGATGCATTATTACAAGGATTGAAATATGTTGCTCGAACATGTATTGATCATAATTTAAAAAAACAAAAGGAACTGTTCGCATTTCTAGAAGAAAATTAGCTCCAATAAAAAAATGGTTATTTTTTCTTTTTATTGATATAATTGTTATATAGAAATATTCTTTGTAAGGGAGTGTTCATAATGATTTGGATTTCACTAATTGTATTAGCTTATTTCATCATTCTCGTCCCAATACAGTACAACTACATTAAAATGCTCAAAGAAAAACAGAAAAAAATGAGTGTCTCACAAAACGAACTATATGACAACATGTCTTATGAAGAATCCCAAGTACATTACCATTATCAAAGTAACGTATTTACAATACCTGCTTCGCTTGTCGCAAGTATTATTTATAAAGTGAAACATGCTGCATAATATGTACGCTGTAAAATTATTATTTGAGTCCGTTCATTCTGATGAGCCTGATTCTATGAAAATTGATGAGCATTATGAAGAGAATCACGATACACTTTTTGAAGAAAGTATTATTCTTGTTAAAGCAAACAGTTTGGAAGAAGCTCATGCACTAGGTGAACAAATCGCTATACAGTCTGAGCATACGTACGATAATAAGTACGGCCAGCAAATAACATGGACGTTTCGAAAACTATTGCATGTGTTTGAATTAGACGATACCCCATTTGAAACCGGAAAAGAATTGTATGCAAGATTTTTACACGTTAAGAAAGACGAAATGGTAAATGCAGTCGTACAAAAATACTATCCTGAATACGAATAAAAGCTCACAGCAATCGCTGTGAGCTTTTTTATACTTACTTCGTTGAATCTCTAAATTGGATACGGTGAGGTAAGATAACAGTGTGATCTTCCACTTTTTCTTTGTTCATATACTTTGTTAATAGACGCATTGCTACTGCACCGATATCATACATCGGTTGAACAACTGTTGAAAGCTGCGGACGAACCATTAATGCAAGGCGTGTATTATCGAAACCAAGTACTTCTACGTCAGTTGGTACGTTTAATCCAGCGTCTTGTGCTGCATGGATTACACCTAGTGCCATTTCATCAGAAGATACGAAGATTGCTGTTGGCTTTTCATCATTGCTCCAAAGCTTTTCGAATGCTTCGATACCTGAGTCATATGTGTAATCTCCATCGATTACAAGATTTTCATCATATGAAATACCTGCTTCTTCTAAAGCTTTTTTATAACCTTGTAACTTCTTCGCGCTTCCCGCTTTATCAATGAAAGGACCAGAGACGAAACCGATACGTTTATGTCCTTGCTCGATAAAGTGCTTCATTGCATCATAAGCTGCTTGTGTATAATCAATATTTACTGATGGCGTTTCATTTTGCTCATCAAATGATGCTGCTAATACAATTGGTACTGGAGATTTTTTAAATTCTTCAATGTGAATGTCTGTAATATCTTCACCCATGAAAACAATTCCGTCCACTTGTTTTCCAAGCATCGTATTTAATAAATGGAACTCTTTCTCTTTGTTTTGGTCAGAGTTACTTAAAATGATGTTATATTTGTACATTGTTGCGATATCTTCAATTCCACGAGCTAGTTCTGCATAAAACGTATTTGAGATATCAGGAATAATAACACCTACTGTAGTTGTCTTCTTACTTGCTAGTCCACGTGCTACCGCATTTGGGCGGTATCCTAAACGATCAATTGCTTCTAATACTTTCTTTCTTGTTGTAGGCTTTACATTTGGGTTACCGTTCACAACGCGTGATACGGTAGCCATTGAAACGTTCGCTTCACGCGCTACATCATATATTGTTACGTTCATCTCATCGCACACTCCTTCTATTTTTGTTATCTATTTTTATGTATCGGTTACTTGAATGAAAAAAAGACATCAACTCTATTTGCAGATGCCACCAATCGTCCCGAGTTCTTCCTTTTACTAATGATACGATAAAAACGCAGGCTCATACAATATTTTCCCGCAAAAGTTTCGAAAAAATTCGCTTCTTTTCTCGTATTTTCGTATTTTTTATGAAAAAAGGGCATTTTTTGTAAAAAAATAGATGTTTCCTTAGTAGAAATCTTATTTTAAGCAGTACGATAGTAAATGAAATTTATATCGGCGATTTTTCGAATATATCGACTGTAACTCGAAATATATCAGCGATTTTCCAAATATATCGACCGCAACTCTAATTATATCAGCGATTTTTTAAATATATCAACTTACCAACAAAAATCGACAATGACAGTCGCTATACAATAGGAGAAAGCTGTTCCAAAATGCCTTTTTGGAACAGCTCATTAAAAGTTTTTATAATTTACTTCCAAATGATTTTAATTCATTCATAAAATCATTGAACTGCGGTATATTCATTTGTTGCGCTGCATCAGATAAAGCTACAGCTGGATCTGGATGTACTTCAGCCATAATTGCGTCTGCACCAATTGCCATCGCTGCTTTTGCAGTTGGTAAGAGAAGGTCACGTCGCCCTGTAGAATGCGTTACATCGACAACGACAGGTAAATGTGTTTCTTTCTTTAAAATCGGCACAGCGGAAATATCAAGCGTATTACGCGTCGCTCTTTCATACGTGCGAATACCTCGTTCACATAAAATAATGTTCCCATTTCCCTTTGCCATAATATATTCTGCCGCATTAATGAATTCTTCAATCGTTGCTGATAGACCACGTTTTAATAATACTGGTTTATTTACAGCACCAGCTGCCCTTAGCAAATCAAAGTTTTGCATATTGCGAGCGCCAATTTGAATAACATCAACGTAATCTAATGACATCTCAATATCATTCGGATTTAAAATTTCACTAATAACAGCCAAATCATATTCATCTGCTACCTGGCGCAAAATTTGTAATCCCTCTAATCCAAGACCTTGAAAATCATACGGTGAAGTACGTGGTTTGAACGCACCACCACGCATTAATTTCAGACCTTGTCCTTTCATTGCTTCAGCAACTTGACGTACTTGTTCATAACTTTCCACTGCACACGGTCCCATAATAAAATGCTGATTTCCGTCACCAATTTTTTCACCATTAATTTCAACAATCGTATCTTCTGTTTTTTTCTTACGAGAAACAAGTAATGCTTTACGATGATCGTCTTCTTGTAATTCTAAACCAGCTTGAAAAATTTGTTTGAAAATATGTTGTAAAGTCGAAGTTTCAAATGGACCATTATTATTCTCTGCAATTAAATCCAGCATATTTCTTTCACGTACAGGATCAAAACGTTTCACACCTTGTACTTCTTTTAAATTACCAACTTCTTGTACGAGACGACCTCTTTTGTTTAGTAACTCTAATATTTGTAAATTAAGTTGATCAATTTCAGAACGTAAACGACCTAATTGTTGTGATGCCATAAGAAAGCCACCTCTTTCAAATTCCTATATGTTACTTTTTTAAGATAATTTATTATAGCTGATACATATACGATTGTCACACGATATACAGCAAGGAATTACTATCAAAAAACATTATATATTTTCATTTAAAATAAAAAAAAGACAGTTTACATACTGTCTTTTTTTACAAGAAGGAAACAAACGGTTTATCACTGTTTTTCTCTTTTATAATAACGGCCTCAATTTTACTCTCAGACTTGATCTGTAATTGTACTTTCGCATCTTTAGGCAACTTGTCTAACATGCCTTGAGCAGCCAATTGGGTAAGAGCCATTAATTCTGTTTTACCGTTATATTTAATAACAATATTCATATTTAATGTATCCATTTGATCTTTCTTATAAGAAACTTTAGCGTTGACTGGAATAAAATCTCCATTAGAAAAACCTTTTATTTCCTTAGCAAAGTTATTTATTTTTGTATTATCTTCTCCATGTGCTTGTGTAAATTCATCAGAAGGATATGAATACGACTTTTCATCAATTGTACTCCAATTTCCAAGGTTCGTATCATTCTTTTGAACAGTAGCACTAGCAATATACGTACCATTTTTTAAAGAACTAGTACTTTCTTGCTTAAAGATAGCAAACGTAATTGGAGATTTGTTATACTTATCATTTTTGTTAATAGCTTCAATAAGTTGTTTAGCAACTTCAGTCCCTTTAGACATAGCCTCTTCATTCGATACACTTGAAGACATAGCTAAGCCAATCATAACACCAGATAAACTTAATTCATTTGAATTCTGTTTTCCGAAATAGTCTTGTTCTATAATATTCGTCAAAACTGGCGCTTCTACTTTCGCAACTAGTTCATCAATTAGTTTCTCTGGAATATACTGGTTCAATTGCAGTACGTGACTCTCTGTATCAAATTGTTGCGTTGCAATATTTATTAAACCATTTTCATACTCTGCTAAATCTAATTTAGAATTTGTTTTTATATTAGCTGTATTAATAACCTTTTGTTCTTTTAAAGGAATAACAGTTCTATAATAATCTTTAGAAACAGCAGTTCTCGGAATCATACTTTTTTCTTTTGTATCTTTTTGTATAACTTCATCCTTCTTACTAATCGTATTACTATTGTTACTACAAGCTCCCAGTAATAAACTTACGACTGCGAAGGATAATGCCATTTTCTTCATTACTTAAAACCTACTTTCAACAATCTAGTTATTTAGTTTGAACTATTAATAGTGTACCACTAAATATATTTCAACAAAAACAAAAAAAAGAAGCAAGCACCTTTAGCTTGCTTCTTTTTACTTTATATTCTCTTCTAAAGCATCTTTTTTAATATTCCAATGAGATGTATTCCATACTACCATCCCATCTTTTATGTATAACACTTGCGGTGATTCATGTCTAATACTGTATTGTTCTGCAACACGATTTGACACATCTCTCGCATCTTGTACGTATAAGTAATACGCTGGTACTTCTCTTTCTTCGCTGCAATACGCTTGAAATTCTGTGTATGCACCGTGACTAATTGGGCATGTCGTACTGTGTTTAAAAAGAACATACGGCTCGTTCTTTTCTACTAAGACTTCAAGCTCTTCAATTGTTTCAAGTTTTGTCATATTCATCACGATTCACCTCTCATACGAAATCTAGAGCGTTTCTCTTTCTTTTCAGCTTTTTTCTCAATTCTTTCTAATTTACGCTCTTCTTTTTCAACCTTCTTCTCTTGTCTCGACGCACGGTAATGATTGTATACTTCAATCGCCGCACTGCTCCACTGTACAACTTGCGCTACTTTATCAGCGTTATTTTCAATTTCGTCCGTTACAGAGTCTGATACATTACGAAGCTTCGTATTTAAAGATTGGATTGTCGTTCCAATCCCATCTACACCCGCTACCACTTTATTTAATGACTGTGACTTCTGTTGAATATCATCAGCTAATGCATTCGTTTTATGTAATAATTGCTCTGTCTCTACGCTAATTCCTTGCATTTGTTTTTCTAAACCTTCTAACGTGCTTGCAACGTTTTCTAACGTCTTCTGAACCGATAACAACGTTCTGCATACATACACTACTAATACTGCGAAAGCAACCGCGATAATAGCCGCACTTACATATAAAAGAACTTGCATTTCATCACTTCCTTTATCTTTTTCATACTTTCCCCTATTATACAATCATTTTCCGTTTCATTCTAATCCCTATCTCATCATTAGAATTTTCATACTTATTCGTTAACTGTAACATAAATCATTCAACAAATTCCACTAAGTAGGTTACAATAGGAGAGGATACATAATTAGTAGGGAGGCTTTACATATGAAAGATCCACGTATTGAAAAGTTAGCATACAATTTAATTAACTACTCTATCCGCTTACAAAAAGGTGAAAAAGTATTAATTGAAAACTTTGGCTTACAAAAAGAACTTGTAACTGCACTTGTAAAAGAAGCATATGCAGCTGGTGGTTTCCCATTCGTCTCTTTAAAAGATCATCAAGTAGATCGCTCTTTATTAATGGGTGCTACTGAAGAACATTTCGAACAAATCGCTGCATATGAAGCAAGCGTAATGAAAGACATGGACGCTTATATCGGCCTTCGCTCTGGCGATAATATTAATGAACAAGCTGACGTTCCAAGTGAGCGTATGAAAGTTCATGGCCAAACAGTTGGTAAAAAAGTTCATAGAGACATTCGCGTTCCAAAAACACGCTGGGTTGTTCTTCGCTACCCAAATGCTTCTATGGCACAGCTTGCTAAAATGAGTACAGAAGCTTTCGAAGACTTCTACTTTGAAGTATGTAACTTAGACTACGGTAAAATGGATAAGGCGATGGACAGCCTTGTTACATTAATGAATAAAACAGATAAAGTTCGTTTAACTGGTCCTGGAACTGACTTAACATTCTCTATTAAAGACATTCCAGCAATTAAATGCTCAGGTCATTTAAACATTCCAGACGGTGAAGTATACTCTGCACCAGTTCGTGATTCTGTTAACGGTACAGTTTCTTACAACACACCATCTCCTTACAACGGTTATACATTTGAAAATGTACAACTTAAGTTCGAGAACGGCCAAATCGTTGAAGCAACTGCAAACGATTCAGAACGCATTAACAAAATCTTCGATACAGACGAAGGCGCACGCTACGTTGGTGAGTTCGCAATCGGCGTAAACCCATACATCTTACATCCAATGGGAGACATCCTATTCGATGAAAAAATCGATGGCAGCTTCCACTTCACTCCTGGACAAGCTTACGACGATGCATGGAACGGTAACAACTCGAACATCCATTGGGACTTAGTATGCATCCAACGCCCTGAATACGGCGGCGGCGAAATTTACTTCGACGACGTACTAATCCGTAAAGACGGGCGCTTCGTTGTACCTGAATTAGAAGCTTTAAACCCAGAGAACTTAAAATAATGAAAAACGCTCGGAATTTTCGCCGAGCGTTTTTTATTTCTTCCCTGCCATTTCTATTTTCACATGTGGATTTTCTTTCTCTATAAGCGCCAAGAATTCATCCATATTTTGCGGCATCGCAACCATATGTACTTTATATGCATTCGTCGTAATTTCAAGAGACTTTCCGACCTGACGTATAATTCTTACATCTTTTAATACAATATCATCATTTAAAATACCGTACTTTAATACGCCATTTTCTACTTTATGTTTTTTAATAAATACTTCCCAAACGAGTGGTACATTTACAATGAAGCATAAACCCATCCCGATCAACGCTGACATCCAATGCGCTTTATTAGTGAAAAGCATGACAATTGGATATATAAACATAAAAACTAACGTAAGACAAACGAAAATGACTACTGACTTACTTCTTTGAATTGGAAAGTTCATACCTACACCCTCTATTCCAAATTATACCACTATTTCCATTTTGGTTCATAGAAAAAGGCCATTTCTAAATGACCTTTTACACAATGTACCTATAAAATTTCTTATCTACCTGTAGCACCGGAAAGTTTTTCGGCAACTCGTCTATACTCACACTTTGAAAACCATTCTTTTCATAAAAACGATGTGCTGCTAAAAATTTCACTGTCGTTCCTAAGTAAATATCTTTCAGCTTTTTATTCTTAGCCCACGAAATTGCTGTTTGAAGCAACATATGTGATGCGCCCCATTCTTTTCCGCGAAACTCTTTCTTCACGAACATTTTTCTTAGCGCTACTTGATGATTCTCAATATCTAATAAAGCTACTGTTCCAACTACTTTACCATCATAAATTGCTACCCAAAAGTTTCCGTGATCCTTTTGATAGAATGTTTCTATTTCAAGTAAATCAGGTTGCTCTTCTTTCGTAATGGAAACATTATACTCTTTTTGCTGAATATGAACGATAAGATCTACTACTTCCTCTTGAAACGTACTTTCATATGGAACAATACGAATCTTCTCGTTCATCGAATCTCTTTCCATTCTGAAGCTAGTAAACTATATACAGCGATATCATGAAAATGATCATATAGCCATTCTTCATCTCGTAAAATACCATCTAACTTAAATCCTAAACGTTCTGGAATTGCGCGGCTCTTTGCATTTCCAACACCGCAACGAATTTCAATTTTATTCAGCTTTAAATTTTCAAATGCATAGTGAAGTACAGCCTTTACGCTACGCGTCATAATACCTTTCCCGCCAGCATCTTCTGCAAGATAATATCCAAGACTCGTCGCTTTCTTCCCCCAGCTCACCGGATGAATGCCTACCATCCCAACGAGCTTTCCTTTGTAACGTATACCACTTTCAAAACCGTCTCCCTCTGCAAACTTCTTTAACCACATCGGAAAAATTTCATCATAAGCATCAGCAGATTTTGTCCCATCTACCCAAGGGAGCCATTTTCGTAAATGATTACGGTTTTGATCTAATAATTGATATAATTCCTCTTTATGATGTTTTTCTAGTAATTGTAGTTCGATTTCGTCATCTACTCGGAGTGTGAACATGTTTTTTAGTCCCCTTTTTAGTTTTCTTATTATTCTAACATTTACATTTCAAAACGCGTACCAATATATCAACGATTTTTGAAATATATCGAACACAACTCCATATATATCGACGTTTCAACATTAATGCACAACCACGACAACATAAAAAAGACGCACAGCCAAGCTATGCGTCTTTCCTATTACTTCTCTGCAACTTGAACTTCTTTTACGTAAGCCGCTTCGAATTTTTGGATGTCACCTGCGCCCATGAAAATTAGAACACCGTTTTTATGTTTCTTTAATACATCCGTTGTTGTATCTGTAATTAATTCTGCACCGTCAATACGCTTTTGCAGATCTTCGATTGTTAATTCACCTTTGTTTTCACGTGCTGATCCGAAAATATCACATAAGTATACTTGGTCAGCTTTGCTTAGGCTTTCTGCGAACTCATCTAAGAACTTTTCTGTACGTGAGAATGTATGTGGCTGGAATACAGCGACAATTTCACGCTCTGGATGTTTTTGACGAGCAGCTTCAATCGTTGCATTAATCTCTGTCGGATGGTGTGCGTAGTCATCGATGATTACTTGCTCTCCCATCGGCTTTTCATTAAAGCGACGTTTTACGCCTTCAAAAGTTGTTAATTGATGTTTTACTGCTTCTACATCAACATTTTCATAATGGCAAAGCGCGATTACTGCTAACGCATTTAATACGCTGTGATTGCCGTATCCTGTAATTTTGAACGTATCATAGTACGTGTTACGAACGAATACATCAAATATCGTACCATCTGTTCTCTTTTGAATGTTGCGTGCTTGGAAATCATTATCTTCTCCAAATCCATAGAAAATAACAGGTACTTTCGCTTGAATTTTTTGAAGTTCTTCATCATCTCCACATGCAATAATGCCTTTTTTCACTTGCAATGCCATCTCTTGGAATGCACTGAATACATCATTGATGTCTGCAAAATAATCTGGATGATCAAAATCAATATTCGTCATAATTGCATAGTCTGGATTATAAGACAAGAAATGACGACGATACTCACAAGCTTCAAATACAAAATACTTACTATTTTCTACCCCATGCCCTGTTCCATCTCCAATAAGGTAAGATGTTGGGTGTGCACCTTGCATTACATGGGCTAACAAACCTGTTGTTGATGTTTTTCCGTGTGCACCAGTTACAGCAACACTTGTGTATTGGCTCATCAGGTCACCTAAGAAATGATGGTAACGATGGACTGGGATGTTTAATTCTTTTGCTGCTACGATTTCTTCATGCGTATCAGGAAATGCATTTCCTGCAATAATCACTTGTCCTTCTTCTACATTATTCTTATCAAAAGGAAGGATCGAGATACTACGCTTTTCCAACGCTGTTTGTGTAAAGAAACGCTTTTCATAATCAGACCCTTGAACAGTATGCTTCATATCATGAAGAATTTGCGCTAATGAACTCATTCCTGTTCCTTTAATTCCTACAAAATGGTAAACTGTCATCTTAAAGAACCTCCAACATTTCGAACTAATACAACGGCCTATCTATAAGACAGTATATGAATCTTTTCTTATTTTGGTAATCATCATACATTTTTGATGTAGTGAAGTTATTCTTTCCCTTCACTTATCAGGATAAACTCGTACGTACTTCTTTATATGTCCATAATAAGTCCATTATAGCAAAAAAGAAGCCGCTATACTATGATAACAGAAAAACTGATAGGGTCAATCACCTATCAGTTTTTCTCTCTTTTACATCTCTTCTCTTTTTTCTAATTGAACACGCTCTAAACGTGGGTTTGGACGATATTTACGACCAGCTTTTGCTTCTGGTTTCCCATTTAGTTCTACATTATCACCAGTAAAGCCAATATTCATTTTTAATAAGCTACTTCCTACCCCGTATATGTCAACAGGTACGTTTTGAGCTTCAAATTCACGAATACGCTTCTCATCAAATCCACCAGTTACAACGATGTCTACATGCTGGAATCCTTCTTCATCAAGTGCTTTACGAAGTGCGAATACAAGCGATGGGTTTACACCACGTGGATCGAATGTTCCAAGTACTTCTGGGTGGCGAATAAAGTATTGATCAATCATCGTGCGGGACGTATCTACACGTACACCTTTTAATGTTGATCCAAATTCACGCGCTACGCGAAGTGCATCTGTAATGACATCATTGTTGTAATCAATTAATACAACTAATTCATCTTCTGGGAATTTCTTATGATATGCTTTTGCCGCTTCCACAACATCACCATTAAACATTTGAATTAATGCGTGAGGCATCGTCCCCATACCACTTTTGCCCCACCATTCATTCATCGCATGCGTCGCTTGTGCGCTCATACCTCCGATGTATGCTGCATAACCGTCACCAGCTTGTTGTGTATAATGATCATCACGGTCTCCCATGAAAATAACTGGTTTTTCTTTATCTACGCTACGCGCAGCTTGGACAACGTTATATACGTTTGTCGCAACCGATGTACGACGAGCTAAAATCCCATCAATGACACCTTCTAAAAATCCGAAATTTTCATAAGGACCATGAATTGTTAACACTGTTTCAAATGGACTAATTTTATCGCCATCTTTTAAAGAGTTAATCTCAAGTTCCTCAGGATTTTTAGCGAATGTTTGTAGCAATGCAATTACTTCATCCGTTCCGCAAAGAACTGCATTTTCCTTTTGGAAAAATTGCATCGTTACAACACTTTTCGGGCGAAATTCTTCGATGATTTCTCTAGTCTTTAAAAAGTAAACGGCAGAGAACCACCCTTCTCCAACACGTTCGTCAAATTTAAATGTTTTATTTGTTAGTCTATTTATTTCACCTTTTAATTTTAATTCAATTTCTTTCATGTCGCTTTACTCCCTACTTTACTATCCAACATTTTCTCTTAGTATACAGCAAAACCGTTTACTATACATTTGTTTCCTGCATAGCGGCAAATTCATCCTCAGAAATAAGGACATCTCTCGGTTTCGTTCCTCTACCTTCAGAAATAATTCCTTGCGATTCCATCTCTTCAATGAGACGTGCCGCGCGATTATAACCGATGCGGAATTTTCGCTGTACAGAAGATGTGGACGCTCCCCCTTGTTCTACAACAAATTGACATGCATCAAGGAACAATTCGTCTTCCGACTCAGCTTGTTCTGTTTTCGCTAATAAATCCTCTTGCTTAAATAAGTAATTCGGCTTCATTTGCTTTTTCACATGATCAACTGTTTTTTCAATCTCATCATCCGATACATATACACCTTGTACACGAACTGGTTTAGATGTACCGTTCCCTAAGAATAACATATCACCACGGCCAAGTAATTTCTCCGCGCCCCCAATATCAATAATCGTACGCGAATCAACTTGAGATGATACAGTAAACGCAATACGCGTTGGAATGTTTGACTTAATTAAACCTGTAATAACATCTACAGATGGACGCTGCGTCGCTACTAATAAATGAATACCACAAGCACGTGCTTTTTGCGCAATACGACAAATTGCTTCCTCAACATCACCAGGTGCTACCATCATTAAATCGGCTAACTCGTCAATGACAATAACGATATAAGGTAATGTCTCTCCTGGAATTTCTCGCTCACTTACAATCGTATTGTAGCGAGTTAAATCACGAGCACCAGCATGCGCAAACAATTCATAACGGCGTTCCATTTCCTCAACTGCCCATTTTAATGCAGCTGTCGCTGCTTTTACATCCGTAATAACAGGTGCTACAAGATGCGGAACAGAATTGTATGGTGCAAGCTCAACCATCTTCGGATCAATTAACATTAACTTCACTTCATGTGGTTTCGCTTTATATAAAATACTCGTTAAAATGGCGTTAATACACACACTTTTACCTGAACCCGTTGCACCCGCAATAAGTCCGTGCGGCATTTTTCGAATATCCGTTACAATTGGATCCCCTGAAATATCAAGTCCAAGCGCAACAGTAAGCGGTGATTCACTCTTTGTGAATACAGGACTTCTTAAAATTTCGCGAAGAAATACTGGCTTACTTTCTTTATTTGGAACTTCAATTCCAATTGCACTCTTCCCTGGAATCGGCGCTTCAATACGAATATCTTTCGCAGCTAAACTTAACTTAATATCATCACTTAAATTTGTAATTTTATTTACTTTCACACCTGGGTCTGGCTGTACTTCAAAACGAGTTACTGCTGGACCTTGTGATACATTAATAACATGTGCTCCAACATGAAAATTATTAAACGTTGTATCTAATAATTCTTTCTGCTCCTCTAACCATTCTGTATTATCTAACGCTGATTGCTGTGGAATCGACAACAGCGCTAATGGTGGAACAGTATATGTCGGTGGTGTATGCAATACATTTCGCATATCGTTCTCTCTTTGATTTACAACATATGCTTTCTCTTGTACTTCCGTACTTGAAATTGGCTTTTGTACTTGCTCTACCACTACTTGCTGCATTGGTTGCTCTTCCACTTGTGGTTCTACTACTTGCTGCACTGGGCGCTCTTCCACTTGTGGTTCTACTACCACCTGCTGCACTGGGCGTTCTTCCACTTGTGGTTCTACTACCACCTGCTGCATTGGGTTTTCTTCCACTTGTGGTTCTGCTACTACTTGCTGCACTGGGCGTTCTTCCACTTGTGGTTCTGCTACTACTTGCTGCACTGGGCGTTCTTCCACTTGTGGTTCTACTACCTCTTGTTGTACTGGCTTATTCTCTACTCGTACATTAGCAGAAGGCTGCATTGCATTTGCTCTAGCTGCATGTCTTTCCATTAATCGTGTTCTATCTTGTTTCAACATAACAACATTAAATGGTACATGGCGCTTTTTCTCACGTTTTGGTTCTTCTTTTTGTACAACTGGTTGCTCTTCTGCGATTGGTGTTTCTTCTACAACTCGTTGCTCTTCTACGACTGGTGTTTCTTCTACAACTCGTTGCTCTTCTACGACTGGCGCTTCTTCTACAACTCGTTGCTCTTCTGCGACCTGTGCTTCTTCTACAACTCGTCTATTTTCCTCTGTTTCTGCAATTAAAACATTCGCAAAGCTTTGAACATCTTTCTTCGTTTGTTCATCAGCCTCAGCAACATGTATGAATTCACTCTTTTGTTCAATTGCTTCATCTTCTTGCTGAATTTCCTCAAGTGCTACAAATGTCTCTACTACAGGCGCTTTTGTTTCTGCAATCACTTCTGTTTCTTCTGCTTCCGCAATTACTTCCACTTCTTCTAACTCTTCTGCTTCCGCAATTACTTCAGCTTCTTCTGACTCTTCTGCTTCCGCAATTACTTCCACTTCTTCTGACTCTTCCGTTTCTGCAATTACTTCCACTTCTTCTAGCTCTTTTGCTTCCGCAATTACTTCCACTTCTCCTGACTCTTCTGCTTCCGCAATTACTTCCACTTCTTCTAACTCTTCTGCTTCCGCAATTACTTCCACTTCTTCTGACTCTTCTGCTTCCGCAATTACTTCCACTTCTTCTAACTCTTCTGCTTCCGCAATTACTTCAGCTTCTTCTGACTCTTCTCCTTCCGCAATTACTTCCACTTCTTCTGACTCTTCTGTTTCTGCAATTACTTCAGCTTCTTCTGACTCTTCTGCTTCCGCAATTACTTCCACTTCTTCTAACTCTTCTGCTTCCGCAATTACTTCCACTTCTTCTGACTCTTCCGTTTCTGCAATTACTTCTACTTTTGACACTTCTTCTGGTATTTCCACAATGATTGTTTCTTCAAGTTTTTCTTCTGCTTTGACAATCACTGATTCTTCTGGAGCTTGCTTTTCTACTTCAATAGTAGGTTGTTTTATTTCTGTGTTACGTTTAATTTCTTCTGATAATATTGTATCCTCGTGCTCTACTTTAGAAGCTACTAATTCTTCTTGTAGATTGTTTTCGTTTAACACCACTACATCTTTTTCTAGCTTAGCACTTTCCATCTGCTCAGCTACTGTTTTATGAAGTAATTCATCCGCTGAAACTTCCTGCGGTGTACTCATTTCTTGAATCACTTCTTTTTCTTCTACTAAAGGCACTTGGCGTTCGATTTCATAACCGTTTTTCTCTAGCCATTGATCAACTACTGACTTTTCTTCCTTTTTATTCTCTTCATATTGTTGCTCTCCTTGCTGGTTAGCAGCTCTATGACTAGAAGAAGTTGGTGCTTGTCCTTCTGAGAAATCAGATAATTTATATCCTTTTTTCTCTAACCATGCATCAACGACTGATTTACCCTCTACAGATATTTCAAGGTCTTCTCTTTCCTTTACTTCCTCCTGCTTTTCTTCCTTTTTCTCTACTGAAGGACGATTATATCCATAAATTGGCGAAATCATTTCTGTTGGACGAAATGGTCTACGGTTACTCTCTTGCGAAGGTGCAGATGCCTTTTTAACGACAGACTCCCGCACCGGTTCATATTGCACTTCCGGCTCTTCATATGTAGAAACTACCTTTTCCACATACGGTCGTCTGCTTCTTTCCACCTTTATTCCTCTTTGGGCAGTAGGTTCTTCATATGTTACTCCTTGAACAGGTTGTTCTTCGAAGCGATTTACTTCGCTTTCATCCTCTTCATCGAACCCATTATCCGGTACTAAAGGAAAACGGCATTTACCTGCATTCCTACTTGCCATTTGTGCTTCTCTTGCTTCAGTGTAGTGGTTTACACGAGGAATTTTCGGCTGACTTTCAATTTGCTTTGGTACTTCTTTATTCATCGCTGTTTGTTCTTCCTCTTTGTTAAACAGCTTTTTCATCCAATCTAACATGCTTACCACTCTTTCTACTAAATAGTAACATCCTTTATTGTATCAGCATTCGGCAAAAAGTGCAGGTAAAATTAAGCATGTCATATTTATCCACAATATTCTAATTTACGAGTGTTTCATATGGAAAAACGCAGCCTTTCATGTAAGACTGCGCTTAAGCTTTACTCTTCCGATATGCATCTATACTACCCGTTACACTTTGCAATAAAGAATTTACATACTGCGGGTCAGATAATTTTTTATCTTCTTCATGGTTTGACATAAACCCAAGTTCTAATAACACACCAGGAACCTTTGCCCAATTAAATCCAGAAAGATCATCCCGAAATTTAATTCCATTTACTTTCACTTGCTGGTTCTCCCTCATTTTATTTACAATCATTTGAGAGATTTGAAGACTTTCCGCATAAATTTCTTTCGTATACGGACTTCCTTCTGCCGGCGTCAATACAGCAAATCCACTTTCGTTTGGATTTTCAGAACCATCTGCATGAAGACGTAAAAATAAATTCGCCTTATGATTATTTGCGAATGTCGCCCGTTCTTTATTACTTATATCAACGTCTTGTGATGTTCTCGTCATTAATACTTGTATCCCTTTTGCTTCAAGCTTTTCTTTTAATAAAAAAGCCATTTCTAATACAAGTACAGCCTCTCTCTTTTTCGTCATAACACCTGTTGTACCGTCTGTCACTTTATATTTTTGCGTTGTTGCCCCTGGTCCAATTGGCTCTAAATTTAAATTCGCTTTTTGTTGATGCCCTGGATCAATAACGACGAGAAACTTCTCTTGTTTTTCATTACTCCCTACTTTTTGTTCATTATTTTGCACTGGTTGCTCAGTTGGCTGTACTGGCGTAGTTTCTTCTTTCTTTTCCTCAGATGATACTTCCTCTTGCTTATGTTCTACTTGCTCATTCGTTTGAATTGCTTGTGACTCTTCATTCTTTTCTTGTTCTTGCTGCTTTTCTACCGGTGCGTCTTCTTTGGTATCTTTGTTTTTCTCTTGTATAGAAGATGTAGTTTCTTTTTTCGGCTGCTCTTGTGAACAACCGGCCATATATATTCCAATGAATGCAATCATGCTCAATATTTTTATATACTTCATACTTCTCTCCCATCACTTTGCACCGGATTCAAAGTTTTTTCTTATAATTGCCCTATAATCTCATCCATATTTCCAATATAAACTGGCTGCCATTTTTCTGTACCACGTTCTGCAGTATAAACCGGATAAGCGTCATCATCTATATTTAAGAAAACTGGATCGCCCATATCCGTTTCATATCCAATTGTAATCCATCCTTCTTGCCACTTTCCGTTTTCTTCACTTATTAATGAATTTTTATGTTTATCATATCGATAACCAATTTGTCCTTTTTCTAATTCATTTTCACTAAACAAATATATTTCATAAGTACCTAACTCGATATCTTGCTGTTTTGAAGTTTCAATTCGTTTCAGAAGTTCTGCGATTTTTAGTTGTTGTTTCATACGTCTATCTCCTTCTATTTTTCTAAATTTTAACTAGTTTGTTTATAAAATACAATATAGATTTTAAGAAAAAAGGTGACATCCTTATAATATGAATGATTTTTTGAATATATCTGTCACAACTCTACATATATCAACGATTTTTCAAATATATCTATCGTAACTCTACATATATCAACGATTTTTTAAATATATCTATCACAACTCTCAATATATCAACGATTTTTCAAATATATCTATCGTAACTCTACATATATCAACGATTTTTCAAATATATCTATCGTAACTCTACATATATCAACGATTCGACACGGAATATCGACTTACCAACAAAAAATGACAAAACAAAAAGAGAGGCTGCCCAAAAGGACAACCTCTCTTTTCTTATATCAATTAAAATTTAAACTCTTGTCCAACTTCAAAGCTATCTTCTAATACAAGAATACCTTTTTCTTGTGGAGCATCTGGAAGCTCTAATTCACGTGCAGAGCAGATCATTCCAGAAGAAGGAACACCGCGAAGTTCTGCTGGTTTAATTAACATACCACTTGGCATTACAGCACCAATTTTTGCAACGACAACTTTTTGTCCTGCATCAACGTTTGGTGCACCACATACGATTTGTAATGTTTCTGTACCGATTTCTACTTTACAGATGTTTAGCTTGTCAGCATTTGGATGCTTTTCTTTTTCAGCTACATAGCCTACAACAAATTTCGGAGAAAGATCTGCTTCTACTGTTTCTTCAAAGCCATTCTTCGCTAAAATTTCGTTGATTTTCTCTACAAGCTCTTTCGTTAATGTAAGGTTGCCTGTTTCTTTTACTTCTAAGTAAGAAGATGCATTAAAGATGTTGAATCCTGCTGTCTCATTGCTTTCACGATCATATAAGCGTGCAACATCTCCTTTGCGATCAAAAGTACGGTTCTCTAAAGTAATATCTTGTAAGGCAACAATTAAAGTGTCACCAATTCCTTCAAGGTTGTAAAAAACGTTCACTTCGTTCATCCTTTCTCTTTTCCATCTGTCTTCTTCCGATTTTTCGCTAAAATAAAGATTGGTTCAAATTCTCCATCTTCATATACGAATGAAAGTGATGTAATCGGAACATGCCCTTCGGCAAAAAATTTCATTGTCATTTGTGCAATAATATCATAACCGATTTCGTTGACGATATCAGCAATAATTAATACATCTTGGTGAGGAACAGCAACAACCATGTCACCAGAAATCTTTTCACGCATCGATTGTAGTAACGATTCGTTTAAAATACGAGTCGCGTCATACCCATCATTTGTGTTTAAAAAGTAGAATGTATTACCCGCTACTGTGTCTTGTTTAAATTCATAACCTAATGAGCGTGCGTTGAATAATGCCATTTCACGCACTTGCTGTTCTGTAAGTTCTAATTTTTGTAATAGACGCTCATCAATTAGTCGATACGTTTTATTCGAATCTAGCGCGTAGTAAATACGTGTTTCCGCCGTATGATCCGTCATAATAAACGGATTTCCTTCTTCTGCTTGTTTCGGGAAAGAAGTAGAGCGAATAACAGGTAAAATTTTCGCTCCGCTATTTTCTTCTTTATGCATCGCAATTAGCGCTTCTTGTACGTAATAAGCAACTTCTTCAATTGCCTTTTCCTTGTTCACTTCCCATTTTGCCACAACTCCTGGAAGCGATACGTTAATACCTTTTTTGGAGTCTTTTTGTTCAATACGTAAAACTTCTTTCTCACTATCATACTGAAAGTCCCATTCTGGGCGAGATAATTTCTTTATTAACTCATCTTTCATCTTTTTACTTGTCATCTTCATCTCTTTTTTCCTCCCTTCCAAAAAAATAACCTCCCCCGCGAAGGTAGAGGTTGTTTTACAATTCAATTGGCAAATTGCCTTATTTTAAACCTTCAATGAACTCTTCGATTTGTTCTTGTGTTTTACGATCTTTGTTTACATAGCGACCAGTTTCTTCACCTTTATTGTACGCTACAAAGCTCGGAATGCCAAATACGTCTAATTTTACACATAGATCAATAAACTCATCACGATCTACATAGTAAAATGAGAAATCACTATATTTCTCTTCTACTTCTGGCATAAATGGATCTACAAAGCGGCAGTCTGGGCACCATTCTGCTGAGAACATAAAGACTACATTCTCTTCATTTTTTAACTGTTGGAATTGCTCCATGCTTTCTAATGACTTCATCTATATTTCCTCCTCTAACGGGTGCATTTTTCATGTTATAATCTTTCTTTTATACTACCATACATCGCGCACGGTGCAAGGTTTATGCTTGCTTTTTGTCATACTTATATTGCCCAACTAACAACTTAACAACGTGTACAAATAATTCCGTGCGGTCGACATAATCATCTGTAAAAATACCGATAGCACCTTCGTGACTACGAATATCTTTTCGCTGCACAAACTCTTCCATCACTTCGCTTAATTCCTTACCATCTTCAAGAGGTGCTAAAAAATCGTCTGGTAACGTAATACGCGCTCCTCCGGCCACAAATACTTTCCCATCCATTGTTGCTAGCGCGCCCCAGTTACACATAAATAAACCGTGCTCCGTTTTCATTACGCCGCCTTCTAGCCCAATACCAATTGGAGCTTCTCCTTCCTCTAGCGCTCGCTTCGCTCTATTAATCGCTCCTTGCATCGTCTCTTCATCTGAGAAAGGCTGAGCTGATACTCCTGACGGAACAGAAAGAGATGTAATTTCAGCATCTTTCCAAACCTTCTCCACAGCGCCAACCTTCGTTTTATTCTTTGATCCTACTACTACTTTCATTTCGTTCACCTCTATAAAAATTCATCATTCTATTCTAATATCCCTATCAGATACAAATTAAGCATCAACCACTACCACATATCACCAAGTCATCTATTCAGCCTAAAAAAGAAGGTTTTTTCTAGCAACATTACCGTCTTCAAAAACAAAAACAGCCTTCCTCTCACTTCCTACTTGGGGTCTTCATACATCATTCGAACACCAATTAAGCACTGACCATTCCCACTCATGGATGGGGCATCTATTCAAGCTAAAAAAAGAAGGTTTTTTCTAACAACATTACCGTCTTCAAAAACAAAAACAGCCTTCCTCTCACTTCCTACTTGGAGTCTTCATACATCATTCGAACACCAATTAAGCACTGACCGCTCCCACTCATCGATGGGGCATCTATTCAAGCTAAAAAAAGAAAGGCTCTTCAGCCCTTCTTCCTCTCTACGCGTTATTCTTAATTGTCTCTAACGTCGTTTTATCTGTTGTTCTTACAAGCTTCGTAATTAATTCTTTCGCCGCTGCATAATCATCAACATGTAAAATTGAAGCATGTGTATGAATGTAGCGTGCACAAACACCAATTACTGCTGATGGGATACCAGAGTTACTTGTATGTACACGACCAGCATCTGTACCACCTTGTGAAATAAAGTATTGGTACGGAATGTTGTTTGTTTCTGCTGTATCTAAAATGAATTCGCGCATTCCTCTATGTGTTACCATCGTGCGATCGTAAATACGAAGAAGGGCACCTTTTCCTAATTGACCGAACTGCGTTTTGTCACCAGATGCATCGTTTGCTGGACTTGCATCAAGCGCATAGAAAATGTCTGGTTGAATCATATTTGCAGCGGTTTGCGCTCCGCGAAGACCTACTTCTTCTTGTACAGTAGCACCAGAATATAATGTATTTGGTAATGTTTCGTCTTTTAATTCTTTTAACAATTCGATTGCAAGACCACATCCGTAACGGTTGTCCCAAGCTTTCGCCATAATTTTCTTCTCATTTGCCATCGGTGTGAATGGGCAGATCGGCACGATTTGTTGTCCTGGTTTTACACCAATCTCAATCGCATCTTCATAGCTATCTGCACCTATATCAATTAACATATTTTTTATATCCATCGGTTTTGCACGTTGCGCGTCACTTAATAAATGAGGAGGAATAGAACCAACAACCCCAATAACAGGACCATTCTTCGTCATAACTTGTACACGCTGTGCTAATAAAACTTGGCTCCACCAGCCGCCTAACGTTTGAAAACGAAGCATTCCGTTTTTCGTAATTTGTGTAACCATGAAACCTACTTCATCCATATGACCTGCTACAAGAACACGCGGGCCAGTTTCGTCCCCTTTTTTCAGACCAAATACGCTACCTAAACCGTCTTGTACAATTTCATCCGCATATTTGCTTAATTCTTGTTTCATAAAACGGCGTACATCATGTTCAAAACCTGATGCACCTTGTAATTCTGTTAACGTACGAAATAATTGTAATGTCTCTTTATTCACGAAGTCCCCTTCTTTCAAACCTTAGTAGAATACCTCTTTTATTGTAACGAAATTTTCGAAATGTTTCTAGTTTCTTCTTTTTTGGCTGTATTTGCTTTATAATTATTATCGGTACACTATTTTTATTTTATAGAATTGAGGTGAATATATGAGCTGGAAAGGTTTAGTAGCAGGTCTTGGCGTTGGGTTCGCAGCTGGTTATCTCGTTGCAAACAAAGTACAAGAACAATCCCATATTTCTTCAGAAAAAGCATTGAAAATGGTGAAACAAGCATTAAGTCATAAAGGTGAAATTACTGGCTCTTGGGTACATATGGTTCCAGAGACATTTGAAAAATATGATGTCGCATATGAAGTTTATCGCGGCGGTCTTACAACAATGTTAAATGATATACAAGAACGATTTGAATTTTTAGTTGATGCTAAAACAGGTACTGTTTTAGAGGTTATAGCAGCATAAAAAGGAGGGTTCCCATTAGGTGAACCTCTTATTTTTTAATTGTGGGTATTGATTAAAATTATATCAGCGATTTCCCAATTATATCGACTTATCAACAAAACCCGACAATAAAAAAGAGGCTGCTCCAATAAATATGATGGAACAACCTCCTATTTTTATGCTTCTATACTCGTTTTCCGTTCTATTTTTTCTACGATATGCCCTTCCTCATTCCACTTCACAGCGCGATAATATGCATCATGGTAAAACGTAAACCATGCCTCCTTTTCAGCACCATACTTCATCCACTTTTGCTTATTTTCAATCGAGGTCATCGGATAATCATCGTATGCCATTACCCATAATACATTTTGATGCGCATGCGTCGGCAATAGGTCTGCTAAGTGTAGCATCGTTTCCCCTTGACTCTCCAAAGCAATAACTGCATGTCCATCACTATGACCACCCGTACGCGCCATCTTGATTTCATCTGTAATTTCTATTTCTTGCTGGAACGTAACAACTTGATCTACAATTGGCTCCCAATTTTCCTTCCAATATGTATTACGTGATCTAATGTTTGGATTCCTCATTTCATTCCATTCTGTTTCACTTACGTAAACTTTCGCATTTGGAAATGACGGTACAAGGTGATCATCTTCCCATTTTGTTAGACCAGATGCATGATCAAAATGAAGATGTGTCATCAAGACGTAGTCGATATCTTCAGGCTTTAATCCTAATTTTTCTAATGATTCATAAACTGATGATTCTTCTGTTACACCTTGATTTCGTTTCATCTTCTCATTCAACTTACCGTTTCCTATCCCGGAATCAATGAGCATATTTCCGTCTTTTGTTTGCAAAAGTAACGGATCTGTTCGTAAATAAATATGATTTGTATCATTATGTTTATATTTACGTGACCAAAGTACTTTCGGCACGACTCCAAACATTGCTCCTCCATCTAAATGTGTATTCCCGCCTTTTAACCACGTTACTTTTATATCTCCAATTTGTAACTGTTCCATTACACATCCCCCTTTTCAATTAATCTTAACATAAAATTCTGATTATTTTAGATGTAAAAAAACCTACGCATTACTGCATAGGCTCTGTACGATATTTTGCTTCAACTCGGTAAATACGATGACCTTTACTAGAGAATTTCTCTTCGTATTCAGTCATGATGTTACCTTCAAAGTCGCTGTTATGAAGATCTAAGCTTAAGTACGTTAGTAACATACCATACTCAGCCATACTCATAAGAGAATATTCAAATAAACCTTGGTTATCTGTTTTGAAATGAATTTCTCCGCCTTCTACTAACACTTCTTCGTAATTACGTAAAAATGTTTTATACGTTAAACGACGCTTCGTATGACGTTTCTTTGGCCATGGATCTGAGAAGTTTAAATAAACGCGATTAATTTCACCTTTCGCAAAGAAAACTGTTAAATCTTCAGCATCTTTATTAATTAACTTTAAGTTTGGTAATTCTTCTTCAATTAATTTATCAAGTGCATCTACAACAACACTTGTGAATTTTTCAATTCCAATATAATTAATATGTGGATTCGCTTTCGCCATATCATACATGAAGCGGCCACGACCTGTACCTACTTCAATGTGAATTGGTTGTTCGTTTCCAAATACTTCTTTCCAACTACCAGCGCGCTCCTCTGGGTTTCCGATTACGATATGTGAATATTCATTAATTCGATCCATTGCATACGGTTTATGTCTTAAACGCATAGATGTTTCCCTCTCTTTACATAGCTATTTTAAAGGAATAATTCCTTCTTTCTTTTTTAATCAATCTACCAAACAAAAAACCAAGTACGTACGAGCACTCGGTCCGTTTCTTTCAAGTATAAGATGTACCATTTTGATAAAAACTACATACAGCATTAAACATTCCATGACGAAACAGCTTTTTCTCTTACATTTGAAGAGAAAAACAATCGAAAGGATGATCCGTTCATGCCAATTAATCAACAACATCAATTAGAAGTGCTGAAAGATATTTTAGTCAACCACCAAAGTGATTGCTGCGGGACAGTTTCAGAATGCGAGCAATTAGAGCGCCTCATTCAATCGTTACTCGCAAACGATAATATAAGTAGTGACGCTAAAACAATGCTAAACGATGTATATTCTTATAGTCAATCGGGTAAATCTTCCTCTAATTTGGACAACCATATTTCCAATAATCAAGAACAACTTACTCAGTGGATTGCTGGAATGGACAATTTTTCTTAAGTATCATTCTGAAGCAAGTAGTTGCTGTAAATATTGATGCCAATATTCAGCTTCTGCTTGCTGTTTTTTTGTTGTATGCCATTGAATAGACAAAATCGTTTGTGCTATCACATACCATCTCATACGCCTAAGCAGCGATTCATCCATTTCAATATCATAGTAACCGAGCCACTCACTCCATTCCTGGCGCGGAATGTACCAATATAATAACATACCGAGGTCTAGAGCTGGGTCAGCAATTACAGCTCCATCCCAATCAATTAAAAACAATTCATCTTCATCCGACAATAGCCAGTTGTTATGGTTTACATCACAATGGCATACAACGAATTCATTGTATTCAATAGCTTTTAATGAATCCATTAAATATTGAAGGCCTTGCTGAATTGTTTCATCATCCCTTATATCTCCTCTTAAAACGAGTTGCAGTTGTTGTAATAACTCTTGTGCGTGAAGCGGCTGCTTCCCAAGTCTTTGAATCATCTGTACAAGCGCTTTAGAGGAGTGTATTTTCTTCAAAAGTTTCGCAACACGTTCTAGTTTCATATCCTCTGGCTCTAGCTTCTGTCCCGGAAGCCATTTTTGAGCAGAAATTACATCACCATTCGTTACCCTTCTTGTCCAAAGTAATTTTGGAACAATTCCTTCTGCTGACAATACCGCTAAAAAGGGCGATGTATTCCGCTTTAAAAATAACTTCTGTTGTCCGTTTTGCGCAATATATGCATCGCCCGTTACTCCACCAGCCGGTACAAGACTCCACTCTTTTCCTAATAATTGTTCCAACCATTCCATATTCATTACCCGTTAACAAATCCTTATCTTTTATAGTTATGAAAAGAAAAACCGCAACATTTCTACACATGTTGTGGATTCATATATTTTACTGTAAATGAAAAGAAAAATTAGCCTAAGCCAAAAATCCTCTATTTTATTTTACAAAACCTGTCATAGAATGACAACTTATCAAAATCGTCACCTTTGTCAATTCTACATTTATTACATTCTCATCGTCAAGTAGCGATTTGTCACATTATCGTCAATATATACGTGCTAATTGGAGCGAGCTTAAGTTCCTTTCCTCTAAATGAAGAAATTGGCTCTATTTTCGCTTCGTTTTCGTTTACTAACACATGCCACGTTGCTTCTTTCGGAAGTTGCACAGTTTTAGCTTCTAAACCGCTATTAAATAAGACGATAATCTCTTTCCACGGCCCAAACGTTTCTACATGCTCTAGGTGATATGCAAGTACTTCTGTAGATGTTTGTAAAAAAGTCATATGTTTTTTTATAAGGTCTGCGCTTTGTAATCGGAATGCCCCATGCTCTTTACGAATCGCAATTAAACCTTTTATATAGTTAACGGTCTCTATCTCTTTCTCTTTTTGATCCCAATCTAATTGATTGATCTCATCATTTGCATTATAACTATTTTCATTTCCTTTCTTCGTACGATAAAACTCTTGCCCTGCGTGTAAGAAAGGAATGCCTTGTGAAAGAATAACCATTGCGCTCGCTAACAGGTGACGTTTTTTCAAAATCGTTTCTGATTCTTCATTACTGCGCACTAGTTTATCCCACATCGTCATATTATCATGACATTCTACATAGTTAATGCTTTGCGCTGGCTCTAGAAACAGCCCTGTTTCTTTCATACTTAAAAGACTTCCTGCTGCAATATACTGCAAATGATTACAGTCTACATGCCCACCAAATGCAAAACCACGCTTATTTATATGAAATGTACTCCCTTTTATCCCATCACGAAATTGATCATTAAACTGCGCGATATGTGGCATTTTCTTCGCATTATTTAACGTTGCTTTTTCCTCACGAGGAAGCGGTGTTTGTAAATCCCATCCTTCTCCTAATAACAAAGCATCTCTTTTTATGTTTCGCACTTCTTTTTCTATCATATTCATTGTATCAACATCTAAAATTCCCATTAAGTCGAATCGGAATCCATCGACATTGTATTCAGTAAGCCAATATAAAATAGACTCTACAATGAATTTCCTCATCATTTTCCGTTCAGACGCTATATCATTTCCGACTCCCGTCCCATTAGAAGGCATACCATCTTCACCATGACGAAAATAATATCCTGGAACAAGCTTTTCAAATGATGATAGCTCTCTTTCATAAACATGATTATATACAACATCTATAATCACCCTAATACCTTGTTTATGAAATGTTTCAATTAGTTGTTTGCACTCAACTATCCTGTTATACGGATCAGAGGGGTTTGTAGCATAATATCCTGTTGGTGCATTGTAATATAATGGATTATATCCCCAATTATAGGCGGACGAAGGATTCGCCTCATCTACACCACCGAAACAATATAAAGGTAATAGTTCAACATGTGTAACACCTAAATCTTTTATATGAGACAACCCTGTTAATGTCCCATTCCGTCCTGTTGTTCCCTCTTCCATCAATCCTTTATATGTTCCCTTTTGAATTACTCCACTATTTGGATGTATAGTCGCATCACGAATATGCAGTTCATACAATATGGCATCTGTCATTGATTGTAATGTTGGTAATCCCTCTCGTCTTGTTACATTCGTTTTTTCTAAATTGATAACAACACCATGTTTTCCATTTACCGTCACCGACTTTGCATAAGGATCCACAGCTTCGTTCCATATTAAATTAATACAAACAAGAAATGTATAGCGTGCTCCGTCTAAATCACCTTGTAATGTTTGAATCCAAACTCCGTTTTCTCCCCTGTACATTTCATAATCGGCATATTCTTTATCGCTCTTATAAATTCTTACTTTCGCAAGCCTTGCAGTTGGGGCCCATACTTTAAATGTCGTTTCTTCTTTTTGATAAACAGCACCTAAATCTGTACCTTCGTAATAATACTTTTCATCGAAAATTTTTGTTCGAATAACAGCACCTATTTGTAAATCAGTTTCTTCATTCCGTTCATCTCGTACTGTATAATACTTCCCCACATCTAGCGGCTCTTCTATAAAGCACTCATACTTCGTTGCATCTGGAAGCGCAATCGTATGAGCAATCGGTAAATCTTTCACATTACTTCCTTCTTGCAAACGAAATGTCCGACTTGTTCCATACGCATGTGGGAGCAAAATTGTAATTTTATTCATTTCATCTAAATAGGCATCAAATGGACGTTTTACTTTCAACATAAAAAAATCACCATCATTCTCAAAGTTAAAATAAAGTGAAACTTTAATGAGCGAGAAAATTTCTCCATCCTCACTTATTATTAGCCTTCACCAATTAGGCGAGATAAAATGAGCTGCAAATGATAAGGCTTTTCTTATCAACAAGACTCTATACAGTAACTCCATTCTTCTCTATAGTATATTCACCTGCATAAAAAACGTTTTCAACATTCTATTTTTGTAATTTTATTTCAGCAATCGATTTATACTTCGGGGTTTCTTTCACGTGGGATTCGTATAAAGTAATTGTATCTGCTTGAAATGATATTTCAGGCACTTCTTTTATACTTTCTAAACGAAACTTTTCTTCTCCTATCCATTTACGAGCAACGGTAATATGCGGGTGATATGGGCGTGTTTCTAGAGAAAATCCATTTTCTTCACAAATGGCATGTATTTGCTTTTGCAACTGAAACAAATCGTGATTCTCACTTACCTTCGCCCAAAAAATACGAGGCTGATCTTCCCTACCAAACGTTGAAAAACCTTGTAATGTGAACGATAGTTCTTTTGTTTCTGCAATTGTTTGTAATCCATTCTTTATTCCCTCTAGCTGTTCCTCCGTTGCACTCCCTAAAAATGAAAGGGTAATATGATAGTCTTCTTTATGTACCCATGAACGAAATTGTAATTCCTCTTGCATGTCCTCTTTATAGTTAGACAGCATTTCTTTTATATGATTCGGTAACGTAATTGCGACAAAATAATGCAGTTCCATGTACATCTTCTCCTTCTTTCTATTGTTGCTTTTCTTTCTTATCTCATTCAGGTAAAAAGAAGCCGCTCTCCAAAATAGAGAGCGGACATTATTTATATATCCATTACTTCGCTAATTCATGAATTGCTTGCGCGTAAATTGCTGTTGCTTTTAATAAGTCTTCAATTTCGATATACTCATCTTTTTGATGCGCAAGTTCTTCTTTTCCAGGGAATAGCGGGCCAAATGCCACACCAGCTTTTAATGAACGAGCATAAGTACCGCCGCCGATTGCTAATAGTTCTGCTTTTTCACCTGTTTGTTCTTCATACACACGTTGTAACGTACGGATTAATACGTGATCTTTATCGACGTGATGCGGGCGAGAATTAGAATAGTCAGCCACTTCAAAACCATGCGTACCAACATATGCTTTCAACTTCACAATTGTTTCTTCAAAGTTAGTTGTAACTGGGTAACGTACGTTTAGCCCTAAGTTACCACCGTTTTCTTTCGTATAAGAAATGCGACCGACATTCACTGTTAACGGACCGCTAATTTCATCTTTATAAGCAATAGTAGCTTTTTCACCAAAAATATCACCAGTAAATGTTTCTGTTGCAAATGTCGCAAATGCAGTTGCTTTTCCATCAAGTGAAACTGTAGTTAAGAAGTTTGCTAATAATAAACCTGCATTTTCTCCTTTTTCAGGAGTAGATCCATGCGCTGAAATTCCTTCTATTTGCAACGTCACTGTATTTCCTTCTATAGTCGATTTCCCTATTTTTTTAGCAGTTTGTAAATACTCTTCATATGCTACTGTAAGTGCATTTACATCTTCTCCTGTAATAACCGCTTCTGCAAAATCAGGAACCATATTTAAACGGCGCCCTGAATCAAATGAAACAAGTTCATATGTACCTTTTTTCTCTTCACTACCATTTTGCACAACTTGTATATCAGAAATTCCTTTTTCTGCATTAATAATTGGAAAATCCGCGTCTGGCGCAAAACCGATTGTTGGCATTTCTTCGTTTTTAAAGTAGTGATCTACACATTTCCAATTGCTTTCCTCATCTGTTCCTATAATCATACGAACACGTTTGGAAAGAGGTAAGCCTAATTCTTTCACAATTTTCATCGCATAATATGCTGCCATCGTTGGGCCTTTATCGTCAATTGCACCACGTGCAAAAATCTTTCCGTCGCGAATATCTGCACTATATGCAGGAGTCGTCCAGCCATCTCCTTCTGGTACAACGTCAACGTGACAGAGAATACCTACTAATTCTTCTCCTTGCCCTATTTCAAGATGACCTGCATATCCTTCTAAATTTTTAGAAGTAAAACCTTCAGTTTCTCCTTTATGTAACATGAAAGATAAAGCTTTTTCTACACCTTCACCGAATGGTGCGCCCTCTTTCGCAGATTCTTCTTCCCATACACTTTTAATTTGTAAAAATTGTTGTGTATCACGAATTAAATCATCTTTTCGTTTCGCAACTTCTTCTGTCCAATTAATTGCTGACATCACGCATCCATCCTTCACTATATTGTTTCTTTCATCATAACAAACAGAAATCTCTTATGCCATACACGAAAACTAAATACCGAACAATTGTAATATTTCAGATATTTCTTATTAGTTTTTCTTTTGTTTTTCCAAAAAAATTTGCAGGAATTTGGCGTTTTACGTAGAATTTTATGTGTTAGTTGACTGACCATATATACAATGTCAACTACCAATATTTTTCTATATGAATATTTGTTAAATTTCTGTAAAATTTAAGTAGATTAAAGCATGAATTTTATCATGTAGAGTACAATGGTAGTAACGACCTTCTTTCCTGAATGGGGTCAAAAAAACTAGTAGAGGAGTGGTTTTCTCTTGAAACCTACAACTACTCGTATGCTAACACGCATTAAATCAATTTATATGTACATCAATGAAAACGGAACGGTAACGACGAAAGACCTTGTAGATGAGTTCGGGATCACACCGCGAACGATACAACGTGATCTAAATGTGTTGCAGTTTAATGAACTCGTGTATAGCCCTTGCCGCGGTAAGTGGACAACAACAGGAAAGAAAGTGAGAATGACCTCATAACGAAAAATAATTGTATGGTAAATAAATACATACCCCTTTCTAATAATTAGAAAGGGGTCTTTTCTGCGCCTATAAAGGTACTACTTTTCAGTATCTACTTGATATGTTTTTAACATTTCTACTTCTTCATCTGTTAGCTCTCGGTATTGTCCAAGTTCTAGTTCTTCATCTAATACTAACGGACCCATCTCTGTTCTCTTTAGGTAGACTACTTTTTTTCCTACCGCTTCAAACATACGCTTCACTTGATGGAATTTCCCTTCCGTAATCACAAGCTCAATTTCAGAAATATCATCGCTTTTCAATATTGTAAGTGCACCTGGCTTTGTTTCATAGCCATCGTCTAAAATAACACCTTTAGCAAATTCTTTTACATCCTCTTCTGTTACTACTCCTGCAACGTGTGCATAATATTTTTTCGGCACATGCTTTTTCGGAGATAATAATTGATGTGATAACTTCCCATCATTTGTTATCAATAAGAAGCCTTCCGTATCGATATCAAGTCGTCCAACTGGGAACGGATCAAAGATTGCATCTTCTAATTCTAATAAATCTATTACTGTTTCATGATTATCATCTTCCGTCGCTGAAATAACACCTTGTGGTTTATGCATCATTAAGTAAACAAATTCTTTGTATTCCACAACTTCACCGTGAATCATAACTTCTTGCTCTTCTACATTTACATGAACTTTCGCATCTTTTACTGGCGTTCCATCAATTTTCACAACGCCATCTTTCAATAATTTCTTTACTTCTTTTCTACTTCCATATCCCATATTTGCTAATAATTTATCTAATCTCACGTTTTTCACCTTCTTTATTTATCATAGAAAAGGGGACGTAATTACGCCCCTCTTGATTTCAACTTTATTTTAAATCTACTACCAAGTTTACGTTGAATTTTATCTAATGCTTCTCCACCAAATACTCTTTCAAGTACTCCTGTGCGAATTGCTAACAATCCGTAAACAAGACCGCCAATACCTGCACAAATCGCAACTGTTATAAGAGCACCAATACGGCCATCAGGCGAAATCATGAAGGATAGAATCCATTGTGATAGTTTTACAGCAACGACCATTATAAGTGTCAGTACTGCAATTTGGAATGTTCTTTTATATACAACACCGAATGAATAGTGTGCGTATTTTTTAATTTGTTGATTTGTGTACCAAACAGAAGCTAAGAAACCAACTGCTGTCGCTAGAATTGCTCCTACTGTACCGAAATAACGAATAAAGATTACGTTACATACAAATTTCAAAATGACGCCCATTATAAGCGCAATAATCGCATGCTTCTGCTGGTTAATACCTTGCAGGATTGCTGCTGTTACTGTAAATAAAGCGAATAACAACGCAACTGGTGCATACCACATTAATACTTGTCCACCTAGTGGATCTGAATCGTAAAACGCAGTATAAATTGGATATGCAAGTGAAGAAATACCGACAACTGCTGGCAATGTTAAAAACATATTTGCCTGGAATGTTTGTGTAATTTGTAATTTCAAATAGCGGTATTGTTTTTCAGTAAATGATTTTGTAATTGCTGGTACAAGCGTTAAACTAAACGCTGTTGCAAGTGATACAGGAATCATAATTAACTTATGCGTCCACATTGTGAAAATGCCGAGAGCTCGCTCTGCGATATCACCTTGACCAATCGCCTGCATAATTGAGTTAAATGTCAATGTATCAATTTGTTGATATAAAGGAATTGTTAACCCAATTACAACGTAAGGAATCGCATATGCAAATAACTCTTTAAACAATTGAACGGTGCTTACTGTTGATTCTGGTACAGTTTGTTCAATTAAATATTGATCCAAATATTTTTTACGTTTTAGCCAGTACCAAATTAACACACCGAGTGCTCCAACCGCTGAAACGAACGCAGCAAATGTCGCTACTCCAACTGCTGTTGCAACTGTACCGCCAAGTACTTTAATAACGATAAAACTACCTGCTAATAAAAAGACGATACGAATAATTTGTTCAATAATTTGTGAAACGGTAGTTGGTCCCATAGACTGGTGACCTTGGAAATAACCACGAATTAAACTCGCTGCTGGTACAACAATAAGCGCGAAACTTACAAGACGAATGATCGTCGTAACTTCTCCTACATTATTGTGTATACTTTGTTTACCAAGCATCGCTTCTGCAAACAATGGCGCCGTCATGTACAGTACTAGGAACGAAAGAACTCCTGTTACTATCATCATAACCATTCCCGAGCGGAACATTCTCCGGCTCGTTTTATAATCGCCAAGCGCATTATATTTGGAAACAAATTTTGAAACAGCAAGTGGCACACCTGCCGTTGCGATACTTAAAAAGATCGTATATGGAATGTATCCATATGTATAGAGCGTTCCGCCTTCTGTTCCTACTAATGCATGAAACGGAAAGACGTAAATCATGCCTAAGAACTTTACTAAAAATGTCCCTAGCGTAACAATAAGCGTTCCGCGCAGAAATTTCGAATCGGACATACAAAAATCCTCCTACATCTACATAAAGTGAAACTATAATTAGTTGGAGACTTCTCTCCTACTCCTTATTAGTTGAACCATTCGAGCATTTACAGGCTAACAGACTCCCTATTTACTTCTCCTAAATCTTGAGGTTTTAGTCTTATCGCCTACAAATGGCAGGATAGTGCTGAACTCTAACTTTTGTATTGTACCACAATTCTCTCATTAAGCAGTACTTCACTCTATTTTTCTTTTAAGGGAAAACATGCTATTCTTTTAGGCAGGAAATGTAGAAAATGAGGTCGATATATTATGCATTATGATGTTATTGTCATCGGCGGCGGTCCTTCTGGGCTAATGGCTGCAATTGGTGCTGCAGAAGAAGGCGCAAATGTCTTACTTCTTGATAAAGGAAATAAACTTGGGCGTAAACTTGCAATTTCTGGTGGCGGACGCTGTAACGTAACGAACCGTCTACCACTTGATGAAATTGTTAAACATATACCAGGAAACGGTCGCTTCTTATACAGCGCTTTTTCTATTTTTAATAATGAAGATATTATTACATTCTTCGAAAATCTCGGTGTTAAATTGAAAGAAGAAGACCACGGTCGCATGTTCCCTGTGTCAAACAAAGCACAATCTGTTGTAGACGCACTTTTAACACGATTAAAAGACTTAGGTGTAAAAATTCGTACAAATACGCCTGTTGAAACGATTGAATATGAAAATGGTCAAACAAAAGCAGTTATACTGCAAACAGGCGAAGTGTTAGAAACAAATCACGTCGTTATCGCTGTTGGCGGAAAATCAGTTCCTCAAACTGGATCTACTGGAGACGGATATGCTTGGGCTGAAAAAGCGGGTCATACAATCACAGAATTATTCCCAACAGAAGTACCTATCCTTTCAAACGAGCCGTTTATACGTGACCGCTCATTACAAGGTCTTGCTTTACGTGATATAAACTTAAGTGTATTAAACCCGAAAGGAAAAGCTATCATTTCTCACAAAATGGACATGCTCTTCACTCATTTCGGCCTATCTGGACCTGCTGCTCTTCGCTGTAGCCAATTCGTCGTGAAAGCACTGAAAAAGTTTAAAAAGAATACAATACAAATGAGTATTGATGCATTGCCAGAGGAAAATAGTGAGCAACTATTTCAGCGCATGCTGAAACAAATGAAAGAAGATCCGAAAAAAGGAATTAAAAACGTTTTAAAAGGTTATGTTCCTGAACGTTACTTCCTATTCTTATTAGAAAAAAATGAAATTGACGGCAGCGAACAAGCTGGACAAGTTTCTCACGAAAAGATTCGTGCACTTGTGAAAGACTTTAAAGAGTTTACTGTGAATGTAAATGGTACGCAGTCAATTGAAAAAGCATTCGTTACTGGCGGCGGTGTATCCGTGAAAGAAATTAATCCGAAAGAAATGTCTTCTAAATTTACGAACGGCTTATATTTCTGCGGAGAAGTTCTTGATATTCATGGTTATACTGGTGGCTATAATATTACATCAGCCCTTGTTACTGGTAGAATTGCCGGAACGACAGCTGGAGAAAACGCGAAAATGCAGTATTAAAAAAAAGAAACAGGGATTCCTGTTTCTTTTTTTATAGGTACATGAAATTATATGAGCGATTCTGCAACTTATATCGGCGATTTCCCAAATATATCGACTTACCGACAAGAAACGACAAATATAGGCTCCACTTAACTTCCCATTGCTTTTTTGTTGCTTTATATACCTTAGTACCTTTATATTTTATATTGTTGAATATTTAAAAAAGGGTAAGGGGAAAAACAAATGAGAAAAAAAGTCATGATGTCTTTAATGTTAATGACGTTTCTTTCTGCGGTAGAAGGAACGATTGTTAGTACAGCAATCCCTCGTATAACGAGTGATTTGTCAGGCGTCGAACTTGTTAGTTGGGTATATGCAATTTATATGCTTGCAACAGCTGTTTCGACTCCAATATACGGAAAGCTCGCTGATTTATTTGGCCGTAAAAAAGTTTTACTGATCGGAGCTACAATCTTTTTAGTCGGTTCTGCACTTTGCGGAGTCGTTACATCGATGGAACAATTAATCTTCTTCCGCGCGCTTCAAGGTATCGGTGCTGGTGCTGTTATGCCAATCACAATGACGATTATTGGAGACTTATATAGCGAAGCGAAAGACCGCGCGAAAGCACAAGGTTGGATGAGTGCCGTTTGGGGTGTATCCGGTGTTATCGGACCGTTAGTAGGTGGATTTTTAGTTGATTCCCTTTCTTGGCGTTATATTTTCTTCCTAAACGTTCCATTCGGAATTATCGCTTGCTTAATGATTGCAATTTACTACAAAGAATCTATTAAACCTGCTAAGCATCATATCGATTATCTTGGTGCAACAGTCTTCTCATTAAGTACAATCGCTCTACTATATGCATTATTAACAGGTAGCAGTAAGCAAAACTGGGGAGACATGACAATTATCGGCCTATTAATCTTTGCCGCTATTTCATTTATTATTTTCTTATTCATCGAGAAGAAATCTCCGGAACCATTAATTCCGCTAGCACTTTTCTCTAACCGTACATTATCTACGATAAATATATTAACTCTTATTGCTGGCGCAATGATTATTAGTATTACAATGTACCTTCCAATTTGGAGCCAAGGTGTATTAGGGAAAAACGCTACAGAAGCTGGACTTATTTTAATGCCAATTCCTGTTATGTGGACATTTGGCGCTATTTTCTCTGGTAACTTAGTAGGCAAATTAAAAACGAAACAAATCATTTTACTTGGAGCTAGCATTTTATCAGTCGCTACGTTCTTATTATTTACACTATCAACAAATTCACCATCGTTCCTTATTTATGTAGCAGTCGGATTATTCGGCTTAGGAATGGGGCTTGTGACACCGATTTACATGGTAACAATTCAAGCAGCCGTACCAGCTCATACACGCGGAACAGCTGTTGGTTTAAACACATTTATTAATACATTTAGTCAAACGTTAGGTGCTGCAATATTCGGTACAATCTTCAATACGATGATTCACGCACGTGGTATTAAAAATCTTGATCTTGTATCTGGTGGACATGGCGGTACTACAGCAAACGTAGTAACCGAATCGCAATCTGCATTAGCATCAAGCGTACACGTCATTTATATGAGCACTTTCGTATTAGCAGTATTTACATTAATTATCGCTTGGCTCTTATTAAAACCAGCTACACAAACAAGTGAGCAACAATAAAAAGGATGACCATTTTGGTCATCCTTTTTATTCTTCATTCTCCACAATATGTTTCAGCATGGATAATTTATTATCCCAAAAACGTTCATAATACGAGAGCCATTGTTGTAATTCTTCTAATGGTTCTGGATGCAAACGATATATCTTCTCTCTTCCGCTTTTTCTTCCACTTACTAAATTCGCTTCCGAAAGAATATGAAGGTGCTTTACAACCGCAGTACGACTCATCGAAAAATGATCCGTTATTTTGGAAATCGGTAACTCTTTGTCACTTAATAACCGTATTACTTCTCGGCGGGTTGGATCAGCAATTGCTTGAAATACATCATATTTCGCTGCTGACGAGGACACTTAGCCTTCGACAACCTTTTTCAGTTTTTCATTTACAATCGCTACCCAACCACCGCTCATTCTATCGCGAATAATAGAGCTCTTCGCATTTGCTTTCGGAAGAATTTCATCAGGATGTTTCCAGCCGCCGTGAATTAACGTAAATTCTGTTTTGTTATCTCCTAAGTCTTTCAAATCAAATGAAACAACCCAGCCATCTGTATCCCATGAGAAAGATAAATGGTTTGGTTCATCAATTTCTAATACTTTACATGGTGATGGCCCAAATGGTGATTGCACATGAAATTCATGTCCTACCTCTAATACAAAATCATTTGGCATAAACCATGACGCAATCCCTTCTGCAGTTGATACTACACTCCATACCTTTTGAATAGACGCGTTAAAAACGATTGTTTGTTTAATATCATTTAATGTATTTTGTTGTTCCATTTTCATTCTCCTTTACTCGGCGTTACAACATAACACCTTTTGGTTATACTTTGATAATATAACACCTTTTAGTTTCATGTCAACGCTAATTCTTTTACTGTTGAGAAATTCTCAACATTTTTTCAACAGGACAAACACCCTCTTAGCATTTCCTCATAATATACTCACAAAGGCAATACAAAATAAAAACTTCTCTCAACATGAAACTCCATCATTCATATTGAAAGAAGCGCCTTACTTATATCATGCGTACTTCGTCTCTCCTCCTTCCCTCAAGGGACAATACGCGAGATATGACAAAGTCAGAAGGAATATGCCCACCATTTGAGTAGGTAGTTATTTCTCTTCTCCTCAACATTTCCTCAGGAGCGAAATGACTACCGACTCACTTTTTTCAAACAAAAATAAAAAGGGGATGAAAGCGATGTTCTATTGCATCAACTGTTCTGATATTCATCATGAAAAACATCCAAATGATAAAGTATTCAAAAACGGTTTTTATATTGATCCATTTTTAGGTGATCGTTATCACCTTGGTATGTGTAAAGATGCCCAAAACCATGAAACAGGGGAGCCTCTTTTAACGACAAAGAAATTAGGCACAACCCAATCTATTATGAACGTATTACCGACACATGTTGTCCCAACATAAAACATAAAAAAGAGCTGGGTGAGCCAGCTCTTTTTTATGCTTTATAAACGATCATTGCTGAAAAACAATAAATTTGGTTTTCATCGTCGTTAATAGAAACACCAACTTGATACTTAATATCTACAAAGTTGCTATCATCAATCTTTTTCAAAAACACATTCACAGCGTCTTCTAAGTCTTTTTCGTGACTTTCATCAAAAACTTTCACACGAATCATGTTAACACCATCCTAGATCGCAGCCCTCCGCCGCTTGATTATTGCCACGGTGCGTATCTATGATGCGATAAAACTTTCCATTTTCATATATATATCCGTCTTCTAACACATATTTTTTATCTTCAGTATAGACATAAAACTTACCTATCATAAATTTACTCGTATATAATTCCAAATAATTTGGTCTAAATTTAGCTACAACTTTATTTGTAATATCAATTTTTATTGTGCGCCCCACCTTCTCTCCCTCCTTTGCAAAGAACGGATTTAGGTATATTGTATTAGCGCTTTTACATTTTATGCTTAAAAATAAGTGGATATGCCTTCTTTCTCACCTGTACTATTTTTCTAAAAAATCACTATAAATAAAACCCGAAAAAAATACAAAAAAAGCACTTTACCTTATTGACTCGAATATAAATATTATGTTATTATATAAAATTTGACATTTTTACATACGTATGCTATCATTAAAAGTGGTTACCACATATGGAGGTGGATGATTTGTTTCAAATTGGTGATAAAATCGTTTATCCAATGCACGGTGCAGGAATCATCGAAGCAATTGAAGAGAAAGAAATATTAGGTACTTCACGTCAATATTGTGTGATACGCATCATTAGTAAAGATATGCAAGTAATGCTTCCGATGGATCAATTAAAAAAATCAGGTATTCGTTATATCGTTGATCGAGGTACGTTAGATGATATACTTCTTGAATTTCAAAACGGGGAGTCAGACACATCACTCTCATGGAAACAAAGATATACAATGAATATGGAAAAAATGAAAAACGGCAATTTACAAGATAGCGCAGAAGTTGTTCGGGATTTACTTCGCCGCAATAAAGAGAGAACTTTAAATGCGAGTGAAAAACAAATGCTAGATAACGCCCGAAAAATGATGATTAGTGAAGTTGCACTCGTTCAAAATGTTTCTGAACATCAAGCAACAGAATTTCTTCAAGATACAATTAATCACTAAATTTAAAATAGCTGGCCGCTATTTTTTTTTTGTAAAAAAAGGACGAAGAGTTTTATCTCTTCGTCCTTTTATATTACCCACGCCCAGCTTGAAACGATGGATATAACGTCATTCCACCATCTGCAAATAGCGTAATTCCCGTTACGTAACTCGCCTCTGATGAAGCGAGCCAAGTTGCTACTGCTGCGATTTCTTCAGGTTTTCCAATATAGCCCATAGGTATCATACTTTCTACGTCAGCCCGTTTTTTAGGATCAGCAAACTTTTCTGCATTGATTGGCGTATTAATTGCACCTGGTCCTATATTATTTACTCGAATACCTTTTGGCGCATACTCTAGCGCTAACGTTTCTGTCATCAGTTTAATACCACCCTTACTTGCTGCATAGTGCACAAATAGTGGCCACGGAATTTTCTCATGAACACTAGACATATTAATGACTGACCCTTTAATATCATGTTCTACAAAATATTTAATCGCTTCACGACTTCCTAAAAAAGCACCTGTTAAATTTGTATTAATTACCCTATTCCAATCTTCAAGCGGCATTTCATGCGACGGTACCGCGTTTTCTATCCCTGCATTATTAATCATAACGTCAAGCGTACCAAACTCTTTCACAGCAGATTGAATGAGATTCACAACATCCGATTCGACGGTTACATCACCTTTTACAGCAATCGCTTCGCCGCCTACCTTTTTAATTTCTTCTAACACATCATTCGCTTCTGACTCTCGTGAGCGATAATTAATAACCACTTTCGCTTTTTCCTTAGCAAACCTCACTCCCATCGCTCTTCCGAGACCAGTTGCTGATCCTGTAATAACGACAACTTTCCCTGCTAAATCACTATACATTTCCATACCTCCTTTAACTTTTGGCTATACCTAACATAATTCCGGCTGCGATAATAAAAACAATACCGACAACGATACCCGTTAATTGACGTTTCGTTTTCTTTTCACCTAATATAAGGATCCCACCAAGCGTGGAAATAATAATTCCCATTTGCGATAGCGAGAAACTTGTTGCGACTCCAACACGCGGCTGCGAAATGAATAAAAACATATTTCCAGCTGCCCAAATTAATCCTGGAATAATATTTCGGATTGCATATTTATTAAATGGATGATGTTTAAAGGTAAGCAAAATCCCACCTAACACCATACCAACTGCTTGTGGCAACAAAGCTGACCAACCATCTACGTTAAATAGTCTAATCACTACTACGTAAACTAAATAGCCGACTGTTGAAATTAATAAAATTACGATACCTCTTTTAAAGTTTGCTGCTTGCTCTGCATTCTTTTCTTCTTCACTTTGAAGCGATGTTAAAATAACACCGATAATAATACAAACGAGCGCTAAAATCCCAAGGACGACCGATATTGTCGTGGACCATTCATGAAATACGATAACGCCAAATAAAGTCGTCGCGACTAATTGAAGTCCTGTTGAAATTGGCATCGTCCTCGAAACACCCATTAAATCAATACTTTTCAATTGATTTGCCTGACCAAGCGCCCAAAATAAACCTGACACAACTCCAACTCCGATAACGGTAGGTGTTAATACTGGCTTCATAAAAATATAAACAACAATTGAGAAAATAAGTGCTCCAAACGTTGTTCCGAGCGTTTGACTATACGGTCCCCCGCCCAGTTTTACGTTAAATAGCACAATACTTCCCCAAAATATAGCTGGTAAAATCGCTAAAAATATATCCATCACTCATTACCTTTCTTTACTAAATGCCATAGGTTATCACTCTAAGTCGTTAGAGTGAGCTTTTATTTTTTCTTTTTCCCGTTCACAAACTTTTTCTGCAATAGCGTCAGAAACATTCTTTTCTCGCTCCACTTTCTTTATCTTTACGTGATCTAAATGATCTTCCAAAGTAAGCGTAACTTTATCATTCGGGGGATTATGCGCTCCTTGAAATGTAAGAAATTGTAGCTTCACTTCATACCTAGGAACAAATTCATCTTTCTTGCCGAGACGCTTTATATTTATGACTGAAGCACATTCATATTGATCTTCTGTCACTTGTCTAATAACTGAATAGTACCTATTTGATAATGCACTCTCTAAAAGCTGTTCTCTTGATTCTTTCGCGAAAGAATCACTTGGAGAAGAGAAAAAAGACGCACATAGCATTGTCATAACTACACATATTTTTTTCATAATTCCCTCCTTGTTCTATAGATTAGTGTTCTCAAAACTGCCATAAAAAAACGACTTTCCCTATATAGGAAAGTCGTTTTAATGAATCCAATATTAACCACCGCTCACTGGTGGGATTAGTGCAACAACATCACCAGATTGGACCTTGTCATCTTCATTTGCATATTCTTCATTAATCGCAACCATAATTGGCTCTGAAACTGGTACATTATATTCGTTCGCAACAACATCTTTTAACTGTGCAACCGTAATATTTTCTTTCTCTATTTGTAATTCACTTGTCCCTGCTTCTTCTTGCAAGTGCGCAAATAACAATACTCGAATCATACTTATAGCTCCTTCCCAGGCTCTCCCGCCGGATATGGTGTTTTTTCTAATTGATCACCAATCCATGAGTCACCATCTTCCCAAAACTCCTTTTTCCAAATCGGAACAATTTGTTTTATGCGTTCCATAATATATTCGTTCGCTTCATAAGCCGCTTTACGGTGTGGTGTTGAAACAGCAACAACAACCGCTATATCAGAAATTTGCAACGTACCGATGCGATGTGTAATCGCAACGTGTGTACCTGGCCATTTCTCTTTCACTTCTAATCCGATTTTCTCTAGCATCTTTTCTGCCATCGTTTTATAAGCGACATATTCTAAGTATAATGTACGACGCCCTTTCGTAAACTCTCTAACCGTTCCAATAAATGTTGTAACAGCACCGCATTCACGTCGAATTACTTTCTTCGTTACCTCTTCAATCGAGATTTCTGTATCAATTACTTCATAATATGTATTTGTCATTTCGCACTCCTAACCGTTTGTAAAAACCAGTCTATGTACAACTCTTCTTCTGTTATATGAAATACTTTATATTCTTCTCGTATATTTGCCGGGACATCATACCACGTAATAACCGCCACTATATTTTCTACTTTATGTAAAAGCTCAGCATCTTCCGCAGAACGAAGTAACACTACTTTCGGGTAGTTCTCTTTTTTATAGCCCTCTATTAAAATTGTATCCACTTTAAAAAACTCATATAAGCGAATAATTTCTTGCAAGGACCATTTCTTTCTTAGTGAAGAAAGTGAAAGTAATCCAGCACCTTCTACACTACTTACGACAGCACCAGCTTTACGGTGTCTTTCGCTATCTTTTTGCGCTACTTCTGGAAAACCTCCGTGCCCGTGATGTTTAATTGTAGCAACTTTCATTTCGCTTTCGGCTAATGCATGCACAATTTTCTCTACAAGTGTCGTTTTTCCGCTATTTTGATACCCTACTATTTGTAAGATTGAAGGGGCTTCGCCCATGGCCACTCACATCCCTCAGAGTGCTCTAACAATAATACGGATACTTTCATTCCGGTCTCAAATCCTCTCGTTCCTCCGGGTAACACGATAAAAGCATTCGCATCTGCAAGTGAAGATACCGCACTCGATTTATCTAAACCAACCGGCATCGCTTGTAACGCCCCATCCACAATTGTTACGTTCGCTCTTACGAAACGAGTAAATGGATTTGGCTTCGGAAAATCTTTTTGTAAAATAGCATCCGCTCTATATATGTGAGGTTCCTTCGCATACAAATACGTTTTTATAATTGGATGCACAAATAATTCAAAGCCTACATAACAAGCAGACGGATTTCCTGATAAACCAAAGAGTAACTTTCCATCAACTTCAGCTACTGTCGTTACACTTCCGGGCCTCATGGCTATCTTATTAAAGAGTACATTTGCCTGTAATCTTTCATAAATAGCTGGTAAGTAGTCATAATCTCCTACTGATACACCGCCTGTTGTAATTAAAATGTCGACCTCATCGATCGCTGATTGAACAGCTGTAAAACATGCATCTAACTCATCCGCGAGTTGACCATAATAACGAACTTTCCCGCCAGCTTTCATAATTTGAGCTGCGATCATATACGAGTTACTATTTCTAATTTTCCCCGGTTCTAACGGCTCATGTACTTCTAGTAATTCACTTCCTGTCGTTACAATACCGACAACAGGCTGTTTTACAACTTTCACCGTGCTATATCCAAACGTTGCTAGTAAGGCCGCAACACCTGGATTAATTGCAACACCTTTCTTAACGAGAACTTGATTTTGTTTTATATCTTCTCCTTTAAACGACACATTGTCACCGTTATTAAAAGGGCGTTTTAACTTCATATATGTTTTCCCGTTCTTCTCAAACCCTTCTGTCAGCTCTAGCATTACGACTGCATTGCAATCTTCTGGAATAGCTGCTCCTGTCATAATGCGAATTGCTTCAAAAGCTCCTACTTCCTCTAAAAAAACGGAACCCGCCCCGATTTCTCCTATTACTTCAAATTCAACTGGATTCTCTTGAGTTGCTTCTTTCGTATCTTCTGCTCGAATGGCGAAACCATCGTAAGGGGAACGATCAAAATGAGGAACGTCATGATCTGAGACAACATCTTCCCCGAGAATTCTCCCGTAACTTTCCGTAATAGAAATTTCTTCTACTTCACCATGCTTCGCATATTTCATTACCCGTTCTACTGCCTCAGCAACTTGAATTGGAATTCGTTTTTCTACCATCGTTTCTCACCTCATATTTGCAAATTTTTTTATCTCGATTAAACTTTATATATTCAATAGAAATTACTTCAAGGAGGAATTCCATGTCTTCATTTACACATTTCAATGACCAAGGACGCGCAAAAATGGTTGATATAAGCGACAAAAAAGCAACCGTTCGAACAGCAATTGCGTGCTCTAGCATTGTCGTTACGAAAGAAATTTACGATAAAATCTCTCACAATGAAATTGGGAAAGGTGACGTATTAGCAGTTGCGCAAATCGCAGGCATTATGGCCGCGAAACGTACTTCTGATATTATCCCAATGTGCCACCCTTTATTATTAAAAGGTGTTGACGTTTCTTTCGATTGGAAACAATCAGAAGAACAATATCGTTTACTCATTGAAGTAAAAGTTAAAACAGAAGGTAGCACCGGTGTTGAAATGGAAGCTTTAACAGCTGCTTCCGCTACCGCTCTTACTGTGTATGATATGTGTAAAGCTGTCGATAAAGGTATGATTATCGGCGAAACGTACTTACTTGAAAAAACAGGTGGAAAAAGTGGAGATTATACGAGAAATTCATAATCCTCTCTCCGTTGAGCCTAAAGGGTTTCCTTTAGGTTCAACCTATATATCTTGCATATAAACTTTTCGCTACATTCATATCATTCGTCCCATGAATGAACGCCCTGCCATCTGTAAATAAAACAAAACGATATTCTTCTACCGGAAATGATAATAAATAAGGTGTCGCCTTTATCTCTACGCTTCTTTGTAAGCGTTTTTTAATTTCTTCTAAATTAAAATTCTTCCGCACACCCGGGCGAATTTGTACTGTATTCCGCCCACATAACACTTCTGTTTTCGTTTGTCCTTCAAATGTTAAACTCGGATATGTACGTAACCTTCCGCACGATAAACAAGTATCTTTTTTCTGCCTATTCACTTTAAATGCCATCTGTTGATTATTCCAAAGATCAAACGATAACATCGTTTCACGAAGCGCACCAAAGTCTTCTACTAATATTTTCAGCGCTTCCGTAATTTGATGCGCAACTACTAATTGTACTGCCGGTTGTATAATACCAGCTGTGTCACATGTTGCACCGCTCGCTGGATGCTCCATTAAACAGCGAAAACACGGTGTTTTCCCTGGTAAAATTGTATACGTTACTCCGTAGCTTCCGACACACCCACCATATATCCACGGAATATTATACTTTTGTGAAATATCATTAATAAGAAGACGCGTTTCAAAATTATCTGTCGCATCTAATATTAAATCTACATCATTCACTAATTCTTCCATTTCTTGCACCGTTACATCCGTCACAACAGGAGTTATTTCCACCTCAGAATTAATTGCTCTTAAATGCTCTGCTGCCGCTACCGCCTTCGGTTTATACTGCTTTGCATCTTCTTCTGTATATAGTTGTTGTCTTTGTAAATTACTCCATTCTACATAATCACGATCAGCAATCGTTACTTTTCCAACACCCGCTCTAACAATCGCTTCTGCATTTGCCGCACCGAGAGCACCAGCACCAATAATAAGCACATGCTTCTCTCTTATTTTTCTCTGTCCTTCTTCTCCAACACCAGAAAATAATATTTGTCTTGAATATCGCTCCTGCATGCGATAGCCCCCTTTCTTATCCTCCTATATAAGACATTTCGATTTTCGGACGATTTTTTGCACTTTCTTCTGTTCGTTCATCCGAATACCTATCTTTTCTATTCATCCATACATCTTGTATAACACTTAATAACTCCTCATCCGAAAGATTTCCTCTAAGAAGTTCTCTTACATCCAAACCCTCTGTCGCAAATAAGCACGTATAAAACTTTCCATCTGCCGAAATTCTCGCCCTCGTACAAGAGACACAAAATGACTCAGAAACAGATGTAATAAAACCAACTTCAACATTTGTTCCAACGTACCGATATCGCTTCGCAACTTCACCAAAGTAATGCGCTTCGGCTGGCTCAAGTGGATACATCTTATGAATCATCTCAATCAATTCTCGTTTTGTAACGACTTGATCAAAATTCCACCCATTTGTACTACCAACATCCATAAACTCAATAAACCGAAGCGTGATTCCTTGCTCTTTAAAATACGCAGCCATCGGAAGTACTTGATGATCGTTCATCCCTTTTTTTACAACCATATTTACCTTTACTTCCAGCCCCGCCTCTTTAGCTGCTATAATTCCCTTAATTACCGGTTTTGTATTAATATTTCGACCATTAATATTCTTAAATATGTCATCATCTATCGCATCTAAACTAACATTCACTCTATGTAATCCAGCTTCTTTTAATGCCTTCGCTTGTTTCGTTAAATGTACAGCATTTGTCGTTAACCCTATATCTATTAACCCATCAATTTTCACAAGACGTGCAATAAGTTTTGTTAAATCTTTACGAAGTAGTGGCTCACCACCAGTAATTCTAATTTTTCGTACACCGATGTTAACAAATAATTTTGCCAAACGCTCAATTTCATCAAAAGTTAGTAAAAACTCATCTTTCAAAAAAGCATAATCTGGCCCAAATATTTCCGCTGGCATACAATATGTACATCTAAAATTGCAACGATCAATGACAGATATACGTAAATCTTGAAGTGGGCGTCCAAAAAAATCTTTAACCATCTCCTGCATCGCCACCCTCCCTTTCTGCCAAATTTCTTTCTTTTCATTCTATTATAATATATTTTCGAACTACGATGTTTTTGCTCAAGGGAATAAAGTGAAACTTTAAATAATTAGAGGGAATCCACTCCCCCTGGTTAACGAGGTTTACTTACAAATACAAAGATAAAAAAACCTTGAAACATAAAAGTTTCAAGGTTTTTTGCTTATTAACTTAATCTAATAATAGTTAGGGTAGCCCCTGGCGTTGCTGTAGATAATGTAGCTACTGCAACTACTCCAAATAACTGTAAGCTAACAGCAGCTCCAGCAGGCAAGTTAGCGATTATTGTTGCACTAAATGAACCAGTAGCCACTGTCGGAGCGTTTATCGTTCCCGCAAGCGGACTGCCATTTACAGTTATACGAGAACTTACAACTAATCCTGCCGTTAAATTAATTGTATAAGCTATATAATAATTTCCTGCATTCGCAACTGTAAATACAGTATTTCCACCACTAACGGTTATTCCTGGACCAATATTTTGATTGTTCGGTAATGGTACATTCGTACCACCTAATAAAACGGAAATAGCGGTTCCTGATGTATTATTCGCAAATGCATACGTTGCAGTTGTACTAACTCCAGTCGCCCCGGTCGCTCCAGTGGCCCCAGCTCCGGTTGGACCTGTATCTCCAGTTGGACCTTGTGAACCGGTTGCTCCTGTTGCCCCCGTTACTCCTTGGATTCCTTGCGGGCCTTGAATTCCTTGTGGACCTGTCGCTCCGGTTGCTCCTGTTGCTCCCGTTGGACCTTGAATTCCTTGCGAGCCTTGGATTCCTTGTGGCCCTTGAATTCCTTGTGGCCCTGTCGCTCCGGTTGCTCCTGTAGCTCCCGTTGGACCTTGAATTCCTTGCGGGCCTTGGATTCCTTGTGGGCCTTGAATCCCTTGTGGGCCTGTCGCTCCGGTTGATCCTGTTGCTCCCGTCGGACCTTGAATTCCTTGCGGGCCTTGAATTCCTTGCGGGCCTTGGGGGCCGGTCGGGCCTATATCACCTTGCGGACCTTGGATTCCCTGTGGGCCTTGTGCCCCGGTTGCCCCTGTCGCTCCTTGGATTCCTTGAGGACCTTGTGGACCTTGAATTCCTTGGGGGCCGGTTGGACCTATGTCGCCTTGTGGGCCTTGAATTCCTTGGGGACCTTGTGCTCCGGTTGCCCCCGTTACTCCTTGGATTCCTTGGGGACCTTGAATACCCTGTGGACCGGTTGGACCTATCTCTCCTTGAACACCTTGGATTCCTTGCGGGCCCTGTAAACCCGTCACTCCGGTTGCTCCCGTTGCTCCTGTCGCTCCTGTCACTCCAGTTGAGCCTGTCGCCCCGGTATCTCCTGTTACTCCTGTCGCACCTGTTGCTCCTGTCGGGCCAGGTGGTCCACCTGATGGACCTGTCACTCCTGCCGGACCTGATGGCCCCGTTGGGCCGGTCGGTCCTGCTGGTCCTCCTGACGGGCCAGTCACCCCTGTTGGACCGGTTACTCCTGTTGGACCGGTAGTTCCTTCTCCCGTCGCTCCGGTTGCCCCCGTATCTCCTGTTGCTCCCGTCGGACCTTGCACTCCTTGTATTCCTTGTGGTCCTTGCACTCCTTGTGCACCTGTTGCTCCTTGAATCCCTTGTATTCCCTGCACTCCTTGTGCGCCCATCGGACCTGTTGGACCAATCGCCCCTTGTATTCCTTGCACTCCTTGGGGCCCCTCTGGACCGGTTGCTCCTATTTCCCCTTGTATCCCTTGAATTCCAGTTGCTCCTTGTGCTCCAGTTGCTCCCGTTATCCCTTGCACACCTTGTATTCCCTGTATTCCTTGTGGACCTTGTGGGCCGGTTGCTCCTTGCACTCCTTGAATGCCTTGTATTCCCTGAGGACCCTCTGGACCCGTTGCTCCAACTGGCCCTTGAACACCTTGTATTCCTTGCGGGCCCTGCAGTCCCTCTGGGCCTTCTGGGCCGGTTGGACCTATCTCTCCTTGTATCCCTTGGATTCCAGTTGGACCTTGTGACCCAGTCGGACCTATGTCACCTTGCGGACCTTGGATTCCCTGTGGGCCTTGTGCTCCTGTTCCCCCTGTCGCTCCTTGGATTCCTTGAGAACCTTGTGGGCCTTGAATTCCTTGTGGGCCGGTTGGACCTATGTCGCCTTGTGGGCCTTGAATACCTTGCGGACCTTGATCTCCTGTGGCCCCCGTTACTCCTTGAATTCCTTGGGGACCTTGAACACCTTGTGGCCCTGTTGGACCTATCTCTCCCTGCACACCTTGGATTCCTTGCGGACCTTGCAAGCCCGTCACTCCGGTTGCTCCCGTTTCTCCTGTCGCTCCTGTCACTCCAGTTGAGCCTGTCGCCCCAGTATCTCCTGTTACTCCTGTCGCCCCGGTTGCTCCTGTCGGGCCAGGTGGTCCACCAGATGGACCAGTTACTCCCGCCGGACCTGATGGCCCCGTTGGGCCGGTCGGTCCTGCTGGTCCTCCAGACGGGCCTGTTACCCCTGTTGGACCAGTTACTCCTGTTGGGCCTGTAGTGCCTTCCCCTGTCGCCCCAGTTGCTCCCATATCTCCTGTTGCCCCCGTCGGACCTTGGATTCCTTGAATTCCTTGTGGACCTTGCACTCCTTGTGCACCCGTCGCTCCTTGAATTCCTTGTACTCCTTGCACTCCTTGTGGCCCCATCGGACCGGTTGGACCAATCGCCCCTTGAGCACCTTGCACTCCTTGTGGCCCCTCTGGACCCGTTGCTCCTATTTCCCCTTGTATCCCTTGAATTCCAGTTGCTCCTTGTACTCCTGTTGCTCCCGTTATCCCTTGCACACCTTGTATTCCCTGAATTCCTTGTGGGCCTTGTGGGCCTGTTGCTCCTACCGGTCCTTGAATGCCTTGTATCCCCTGGGGACCCTCTGGACCCGTCGCTCCAACTGGCCCTGGCACACCTTGTATTCCTTGCGGGCCCTGCAGTCCCTCTGGGCCTTCTGGACCTGTTGGTCCTATATCACCCATCGGACCTTGTATCCCTTGAACTCCCTGTGGCCCTGTTTCTCCTGATGGCCCTGGTACTCCTTGTATACCTTGTGGACCTTGATCTCCTGTGGCCCCTGTTACCCCTTGTGGCCCTATAACCCCCTGTATACCTTGTGGACCTTGATCTCCTGTTGCTCCCGTTGCCCCTTGAATACCTTGAACTCCTTGTATTCCTTGTTCACCAGTTACTCCCGTCGGACCAGGAATACCTTGAATACCCTGCGAACCTTCTGGACCTGTTGGCCCAATTGGTCCTTGAATCCCTTGGATTCCTTGCAAGCCCTGTGCTCCCGTACTTCCAGTCGGACCTGTACTTCCCGTTGCTCCTGTTACCCCTGTACTTCCTGTAGCCCCAGTATTCCCCGTTGCTCCAGTCGCACCTGTACTTCCACTCGGTCCGCCACCCGGACCTGTCGCACCAGTCGGCCCCGTCGGACCAGGAGGTCCTCCAGATGGTCCAGTTATTCCAGTTGGACCTGTTATTCCAGTCGGGCCTGTTATCCCCTGACCAGTCGCTCCGGTTACACCTGTATTTCCACTCGGTCCTTGTGTTCCTTGTATTCCTTGTGCTCCTTGTATTCCTTGTGGACCAGTTGCACCCGGTAACCCTTGGACGCCTTGAATTCCTTGAGGTCCCTCAGGTCCTGTCGCTCCAATTGGCCCCTGTAATCCCTGTATCCCTTGTATCCCTTGTGCCCCAGTCGCTCCCGTTGGACCAATCGGACCTTGTAACCCTTGCACACCTTGAGATCCTGTCGCTCCAGTTTCTCCTTGTGGTCCTCTCAATCCTTGTGGCCCCTGCTGTCCTTCTGGTCCAGTTGCACCTATTGGACCAACTGATCCTTGTATCCCTTGCACACCTTGAGGTCCTGTCGGGCCCATCTCCCCCATCGGACCTTGTAATCCTCTTGGTCCTTGAGGTCCTGTTGGGCCTTGTGGACCGGTTGGACCAGTAATCCCTATACCTGTAAATCCAGTTGGAACAGGGGGGAAAGTAGGTCCAATAAGTTCAGGTGGAATTCTAAAATTAGAGCTTAACGAATTTTGCTTCCGATTATTATCACGATTCTTCACACTTTCACCACCTACAAACCGTCTTTTTCATAATAAATAAGCCTCTTCTTAATCTATTTACAAAAATAATTTCCAAGACTATTTTTATTTTAAATAATAAAAACTCCCTTAATTCCTTAAGGGAGTCCTGCAATTGAATCCATATTATCTGTATTAGGGACAGCTTGTGCTATACCCGATGTATTTACACTTTGCCCCATATTTGTTCCTGTTACAGTACCAGCAGGAGTGCCTCTTGTATATGTTGTGGTCACCGAATCACCCGGCTGTAAACAAAGCTTCGTCTCCGTCCCTATTACTGTAACAACATCAATCCAAGTGCACCCCATTGAACCACTATATGATTTCGAAGCAGTAAATGAAGTATCACTCAAATTATCACCAGTAAATATATTTCCAGTGTTATTCACAATAACAAATTCTTTTATATGAGCAGGCATAATTACACTCTACCTTTCCTCTATGAACCTAATGTACGTGTACTTGTTGCTAACGGCGGAAGAAACACTGATGTTCTAATGACTGCTTCTGGCTGTCTTTTCCCATTTAAAAAAATAGCCGCACTCGACCCTCCAGCACCTGCATATACTTTTGCTACAGCTAAAGGCGAGATATCATAACAGTCGCCGACATTAACAGCTCCTGTATTATTAATAATTTTTACTTTACGCAAATTAATCCCCATTTACCCCTCCTCCTTTTTATACTGTATGCAAAAGAAAAAAACTTGAAACAGACTCGTTTCAAGTTTTTAACTATTAACTATTTCGTTTCACCTTCATATTGAAGCATACCGCCAACCATATTCACTGTTTTAAATCCTTGCTCATTTAAATAATGACATACATTTTCACTGCGCATTCCTGAACGACAAATAAAGATATATTCATTCTCTTTATTAAAGAAATCTACTTTATGTGGGATATCGCCCATTTTAATATGTACAGCTTCTGGAATCTTTCCTGCCGCTACTTCTTCATCTTCTCTTACGTCTACTAAAAATAACGTTTCTCCATTTTCTAAACGCTCTTGTACCTCTTCTGTAGTAATTGTTTTAACTTCTGTCATATGTAGTTCCTCCTTATATACAATAAAACCTTTAGTTTCTTTTTCACAAACATTCTCTACCAATTTTAGCACGCAAAAGAAAGAACGCAAAGAATCGAAAAACTATTTCTCAATTTTCTCGCAAAACTTATTCTTTACAAACATAACTCTTGCATTGTATCCTCAATATACTTGTCTTATGAAAGGAGCCAATGAAAATGACACTTTCCCTTTTCATAATGGGCATCATTTTCTTAATCGCTGCAATTATTACTCTTAGTATGAAAAATACTAAAAAAATAAAATCACCCCAAGAAATGTCATTCTTATTTCTATTGCTTAGTATTGCATTCTTCGGTATAGCAATTGCCACGTATATTTTCCGTCTACAAATCATGTAAAAAAAGGTGCCTACTACAAACATTGCACCTTTTCCCCATCATTTGTCTTCTAAACAAAACTAGATACTTTCCGATTTAAAAATTCATAAACTTTCTTTTCAAATAAATGAATATCAAATGCTCCCGCCATATGCCCATTTATACTTTCTATCTCATACACTTCCGCATACTTCCCTTGTTTTTGCAAAATATCTACCATTTTATAGTTGTAACGAGACGGCTGAAGCAAATCTTGTTTACATGGAATCATAAGTACATTCGCTTCTATGTTAGAAAGAGATTCTTCTAGTGAAGAAAACCCATGTGCAATATCATGCAATAAAACTGCCTTTGCAGTATACATCCATGAATTTGCATCTACTAACTCTATACTTGTATATGTCGCTTTATTTATTTCTTTTTCAAATGATGTTAGTGTAGAAAACTTTTCATAAGGTTCTACCTCTATACTGTTACGAGGAAATGCCATTTCATAAAAATACTCATCAAACGCGTTCATAAACATCATTCTATTTGCTAAATGAAGCCCCCTTATCGGCTGCTCTTCTCCATATTTTCCATCTTTCCAACTTGGATCCAGTTGAATTGCTTCAATCGCATTTTGCGCTACATTTACTGACGTAATAATTGGATTTTGTGGGTTCGTAATAACGCCAATCATCCGCTCTACCATATGTGGATAGTGAACCGCCCATTGTTGTGCAATCATTCCCCCCGCTGACGGTCCGATTACAGCGTGTAACCTTGAAATTCCCATATCTTTTATTAATTCATATTGCATACGAGCTACATCAAGAAATGTAAAAACCGGAAACCCCATAGCATATTCTTCTCCAGTTTCTGGATTAATTGATTTCGGTCCTGTTGTAATCACATATGGATTTCTCACCTGCACATTACAAAGATTATCTGTACATATAACAAAATACTTGTTTGTATCAATTGCTTTTCCAGGTCCAATGAGCCCATCCCACCAACCAGACTCCTCATCATGCACTGTATATTTTCCTGCCGCATGACTTGTTGCACTAAAATAATGACAAACCAAAATCACATTTGACCTTTCTCTATTTAAAGTGCCATATGTCTCGTATCCCATTTGAACAGGAATTTCCCTGCCATTTTCAAACGTAAACCCTTTTAAAACAAACTTCTCCTTTTTTACAATTTGCACAGATTCTCCCTCTTCCCGTTATAGTATGAACTGCTTACTAAAGATTTTTTTCCATGCAAACTAATCTCCTTCTTCTTTTCATAAATAAATGAATAATATACAAAATTAGCCACAAAATAGCACTATATTACAAGATTAAAGAGGGTATACACATGATTTGGAATTGGTTACGTAAGAAAAAAAAATCAAATACATCAAAATCAAACGAAACAGATAACCAGGAGCAGCATTCTAACAATCAAGAGGATGATAACAAAGAACAGACTAGAAGTATGAAACATAATAAAGGTAAAAATAACGAGCAAAAAGATTCTTCTCAGGATAAACAACAGAGCGCTAAACAAGAGGATTCCTCTCAGGATAAGCAGCAAAGTGCTAAACAAGATGACTCTTCTCAGGATAAGCAACAAAACGCTAAACAGAATGATTCCTCTCAAGATAAGCAACAAAGTGCTAAACAGGATGATTCCTCTCAAGATAAGCAACAAAGTGCTAAACAAGATAATTCGTTTCAGGATAAGCAACAAAGCGCTAAACAAGAGGATTCGTCTCAGGATAAGCAGCAAAGTGCTAAACAAGATGACCCTTCTCAGGATAAGCAACAAAGCGCTAAACAGGATGATTCCTCTCAAGATAGGCAACAAAGTGCTAAACAAGAGGATTCGTCTCAAGATAAACAACAAAGTGCTAAACAAGGTGATTCTTCTCAAGATAAACAACAAAACGCTAAGCAAGATGAACCTTCTCAAAGTAAGCAACAAAGCGCTGGAGGTAATAGTATTTATGACTTTACAAAACCAGAAAAAGACCGTATCCATTCTTTACAAAATTTAATAGAGAAGCTGAAAAAGTCTAGTGATTTTGTGAATTACCATACATCCGACGATGAAACGATGCCTTATTGGATTTCTTACTATCGTCCTTCGCTTGATGGAGAGAAATTACAAAAATATTTAATGCCTACTCTTTTGGAACGACCTAATGCTTCACTAGAAGAGCTGAAAGAACATATTCCAATGAGCGGCATTACAATTACGAACGACTTACAAAAAATTGAGGATATGGTTTTAAAGGGGCATGCGATTATTCAATTGAATCAGCAAGATCAAAAATGTATGCTGGCAAACATTGCAATTGATAATTATCGTGCACCAACCCCTCCTTTAAACGAATCAACTGTTATCGGACCACAAGAAGGTTTCGTAGAGGATATTGATACAAACATTAATTTAGTTCGAAAACGTCTTCCTGTTTTAGATTTACAAACAAAAGAAATGATTATTGGCGAGTTTTCCAAAACAAAAGTTGTCATGATGTATTTAGACAACCTCGCTGAAAAAGATAATGTAGATTTTCTCGAGGAATCATTACGCGCTCTTGAATATGATCAAATTAATGATAGTGCTTATTTACAAGAATTAATGGGTGAAAAATCGATTTTCCCTCTCTATATCAATACAGAACGCACTGATAGAGTTACAAAAGCACTAATCGATGGTAAAATCGCTATTTTTGTGGACGGTTCTCCAAGTGTTTTACTAACACCTGTATCCTATTTTGATTTTTTCATTTCACCAGAAGACTACAATGTCTCCTGGATGTACGCTACATTTTCAAGGATTTTAAGATTAATTGCCGTTCTATTTTCAATTTGCGCTACACCGTTATACGTTGCAGTTTTAAATTATCATTATGAACTCATTCCAAGTGATTTACTTGAAACTTTAATTTTATCAAGAGCACAAGTACCATTCCCGCCTTTAATTGAAGCACTCTTTTTAGAACTTGCAATCGACTTACTGAGGGAAGCTGGCGCGAGGTTACCGATGAAAGTTGGTCAAACGCTCGGTATTGTAGGCGGTATCGTAATCGGGCAAGCATCTGTACAAGCTGGTTTAACGAGTAATATTTTATTAATTATCGTTGCCTTATCAGCACTCGCTTCCTTTATTACACCTATTTACAAAATGGGTAATGCGGTTCGATTACTACGCTTCCCATTTCTCATATTTGCAGAAATAGGAGGACTTTTCGGGATTTCTCTTGGATTTATCTTCTTATTTACGCATCTATTTAGACTTACTTCTTTACGCAAGCCATACGCTTTGTTCTACCCAACAAGACAACAATCTGTTAAAGATTCTTGGATTCGTTTCCCTTTAACAATGATTGATACAAGAGATGTACAAGCAAGACCACAACATGTAAAAAAAGCAGCGAAAGGAATTTCAACAAAACATAGATCGGACTTTGATGATTAAGAAATGAGGTGCATTCGATGAGTAAAGTTCAAGAAAAATATCAAATATCTCCTATCTTCGTTTTCTTCTTAATTCACGGTGCACAGTTCGGTGCTGGCGTTCTCGGCTTCGCTCGAATCATCGCAAAGGCCGCTGGATACGATGGATGGATGGGCGTTATAATCACAGGAATTTTCATCCATATTATTATATGGATGATGTATGTCTTATTAAAAGAAACAAATGGGAATTTAGTTGATTTACATCGGCAAACATTTGGAAAATGGCTAGGAAATGGCATTAGCATCATCTTTATGGCTTATTTTTTAATCGTTAGTATTTCAGTCATCCGAACATATGTTGAAATTATTCAAGTATGGATGTTTCCTACCGCTTCCACCTTTATGTTAACACTCTTTTTATGCTTAGTTAGCTATTACATTATCTCTTCTGGATTTCGTGTCATTACCGGTATTTGCGTCATCTCTGTTGGTGGTACATTAGGATATTTATTTCTAAGCTTATTCGTTTTGAAATATTCACATTGGGATAATTTACTACCTATATTCACACATTCTTTTTCAGACATTTTAAAATCCGCTCAACTGTCAATCTACAGTATGACCGGTTTTGAGATTTACCTCATGGTGTATCCATTTGTGAAAAAGCCTATGCAATCTCATAAATACGCTCAGCTTGGAGCACTATTTTCAAATCTTCTATATCTATTTAGTACCCTTTTAGCCTTTGCATTTTTTAGTGAGAAGCAATTGTTAAAAACAATATGGGCACAACTTTCTATGACCCAAGTCATTCAATTACCATTTATAGAAAGACTCGAATATATTGCAATTTCAGGCTATGCACTCGTTATTATTTCAAGTTTTATCCTCCCTTTATGGGCGTCAATGAGAGGAACTCATGAAATATTCCGTGTAAAACAAAGGGGTGTTTTAATTGCTTTTATCTTTATCACTCTCATTGTTTCGCAACTTTTAACAAACAGACACGATATTAATAACTTTATTAGTAATGTATCAAAAGTTAGTTTTTGGCTCATTTATGTATACATCCCAATCCTATTTATTATTGTGTGGGTGAAAAGAAAATGGAAAAAATCAAAAGCACAAGCAAATTAATACTTATTTCTTGTATAACATTCTTCAGTCTAATTGGATGTTTACAAAAAAATATTATCGATGATGTACAACTTATTCAAGGAACAGTTTTTGATGTCGCAAAAGATAATAAAGTAAAAGTGACATTCGTTTGTCCCATTCAGAAAAAAGGAAATAAAGTTCAAGTTTTTGAAGGCAGTGCAAATGCGGTAAAACAAGTAAAAGCAGACACATCTTTAGAGTCTTCTCAACCATTTGCTAGCGGACAAATGCGTGTCGCTCTATATACAATAAGGCTTGCAAAAAAAGGAATGTCTACTTCATTCGATACATTACTTCGAGATGTGAATATAGGGAACGCTCTATATGCTGCTTTATTAGATGGGAATGGTACTGAACTTTTAAAAGGCAAATATTCGACTTCATACAACGTTGCCATTTATATAAAAAAATTGCTAGAACATAACATGGAGACCGGACCTTTACCAGCGGATAATCTACATATAGGAGCATTTCGCTATTACCAAGAAGGAAAAGACTACTATATTCCCATTCTAAAGAAGCATGGTGATAAAATAAAAATTACCGGAATTGGCCTTTTTAAAAAAGATAAATATATCGGTAAAATTGCGGAAAAAGATATGTTCATATTTAAAGGACTATTAGAGAAACATAAATTAGATTCACATGAATTTAAAACAGATTCTGCGTACGTCATGATTAATAATATTCGTTCTGTTCCAACTTACGATATAAAAATTAAAAACGGAAAGCCTTCTTTTTTCATTCATGTTCATCTTGATGCACGTATTCAAGAACTATCGAAAGCAATTAACTTGGAAAATAACAAGAACACAAAAAACATTGAAAAAAACGTCCAAAAACAATTGGACATACAGGCTTCCAAATTAATTAAGCAGTTTAAATCTTTAGGCGTCGATCCTCTCGGGCTAGGTGCAAAGTATAAGCAACATTATCGCCCATTCAAATTAGAAGAATGGAGACAAATGTATAAAGATGTTCCGGTTCATATAAAATACACCGTAAATATTACAAATTCTGGTGTAATTGAATGAGAAATGATTGAACTCCTCTCTCCAGCATGATACAACGGAGAGAGGAGTTTTTATTTTAGAGAGAGAGAAGATATTTATGGGGGAGCTTATGTCTAAAAAATTAGTAAAGCCTATTTTAAATGGTATTTTATTTCTCGGTGTCTTTTTATTTGCTCATACATACTTAAAAAATGTTTCCTTCACACGTTACTTACTTGTCGTTATACCAATGTTACTCGTCGGTATTTTTGGCATCGATCTTATTTCATCGCTTTTAATAAAAAAAGAAGAATAACGAGCGAACATCTTATTTCGATAAGATGTTCTTTTCATTTCATAATCACCTTATGTTACAATAAACTTCGGCATAACGTAAGAAAGGATGAAACAACATGACAAACGAAAAAGGTTTAGATAAAGGATACGAACTTGTTGCGAAAATGCATGAAGTATTCGGACATCCTGTGACAAATACTCCAACAAAATTAACAGAAGAACGTGCAAAAATCCGTGCGAGTTTTATGCAAGAAGAGCTAGAAGAATTTCTAGAAGCAACGACTGTTGAAGATCAATATGATGCACTAATTGACCTTATTTACTTTGCATTCGGAACATTTGCCGAAATGGGCGTACGTCCAGATAAAGGATTCGAAATTGTAAATAATGCCAATATGGCAAAACTATTCCCTGATGGGAAGCCTCGATTCCGTGAAGGCGACGGTAAGATTCTAAAGCCAGAAGGCTGGCAAGCACCGGAACCACAACTTCGTGCTGAAATTGAACGTCAGCGTCAAGAAGCTGAAAAAAACTGCTAGGATTTCCTAGCAGTTTTTTATTATGTCTTTTTTTCTGCAACTCATTAATGTCCCACGTGCCCCGCGTGTCCTGCTGCTCCACTAATACTAGCTGCTCCCGCTGCTGCCCCTGCTCCTCCTGTTCCCATTCCACCTGTCCAAGGAGAAGATTGTTGCTGTTGATACTGTTGGTGTTGTTGGTGTTGTTGGTGTTGTTGGCCTTGGTAACCTTGATGACCATGTTGACCTTGGTGACCGTGGTGGCCGTGGTGATGTACTTGTTGTTGATGATGGCCATGATGACCGTGGTGACCTTGGTGGTGATGGTGGCCATGATGACCATGTTGACCTTGGTGGCCATGGTGACCATGTTGATCTTGATGAATTTGATAAAGAACAGCCTGCGGATGTATATGATGGTGGCCGTGGTGATGTACTTGTTGTTGATGATGTCCATGATGACCGTGGTGACCTTGGTGGTGATGGTGTCCATGATGGCCATGGTGTCCTTGGTGGTGATGGTGTCCATGATGGCCATGTTGACCTTGGTGGTGATGATGTCCATGATGGCCATGGTGACCTTGATGATGATGGCCATGATGACCGTCGTGGTGGCCATGGTGACCGTAAAAACCTTGTGGATAACCACCTACTCCGCCTGCCACAACACCTACTCCCGGTACCGGAAATCCTGTTTGTACTCCTCCAACGAAAGATGGGAATGTAGTTGGTACGCCTACTGGTACTCCTCCCGCTGCTCCGCCTACAAATGTTGGGATTCCTGTTTGCACTCCAGCTACTGATGGTGGAAATCCTCCTGTTAATGTTGGAATTCCAGTTTGTGCTCCAGCTACTGATGTGGAAAATCCTCCAGGTGTTCCACCCATCCAGCTCGGAATTCCGCCATATCCTTGTTGTCCGCCTCCCATTAACATCATTTGTTCATAACTATCCGATCCACCTCCGAAAAAGCCATGTGGTGCATTATTGTCCATCCCTTTCATTCCTTTCACCTCTTCTACTCAATTTAGCCTACCTTTTTTATCATATTTCCTATAGAAAAATAGGTGTTTGTCTGTATTGGAATTCCGCTCTTTTATTTGTACGTATTGGAATAATTGAAAACTTAGACTAGGGTGATCCAGAGATTATTTTCTACACAAAAAAGCTCAGAGTATACATACTCTGAGCTTTTATTTAGAATAAATTAATTTGCAACAACATTAACAAGTTTTCCAGGAACAACAATTACTTTACGAACTGTTTTCCCTTCAATTTGGTCTTGAATTGCTTCAAGTGCAAGTTGTTCCATTTCTTCTTTTGATGCGTCTTTACTCATTGTTAGTTTTGCGCGAACTTTACCCATAACTTGAACAACAATTTCAACTTCATCTTCTACAAGTTTAGACTCATCAAATGTTGGCCAGCTTGCATATGTGATTGTTTCATTGTATCCAAGTTTGCTCCATAGCTCTTCCCCGATATGAGGTGCAACTGGTGCAATCATTTTTACGAAACCTTCTACATATTCTCTTGGAAGTGTTTCAGCTTTGTATGCATCGTTGATGAATACCATCATTTGAGAAATCGCTGTGTTGAAGCGAAGCTCTGCATAGTCTTCTGTTACTTTCTTCACTGTTTGATGGTAAGCTTTTTCAAGCTCTTTATTTGGTGCGTCAGTAATTTTCTCACTTAATTCACCGTTATCTTGAACGAATAGACGCCATACGCGGTCTAGGAAACGACGAGCTCCGTCAAGACCATTTTCAGACCAAGCAATTGAAGCATCTAATGGTCCCATGAACATTTCGTATAGACGAAGTGTATCTGCACCGTGGCTTGCTACGATATCATCAGGATTTACAACGTTACCTTTTGATTTACTCATTTTCTCGTTGTTTTCACCTAGAATCATACCTTGGTTGAATAATTGTTGGAATGGCTCTTTCGTTGGAACTACACCGATATCGTATAATACTTTATGCCAGAAACGAGCATATAGTAAGTGAAGTACGGCATGTTCTGCACCACCGATATAAATATCAACTGGAAGCCATTGTTTTACTTTTTCAGGATCTACAAGTGCTTCGCTATTGTTTGGATCGATGTAACGTAGGTAGTACCAGCAGCTACCAGCCCATTGTGGCATTGTGTTCGTTTCACGACGACCTTTTTTACCAGTCTCAGGATCAACAACATTTACCCACTCGTCAATGTTAGCAAGTGGTGATTCACCTGTACCTGAAGGACGGATGTTTTCTGTTTTCGGAAGAACTAATGGTAATTCCTCTTCTTTCACAGCTGTCATTGTACCATCTTCCCAGTGAATTACTGGAATTGGTTCACCCCAGTAACGTTGACGGCTGAATAACCAGTCACGTAGACGGTACGTTACTTTTTGATTTCCTGCGCTCGTTGCTTCAAGCCATTCAATCATTTTTGCGATTGCTTCTTCTTTATTTAATCCATCAAGGAATGCTGAGTTTACGTGTGCACCATCACCTGTGTACACTTCTTTCGTAATATCTCCGCCTTTTACAACTTCCTTCATTGGAAGATTAAATACTGATGCGAATTCATAGTCACGCTCATCGTGAGCTGGAACTGCCATTACAGCACCTGTTCCGTAAGTTGCAAGAACATAGTCAGCGATCCAGATTGGTAATTTCTCACCGTTTACTGGGTTAACTGCGTAAGCACCAGTGAATACACCAGTTTTCTCTTTCGCAAGTTCTGTACGCTCTAGGTCACTCTTCATTTTTACAGCGTTAATGTAAGCTTCTACCGCTTCTTTTTGTTCTGCTGTTGTAATTTCTGCAACAAGTGCATGTTCTGGAGCTAGTACACAGTATGTTGCACCAAATAATGTATCAGGGCGCGTTGTGAAAACTGTGAATTTCTCGTCTGTACCATCGATGTTGAAGTGTACTTCTGCACCTTCAGAACGACCGATCCAGTTACGTTGCATATCTTTTAAGCTTTCAGGCCAATCAAGCTCATCTAGATCTTCTAATAGACGATCTCCGTAAGCTGTAATTTTTAACATCCACTGTCTCATCGGACGACGCTCAACTGGATGTCCACCACGCTCACTCTTACCGTCAATGATTTCTTCGTTTGCAAGTACTGTACCAAGTGCTGGGCACCAGTTTACAGGTACTTCATCAACGTAAGCTAAGCCTTTTTCAAATAGTTTTAGGAAGATCCATTGCGTCCACTTATAGTAGTTTGGATCTGTTGTATTTACTTCACGGTCCCAATCGTAAGAGAAACCTAATGATTTAATTTGGTTACGGAACGTATTAATATTATGCTCTGTAAATTCAGCTGGGCTGTTTCCAGTATCAAGTGCATATTGCTCTGCTGGAAGACCAAATGCATCCCATCCCATTGGATGAAGAACGTTATATCCTTGCATACGCTTCATACGAGATAAAATATCTGTCGCTGTATAACCTTCTGGATGTCCTACGTGTAAGCCTGCACCTGATGGATATGGGAACATATCTAGTGCATAAAATTTTGGTTTTTCTGTCTCATCTGGCGTACGGAATGTTTTATTCTCTTCCCAGTACCCTTGCCACTTCTTCTCAATTTCTTGATGATTAAAGCTCATGAGATACCCTCCTTGAAATTCTATTTATTTTCACCGCCCAAAATACAAAAAACCTCTCATCCCTAGAAAGGGACGAGAGGTTATAGATTCCCGCGGTACCACCCTAAATTAATGTACAAATATACATTCGCTTAGATCCGTAACGTGGATTAACGGCAATTGCTACTATTAGTTTCACAACTGCAACTCAAAGGCGAGTTCATAACGAAACGTGGATTGACTTGCACCGACCGTCAACTCTCTAAACCAGCTTCTATTACTACTACTCCTTCTCACTGTTATTACACATATAAGTTAAGTGAACTATCCTTCACTTAGCATCTCTTAAGAGCTTACTTAAAGCGAGGACTTCTCGGTTAATCGTTACTCTTAATAACTAACGAATTCATCTTAAGACAGCCGAGCTATCTCCCTTGTTCTAAAGGTTGTTTTATTTAAATATATTCTAAAACATGTTACATGTTCCGTCAAACTAAACTGCAATTTTTTCTTCAACTGTTTCTTCTACTTTTACTCGTTTATCATAAATGCTCGTTGCTATAAGCGCTACTACAAGCATTACCATGATTGCTATAAACAATACTTCCATATTGTATAAATCCACAATTGCTCCGCCAACGACCGGCCCGAACATTTTCCCTACAGTCGCCGCACTATTTACAACCCCTTGATAAAACCCTAATTTATCTTTTGGTGCAAGTATATTTGCAATCGTTGGAACCGCAGGCCATACAAATAACTCACCTATTGTTAATGTTACCATCGCAACGAGGAACATCGTAAATTGCTGCGCTTGGCTTAACACAATGAATGACGCCGCAAAAATGAAAATCCCAATCATAATTTGCTGTTTTAAAGAACGCTTCATCCAACGAATTAGCATACTAACAAGTGGCTGCGCACAAACAATCATCGCTCCGTTTATCGTCCATAATAAACTATAGTGACGAAGGCTAATATTCAATTCTTGCATATGTGTTGCAATCGCTCCTTGCCACTGTACGTATGTAACCCAGCATAAAGCATATGCTACACACACGATAAGAAGTGCTTTAAATCCAGGTGTAAGTGACCACCCTTTTTTCGTTTCGACTTCTTTTTGCACTCCTGGCTCTTTCTTGTCTTCCATACCGCGGAATCCAATAAAAGCAATTAAGAAGAAAACAAAGTATAAAATAAAGTTCGCTAAGAAAATATAATCAAAACGATACGATGCAACTAATCCACCACATGCTGTTCCGATCGCAATACCAACATTTTGTCCAACGTACATCGCATTAAATGCCCGTCTTCCGCCTTCTGGCCAAACCGTACCAACCATCGCATACATCGATGGGAAGACCATTCCAGAACCGAAGCCGATTAACGCTAGCCACACAACATATAACGGCCAACCGTGGAAGAACACAAGACCTAAAATCGATACAAGTGTAATCACAATCCCTACTAAAGTTGATTTATAACCGCCCCATTTATCAAATAAAACACCGCCGAGCAAGTTTCCGATTACACCAGTAAGCGAATTGATCATTAATACCATTCCGGCCACAGATAAAGATTTTCCTAGGTGATCATGCAAATAAATTGTATTAAAAGGCCATAAAAAAGAAGCACCCGTGACATTAATAATCATCCCAGCTACTAATAGCCATACTTTCCTTGGCATAGTTTCCCCTCCTATTCTATTTTTTTCGTTCATATATATAACAGTAAAATTGTAGTCGTTTTTAAATAGGAAGGCAACTGATTAATAGTTGATGAAATTCAGATAATGGTTTTGCGATCAATGAAATTATACTGATTGCTTCTTGGATTATATCAGCGATTATTAAAATATATCGACTTACCGACAAAAAATGACAACAGTAACAATGTATAAAGAGGCTGCATGAACTTCATGCAGCCTCTTTATACTATCCAACTTCCTTTTCTCGCTTCGCACGTTCTTTAGCACTCCATTTAAACACCTTATCTAGTAGCGAGTATATTCTCCCAGACTCTTTCGTTAATAATGGTCCTAACGATGCCAATATTAAAACATATAAAGCGGAGAACGGTTTAATCGCTGCCATTAAGCCGCCCGCGATTCCAATATTCGCGACGATAATGGAAAATTCTCCGCGTGATACAAGTGTTAAACCGATATTCGTAGAAGCCTTATGCGATAACCCAGCTTTACGCCCCGCAACCATTCCAGCAGTAAAATTACCGATCAGAGTAATGAAAACTGCTCCTAATGCCAACCACACTGCTCCTCCAAGTGAAAATGGGTCTATACTTAAACCGAAGCTGAAAAAGAATATAGCTCCAAAGAAATCACGAAACGGAACAACGAGCTGTTCAATTCGATCACTATGCTCTGTTTCAGAAAAGACGAGCCCCAATAATAATGCTCCAATCGCCTCCGCGACATGAATCGTTTCTGAAAATCCTGCTACAAAGAACAAAATAGCGAATATTACGATAATAAAAATTTCATTGGACGAAATATCTAACATTTTATTTAAAAATCGTGTAGCTTTTCTAGCAACTACAAAGAATAGTAGCATATACCCTACTGCGATTAAAATAGATGTAAGAGCCCCTACAAGTGACGTTGCCCCTCCGAGTACTAATCCTGAAACGACTGATAAATATACGGCTAAAAAGATATCATCAAACATAATGATTCCTAAAATTAGCTCCGTCTCTTTATTACCAGATCTTCTTAAATCAACAATTACTTTCGCAACAATTGCACTCGATGAAATTGTTATAATCCCAGCAATAATTAATGTTTCTAATAAGGGGAAACCCATTATATATCCGTAAATTAAACCTAATATAAAATTAAGCGATATATGAACAGTTCCCCCAAAGGCAATTGATTTTCCTGATTTAATTAATTTTTTAATTGAGAATTCTAAGCCTAAATAGAATAAGAGGAATATAACGCCAACACGGCCGAGGAAGGAAATAACTTCTCCGCTTTCAATAAATCTTAAATCGATAAGCCCTAAATCTGGCGCATGTGGCCCCACTAGCATACCGAGTATAATGAGAAACGGAATAATCGAGAACTTTAACTTTGCAGCGAGAATAGCTGCAAAAGCGACTAATACTAACGCAGTCCCAACTTCAAAGATTAAAGTATCCATCGATTATGAATCCCCTCCTACTGAAAGCAACTCATTAATAATTCTTTTTACTTCATGTCTTTCGCCTGATAGTACGAGCATATCGCCAGCTTCAATGATAGAATCTGGGCCTGGATTAAAGAACTTCTTCATATTTTTTTTCAAAATGGCAATAATCGTTACGTTATATGTGTTTCGGACATGTAAACTACCAATTGTTTTTTGTACGACTGGTGCATTATTTTCCACCTTAAACCACTCAATTGATAATCCTTCAAAGGCCATTTCAATCGTATCTAAAGCTTGTGGTCTATATACCATTCCGCCCAATATAGCTGCAATTTGTCTCGCTTCGGAATCACGAAGCGAGACGCTTGAAATACTCTCCTCATGATCAGCATCAAAATGGTACATTTCTCTTCGGCCATCATCATGAATAACGATAACCATCTTTTCATTACCTTTTGTAATCACTTCAAACTTACATCCAATACCCGGCAGTTCACTCTCTCTAATATTCATATTTTCCGCCTCCTAATTTTTTTAGTTACGGCTTTTATAAATCGACATCAATCTCCGTTTTAAAGGTCTCATCCTTTGAAATACCTAAATACTTTAGCGTCTCTGATGGAGTCGCGTGATGAAAATGTTTTTGCAACAGCGCAATCGCTATCCCTCTTTTGTACGCATGAAATCCGAACGTTTTTCGCATTGAATTCGTTCCGATCTTACCAACAACTCCAACTGCTTCTGCAGCATTATGAATTACACGATACGCTTGTTGGCGCGTAATTGAATTTGGCGTTTTATTAGATTGAAATACGTAATTTTCTCTTTTAACGCCAATAGATTGTACGTAATCTAAAAGCGCTTCTTTTACTTTTGTATTTAAATAAATATCTTGTTTAAATTTTTCATCTTTCACAGGAAGAGTATAAAACTCTTTAACAGTCCCATCTTCATTTAATACATCTTCAAATTTCATGCTAAGTAGTTCTGTAATTTTTAATCCTGTGTTAATTCCAATAACAAATAAAAGATAATCTCGCTGGGAGTGCTCTTTTAAATATTTTTTCATAGCCTCAATTTGGCTTATATCTTTTAATGCCTCTACAACTTCCATACATGTATTCTCCTCATCTTATGAACGGTAATTTTCTCATTATGTTGTCCATTTTACCTTATCATGCTATGAGATTTCCATGTGTTATCCATTATTTTCACAATATACTCAGGTGGTTCTGAAAACTTTCAATGTGGAAACTTACGATTGTATAAATACGTTGCGGTAAAAAATGTGGGGATAAAAGTTCAGCTTCTTTCTACAGATTGGATTCCTCCTTTCCTTATACAGCTACTTCTACTTTTATATTACGTTACTTACTTGCATTATATTATATATTTCAGTAACATTAAAGTGTTTTTTCTGAAAATAATAAAAACCGAGCGTTTTTGCTCGGTTTTTATTATTAATCTTCTTTCGGAAGAACAATTCCTTTATACAATTGAACTGTAATGAAGTAATAAATCGCATAAATAACTACGAAAATTACGATTGGTACCCAAATACGGAAGTACGGATCGATTAAAATAAATCCGAAAATATTCATACCAACTAATACGTGAGCGATACCCACAATTGCTGGGAATAAGAATACTAAGAATAACTCTTTATAAATTGATTTCGTTAATAACTCACGGCGCACACCGATTTTACGGAGCATTTGATAACGCGTAATATCTTTTGATGCACCAGAAAGAATTTTAAACATAAGACAGCTTGCCATCATTGCTAAGAACGCAATTCCAAGGAAGAATCCCATAAACACTGTTCCACTCGCAACGCCGTATAACATGTCGTAAGTTTGATATTTACTATTTAATCTTTCAGCTTTTACATTTTTATATTTATCTAGCTGCAACTCGTCAAGTTTTTTCCATTCTTTTGTATATGCTAAGAAATCATCTGCTTTTCCGATAAATGCTATACCTTCTTTACCATTTATCCCATCGTACATTTTTTGATCTACAATTTTAATTGCATGATCTTCGTATATATAATACGGATGAATTGTGCTAAAAGCATCAACCCATTCTTCTGGAAGTTCTTTAGCGTTCGTATCTTTTTCATTCATTTCTCTAGAAACTGCACCTACTGGTAGTTCCTGTGAAACCTTCTTTGTATTCACTAAATCCTTCATCGACTTCATATTTGTCATATCTTTTACGAAAGGACGATTTTTTTCTAAATCTTCTTTTACATAATAAACGTATTTATCATCAACTTTGTAGCGATATTCATTTTTTTCTTTAAATGTAATACCGTCTAAAATTTTCTTTTCTTCAGCTGTAGGATTATGAACAACTGAGTCATAGATTACTAAACCCTCAGACAGTTTGATAGCGTTATTTTTAAACGCCATACCACCTGAAATTGCACCTGCTCCAAGAGCAACTAACATCGCTACTGTCGCAAGTACTTTCGTTAAGCTATTAATACGGAAGTTTAATTGTGCAAATGTAAAAGCGTTAAGTCCTTTTTCACTACGCTTTTTATTACTCTTTAACTTTTTAATAAAGACCGGGAGAAGTGATCCAAACAGCATGTAAGTACCAGCTGTCGTTGTAATTAATGCAATAATGATTCCCATTTCTCTTAGTTTTTCCATGTAAATCATTGATGCATAGCCCATTCCTAATAAAATAACCGCAAGGAATGCAACTACACCTGTCATTTTTCCTTTTACTGCAACACGTTCTGTTTGTGCGTCTGCATGTACAAGTTGCAGGACAGAAATACGTGATAATTTAATACTGTTCATAATTGCCGATAATACAAATAGTGCAAAGAAGAAGATGCACGTAACAGTCATAGATGGCAGGTAAAATGCTTTATAGCCTTCACCAGCAAATTCTAATTGTTTCATTAATAATTGACCGATACCTTCTGCAAGTCCTACACCAACTGCAATTCCAATTGCAAGAGACGCGGCGCCTAATACAATTGTCTCAATAAACATAAGTAATGTAACTTTATGCTTTTTTGCTCCTAACATCATATACATACCAAACTCTTTTTGACGAAGAGATAGTAAGAAAGAGTTCGCATACAAAATATAGAAGAACGTTATAATAGCTAGTAAAAATGAACCTGCTTGGAATACAAATCCAATTTGACCAATAGTAGAATTTTCCTTAAGGAAGGCCTCGTTTAACGCTAATGTTTGGAACATATAAAAAATTGAAATGGACATGACAAGACCAACAAGTAAGACGATATAATCTTTTAGCTTACTCTTTAGTCCTGACATGGAAAGTTTGAATAACATGCTCTAGAACCTCCTTTCTTACGCTTTTTGTGTGCCTAAGTCCGCAAGCACATCTAAAATTTCTTTATAAAACTCTTCACGTGTACCGCCGCGGTGAATTTCTTTATATAGCTCACCATCTTGAATGAATAAAATACGCTGACAGTAACTTGCACTGTACGGATCATGTGTAACCATCATAATAGATACGCCTTGATCTTTATTTAAGTTTGTCATCGCATCAAGTAAACTCGTTGCATTTTTAGAATCAAGCGCTCCTGTTGGCTCGTCCCCTAAAATAATTGCAGGCTCATGCACTAAAGCACGCGCTGCTGCCGAACGTTGCTTTTGCCCACCAGATACTTCAGATGGGTACTTTTGAAGTATTTCTGTAATTCCTAACATATCCGCTACTTTCTCGACTTTTGGTCCAATGTTACGTGATGGAACACCTTGCAAGGAAAGTGGAAGTGCAATGTTTTCATAAATAGATAAGTTTTCTAACAAATTAAAATCTTGGAAGATGAATCCTAACTTTTGTGAACGGAAATCAGAAAGCTCACCTTGTTTCATTTTTGTAATATCCGTTCCTGCAATTTCAACAACGCCGCCCGTTGCTTTATCTAACGTTGAAATTACATTTAATAATGTCGTTTTACCAGAACCAGATGGTCCCATAATTCCAACAAACTCACCCTCTTGAATTGAGAATGACACACCTTTTAACGCATGTGATTGGTTCTCACCTTTTTTACCGTACACTTTTTGAACGTTTTTCACGTCTACAACTGGTTTCGTCATATATATCCTCCTACGCTTGTTTTTCCATTACCTATTTTGCGCCTTTTGGAAGTGAACTGCTATTTGTTAACATTACATTTACCTTACACTTTTGTAATATAAAAAAGGTGTACTTGTAAGCTTGGCTGTTAATACTAGTTCACATTTCGGCATAGTAAATCGGTAAATGAAATTATATCGGCGATTTTCAAAATATATCGACTTATTGACAAAAAACGCCAATAAAAATAGGCTGTTCCACAAAAAAGAACAGCCCACTTCTCTCTTTATTTCTTTAAAGGTGTTACCGTCCAGTACGTAATAACACGCCAAATCCATTCTAATGGACCCATTTTAAAGATTTTCATCCAAATTACACTAAACACAATTTGAATTGCATAAATTGCGATACATACATATAGCGTCTGCATGTATGTTAAGTTACCTGCAAAGTTAAATACACTACCGGCAATTAAAATCATTGCCGTTTGTCCGATATAATTTGTTAAAGCCATACGACCGTAGTATTTCAATGGTGCTAATAATGTTTGAACTGGTTTTAACTGAAGTAATAAAATTAATGCTCCTACATAGAAAGCTGAAATAATTGGTCCAACAGTAATACCAATTTTTAGAAACTGGCTTGCAGCATCCATTGTTCCGTCTTCATTCATCAATATCATATTTACAAATGGGCCAGCAGGCACGTGTCCATATTGATACCATACAGCTGCCACACTTAAAACAAACATAATGCCTGTAAAAATAGCGACTTGCTTTATGTTTTTTGAAAGATTTTCAAATACACGATATTGTCCTGCAGCAAGACCTAATAAAATTAAACCAAGTGGTAATAGTTCTTTAACACCCATTACACTAAAGGCTATTGTCAAAATAAGACCAATTACTAAGTTCACTTGTTTTTTCGCTTTATAAAACGGTAAAACGATTAATCCGCAAATTGCATATAACGTTAACGCTTCTCCAGGCTGAAACATGTAATGAATCAAACCAAAAATAAATAATGCAACTACGCGGCGGAAAAATAGAACATATCCATTTTTCCCTTTCGCAATCGCTCTTGTAATGAAGATATAGAATCCCACTCCAAATAAGAATGAGAAAATCGAGAAGAAACGACCTTCTACAAATAAGTATAGAAACCTTTGATAGCTAGCATCTACTGTATTAGGATCTGGAGTTTTAATATTAAGTAGTGCTAAAATATTTACTAAAATAATCCCCAGTAATGCGAAGCCACGAATGTAATCTAACTCATCAATTCGTTTGTTTGTAATATTGTTCCCCATAAAGCAGCTCCTTGTCCAAAATTTAATCCTTCCTTACTCTACTGGAGAAAGCTGCTCACAACTATCGACAAACCTTACAGGAATCTTACATTATTGTCATATAGCAAAATAAAACCAGGTCATATTTCGACCTGGTTTACTCTGATTGTTTTGATTTTTGCGGTTGTCCTTTTTTACTATTACGCTGTTTTACTTGAACAATCGGATCAAGTTCATTCGAAAATTCAGCGTTATGTCCATTTTGTGTTTTTTGTTCCGGGTTATTTTGATCTGAACGTTTCGCCATTACATTCACTCCTTATTAGTGCGGTGTAATAATCATTTGATGTTGCAATTGGCGAATCGCCATACGTGCTCTATTTAACTGCTCACGTTGCTCATCATTCGCATGTTGTTGCATCGTTTGTAAATCGTTATATGCTTGTTCTAATTGCAACTGCGCATCCGAATACTCCATCGTATTATAATGCTCTTGTCTCATGCCTTGTTCTAATTGTTCTTTCGCATATTCCACCGCTTGTTCCGCTTGTGTAATATACGATTCAAGTGATTGACGCTCTGCCATAATTGTCCCTCCTTGCTTCAATTCCCCTTTAGTGTGTCCCTTCCTTATGAACCTTATGAGTATGTTATAATGGATTTTGTGTTATTTTGACTCGGCTTAGGAGGGAAAGTAATGAAGGTTCAAAACCCTTTTCCATATACAAACGACAATAAACGTTATCATACATGGAATTACCATTTACGAAATGAATTTGGTGAAAAAATCTTTAAAGTTTCATTAGATGCTGGCTTCGATTGTCCGAACCGTGACGGTACAGTTGCTTATGGCGGTTGTACATTTTGCAGTGCTGCTGGATCTGGTGACTTCGCTGGCGATCGCCGCGATGATGTTATAACGCAATATCATGAAATGAAAGAAAAAATGCGCTCAAAGTGGAAAGACGGAAAATGTATCGCTTATTTCCAAGCGTACACAAATACACATGCACCACTTGAAGTGTTAAAAGAAAAATTCGAACCGCTTCTAGCAGAAAAAGACGTTGTCGGTCTTTCTATCGCAACTCGTCCAGATTGTTTACCGGACGATGTTGTTGAATATTTAGCGGACTTAAATAAACGCACGTACCTTTGGGTTGAACTCGGACTACAGACCGTTCATGAACGTACTGCAAACCTTATTAATCGCGCTCATGATTATCCTTCTTACGTTGAAGGTGTAAATAAATTACGTAAGCATGGCATTCGAGTTTGCTCTCATATTATTAACGGTCTTCCTCTTGAAGATTACGACATGATGATGGAAACAGCTCGTGAAGTAGCGAAACTTGACGTACAAGGAATTAAAATCCACTTACTTCATTTATTAAAAGGAACGCCAATGGTGAAGCAATATGAAAAAGGACAACTCGAATTCCTTTCTCTTGAGGATTACGTAAGCCTCGTTGTTGACCAACTTGAAATTATTCCAGAAGACGTAATTGTGCACCGCATCACAGGTGACGGTCCGCCTGATTTAATGATTGGCCCAATGTGGAGCTTAAATAAATGGGAAGTTTTAAATTCCATCGATGCAGAATTTGTACGCCGCGGAAGCTGGCAAGGAAAATATGCAAATGAGGAGAAACAAAAATGAAATTAGAACGTGTATTACCGTTTGCTCGTACTCTCTTGCAAACGGCAGTAAAAGAAGGCGATTACGCTGTAGATGCAACTTTAGGAAACGGGCATGACACTTGCTTCCTAGCTGAAATCGTTGGAAATAACGGAAAAGTATTTGGATTTGATATTCAAAAAGAGGCGATTGAAAGCTCAACAACTCGTCTAAAAGAAAAAAAACTTTTCGAACGTACTGTTTTAGTTCACGATAGTCACGATACACTTCTATCCATATTACCAGAAGATGCAAAAGGAAAAGTAACAGGTGCAATTTTCAACTTAGGTTACCTTCCTGGCGGAGACAAACATATCGTCACAAAACCGAACTCAACAATCTCGGCGATCGAGCAATTATTAGAAGTAATGGCGCCTGAAGGTATCATCGTCCTTGTCATTTACCACGGACATCCAGAAGGACAAGTAGAACGCGACGCTGTTCTCAAATTTGCCGAAGAACTAGACCAAAAACAAGCTCACGTACTGCGATATGGCTTTATTAACCAGCAAAATAATCCGCCATTTATTGTGGCGATTGAGAAGCGATAATATATCAACGATTTTTCAATTATATCTATCGTAACTCGGGATATATCAACGATTTTTTCGATATATCTATCATAACTTACAATATATCAACGATTTCTCGGATATATCGATTGTTCGACAAAACATAACAAAAAAAGACGTGCACTCATTGCACGTCTTTTTTGTTATTCTCCTATATAATGGATGTAAACATTCTTAAAGGAGACGAAACAATGATTGGAATACTAGCAGGAATGGGACCAAAATCAACTGGACCATTCGTCGATACAGTTGTAGCAAGGTGCCAAATAATATACGGAGCAAAGCATGATATGGACTTTCCTCATATGATGATTTACTCGTGCCCAACACCATTTTACATGGATCGCCCTATTGATCACGAAGCGATGAAAAAGGCGATTATTGACGGAGCACAAAAACTTGAAAGTACTGGTGTAGACTTTATCGCTATGCCTTGCAATACAGCCCATCTTTACTTTGAAGAATTACAGCGTTCTCTTTCTATCCCGATTTTACATATAGTCAATGAAACGTTACAAGCAATTCCTAAAAATACAAAAAGAGTCGCTCTTCTCGCAACAGAAGCGACAGTTCAAGCTGGTATTTATCAAGACGGGATTGCAAAACGGAATATAGAATACATTCATTATGAAAAATGGCAAACGATGATTAATCAAATTATTACATATATTAAAAGCGGAGAAGTTGAAAAAGCTCGCAAATTATGGAGCGCGCTCGTTGTGCAGTTGAAGGATGAAGTAGATACCGCAATTATCGCATGTACTGATTTGAATGTTGTGGCTAGTGAGAATTTTGTTGATTCTTCTCAATGTCTTGCGAAAGCGGTTGTTAGGATGTACTTATCAAATATAAAGAGATCTTCATAAACATAGAAAACACTCCTTCTAAAATGTGTTTTATGTTTAATAAAAATCCCACAAACTTTTAACTTTCTTCACAATTCTTTCAAAGTAATCACACTTAATCTCGCTATATTAAATAAGTAGTTATTCATATAGGGAAGGTTAGGGGAACTGAAAGTATGAAAGTAAATCGTTCGCTTCATTACATTTTTTGGCGTTGGCATTTTTATGCTGGGCTTTTTATTACGCCACTTCTTATTACGTTGTCACTGAGCGGAATTGGGTATTTATTTCGGGAGGAAGTTGAAGATTTCATCTATAAAGATTTATATTTTGGGAAGAGTGCTCAAACAGAATCTATTTCGATGTCTGATTCTATTTCCTTAACAGAGAAAAAATATCCACATTATAGCGTGGCGAAAATTAGTGAGTTTAATGGGGATTATAATACGAGACTTACGATTGCAAATGAGTATACTGGACAACAAAAATATGTGTATTTAGATAGTAATAATCAAATTGTTGGAGATCAAAATGCAAGTGAAACGTTTGCCAATATCATGAGGGAATTACATAGTTCTCTTTTAGTTGGCGGCACTATCGTTAACTATACTGTGGAGCTTGCGGCATGCTGGACAATCTTTTTAATCATAACCGGATTGTACATGAGTATACGCCAATTCAAAAACACACCATCATCCAATAAGCGAGAAAAAGCAAAAAGACGTCATTCTATTATCGGTATTATATTTACAATTCCTCTCTTTCTGCTAGTCGCATCTGGATTGCCATGGTCAGGATTTATGGGGAACCAAATTTATAAAATTGCATCGTCAAATGAATCACTCGGATATCCAAAATTGTACATGGCACCGCCTGAATCAAAGGTAAAAGAATTGCCGTGGGCAACAAGAAAAGAAGCTCCTCCTGAATCGAATTCAAATGAACCGAAAGCAATTTCTGTCCATGAATTACAAAAAGGAATTGAAATAAAGAAGCCATATGTTATTTCACTACCAGCTGATCCAAAAGGTGTATTCACTGTTTCGAAATCGAGCGGTTCCGGTATTACAGGTATGCATGTTGCACCAAATGAAGAGATAACAGCTTACTTTGACCAATATAGCGGGGAACTCATTTCCAAAACGGACTATCGTGATTATGGATTACTTGCACAATGGTTCACTTACGGTATCCCACTTCATGAAGGACATTTATTCGGATGGCCAAATAAAATATTATGCTTACTAACGACATTATCTCTACTACTTCTCATTTATTACGGAATAAAAATGTGGTTAGCAAGGAAGCCGAAAGGAAAATTAGCAGCACCACCAAAGCAAAGAGATAAGAAAAGCATAATCGTTTTCTTTATCATGATGGTTATACTAGGCGCTGTCATGCCTTTATTCGGGCTATCTGTTTTATTGATTTTTGCGATTGAACTTCTTATATATGTATTTTCAAAAATACGATCATAATGAAAAGAAAACCACTCTACATGAGTGGTTTTCTTCATCACTGCGCTGTTTTTTTTCGGTACATCTTCCCGTTCCAATAGAAGAATCGTGAAGTGAGGCCTCCGTACTTTACAATGCGCCGTGCCATTTTGTGCATATTCTTTTGTGCTGATACTTTTTGATCTGATAAATAAATACCAAGTAACCCTCGGCTTATGAGACGATGAAACTTCGCATGAGGCAAATCACCAATGCTCTTCTCCGCTTCTTCTACAAAGTGTTTCATCCGATCTAATATCGCTTGCTCGTTTTCGTAATAACTACAGAAATTCAAATCTCCGCCTATACGGTCTTCTTCTTGATCAATGAAATAATCAAGTAAGATATGAAGTCCTTGTACGTAAGGGAAGTACCCTTGTCTAATTTTCGCAATATCTTCATCATGTAACTCATCATGAAATGCATATGCTACAAGACAGAAAATTCCAAGTGTAGAACCGGCACATGCTGAAAATTCAAACCAACTCATCTCAGGTAAGTTTTCTTTATGTGCTTCAAACCAATTTTTCAGGCGCGGCTCTCTTTCTTCTAATTTCACGTGTTTATGAATTTGCAAATCACAATAATAACAAGCAAGTTCATGAAGAACAGGAGCAATTTTGTCATAGTGCTTCGTTTTCTTTAAAACATCTTGGCATGTTTCAACAAGTTCATCTAAATAACCACCATCATCTTGATCATCACGATAACGATAATAATTACCGCCACCTTCTACTTCAGGTGATAATGCCATTAACATCGATTCATGCAGTGCGGCAAAATCATTTGGATCAAGTGATGTACTGCGATCACATAAATTATCTAAATAGTCGCTGATCGTTTGATACGCTACGATAAAACGAATACATTCTTCTCGGTGTTCATTTGCTAGCAGAGCTAAAATGCCACCGCCCTCACAATGAAACGTTTTATGCTCAATACTTGCGATTGCCTGACTATGAAGCTCATCATTCGGAATATGGTAGGCACGCTCTTTCCACATCGCTAGCTCATGGTGTACAACCGGAAACACATCACGGTATACTTTCGCCATGAGCGTTATGGGATTACTCGGTACGTTCACTTCTTCCTTCATCTCCTCTATTAAATGTACAAATAATGATTTATTTGTTTGTTTTTACTATATTATTGACATGCATTTCAGTAAATGACTGAATATAACTCAAAATTTCATCACGCTCATACTCATTTAATAACTCGTGATAACAATTCGGCCATTCTTTAAAAGCCTTATCACTTATTTTAACATTATCAAACCAAGTGCGGACACGTGTTTTATCTACAAGTTTATCCTCACAAGCTTGCATTAGCAAGAGCGGAACATCTGGAAAATCATCTATTTTTTTATGAGCGATTTCGATAGACTTAATCAATTCACTATACCAACGTACTGATACTTTGCGCAAGAACAAAGAATCATTCTCCATTGCATCTTTCACTTCGTGGTTACGTGTTGACATTTCCACCGTAAGATTCGTTGCAAATTGCAATTTTGGAGCCACAACATTTAATATTTTTGAAGCAAATTGAAGCGGAGCAGAGGGTCCAGTCACTACCCCTAAACAAGGCGAACTCAAAATAATACCCTCTACATCTTCTCTCTTCGTTTCTTGCATCATACGAATGACAATAAGACCACCCATACTATGACCGAATAGAAAAATAGGTAACCTATACTTTCTTGCTTCTTTCACCCATAGTTTAACTTCCTCTATGTATTCATCAAATGAATCAATATGTCCTCTATTTCTTGAAGTCGTTCCATGTGACGGAAGATCCCCCATCACGACGTGGTAGCCGATATGATTCCACATTTCCGCAACGGCTTCGTAACGTCCGTGATATTCCATTGCGCCGTGCACAATAACAATGACAGCCTTTGCTTCCTCCGCTTCATAATTCCACATACGGCTCTCCTCCATTTCACTCTTTCTCATAATTTGATACACTAAAACTAGTCTCTAGGAAAGGAAGACTTTACATGATATATCCTTACAAAGAAAAAAAACCGAAAATTGCGAGTAGTGCTTTTATCGCTGACTATGTTACGATTACAGGCGATGTTTACGTTGGCGAGGAATCAAGTATTTGGTTTAATACAGTCATCCGTGGTGATGTGTCACCAACGATCATTGGAGACCGAGTAAATGTACAAGACCAATGTACACTCCACCAAAGCCCTCAGTATCCTCTTATCTTAGAAGATGATGTTACAGTTGGGCATCAAGTTATTTTACATAGTTGTCATATTAAAAAAGATGCTTTAATTGGAATGGGATCCATTATATTAGATGGTGCTGAAATTGGCGAAGGAGCTTTTATCGGCGCTGGAAGCCTCGTTTCACAAGGAAAGAAAATTCCACCAAACACGTTAGCTTTCGGTCGTCCCGCGAAAGTCATTCGTGAATTAACAGCAGAAGACCGTAAAGATATGGAGCGTATTCGCACGCAATACGTTGAAAAAGGTCAATATTATAAATCATTACAGAAGTAAATTTCCGCTGCCATAAGATTGGCAGCTTTTTTTATATAAAATCTAACTTTTTCTTTACAAAACATTATTACTCCCTCAACAAAATCTTATTAAAATAAAAGCTAATATCTCCATATATATGTAAACGAGGGAGGAGAATTTTCATGAAGGTCAGTGGAATATATAAAATAGAATGTTACATTTTCAAAGGAATTAATCGCTACTTTGATCAAAAAACATTAAATATCTTTTTCAGCAATATTACTCATATCGGTGGCGCGACTTTCTCCATCGCACTCACACTTTTCTTTTTAATTTTTGCAAAAGGTACTTTACATCAAGCAGCAATTGCAACTGCTATTTCTTTAGCAATTAGCCATATTCCTGTACAAATATTAAAAAGATGGTATCCACGAAAACGTCCTTATTTAACAATTCAGGATGCAAAATATCCAGTCCATCCATTAAAAGACCACTCTTTCCCGTCTGGTCATACAACAGCCGTTTTCTCTGTCTTCATTCCATTTATTTGCTATAATCCAAGCTTACTTGCTTTCCTATTACCGTTAGCATTATGCGTTGGTATTTCACGTATTTATTTAGGACTTCACTATCCGTCAGATGTATTCGTCGGTATGTGCCTTGGCACTTGCTCTGGCATCATCTCTTTTTATCAATTCATCCCACTTTTCACATAAAGGAGTGATATGATGAGAGTCGCCATTTTTACCGATACTTTTACGCCACAAGTTAACGGGGTTGCGAAAACGTTAGAGCGATTAACACGATATTTTCAGAAAGAACAGATCGTCTATTCTGTTTTCGCCCCTCAGCATACAGCTGAAGATAATTTTGTAGCGAATGTGAATAAGATGAGAAGTATCCCGTTAACAATATTATATCCAGAATGTCGTTTTTCTTTTCCTACTCCGCGCATTAAACGGGAACTACTTTCCTTTAAACCTGACATTATTCACATTGCCACACCTTTCAACATGGGACTTTGTGGATTGTATTATGCAAAAAAGTTAAACATCCCAGTTGTCGGTTCTTATCATACTGATTTCGATGCCTATTTACGTTATTACAAAATCGAATTCCTCTCCAATATGCTGTGGAGCTATTTAAAATGGTTTCATAGTCATATGCAAAAAAATTTTGTACCCTCTCCTGAAACATTACATCAATTAAAACATAAAGGCTTTCAGGCCCTCTCTATTTGGGGACGTGGTGTAGATTGCAATCTCTTTCATCCATCTTACAATACAGACCTATTCCGAAAAAAATATAATATTACAGCGAAGTACGTCCTTTCCTATGTTGGACGGATTGCTCCTGAGAAAGATATTGATACGTTGCAAAATCTTATCGTTAAATCAGCACATACTCGAAGCGACATTCATTGGCTTATAGCAGGAGACGGTCCTCTAGCAACAAGTTTACGTGAAGCTGTTCCGAAAACAAATATCACTTTTACTGGCTATTTACAAAGTGCAGATTTAGCTGAAGCATATGCTTGTTCTAACATAATGGTATTTCCATCAGCTACTGAAACATTCGGAAATGTCGTACTTGAATCACTCGCATGCGGTACACCTGTTATTGGTGCAAATAGTGGCGGGGTTAAAAATATTATTACAGATGGAAAAACGGGAGTTCTTTGTCCGCCTAAAAATGAAGATGCATTTCTATCATCCATTTATTTTTTATTACAAAATGAAGAAAAACTTGAGCAGATGGGAATAGCAGCTTCATCTTTTGCGAAATCAAAGAGCTGGGATGAGATCTTTCGTGGCTTGCTTAACCAATATGAAGAAGTCCTTCAGCATAACGCATCAGAGTTGCTTGCTTAAATAGAAAAACTCCCTTCAAAAAAACGAAGGGAGTTTATTACATGGTCATAAATTTTAGTTTAATAAATGATACATAAGGTTAAGCATTGTTTTATTTCTATATTAATTATATCAAAAATAAACATAACTAAACAGACTTGTAATAAAAACCCATAAAAATTAATATATGGTTATACAGTATTTTAACTGTATAATGATTTTAAGAATTCCCCTTAAAATCAACTTACTCACATACCTTTATACAGCAATTGTTCCCCAATTCTGTATATCAAAAAAACCTTTCATTCATTTGAAAGGTCTTTTTGAGCCTGCCCATATTCTTCTTTCGTATTTACATTTATAAACCAATCCGCATTCGCTTGTACATCTTCTCCAGAAACATACTTCACATTACATTGTGATAAAAGCTGCCCCATACTTCTTTTTTCTTCCTGAAGTAAAGCATAAATCTTTTCTTTCACGCGGTTATGATACGCCGCAAGTAGCGGTTGTTTTCTTCCATTAATAATAGGTACAACCGCATCATATTCATTGTTCGTTTGCTCCAGTAAAATGGTAAACCATTCATGCGAAACATTTGGCGCATCGCAAGGCATAATAGCATACCAATCTGCTTCTATGTATTCCATACCTGATACAATGCCGGCAAGCGGTCCATTTCCTTTATAGTGCGGAATGTCTTCTATAACAGGTACTTGTACGAATTGCTCTACTCGCTCTTTTATATCAGTATGGCTAATTACTACAATGTCTTGCAAAGTATTTCCCATCACTTTCACAATATGCTCAACAAAAGTAGTTCCCTTCCAAATTGCTAACGCTTTCGGCTCACCGAATCTACTCGACATACCACCTGCTAATACAATTCCAGCATACTTACTCATTGGCGATGCAGCTCAAATGTAATATGACCTAATTCCGGTAAAATTAATTTATTCATCGCAAGGCGAACCGCTCCGCTAGACCCTGGCATCGAGAAGACTACTTTGCGCCCAATTGTACCACCAATCGCTCTACTTAACATTGCGCTGCTTCCGATATCTTCTAAATAACTAATCATACGGAACAGCTCACCAAATCCAACAATTTCTTTATCTAATAACGCTGATACTGCTTCAATTGTGACATCGCGTTTCGTAATACCAGTACCGCCATTTGTTAATATAACATCTACATCTTCCTTATGATAACCAGCTAACACTGCTTGCTGGATACTTTCTTTATCATCTTTTACAATTTCATAAGAAGTTACTTTATGTCCCGCTTCTTTTAACAATTCATGTAATAGTTGTCCGCTCTTATCTGTTTCTTCCGTACGTGTATCGGAAATCGTCACGATCTTGCAACGCACTTCTTTTGGAGCTTGTTTTTTATGTTCAGTTACACTCATTTTTTATCTTTCCTTTCTTAAAGACTTTTCTTCATTTTATCATACATACCTTTACACAATTATGTATGAAGCCAATCATGCGCCATGATACAATATAAGTATACTAACCCACAAAAAGGAAAGTGCACTTTCTTATACTCCTAGACTACACATCTTTAGCTACTCTTTATATTTTCTACATAATAGAATTCAATTTTAAAACTTGTACTAAAAAATAAATTGGAGGTCTACATAGTATGGAACTTTATAAAAAATTAACAACAACATTTATCCTCTTATTCATCGCTTCAATCACTGTCGGCTTTTCCTTAAAAGGCGCAATTCCATACGCTACATTAGTAAGCATTATATTCGCGACACTATTTTTACTAAGTAGTGCCTTTTGCGCAGGTAAAGCACGTCAAATGAAAGGTTGATTACATATGTTCCAGAAGAAACCAATCCTTTGTAAATCATGTGAAAAGGAAATACAAAAGGAGGACTTACATTGTTTAAATCAAACCGTATCCAGTTACGAAAGTTTTCCGAAGATGATATTCTAACATATTATAAATGGCATAATGATATAGACGTTATGAGTTCAACTACTCTCACTCTTGATAAATATTCCCTTCAAGACACAGAAAAACTTTGCCAGCAATTTATTCATTCTTCGGACTCTAAGAGCTATATCATTGAAGAAAAATCTACGCATCTTTCAATTGGTATTACTTCTTTAATTCATATTGATTCGTATAACCGAAACGCTGAATGTATTATTGATATTGGTAACAAGGATTACTGGGGGCAAGGCTATGGGAAGGAAGCTTTCACCTTATTATTGGATTATGCATTTTTAGAATTAAATTTACATCGCCTTTCTTTACGAGTATTTTCTTTTAACGATAGAGCAATTAAATTATATAAATCACTCGGTTTTCAACATGAAGGAACTTGTAAAGAAGCTATATTCCGCAATGGCAATTGGCATGACATTGAACTCTTCGCTTTATTCCAACGTAATTATAAATAAAAAAAGCTTTGCGCTCACCGCGCAAAGCTTTTTTTCATATATTATAGACCAGCTTGCTCTTTTAAAGCTGCTGCTTTGTCTGTACGCTCCCATGATAGATCTACATCAGTACGTCCGAAGTGGCCGTAAGCTGCTGTTTGTTTGTAAATTGGGCGACGTAAATCTAGCATTTTAATAATACCAGCTGGGCGAAGATCGAAGTTGTTACGAACTAGTTCTACTAATACGTCTTCAGATACTTTACCAGTGCCGAATGTATCAACTGAAATTGATACTGGTTGTGCTACACCGATTGCGTATGCAAGTTGTACTTCTGCTTTTTCAGCAAGACCAGCTGCTACGATGTTTTTCGCAACATAACGAGCTGCATATGCTGCAGAACGGTCAACTTTCGTTGCATCTTTACCAGAGAATGCACCGCCACCGTGGCGAGCGTATCCACCGTAAGTATCAACGATGATTTTACGTCCTGTTAAACCAGCATCACCTTGTGGTCCACCAATTACGAAGCGGCCAGTTGGGTTAATGAAGAATTTCGTTTCTCCATCCATTAATTCTGCTGGTACTACAGCTTTAATTACGTGCTCTTTTAAGTCGCGATCGATTTCTTCCCATGTAACATCTGGGTGATGTTGTGTAGAAATTACGATAGTATCAACACGTACTGGTTTACCATTTTCATCATACTCAACTGTAACTTGCGTTTTTCCATCCGGACGTAGGTATGATAATGTATCATCTTTACGTACTTCAGTTAAACGGCGAGCTAATTTGTGAGCAAGCGAGATTGGAAGTGGCATTAACTCTTGTGTTTCATTACATGCGAAACCAAACATTAAACCTTGGTCTCCTGCACCAATTGCCTCAATCTCAGCGTCAGTCATTTGACCTTCGCGTGCTTCTAGCGCTTGGTCAACACCCATAGCGATGTCAGCAGATTGCTCATCGATAGATGTTAAAACTGCACAAGTTTCTGCATCGAATCCGTATTTTGCGCGTGTGTAACCAATGCCTTGAATTGTTTCACGAACGATTTTTGGAATATCTACGTAAGTAGAAGTCGTAATTTCCCCCGCTACCAATACTAAACCAGTTGTTACAGTTGTTTCACAAGCTACACGTGCATTTGCGTCTTTTGATAAGATCGCATCTAAAATTGAATCAGAAATTTGGTCACAAATTTTATCTGGATGTCCTTCAGTTACAGACTCAGATGTGAACAGATGACGTTTTTTTGTCATGTGGTAAACCTCCCTACAGTAATTGTATATATTGTACGGAACTCATCCTTAATTTGCCACAAACTGCGACATACATTTATTCTCCCACACAAGCATACAGAAAAACCTTTCCTACTTTACATAGAGGAAAGGTTTAATTTGCTACTTGCATACTGCTTTTTGCCCTTCGCTCTTATCGTTCGAGACCTGTAGCCTCGCACAGGTTTTAGCACCTATTCACCTGTATTTACCAATACAAGTGAGGTTGCTGGGCTTCATCGGGCCTGTCCCTCCGCCAGCTCGGGATAAGAGAGTATCCGTCCCAACCTATACTAAAGAAATGATATTCATTTGTCAATTAATATTCACATTTTCCTGAAAGTTTTTCTCAATACGCCTGAAATGAAATATTAATAGGGAAATAATGCATTCACACAAACAAAAAGAAATAAATAGTATACATTATTTATATAATTGTGTTATACTCTTGTTGGGGATTACGAGAAATATTTCATTAAATGAAAAGGATGGTATATAAATATGAGTACTGTGAATGTCCAAATTGGTTTACACGAATTATTGAACGGAAGCAATGCACAGATTCAACTAAGTGTTCCGCAATTAGTGGAAAAAGTATTAATGCGAAATGAAGGGAAATTAACTTCGACTGGTGCCGTTTCTGCTTCAACTGGAAAATATACAGGACGTTCTCCTAAAGATAAATTTATTGTGAAAGAAGCATCGGTTGCTGACAAAATTGCTTGGGGAGCTGTGAACCAACCGATTTCTGAAGAACATTTTAATAAATTATATACTAAAGTTTTAGAATACTTAAAAGAAAAAGAAGAGTTATTCGTCTTCAAAGGATTTGCAGGCGCTGACCGCAATTACCGCCTACCAATTCAAGTTATTAATGAATATGCATGGCACAATTTATTTGTACATCAATTATTCATTCGTCCAACTGAAGAAGAATTAACAACTCATGAGTCAGGGTTCACAATTGTTTCTGCACCGAACTTCAAAGCTGATCCAGCTGTTGACGGTACAAACTCTGAAGCATTCATTATGGTTTCATTCGAAAAACGTATTGTACTAATTGGTGGTACAGAATACGCTGGAGAAATGAAAAAATCAATCTTCTCTATTATGAACTTCTTACTACCTGAACAAGATATTCTTTCTATGCATTGCTCTGCAAACGTAGGTGAAGAAGGCGACGTAGCACTATTCTTCGGTTTATCTGGAACAGGTAAAACAACATTATCTGCTGATCCAAATCGTAAATTAATCGGTGATGATGAGCACGGTTGGTCTGATAACGGTGTATTCAATATTGAAGGCGGTTGCTACGCGAAATGTGTAAACCTTTCTCACGAGAAAGAACCACAAATTTTCGATGCAATCACATTTGGATCTGTTTTAGAAAACGTTATCATTAATGACCAAACGCGTATCGCAGACTATAACGATACTACTTTAACAGAAAATACTCGTGCTGCATACCCTATGCATGCAATCGACAATATCGTACTGCCAAGTGTTGCAGGACACCCAAATACAATCATCTTCTTAACTGCTGATGCATCAGGCGTATTGCCTCCAATCAGTAAGTTATCAAAAGAGCAAGCTATGTACCATTTCTTAAGTGGTTACACTAGTAAACTAGCAGGAACAGAGCGCGGCGTTACATCTCCGCAAGCAACATTCTCAACTTGCTTCGGTTCACCATTCTTACCACTTGATGCATCTCGCTATGCTGAAATGCTTGGTGAAAAAATCGAGAAACACGATGCGAAAGTATTCTTAGTAAACACTGGCTGGACTGGTGGCGAATACGGCGTTGGTAAACGTATGAACTTAGGTTACACTCGTGCAATGATTCAAGCAGCATTAAACGGTGAACTTGCGAAAACTGAAACAGCTAAACATGACATCTTCGGTCTTGAAGTTCCACTTCACGTACCAGGTGTACCTGACGAAGTGTTAATGCCTGAACAAACTTGGGCTGATAAAGCTGCTTACAAAGCAAAAGCAATCGAACTTGCAAATGAATTCAAAGCTAACTTCAAAAAATTCGACAGCGTATCTGAAGACATTATTAACTTAGGCGGTCCAATCGCTTAAATTAAAACTTTCTGTTGGAATAACCCTTTACTCATATGAATAAGTGTCGTGTAACCGTAAAGTTTCGCGTACTCACCGACAAAACCCAATGCGGCTTAACGGTTACACACACTTACATAAAAAAGAAGCTTACGTGAAAACGTAAGCTTCTTTCTATATCTTATATAAAGTGAAACGCTAATCTCTTCATCTGTGACCTAGATTATAAAATTACAGCTTCGAATATATACATTATATCCCTACTCACTACATCTCTCGGGTTTCACATCGTATGGGGCTAAAAAAGGCCCTGACTGCTTCTATTCGTGACTGGATCATCTATTCCATCTAAAAAGAAGTCTTTTATCTTTTTAGCTCTTTGTTAGTTCTTTCTCATCTTTCATGCTATAGTAACCTAAATTCACAACGATTAAGAAATACCCACCCATAATCCCTACTGCAAACGCCCACATAACCATGTGGTGCTCAATTTCGTACATAATAATAGCACCCAAAATGGCAGCTGCAAAACGGTTAAACATACCGAGTGTCGGTGCTTTCGTCTTCTTTACAATACTATCTCCAAGCTTCTCAATTCTTCTGCCTAAAAGCCAAACGCAATACATACTTACAATAAGCCCAATTCCAGCGCCTAAAAAATGTGCTGAAAACGGTGTTAACATCCAACCTAGTAACAAAATACCTAGTATATAATACGATTGGATTTTAAATGATCTTAGTGACATACTAATCATGCTGTACCTCTCTTCATTCGTTCTTATCTATCCAACAAAAAATTTCTTTCAAATTCATATCCCTTACATTCATTTCATTCAAATTAAAAACAACATAAACAGTATGTTTATGTTGTTTAAATGTTTTTAGAAAATAATATTATACAAGATTTCAAACATCATATTCTCATATTTTGTGACGGTTTTTCAAACTTTTTTCGTCCATTTATGAAAAAAATGATATCAATCTATGAACATACGGATATGATGTAATAAGCACACAAATAAAGGGGGCGTCTAATGATTTATTTTTTAATGGCTCTCATTCACCTCATTATCCCTGCACTTATTGGACTTTCATTGTATTGGTACACGAAAAATCATAGCATTTTTTACGCTGTCCTCGGTGTTCTTCTTCCAGGTATTATTCTTATTACACTCTTCCGTATTCCATTTTTAAACTTAATTCCACTTATTACTGCTATCTTATTTCTCATCTTCTTACCAAAAATAAAAAAATAGGAAAGCAGATCATAGGTGATCTGTTTTCCTATTTTGATATAGGTTCCCCTGCAATAGAATGAACTTTTACTTTCTCCGATTTCACAAACCATAGACCGACAAAAATGATAATTCCACCGATGATTTGTTGAAACGATACATATTCATTTGCCCAGACAGCTGCAAATAGAACCGCTACAAGCGGCGTTATATACATATATACCATCGTATGTGACGCCCCAATTTTTTGAACTCCAACATACCACATTACTAAACCGAATACTGTTACAAAGAAAATAGAATATAGTAAAGCGAATAGTGTCATTCCGTGAGTAATGTGAAATGGCATGACAAACACATGCGGACCACTTAACAATAATAGCGGAATCGCACCCACTAATGCAGACCATGCAGTAACACGTAATGCTGAATATTTTTTAATTAATGGTCCTGCTAAAACAGGATAAAGCCCCCAGCATATTGATGTAATAAGTCCAATTCCATTTCCATAAAAAGAACTAGTAAGTGAATGTCCTGCTACTAAAACTAATGCTGCACCAACAAAGGCAGTCATAGAACCGATTAACTTTCGAGAAGAAAACTTTTCTTGTTTCAAGAAAATCGCAAATGCAGTTGTAAAAATAGGTGAAATAGAAATGAGTAAAGAGGCATTTGTAGCGGATGTATATTTGACAGTTTCCATAAATAACGTTTGATACAGTACAATACCTACAACGCTAACGATAATTAATCTAGGTATATCCTTTCGCTCCATATAAACCGACTTTTCAATAAAAAAGGCAAGGAGTAACAGAAGCGGTGCCGCCGCCATCATACGAAGTGCAGTAAACTCAATTGCTGTAAATTCTAAAAGTCCATACTTCGCAATTGTATAGTTAATCCCCCAAATAATAACAACACTTAAAATTAATAACTCAATTCCCCATCTTCTCATGCGTATCCCCTCCGCAAAGAAGATTATACAGAAAATTCAATCATATGTACATTTCATTATGTGAAAAAATCTTTTTATTATATGAAACGTTTTGGTAAATGAAATTATATCGGCGATTTTCTGAATATATCGGCGCAACTCCATTTATATCGGCGATTTTTTCAATATATCGACTTATCGACAATAATAGCGACTTATAAAATAAAAAAAGGTGAGTCCAAAATACATTTTGGACTCACCTTTACTATACTCGAACGTGTAATTTCATATTTGGATTATAAAACTGGCTTGGGCTCTTCAACTGAAAAGTTCCTCCACCTTCATGCCAATCAACCGTTAACTTATCGTCCATAAATACAAGCTTTGTACGATCAGCGATAAAATTCATTGTGCTTGATTCAATATCCACATCGCGCTCATCTTTCTCTGCTACAGCTACTAAATCAATGATTCCGCTCATAACACAACCGCAACCTTCATTATCATAAAATAACTTTATATATTTCGCTTCACTTGGAATCGTATCCATAATCTTTTTATATGCTGCTTCTGTTACAGTAACGTACATATGTTAATCTTCATCCTCTCTTCTCTTATCATTCATATATTGTATCACCATTTTTCTTAAAAGTTATATACAGAAAATTAAGACTAATATACAATGTATGTGATAAAGTTTCAGCAATCGAGCTTTTATGAGTAGTTCATGCAGGAGAAAGGATGCTTACTATCTGTGTTCAAACTACAACGATATCCCATGTTATTAGGTGTATTTAGTAGTTTCTTCATTTCTAGCGGAATGCTATTACAGCATGTACTTCCCTATTCTCCTTCTATTAGCTGGATTCTAGGTTTTATTTGTTTCCTATCCGCTTCTTATTTTGCTACGAAGAATACAAACAACTCATAAAGCAAGAATCACCTTAAGGAGGATTATCAAACATGCCAGCCTTAAAAAAAATAGAGCAATCACTCGATCACTTATTCCAAATTGAAAAATACGGAAAAGATAGTGCCTTTAGTCGATTTATCCCAGCCGTATATGATCCTATCAAATTTCCTTGGCAACAATTTTTCGAAGCAAATTTTGTAGATTTATTTAACGGCCTTATGATGCACGGATCTGAAAATGTAAACAAAGTATTTTTAGCTGTATTCCCTACAGATGACGTTCTTGAAACATTCATTTCACAATCCACACCCGGTGATTTACTCTTTATGCACCATCCCCTTGTAATGGAGTGCGGTGATCCGCTTGGAAGATCAGGCCGCGGTTTCATACCAATTCCTGAAAAATATTTGCAAGGAATAAAAGAAAAACAACTTTCTATATATACATGTCACGTACCAATGGATTTTCATCAAACACATGGAACGAGTATTTCAATTGCAAAAGCATTAAACGCTACTGTAGTGGACGACTTTGCATATGGAGGTCCAGAACAAGAACCAGTTGGCCTTATTTGTGAAATAGATGAAACATCAACAGAAGCACTCCAAAAACATCTAAAACAACTCTTCCAGATTCCTTACACAGACTTCGAAGGTAAACGACATGATTCCATCAAAAAAATCGCAATTATCGCTGGATGTGGCGATGTTGTATCTTTAATGAAGGAAGCAGAAGAAAAAGGTGCTGAAGCATATATTACAGGAGAAATCCATTGCCATATCGACAATGATTACGGCAGACATAAATACTCGCTCATTATGGATTATGTAAAAGAAACGAATATGTCTCTAATTGGTGTGTCACACTCTGCCTCTGAATATTTAGTGAAAGAGACATTGATGTATGATTGGTTTAAAGAGAATTTTGATGTGGATGTTATTTTGCTTCCACAGGAGAAATGGTGGCTCTAACACTATCATTTTTTAAATTTATATACACAATACAATCGACCACAGAAAAATAGAGAAATGTGAAAGCACCACCTGTACCAACGTAAATGCTTTCGTTGTGCCGAAAAACGAACCTACTGATAGTACCGAGTTTACTGGTGCTACCAGTATTACAGCATGAATATATATTCTATTTTTCTAATCACTGACATATAGCAATTCATTTCATAAAAAAAAAGACCCGAGATTCGGGTCAACAAATAGAAATATAAATGAACTACAACAAATAACAGACAAAGCCATTATATATTTTTCATAGTAAAACATCCATTATTTTCTTTTTACACTATCAATATATTATTTTTCGTTATCGTCCTCTTTTTTAGAACGTCTACCTAAGAAGAACACAAAAACATCACTTCCAAATAAGTGATGTTTTTTCTATTTAATGCAGTGGTAACATAACCTCAACCGTTGTTCCAACCCCAACTTCACTTTCAAAACTCATTTTACCGTTGTGGTCTTTAATAATTTTTTCTGTAACTACTAAACCTAGACCAGTTCCTGTTTCTTTCGTTGTATAAAAGGCTTCATTTAACTTTGGAATTTTATCTTTCGGAATGCCGCATCCCTCATCTTTCACTTGAACGATGATTCCATCTTTTACAGTAACTTTAATCGTAATTGTTCCGCCAACTGACATTGCTTCAATTGCATTTTTGATTAAATTAAAAAAGACCTGTTTTAATCGTTTTTCATCACATATAATTGATGGTAAGTCTTTACTGTAAATACCTTGTATGTAGACTCCTTGTTTTAAAGCTGGCTTTTCCATAACTCGAATAACATAAGAGATAATTTCTTGTATGTTATGAGTTTCTGATTCTAGTGATTTAGATTTCTCAAATCCACTAAGTTCTGTAGCAATTATATGAATCCGATCTACTTCTTGTTTCATAATATCACTATAAATTTTATCCTCTGGATGCTTGTCTGCTTGTTTATTCACAAGTTTTTTTAAGTTTGCTAAAGGTCTTCTAATCTTATAACCAATAACCGTTGCCATCTTTCCAACAGCTGCTAGTTTTTCTGTCTGTTTTATTTCTTTGTCCATCATCTCAAGCGTACGAACGTAAGACTGAACCCTTAAAAATATAATCCAACATATGATAGTAAATACGCTATATAATGCCATTGGGATTAAAACGAGAGAAGATTGAATAATGATTCCTGTAAGAGCATACTTTCCGATAAGTATCGCTGGAACTAACCAGAAATATCTTTTATTCACAAAGATTGGTGCAAACAAAATAAAAAATCCTTCTACTATATTTCCACCGTCAAATTCTGCATCGCTACCATAATAAATCATAATGTTATGGATACAATCTAATACATTATAGCCAATTAGAATAATATACTTTACCGCAAAAGCATTCTTCCATTTCATAAAGTATATTCCAATGCAAAACAATACCACCATCAAAAAGTAAAGCCATAAACCTAAACCATCTTCAAACTCTCCTACACCTTCTTGCTCTCCACCGATTAACGGTACGATAAATTCATAGGCAAGATCATATACGAAAAATATAATAAAAAATAAACTTAAAAATGCTTTCAGCGCCTTTATTTCTTCATTTTTAAATATATAGCCTTTATTCATATGGTAACTCCTAGCTTTTCTTCCACTTGGATTTCAGTATTTCCACACTTCCTTGGGAGAATGATGTCTATTCTCGTTCCAATATCTTTTTCACTTGAAATATGCAACTCACCAAGGTGCTCGGCGACAATTCGATTCGCTACCGTCAGTCCCAGACCAATTTTATCTTGTTTCGTTGTATAAAAGGCCTCTGTAACACGGGGTAAGTTTTCTTGCTTAATACCATGACCATTATCGATCACACTGATCATTACATATTCTTTCCCTTTATTTTCTAATTGTAAATGTAATATGCCACCTTGTCCCATTGCCTCTAAAGCATTTTTTATCGTATATACAAAGACTCCTCTTATTTTTCGTTCATCACATTCAACTTCTATTGTTTTTTCTTCCACATTAGAAATAAACTGAATGTTTAATTCATCTATTTTTTCACGAAGACTTGTTATTACTTGTAATACAATTTTTCCTACATCATGTTTCTTATAAATAGAAGGTTTGCATGTAGCAACTTCCATTAACTCACTTATCATATTATTCATATTTTCTATTTCAAAAATCATACGTTTATAAATAGGATCCTCTTCATGCTTCTCTCGTTGTAATTGCGTAAATCCTTTTAATGAAGCAAGTGGATTTTTAATTTCATGTCCAACCGTCGCTGCCATTTTTCCGATTACTGCTAATTTCTGTGATTCACTAGCAATTGCAATACTTTCCTTTACAGCTGAAAGATATTGTAAAAATCTGTTTAAAATGATATATGCAGCTATTAACATAAGTGTATACATAATAAGGAACATAAATGCTTTTACTTCCTCTAATACAAATAAATAAATTAAATATTTTCCTACAATAGAGGAAAGTAAAAACACATAGAATTTTTTATTTAAAAATATAGGTACAAAGAAAATGAGAATAATTTCTATTATATTTGTCGCATCAAACGCCGCCTTATTATAAAAAACATACGAAAATATATTAGCGAGTTCTATCCCTATGTATGCAAATATCCATGCATATTTAACAAGGTTTGCCTTCTCTTTTTTCATTAAATATATATTCACGCACAGTATTGCTACTCCGCAAATAACTTGCCATATTATATTATATCCCTTATCCATTATTGATTTATCTTCTAATACGATTGCATAGAAAATTTGATATACAATAACAATGACATATAACACCCATAAAAGGATTTTTGCATTTCTTTCTTCTTCTTTATATGATAGAAAACTTTCTTTCACTTCAACACCCCTTCAAAATAATATCTCGAAGAATACCATTTATTATAATAAATGATTTTCATAGACAAACAAAGATAAATCGAACATTTAAGGAAAATCGTACCAAAAACGCAATATATTTAGACTATATACAGAGCATAAAATCTATGATCATTAATACGTATATTATGGGAGGTGTTTTTTATGGATGGCAAAAAAAATAAAAAGACCGAACAACTCCAATCTTTTACGCGTGAAAACGAAGGAAAGGAAATGACAACAAATACAGGTGTTAAAATTTCAAACAATGAAAACTCTTTAACTGCCAGTGATCGTTTCCGAACGATTAGGCATAGTGCAGGGAACGCCAAATGGACAGTGGGAAGTAAATGATATTTTCTTAACAAGCTCACCACTCCTTTATGATGGATGATCATTTTCTTAACAAAGTAAGTTCATTTGTCGTAGAATCATATAATCACTTTAAGCCGATTGGCTCCTTCCAAAACGGCTCTTCTATTATTCAATCTTTAAATATCGAAGGAAAGCCTGGTATTTTAATAGAACAAGACCCTACAAGGCTAGCAAATGAATTTATTAAAGCTATGACAAAACAACGTTTTTGGGATAGAGCATATTCATAAAATAGGGGGAAATTTATGTTTGTTACTGTCGAGAAAGATGTGCATATTTTTGTGCAAGACATTAATCCTGGGCCAGGTAGTAAGACTGTTTTCTTCGTTCACGGATGGCCTTTAAATCATCAAATGTACCAATATCAACTCAATGTTTTACCAGAGCATGGCTTTCGCTGTATCGCCATGGATATACGAGGGAATGGACAATCTGATAAGCCATGGACTGGTTACACGTATGATCGATTAGCGGATGATATCGCAATTGTTCTGGAAGCACTTCAAGTAGAGAACGCTACATTAGTCGGTTTCTCAGTTGGTGGTGCTCTTTCTATTCGCTATATGTCTCGCTATAATGGGCGCCGCATTTCTAAGCTCGCATTAATTGACGCTGTCTCCCCCTCTTTCGTTAAAAATCAAGAGTCCCCTTACGGTGTACCGAAAGAACAAGCAGATGCTCTCATTAATCAAATGTATGCTAATTTACCAAAATTTTTAAATGATGTATCTTTATCCTTTTTTAATAGAAACTTAGGGGCTGCAACCCTTGAATGGTTTTCTTATCTCGGTATGCAGTCCGCTTCTTATGCCCTTATAAAAATTTTACAAGCAGCTGCAAATGAAGATGTAACGAAAGATTTAAATAAAATTAACGTCCCAACAAAAATCTTCCACGGCGTTCACGACCAACTAATTCCTTACAAAAGTGCTGAGCTTACGCAACAACGAATTAAAAATTCTCAGTTACATGCTCTTACAAATAGTGGTCATGGTTCACCAATCGATCAAGCGGATGAATTAAATAAAGAACTGATAAAATTTTTACATGCATAACAACTGCAATACAAGAACGAAAGTTAATACAATCGATTTTTCACAAAACATAAAATTCACATATTTCTCACAAATACACAAATAAAACGATTACATTTTCATATATACTAAATGTACAGGTAATACTCCCTAAACCCAGCTTGTCTGGTTACCCCGTTAAATACTATGAAAAAAGAACTTGTATCGTTATACAAGTTCTTTTTGTTTCTTTTATTTAAAGAGGATATCTTTACTATATTGATTTCCAACGAGTAAATCATATTGAAGCATTTTATATTGCTCTAACATTTCTTTTTGTTTCTTTGTTAAATCATTGATTACTTCTCCATTTTTATCAACTTTTAATTCATCTCTAAGCACTGGTATTTCCTTGTAAAGTTCCGATAAAAATTGATAAAATAAGGATTTATTTAATCCTGCATAATCAAAAATAAGATTAGAAAAATGAATTGGGCTTACTAAACCTAAATTATCATTTGGCATATCAAAGTTTGCATACATTAATAGCGGTGTTTGCGCCATCGCTAAACGTTCATTCGGTGTTTTTTCATTCGTTATATACCCATTTTCTTTATAAAAAGATTTATTTGTTCCTAATGATGGAAGATGATCTCCAAAGAATACTAATAATGTAGGTCTATCAAAATTATCTAGTTGCTCTATTAAATATTGAAGAGCCTCATCTGAACGTCTTAATCCTTCTGTATACGTCTCTAATTCTCCCTTTGATTCTTCATTTTCTAGACCACTAATTTCGATTAGGTTTTCACCAAATCGGCCCTCTGTAAATGGAAAATGATTTTGCATCGTAACTGCATGAATAAATGTAGGTTGTTTTTGTTTCTCTAACTCAGCAATTATCTCTTTACTCATCGCTAAATCACTAATATAATCTCCATCAATATCCACATTTTCCATCGTGTCCTCTGCATTAAACTTATCAAACCCTAACACCTTATATACATCATCACGTTTAAAGAATGTGCGACCAAATGAATGAATTGCACTTGTATAATAACCTTCTTTTTTCAACGCTGTAGGAATTGATGGAATTTCTTTCTTATTTGTAATAACCTGCTGATATGGTATAGAACCTGGCTTTAACAAACTCATTGAATAACTTGTTAATGCCTCAAATTCAACGTTCGCCGTATTCCCCCCAAATGTAGGAGAAATAGTTTGTCCACCAGGAAAGTTTTCTATATAATGATGTAAATTTGGTACAGGATCTTCACTAAAAGAAAGGTTAGTTACTTTCGTCGGATCCCAAAACGATTCACTCATTACAAAAATAATATTCGGTTTCTCTTTTTTATTTTGGCTCCCTATATTTCCACTATATTGTTTTTTTATATCGTTTGCTATTTGAAGCATATTTTCTTTAGAATAATTTTTTGGTTTTTCCATAACTGTTGTATCTAAATTGCTAATAAACCCAAGTACAAAACCATTTGAAGCATAGTTCTCATTTTGATTCCACAAAACAAAATCTACACCTGATTTTTGAAATACTTTATTCATAAATGTATTCGCAAAATTACCATACGCATATAGAACAAAAATAGATCCTACTACTAATAAGGCTCTTATTCCTAGATGAATCTTTACATTTTGAATATACCTTCTCATATATATCCCTGCTACAATACAAGCTACGATACTTACGATAATGACAAAAATATAACTCCAACTAAAATAGTCCATCACCATCGGTATAACAGATTGCATATGCGTAATTTGTGTGAAATCAGAAGGATATAACGGATCACCTCTGAAAATAAGCTTCAAATAATTCACAATACATAAAATGACTAACGTACAGCTCGTTAAAACCATACTTAGAAAAACCTTACCTATTAAATTATATACAAGAATATATATTGCATAAATTACTAAAAAACTTAATATAAACTGCATATTATAAAAGTAAATCCAATTCATTGCCTCTATGAAACTCATATTAACTTGCATGACAATATAAAATAACGCTACTGTATGAGCTAGCAAAAATAATATAAAATGCACTCGTAGGGATGCTCTAAGTATAGACATCTCTTTTTTATTGAAATGCGTAATATAAAACGTTATGCCCCATACGAAAATCATCATAACACTTAAAACAAGCTTTTGATTTAAATGATCTTTCATCATGTCTAAATTGAAAACCTTTAAAATCATAAACAGCATAGTTATTACTAATAAAGTCACCATACTACTTATAATGCTAGAAATTAATATATTTCTTTTTGGAAGATGAAAAAGTGTAGAACCATACTTCAATTCATTCCCTCGTTTCTATGTCTTAATTTCCCCCGCATCGAAAGAACTATTTCTATTAAAATAACATATATTACATATTTCGTCTGCATACTTGTTTCTATCATAAATGTATTGTCTTAATATTCCCTTAATCAACAGTTAAATTGTGGCATACAAATTACTCATTCTTGAAAAACTTAATTTCAGCATTCCACTTTATGATATAATAACTATTTTTTAGAAATCCTTAATGCTATTAAAGATTCGACATGAAAATACGAAAGAATTAATAAACAAGCGTTGTACGTTTTTAACAACTATTACTATAACGAAAAGAACCCGCCACAAGACAGGTTCTTTTCGTTATTTTATGATAAAAGAGAAGATGATTAGCATGTGTATTATATAAAAGGAAGCAGCCATATTTTCCATACGATACATACGAGTACTGTAACTACAAAATCAAAAAAATCTAATCTCGGGCCTTTTTTTCATATTCATATGTAGCCACATATGAAACCATTTTATTTTTGTATATTTATGGATGTTTTTCTTTACAAATCGGTAAATAAGCATTTGCATAATAAAAAATCCGGCCACAAAAATAAATAATAAGATGAGAAATCCAATCACAAAATTCCTCCTATTTTTGTAGCGTTTTTTCTACTATCCGATTTTTCAAAACCCACTCTTCAAACTGGGCACTTCCAAATTCCCAACTAAGATCGCGAGCATGTACAGAAAAAACGTAATAACCGGCATATTCATCCATAAACCTACCTAACTCTACATCGTCTTTCTGAATACCGTATACTCCAAAATTAAAATACACATCCCATACGTCTTCATTCTTCCTCTTATAAGCAATCGATTCCATATCACATTCTGTCCCGAAATAATCAAGATGTAAATGTACGCTATCATCGTATTCGTACTCCATTTTATCACCCCTTATATTTGTACTTCTTTACCTCCAAAAAAATTCCTGCTATCTACACTCACATATGGGCACTTACCTACATATCATGCTTGTAGAGTGACTTCTGGGAGGTGTTATATAGTGAAAAAATTAATCGCGATTTTTTGCATCATGTTACTAGCTGTTTTTACTTTTGCTGCTTGTAGTAGTAAAAAAGAAAGTACGAAAGAACAAACCCAAAACATTCGCGTCGGCGAAGTTACCCATTCTCTCTTCTATGCCCCATTATATGTCGGGATTGAAAAAGGATTTTTTAAAGATGAAGGACTAAATATTGACCTACAAACAACAGCTGGTGGCGATAAAACGATGACCGCCCTATTATCTGGCGGAATTGATATTGCTCTCGTCGGTTCTGAAACATCTATTTACGTTCATCAACAAGGAGCGAAAGACCCTGTCATTAACTTTGCACAGCTTACACAAACAGATGGGACATTTTTAGTTTCACGTAAAAAACTAGACTCTTTTAATTGGAATGACGTAAAAGGTGTTACATTTTTAGGACAGCGTAAAGGCGGCATGCCGCAAATGGTTGGGGAATACGTTTTAAAGAAAAATGGCATTGATCCTCGCAAAGATACGAACTTAATTCAAAATATCGAATTTGCTAATATTGCAAATGCCTTTGCATCTGGTACAGGAGAGTTTGTCCAGCTCTTTGAACCGACTGCAAGCATATTCGAAAAAGAAGGTAAAGGTTATATCGTCGCTTCATTCGGAAATGAATCTGGTACTGTTCCTTATACAACATTCATGGCAAAAGAAAGTTTCTTAAAGAAAGATAAAGCTGCTGCTGAAAAGTTCACACGTGCGCTCTATAAAGCACAGCAATGGGTTGATACACATAGTCCAGAAGAGATTGCTGATGCTGTTTCCCCGCTATTTAAAGACACTTCAAAAGACATTACAGTAAAAGTAATTGAACGGTATAAAAAGCAACATTCTTATGCGACAAATCCACTACTAGATGCGGAAGAATGGAAACAGCTCCAAACGATTATGAAAGACGCTGGTGAATTACAAAAAGAAGTCCCACATGAAGCGCTCGTCAATACAAAAATTGCCGAAAGCGTTATTAAGAAATAGAGGCGAAGTGTATGAGTTTTTTACAAATACGTAACGTTTCTCACTGCTTTTTTGCAAAAGAGAATGCCAAACTTATTCTTGAAGATATGAGCTTACAAGTGGAAGAAGGCGAATTTATTTCTATACTCGGCCCAAGTGGTTGCGGTAAAACAACGCTCCTCTCAATCATTGCTGGGTTACTTGATCCAATTGATGGTATTGTCTTTTTAGATGGTGAACCAATTACAACGAAAACATCATCTATGGGATATATGTTGCAGCAAGATTACTTATTCCCGTGGAAAACGATTGAAGAAAATATTATGCTTGGACTTCATATTCGAAGAATTTATGATGAACAAATGAAAGAACATACTTTAAATCTTTTAAAGCAAGTCGGTCTACATGGGGTAGAAGGACAATATCCTCGTGAACTATCCGGCGGTATGCGTCAACGTGCTGCTCTCGTTCGAACGTTAGCAACTGATCCGAAAATTTTATTACTAGATGAACCATTCTCCGCACTCGATTATCAAACGAAATTAAAACTAGAAGAACTCGTTTTCAACTTACTAAATAAATATAAGAAAACATCACTACTTGTTACTCACGATATTGAAGAGGCGATTGCGATGAGTGATCGTATTTATTTACTTCAAGCGAATCCTGGAAAAATCGCGAAAACCTTTATCGTCCCGGAAAGTATCCGTTCTTTATCACCGTTAGAAGCACGCCATCACTACGATTTCCCAGCCCTCTTTCAAGATATATGGAAGGAGCTGGAACGACTTGGATAATATAAAACAACTACATGAACAATTTCGAAAGAAAGAACGCAGGCGTGCTTGGATTGCTCACTCACTACAGCTTTTACTACTTATTCTTTTCTTTGCACTATGGGAAATAGCTAGCAAAAAAGAATGGATCGATCCTTTACTCTTTAGTTCTCCTTCGAGTATTTGGGATCTCTTCTTAACGAAATGGATCGACGGTTCACTTTGGGTCCACATATGGACGACATTGCTGGAAACAGGAGTAGGTTTCATTCTCGGAACGGTACTCGGTGCTATTATTGCCACGTTTCTTTGGTGGATGCCACTTCTAGCCCGCGTACTTGATCCTTACCTCGTCGTCCTAAATGCAATGCCAAAAGTTGCACTCGGTCCAATCATCATCGTTATTTTCGGTCCAAACATTTCATCTTCTATCGCAATGGGAGTAATCATTTCCATCATCATTACCATTCTCGTTATTTACAGTGCATTTCAAGAAGTCGATTCTAACTATATAAAAGTGATGGATACATTTGGCGCAAATAAATGGCAATGTTATAAGCAAGTCGTTCTCCCTGCATCCTTTCCAGCAATTATCTCAACGTTAAAAGTAAATGTTGGTTTATCCTGGGTCGGTGTTATTTTCGGAGAACTTCTCGTTTCCAAACAAGGACTTGGCTACTTAATTAGCTACGGATTCCAAGTCTTTAACTTCACACTCGTCTTACTTAGCGTACTACTCACATGTGTTCTTGCAACTCTTATGTATGTATTTGTTGAGGCATTTGAAAAAATTCTAATTGGAAAAAGAAAAAGAAGCTGACTCAAAACAGTGCGCTATAGTCAGCTTCTTTCTTTTACCTTTTATCACACATTTTCGTTTCATTTGTAATGTTTCCATCCGCAACCGTAACTGTATGGAAACAGTCTTTCACACGTACTGTAACGACATTATCTTTTCGATCTATCACATGATAATCATTAAACTTTTCATTCAAAGCACTACGAATTTGCTCCCCTTCAAAAATCGGAAAACCGTGAGACATTACCCAAATGAGACCAGCAACAGCAAGAATCGTTTTCATACGTTTCATTACCTCCTCGAGAGTAAACTTATAGTCCCTACAACACGCGCATTATAATTGTGTCTAAATTGTGACATTTTTATACTAATTCTCTTTTGTGCCTCCAGTTCCTTCTTCTTTTTGATAAAAATACAGAATTTTCAATTTTATCAACATAAAAAAACGCAAAGAATTAAAAATTCTTCACGCTTTTCTTTAACGAAACTATATCGAAAGCATAACTCACATTAGTCTCCACTTTGTTGTTCTATCGTTTTTGAAACATCATATAATCCCGACAGCACTTCCGCTCTCATTTTTACAAGCTCAGGAAACTGATAGAAGAAAGCAATTTTCTTATATTTTAACTCTGTTCCTTCTTTCACCTTTTTTGAATCTTGTAAAATGAACGCTGTAAATGTATCTGCGATATCTTCCGTTACATTTGTTGTTCCATATAGCGATACAAAATCATCATGCTTTTCTTTATAAAATTCAATTTGTGCCTCTTCACTTTCTTCTACTTTCTTTTCTGTCCACTCTTGCTCAATTGGTTTCCAAAATTCATTATAAAATTGGTTAATATACGAAGTTTTTCTCGCACATCCATTTTTCAAGAACACCGTTTTACATTTATTTCGATATGATGAAATGTCTTTCTCTTCATCAAACGCCTCTAAATATTTCCTATCCACTGGTACTTGTTTATGCCCAATCGTTAATACGTGAGCCGTTTCATGAATTAATGTTTTCATCACTTCATCTATATTCACCCCAGAATCCAGCACATCTAAACTAAGCACCCAATCTCTCGGGTCATCCATACTTGGCATGACATGGGCAACAACGCCGTCATAACCATCCGTTATTAAATCCAATCCTGTTATATTCTCACGATATTTCACTGGAATGAGAGTGCGATACATGTCCCATAACGTTTCATGATACTCTCTATCTTGCCGCTGGCTTAACAAATCATCTTTTGCTACTTCGTCATCTGCAAAAACTTTATTCAATCTCTTACGATCCAATTTTTCAAAATAAGGATCTACAATTTCATCATCATCGATATAATAAGAAGCTAAAAAGAAGTAATTGTTATCCTCTTCTTTTTTCTGTTCCGCCTCTTTCATATTCATACTTTCATACTCTTCTATGTCATAATCCTCTACTTTTTCAAGTTCTGAAAGTCCCTCTATCTTTTTATATACTTTTTGTAATGTTTTATCTCCTATTTGCGTGCACTCTTCTTCTGTTTTACAAATTTCTTTTTCTTTTGTAACCTCGATAGCACTATCGCATCCTGCAACTAAACCGCTTGCTATAATACAACACACTAACTTGCCATACAGTTTCTTCATACAATCCCCCATTATTCCATTCTACAAAATATCATAATCATTTTTTTGCGAATATGCGATAATTAATTATAAAAACTGCAAGGAGGCTTCCCATGATTCGTGCAATCCTATTCGACTTAGATGGAACACTATTAGATCGGCGCCAATCTTTAGAACAATTTATTTGTGAGCAATATAATCGCTTCGCCTCACATTTGAAGAGCATAGAGAAATCAGAGTATTGTTCTCGATTTCTTGAACTCGATAATAATGGCTATACGTGGAAGGATAAAGTATATGCTACTCTCCTTTCCGAATACAACATTACTACTTTAACGCAAGAGCAACTACTACACGACTATATTACAAACTTCCAACATCATTGTATTCCTTTCAAAAACACGCATGAACTACTTCAACAGTTAAAACAGCGAAACATTAAAATTGGTATTATCACAAATGGTTTTACTGAATTTCAGATGAGCAACCTTCGAGAACTACATATACATACGTATACAAACACCATTCTCGTTTCAGAAGCTGAAGGAATAAAAAAACCTCACCCTGAAATTTTCGAACGTGCTTTGCAAAGACTAGATGTTAAGGCAGAAGAATGTCTTTATGTTGGAGATCATCCAGAAAACGATGTGCTTGGTTCTGAACAAGTAGGGATTCTTGGTGTTTGGAAAAAAGATTCGTTTTGGGGTGATTTTAAGCATTCACGTATCGTAGATGATTTGTTGGAGGTGCTTTCGTTTTTAGAGGTGGAGGTATCAACACAATAATAACAAATAAATTATATCAGCGATTTTCACAATATATCAATTCACCAACCAAAAGTAACAATAATAAGAGGAGGCGTTTTTCAAAAACGCCTCCTCTTATTATTCATACACTGTAAACTGAGGTTTACTCGGATGATCTTTTACTAGCGCATCATCTGGAAACTTTGAAACTTTTTGATATACGGCAATGTCACCGATACAACCTGCTGTTAGTAGAATTCCTAAAAATGAGAGTGGCTCCAGATTCATAGCTAATCCCAATACAATTGGCAAAATTCCAGTTGGTAAAAACGGAAGCATTAATACTTTCTTCATTTGCTTTACTGTAACCGCCTGTTTAGAATGAGCATATGCAACACCTAATTTCCAATTAACGCCCCATTTTAGTTCCCTCCACGGAACACCTCCGATATAGCGAAAGCCAATTAAATGTATCGCCTCATGAATACAAACGAGAACAATCATTGCGATAATAAAAAGAAACATCGTTAATAATGTAACTTCAACTTGAACCCCACCTGAAAGAAATATATGCAAATAACCAATTCCAAACGACAAAGCAATTATTATAAAAAATAAAGAAAAGTTTAATTTAACCATCGAAACAGTAACAGTCGTTTCTTTTCTTTTATCCATCTTCCCCCTCCTAAAATGTAAATATATCTTTACAAAATTGTATAATATAACCAAAATAATATAAAGATATATTTACATTTATTCTTACATACAAAAAAAGAAACCGGCTACTTTACTTCGTAAAACAGCCGATTTCTTCTATATGTTTCATCGTACGCGCTAATACGTCATCGCGCATTATAAAGCTAAATTTTCTATTCGTTTTAATGTTGTCAGGAATGTCTTTTAATAAAACAGACCCTTTCGTTTCTTCGTAATGCGTATGTTCTTCTACCGCACTAATTGTTGCAAAATAAATGTTTTTAATGATTATTTTGTCTTTTCCAGATACTTTGTATTGTCCTAAGTAAGTTAAATCAGAAACTATGCCGCCGGTTTCTTCATGAACCTCTCGAACTGCCGCTTCTTCCGGTGTTTCCCCTAGCTCTACTTTACCACCCGGAAATTCAAGACCGCGACGTAAATGATGCGTTAATAACCATTGATCCCCGTACCGGCATACAACCCAAACATGCTTTGGCTCAGGAGAAAATGGATAACGTTCAAACGATAATTGTACAGTGTTGTGGTAATAATCTTTAAATTTGTACATGCCATTACTCCCCTATTGATGGTTACAAGTTTTTCCTACCACAAATTGTAGCATATTCTCGCTTTTCTGCATAATATTATCCAATTACAATCCATTGATTATTCCCATTTGCGCGACTAATTCTTTCGTCTCATGATTTCCTAAATCGTAAATCATTTTATATGCTTTTTGTAGTTGTTCATCATATCGGTCATTATTTGAATCGTGATGATACTCAACAAATGGAACGTGGGAGCGTACAAATGAACCTAAATCTTCTACATATGCTTGATCGAAGTGCTCTCTTAATTCCGTAATTTCCTCATCATTTGCGGAAATCTCAAAATTATACGTATCCGCCGTCTTCACTTGTGAAATTTGACCGTTTCCTATTGATATATAATATGTTTTTTTCGTCTCCATGTAACACCCTTCTTTCATCCTTTTAATTTCTATTGTTTTCATCAATTACAAAATTATGTAAAATAAAGAAAAGGAGGGATTTTATGTTCAAAATATTAATTATCGGTATTATCATCGTCCTAATCATCCTCGTACTCTCCATCATGACAATTAATAAAGGCTATGCTTATAAACATTCCGTCGATAAACTAGAAGACAATCCTTATACAAAAAAGAATAAGGAGAATTCCTAATATACTTCGCATCATAGTAGCACTCACTGTGATCGTTATGTCGGCAATTGGATCATATACAGGTCAAAATAATTTTTTACCTCTTTCACAATTTCTATTAGGGGCTTTAATGTTTCTCATCGCATTTGAACAAATAAAGAAAAAGGAATCAGCAACTGGACTTATTTGTATTATTGCCGGTGCTTTCATTTGGATTGTTCTCATTATTACCTACATAAAATAGAGGAGGTCTTTTATGCTAAAAGGGGGACGGATTACTTTATCACTTATTGCCTTATCTATAGCAATCTATGGATTTTTTACTGGTAATAGAGAAATAATGCCTTATATGTTCATCTTTTTAGGAGGTATGGCCCTCACCATAAGTTTAGAGGAAATATTAAAACAGCAAACAGGAGGTAGTGTGCTCGCTCTACTAGCAGGAGCCGCTGCTTTATTTATTGGTTTCACAGAAATATTCTAGTAAATGGTCTAAAGAGGGCTATACAATGCTAACTCTAACTATATTATGGATTTTTTTAGCATTTCTCATGCTTCTCTTACTCACTCTAAGCACTTATGTCCATTTTACCGATAATTTTTCACTTCTCCCATACGTACAATTTATTCTCAGTTGTTCCTTTATTCTTCTAGGAATTAATGAGTATCCCGTATTTTTTCGTTTCTAGTCTCATATTCTTCTTTTTAATATCAAACTACTTTCACTACATGTAGAATAAAATTTCGATCAATTTAGCATTTATAATTATTTCCTCTGTTCTACCGCTATTTTATATGTTGGAGTTCATCTTATACTTTCATAAAAAAGAAGGGCATTCCCGCTCTTCTTTAACTCACCATTTTCAATCCAATAATCGTCCCCATAATCCCAACGATACAAATAATCCGAAAAGTATTTTTCGGTTCTTGAAAGAATAAAATACCGACAACCGCTGCCCCGAGCGTTCCAATTCCTGTCCAAACAGCATATGCGATGGATAGTTGAATCTCTTGAAGCGCCATCGTTAAAAATTGAAAACTAATAATAAATCCACCTATTAAAATAATATTATTCGTCCAACTATTATTTTTTGCGACTTTCTTTATCCCGATTACACCGACAATTTCAAAAAGCCCAGCTACAATTAAATAGACCCACGCCATTTTATTTCACCTCTTCCTTATCCCCACTAAATTTCAATCCGATAATAAATAGTGCTAATAAGCAAACGAGGAGAATTTTGATGAGCGAAAATGCTTCTTTGAAATATAAAATATCTACTAATATCGTTCCAACTGTTCCAATTCCAGTAAATACTGCATATGCCGTACCAATTGGAATTTTTTTAGTCGCTTCAATCAGTAAGTTAAAGCTCACTAAAATTGCAATAAGCGTCAAAATACTCATCGAATTTGTTTTTAATCCTGTCGCCCAATATATTTCAATTAAGCCGCCAAATACTAGATACATCCATGCGCTATTTATACTAATTTCCTTTTCCTTTTTCACTTCTTCTTTTATCTCTTGTCTTGTTTCTTGTTTTGCAGAAATACGTTTCTTTTTCGGAAAAAGAATGTAAGACATCGCCCAAATAAAATGAATAATAAGTACTGATGTCCAAATACTGATCATCGTATTAATCGTTTCATTTTGATAAAAGCCAATTTTTTTGTTTAAAATCCACTCTTTCATATGAAGAAAATAGGAACCGCTTGGTAACTCCTGAGCTGGTACAAGTCCTACTAAAAAAATAAATAGAAGCTGCGCAAAAATAAAAATCCCCACATGTTTATAAAAGTATTGCCGCTCTAATCGTGCGTGCTCCTTTCCATATAGCTTTTCTTTTTGCGTGGCTGTCATTTATCTTCCTCCTTTTTCAAATAATACTCCACCATTTCGTCTATATACTTCATTGTTTCCGAATCAAGTCCATATACTTTTGCAATTTCTCCCTCTTCAGGTCTAATTAATTCCCAATACTTATTTATTAATTGTTCATCTTCTTGAAATACATGCATTGAAAAAGTCACTACTTTTTCCGCCAATTGTTGCATTTCTGGTGAATCTACTGGTTCATTTATACGCTGGCGAATTTCTCTTAATACTTGTAACCACTCTTTCATTCTTTCGTCATCTTCTTCAAACGTTGGTAAATCCTGAATGATTTGCTTTTCTTCCTCAGTAAAATACCTTTTCCTAAACTTTTCTCTCTGATCAATTCCCTGTACTGATTTTATAAATAACATTAAATCTTCTGTTCTAAGCTCTCCTGTTAATTCAATGGCATGAAATGTTGTATATAGTAGCTTTTCTAAATCCTGTAATCTTTTTACTTCCGCTTGTATTGTTTGAATTTCATTTTGAATTGCACTTTTCCATCTTTCTTCTTCTGAAATCCCCTTTTTTTCTTTTAATACTTCTTTTATTTCCGACAGCTTAAAACCAAGCTTTTTAAAAGTCGTGATTTGCTGTAATGTAATCACATCATCTTTTGAATAGTAGCGATACCCTGACTCGGCAACGTACGATGGTTTTAACAATCCAATTTCCTCATAATATCTAAGTGTTCTCGTCGTTACATTCGTTTCTTTTGAAATCTCCCCAATGCTATACTTATCCATCACTTCCTCCTTTGCACTCTATTTAACCCTACTATAAACTTTGACGTATACGTTAAAGTCAATACTCTCCATACATACAATTCTACAAATAAAAAAACTGCCCTTTCACAGGCAGTTTTCCTTTTTATCCAAACACTTTCTCAAGTTCATCTTTATCTTGGCTTAACCAGAAGTTCATTAAGCGTTGTGCTCCTTCTAAATCGTGAAGCTTCGCTTGACCACATTGTGTTTCATTTGCAGCTGGAATTTCTGTAATTTGAACCGCATCTTTTAATGTTAGTTCTAATAAATCAATAATTTCTCGTACTGTCGGTGTTCCGCTTACTACAAGATAATATCCTGTTTGGCAGCCCATCGGTGAAATATCGATAATATCAAAGTGCGGATAACGATCAATATATTTACGTAAATTAAATGCTAATAAATGTTCTAACGTATGAATAACATCTGGTTTCATTGCTTGTTTATTCGGTTGGCAGAAACGAATATCGAATTTATTTACAATACCGTCACTACCTACATTGTGAACTCCGCAATGTCTTACATAAGGTGCCTTTACAATCGTATGATCTAATTCAAAGCTTTCTACTGATGGCATACAACATCTCTCCCGCTTTTAATTTAATTCCGTTATATCCAATATGATATAACGGAAATGCACATTAGTAAAGTATTATGTACAGTCGTGCTATAATACTTTAAGAATATGCTGAAAAGGAGACCGTTATGAAACAGATTTTTATTGGGATTATACGCTTTTATCAAAAATTCATTTCTCCGATGACACCACCAACATGCCGTTTTTATCCGACTTGTTCTCATTACGGATTAGAGGCGTTTCAAAAACATGGTGCATTCAAAGGCTTTTGGCTTACTTGTAAGCGTATATTAAAATGTCACCCTTTCCACCCGGGAGGATTTGATCCTGTCCCAGATAAAAAGGATGACAAAGTAAATTCTTAATTGTCGTAACCATTCACAACTAAATCTAATTTTCCTGTTTCAGGATCGATAACAAGACCGTGAACAGGTACTTCTTCTGGAAGTAACGGATGGTTGCGAAGTATCGATACGCTATGTTCTACACTTTCTTCTACACTAGAGAACCCTTGTAGGAATCTTTCTAAATCGATTCCAGAATAACGGAGTGTGTCTAATTTCTCATTTGTTATACCGCGCTCTTTCATCTTCTCAATTGTACTGCTTGCCTGAATTTTTGCCATACCGCAATCGTGGTGACCAACTACACAAACTTCATCAGCACCAAGTTCATATACAGCAACTAAAATACTACGCATAATACTTCCGAATGGATGTGAGATAACAGCTCCTGCTACCTTAATAATTTTCACATCACCGTTACGCATATTCATTGCTTTTGGTAATAATTCAACAAGTCGTGTATCCATACAAGAAATAATTACCATTTTTTTATTCGGGAATTTTCCTGTTTCATACTCTTCGTATTTTTTCTCTTCAACAAATTTCTCATTGTACTGCAAAATCTCTTCTAATGACTTCATAGTAAAGGACCCTCTTTTCTCTCGTTTACACTACATAAATAGTGTACCAAAATATGAAAAACTCAAAAAGGATATCGCTTTATAGTAAAAATAAGATATTTTCAGATAATCGACATAATTCTTTCAAAATATACACACAGCTTTGTAACAAGTCTCACATACTTTAAACGTATTTTCACTATAAACTGATTGTAGATAATGTAAAAAAGGAGTGAATATTCATTATGTCCGACGTTCTGTTACTGAGTCGTTTTCAATTTGCAATTACTATTTTTTATCACTTTTTATTTGTACCTTTGACAATCGGACTTGTCATTTTAGTAGCATGTATGGAAACTCAATACGCCCGCACATTGAATCCAACATACCGCAAAATGGCAAATTTCTGGGGTAAATTATTTACAATTAACTTCGTAATGGGTATTATAACCGGGATTACGATGGAATTCCAATTTGGAACAAACTGGTCTGAGTACTCCAAATATATGGGAGACATTTTCGGATCACCTCTCGCAATCGAAGCACTTGTTGCCTTCTTCTTAGAATCTACTTTCATGGGAATATGGTTATTCGGTAAAGACAAAATTTCACCAAAGTTCCGTGCCTTCTGCATGTGGATGGTTGCACTTGGAACAAACATTTCTGCCCTTTGGATTATTACAGCAAACGGCTTTATGCAAAACCCTGTTGGCTACGTAGTACGTAACGGCCGCGCTGAATTAAATGATTTCTGGGCACTCGTTACGAATCCATACGCTTGGAATATGTTCTTCCATACTGTAGTTGGTTGTTATATTGTTGGTGCTTTCTTCGTTATGGCAATTAGTGCCTATCACTTATTACGTAAAAATGAAGTTGAATTCTTCAAAAAATCATTTAAGTTCGGCTTAATGTTAGGCTTATTCGCCGCAACAATTACACCGTTTATGGGACATCAATCTGGTGTATCAGCGGCTAAATATCAACCCGCAAAAGGAGCTGCGATGGAAGCAGTTTGGGAAACCGGAAAAGGACAAGGCTTCTCAATTGTTCAAATTCCTGATGTGAAAAACGAGAAGAATTTTGAATTCCTTACGATTCCAAAACTCGGAAGCTTCTTCTATACAAACTCATTTGATGGCGAAATTGTTGGTTTAAAAGATATTCCGAAAGATGAACGTCCAAATGTTAACCTCGTGTATTATAGCTTCCGATTAATGGTTGCACTCGGTATGTTCTTTATGGCATTAACTTGGTATGGCTTCTATTTAAACCGAAAAGGAAAACTAGAAAACTCAAAACGTTATTTAAAAATTACAATATGGTCTGTCTTACTTCCTTATATCGCGATTAACGCAGGATGGATCGTCGCTGAAGTAGGTCGCCAACCATGGACAGTATATAAACTAATGCGTACAGCAGAATCTGTATCGCCTATATCTGTTCCACAAATTTGGTTCTCATTAATTAGTTTAATTTTATTCTACACTTTACTTTTAATCGCAGACGTATACTTAATGCTGAAGTTCGCTAAAAAAGGACCTGCCGCATTAGAAGAACCTGCTACTGAGGGAGGTGTGGCTCATGTCTCATGATATGCTTGCAATCATCTGGTTCGGTTTATGGGGCGTGATTTGGACAGTTTACTTCATTCTTGACGGGTATGCACTTGGTAACGGAATGATTTTTCCCTTCGTTACGAAAGATCGACAAGAACGAAATCAATTACAAGAAGCAATTGGCCCGTTCTGGGGCGGTAATGAAGTATGGTTAATTACAGCTGGTGGCGCAACATTTGCTGCCTTCCCAGTCACGTATGCTAATATGTTTAGTTATTTATATACACCGTTATTCTTAGTATTACTTGCACTATTTGCTCGTGCCGCTGGACTGGAATTCATGCATAAAGATGATTCACCAATTTGGCAAAAAACTTGTAAATGGGCATTTGCAATTGGCAGTTTCCTAATCGCCTTCTTATTCGGTGTTACATTCGCTAACTTGTATTACGGACTACAAATCGGAAAAAATGGCTATGAAGGAAATTTACTTAGCTTACTAAACCATTACGGTATATTAGGTGGTCTTTTCTTCACTGCTATATTTGTCGTATCCGGTGCCCTTTGGGTCATGATTAAAACGACTGGTGAAGTATCTGATCGTGCTTATAAAATCGCAAGACCATTTTCAATGGCAGCTGCTATCATTTTAGCTATTTTCTATGTAGCAACTGCTAATAGAACAAACTTATTCCAAAACTTTACAGAATATCCGGTACTATTCATTCTTCCAGTACTTGCAATGCTAATGAGTGTACTCGCACTAATTATGGTGTACAAACATAAAATTGGCCTTGCGTTCACATTCGTTTGCCTAACAATCGCAATGTTTATGACAACTGGCTTTGCAGGTATGTTCCCAAGAATGTTACCATCTCGTATTAACGATGCATACAGTACAACGTTATACAACGCAGCTGGTAGTCAATTAAACTTAAAAATTATGTTCTTCGTTGCAATGGTCATGGTACCAATCGTTATTGGATATCAGCTTTGGAGCTACAGTATTTTTAAAAATAAAATTCATAAAGACTCTGCTAAAGGATATCACTAAAATAAAAAAGACACTTCATTTGAAGTGTCTTTTTTGTACGTATGATTTTCGATAAGATGTTATATTTCTAATCTAACAACTATACTACAGAAGAATCATTAACAGCTCACAGCTAGATTGTAGCACAGGACAAGTTCATCATTTTATGCAATTTTACATACTGTACTATAAAGTAAACTGTATCCCCTGATCATTCGCATCATTATCCCACACATCAGCTGTACTAATCCCGCTAAACGTTTGTACTTTCATTCCTGTATTTGATGATCCCGATCCATTATAAGCCTTCGTCTTTTCAATCGGCTGTACGTTATATTTGTCACCTACATTAATTGTTCCATTGCAGTTTTCAATAATAACACCTTCCACAACTGCCGGCATTTTGTCACCCACTTTCATTTCTTTACTTTTATTTTATGAAAATCGCCTAGAAAAATAGCATGTTTCAATAAGAAAAAGCACTCAATTTGAGTGCTTTTTCTTTAAGCATAAAGACAAGTTTGGAGACAGTTGACTTCTTCAAAATTTTATTAGGGGTAATATTTTGAAAAAGAAAGCCTTTCATATGTAGGTTAACACCACTGGAATATATAGTAAATTGATAATATTTATACGGAAGATTGCTAATGTTTAGTATAGATAGTTTACACTGTGCTAACAGTGAAAACTATCTATACTAACAAAAAAAGATGCCTTCAAAAAAGACACCTTTCAAAAACAGACACTATAAAACAGAATTATTTATTGTTATACGATTGTTAGATACAAAAAGTAGAGGGAAATGTTTGTATTAAATTCTGCTTTATAAAGTCTGTCTACAACTTATATTGTAATCCTCTTCATTTGAAAAAAAATATAATATGCACAATTGCATACAAAAAGAAAAAGCACTCTACTGAGTGCCTTTTCAACCATTTTACTTTTAATATATCGCTTTGAATATATTGTAACATGTGTATCCATATATTTTATTGAGAAAATTCAAAATCCTTTTTCTTTCATTTTCACTTATAAAATCATGTAATATAAAAGGTATGTCAAATTCTTATACAAGTTGAGGTGTACTATATTTATGCTGTATTTTGGAATTATTCCTCTTATATTGTTTATTATTTTTCTTATCTCATATTTAAAAGATCCGCGGAAAATAATAAACGGCTTTTTATTTAATTCCTTTGTCTGTTTTTTCCTTCTTTTTTGTGTGATTATATCTGTGAATTCAAGTAGTGATGTCCTACGCTATATTATAATTTTACCTATTTTAGCACTTCTTATTATGCTTCCTTTCGGTATTGTTGCTTTAATGTTTGGGCTATTTCTTAATGCTAGAATTTTAATGAAGCGAGAAGGAAGACGGTTCACTAACTGTTTAACACTCCTTGCTGCTTTAGGGATGTTATTCTTTATGTTACTCCCTATCATAAATCCAGCAAGTTTGGTCTCATCGCATTTAGAGCCTATTTTCGCAGCTATTTCTCTTATAAGCTTCTATTTCTTTATACACTTATCTAACTTCTTAAGCGCTTATTTTTTATACCAATTTAACAGACCAAGACGTAATCAAGATTTCATTATCGTTCTTGGTAGTGGCTTAATTAATGATAAAGTACCACCCTTACTTGCAAGCCGCATTAATAAAGCTATCGACTTCTATTGGAAACAAGCAGCTGTAAATACACCACCGACAATTATTTTCTCTGGTGGTCAAGGTCCAGATGAAGGTCTTCCAGAGGCAGAAGCAATGCAAAATTATGCTGTTGAAAAAGGAATTCCTCTTGAACATACAGTCCAGGAAAATCGCTCTGTAAACACATATCAAAACATGTTGTTCTCTAAAGAAATTATGGATTCTTTAAAACCTGAAGGTAAATATAAAAGTATTTTTACAACGAATAATTTCCACCTTTTCCGCGCTGGTATATACGCTAGACAAGCTGGTCTTAATAGCCAAGGAATCGGGTCAAAAACTGCATTTTATTACTGGCCTAACGCAATGATTCGTGAATATGTTGCGATTGTCGTAATGGGACGTAAGCGTCATATGAAAATATGTGGAACTATTTTAGGTTTCGCTTTATTCATATCAGTACTTAGTTTTATATTTTCTTAATAGCATCCCATCCTTTGAAAGGATGGGATTTCTTATACTGATTTCAAAAATATTTTAAACATAATATGGTGATAATATTCCCTGCATACATCCATTAAAGGAGAATTTTTTCAAATTAAATGTTAAAATGGAATTTAGGTGTGAATGACGTAACAAATAAGAAACTAGTTTGAAACGAGGAAATTATATGGAGAAAATTATCAAAAACAAGCCCAATAAGCTAAAAATTGCTTCAAAAGCTTTGATGATTATTATTGGGGCATTTATCACAGCGTACGGATTAGAAGCGGTATTAATTCCAAATAACGTATCAGACGGTGGTGTGACTGGTTTAAGTATCGTTAGTTCAAGATTATTTGGATTACCATTAGGAGCTCTAATCGCAGTTATTAACATTCCTTTCGTTTGGTTAGGATATAAGCAAATCGGTAAAAGCTTTGCGATTTATTCCATTATCGGGATTGCTTCATTAGCAATAGGTACCGTTGTCATGCACGGAATACCAGCTATTATTGAAGGCGATACATTATTAGTTACAGTTGTTGGTGGTATTATCATCGGTTTTGGTATGGGACTAGCATTACGTAACGGTGGGGCATTAGATGGAATCGATATGCTTGCTGTATTACTTTCTCGTAAGTTACCATTTGGAACGAGTGACCTTATTTTATTCTTAAACATGTTCGTATTTATTTTCGTATCAACGGTATTCGGCCTGCAAGGAGCTATCCTTTCGGCAATTGCTTACTTTATCGCTTCGAAAGTGATTCATATCGTTGAAGTTGGTTTAAGTGGTTCAAAAGCATTTAAAATTATTACAAAAGAGCCTGAATTAATGGTAGAAACAATTCGCGATCGTTTAGGCCGAAGTGCAACATATAACGAAGTATACGGTGGTTATTCAAGAGAGAAGTTTAAAGAAATTTCATGTGTAATTAACCGTTTAGAAGAAAGTAAAATGAAAGAACTTATTAATGAAATCGATCCACATGCCTTTATTACAGTTTATGACGTAGCAGAAGTAAAAGGCGGTAATTTCAAGAAACGTGATATTCATTAATCGTTATAAAAAAGAGGGTGTGCCAAAATTTTGGCACACCCTCTTTTTATTATTAAGTTGTTATCGTTGTCAGTTTTTGTCGGTAAGTCGATATATTTCAATAATCGCTGATATATTTTTACTTCCTCCCTTATGCCTAAATCGTACCACCTGAGAGGAATTAATTCCCATAACAAAAAAAGACCAAAAAGCAAATTCCACTTTTCGGTCTCTACACTATCTTCTCTTCGTAATCTTTCCTGAACCACCGACCCTCGTTTTCGGAGGAGATGTATTCCTTGGCGGCGTTTTAATAGATGATTTTGGCTTCACATCTGATCCGCTTGAACCGCCTGGTGTTTTTGTAATTTTACCCTTGCTTCCAGTAGAAGGTGGGGGCGTCGTATTACTTCCTTTTTCAGTAATACTTCCCTTATCACCTACTGATGGTTTCGAATCTACATTATCGCCTCGCTTAATGATAGACCCTTTCCCTTCCTTCGTAATTGGAGGTGGGGTTTTCTTTTCTTCTTTCGTAGGTGGTCTCTCTGGAATAACTGGTTTATGATTTTGTCTATCGTTATATCCTCGATAATCACCGTATGATGATTTTCGTGAACCGAATATATCGTTTAATATGCTACCCATAATATATCCTTGCAAGAAGGACGGTTGGTAATTTTGACGGACAAATTCTTTATTACTTATTTCAATTAACGTATCAGATGGTTTCTCTTTATCCTTTTGCAGGTTATAAATCTTATCAGAATAAACGAGGAACATTTGATTTTCGTCTTCTTTAGATGCTTGCTTCGGTTCTCTTTCGTTAATGAGTTCCTTCGCTACTTCAGGAACTGACCGATTGGCGGCCCTATACACGTAAGATTCTTGTTTACCTTCCTTGGCAACAGATTCAAGTGGATAACGGTCTTGAATCGACTTTGTCTGCCCGCCTTGACAACCTGATAAGGCATAACCAGCAACAACAAGTAATATAACGATAGCAAGTATAGGGATCACAAACGATTTAATCATGGTAAACAATCGGTTTGACATGATTACGCCCCCTTACGTTGCTCTTATAATTTGTACATCAGCAGGAATGATTGCTTCTCCCTCATACATCATTGTGCGACCATTTTGCCATTCAATACGCAATAATTTTCGATTATCTGATTGGAATTCCCATATATACTGTTCTTCTGAAGCTGAGAATGGAGTTTTTCCCATCACAACAACACGTCCGTTATATTGTTCTTCCATATGATACTCGGTATCATCCATTTCAATTGTCGTCGGAATTTCATCAATTGAATCTAAGCGACCATCAATTGGTGTATATAATTTGTAATACGTATTTTCACGATCTTCAATTTTTAAATAACGAATGTCTTTTCCATCTTGCAATGTCAAAACAATTTCCTTACGCGAATGCATACTCGTTTTCCCAATTAATTCATACATAACTAATGAAACTTCAATCATATCGCCAGGAGCTAACGTTAAAAGACTCTTTTCCGGCTTCAGTGGCTCTGGGCTTTTCATTATATTTTTAATTCGTTTAAATAAACTCATAATCTACCCCTCCTTTTCTCTTTATAAACACGCACCTAAAATTAGTGCACCAACAATATGTAATGATCCAGCTAACATCGCATGTGCAACGCTGCCTTCTTTCGTACCTTCTTCTAAATCAAGACCAGACATTTTCTTTAATACGAATTCGATAAACATTTCTACCACTAATAAAATAACGAAAGAAACTGCTGATGCAAGGAGTGCTTGCCATAAATCATTTGCTTTCGTTATCGATTGGGATAAAATGTACCCCTGTGCAAATAATTTCATAATAAAACGAGTTGTTACAGCTGTATTTCCATTTTTGATTTCTTTTAAATCATTGTATTTTGTAAAAATTGAATCAACCCACATAATTGCAAATAAAAGTACTGCACTCGCTCCAGTCCATACAAGCATGGCAACTACATTCATCCATGTCATTGCAAAACCTCCTCTAAAAAGTAATAGAAAACCGACATGAATATATTTAGACATGTCGGTTCATTTGTCTTTATTCTATATTATTTCTCATACTGCTTCATAATACGAGCTAATTCATCGTCAACAGCAGAATTTTTGTTTAAGCTTGCGAATTCATCATCTAATGATTTTTCTTTCTTATAAACTTCACCGCTTGCTTCCGCTTCAGCCTCTAATTGAAGAGCTTTCTCTTCCATACGGCTTAAACCAGCTTTTGCTGAATTTGAATCAAATCCAGACATCGCCTGATTAATATTCTTTTGTGCTTTCGCCGCATTTACACGCGCTACAAGTGTTTCACGTTTATTTTTCAGCTCATTTAATTGCTTACGCATTTCTTCTAGCTTTAGGCGCAGGTTATCAGCAGCAGCTTTATTTTGCTCGTAGCTTGCTTTATACTCATTCATTTTTTGCTCTGCGCTTTGTTTTTCTTCAAGAGCACGACGCGCAAGATCTAAGTTATTAGCTTGAACAGCCATGTGAGCTTGCTCTTCACGTTTTTTCACAAGTGCTTCTTGCTCTTCAAATAATATTTTGAATTTCTTCTCAAGTGCGATTTGAGCTGCTACACTTTTCTCAGCTTCTTGTACATCCGCTTGCATATCGCGTAAATATTGATCCGTCATCTTAACTGGATCTTCCGCTTTTTCAATTAATGAATACACATTTGACATTGTTAAATCTCGTAATCGTTTAAATACAGACATCTAAATTCCTCCTATGATATACCTCATATTTTAAATTCACTACTTGGAAAAATAAAAATCTTCCTTAACAGTAAAGAATAGTCATTTTTACAGCTATATGTTTATTATAACAAAACTAATATGTCCTTACATGTTATTTCCAAAATACCTCTAATATAATATGACATTCTAGATAAAACATTGTATTCCTAATATATTCTCATTAATCCTCTTCAGAATTAACTTATTTTTATGCACTTTCACTAAATTACATTATTGTAATGTTACTGTAAGCTAACTCGATAGTTGCATTCCAATATTTCTTATACACTAATATCAGAAGCAACAAACAAGCTTCTTCGCATGTAAGCAACGATACAAAAATTGTATTTACTATAAAACATATAAAAGGAGAAATCATCATGAAAAAATTAGTAGGAATCGGATTAGCAGCAGCAATTTCACTTGGAGCATTATCAGGTTGTTCTTTATTAGGAGAAAAAGCGAACGGCTTTGTACTGTACGGATCAGAAGAACAAGTTCAGCAAATTACAGATAAAAACAAAAAAGAAGTGAAAGAAAAAGACTTCTATAAAATGAAAATGACAACATTAGATGGTAAAAAAGTTCTTGTAATGGATAAGAAAACTGGTGAAGAACTAGTGAAAAAAGAGTTACTTAGCAAAGTTGATGAAAAAGACGATACGAAACCACTTGATAAATTACCGGCTGTAACAACAGAACAAGGTGTATTATTCGCAAAAGAGAAAGTAGAAAATGCTACACTTGATGGGGCAAAATTAAAATATGAAGGCAACACAATTATCGGTAGTGGCCGTGCATATGCCGACATGTTCGCGGTTGTTGATGATGCAACATACGGAAATGTAAAAGGCGATGAAAAATCTGTTGGGGTATTAAAATTCGATAAAGATCCAAGTAAAGAATTCCCTGGAAAGAATGGTGTAGAATCATCACAACTTGTAAAAATTAAGAAGTAATAAAAAAAGCTTTGCGACATTCGCAAAGCTTTCTTCTATTTATGAGAAACTTGCTCCATATCCGGGCTACAAGTATTCGACTGACATGACTTATTTAAAGAACATGCGGCGCATTTTCCTTTTTTACTTCTCTTTACAAAATTAACTAACGTGTATGCTGCATAACCAAAAATGATAGCTCCAATTATAATATTGACCATCATCACAATACATCTCCTTCTAGAATCCGAGTAAGGATCCAACTTGGTATATAATGAGCGTTAATACATAAGCAACTACGAGTGGATAAACGACTGAGAAAATCGTCCACTTCGCTGATCCTGTTTCACGTTTAATAACAGCTACCGTCGCTAAACACGGAACATATAATAAAATAAAGAACATAAATGCATAAGCTGATAATGCTGTATAATGTGCTCCCATTACATTTCCAAGCACATCTTCTTTAACTGCATAAATAATTGCCATTGTAGAAACGACAACTTCCTTCGCTAAAAATCCTGTTAAAAGGGATGCTGCAGCTTGCCACGTTCCGAAGCCGAGCGGTGCAAATAGTGGTGCGATAAATCCACCAATCATCGCTAAGTAACTGTCTCCCATATCAACACCAAATCCTGATGGACCTGCATAGTTTAATAACCAAATGATAACCGAACCACCAAAGATGAATGTACCAGCTTTACGAACAAATCCTTTTCCTTTCTCCCATGTGCTCAGCCATAATGTTTTCGCTTGTGGCACACGGTAAGGCGGTAATTCAATTACGAAAATAGACTTTTCCGCTTTCAAAATCGTAAGAGACATAATTTTTGTAACTAATAACGCAAGAACAATCCCTGCAACATATAAAGAAAATACAACAGTCGCCTGACTATGCGGGAAAAATACACCCGCAAATAATGCATATACAGGTAATCGTGCTGAACAAGACATAAATGGTGTTACTAAAATGGTAAGTAAACGTTCTTTTTCCTGTTCAATCGTTCTCGCAGCCATGATACCTGGAACGTTACATCCAAAACCGATAATCATCGGAATAAAAGCTTTTCCGTTTAAGCCGAAAAACTCCATAATTCTATCCATAACAACTGCAATTCGCGCCATATACCCTGAGTCTTCTAATAATGAAATGAAAAAGAATAGTGCAAAGATTTGTGGAACGAATACTAATACAGCACCAACACCGGCAATAATACCTTCTGTAACGAGTGCTTGAATAAAATCAGAAGCTCCAATACTTGTAAGTCCAGCCGTCACCCAATCCGTAAGCTGGCCACCAAAAAACTCATCTAACATATCCGATAAAGGTGTCCCAATCCACGTAAACGTAACCTGAAAAATAAAAAACATAACTGCTAAAAAGATTGGAAGTCCTAAAATTTTATGTGTAATTAATCTATCAATTTTTTCTGAAAAAGGAATTTCCCCTTCTTTCTCATGCTTCATAACATTTGTTTTTAACTTTTCAATATACGCTTCACGAGTTTTGTAAATGTGCTCTTCTAACGTACAATCAAGTTTTCCTTCTAAGCGAGATCGAATGGCTATGAGTTCCTTATAAATTGGTAATGCTTTCATTTCTTTTTCTACTACTTCGTTATTACTTAAAAATTGAAGTGCTAACCATCTCGGATGCTCGTAATTCGCTTTCTCCAAAAGAGAAATTACCTCTCCAATTCCTTCATCCATTTGTACACCATATGAAATAAGGAATGGCTTTCTCTCTTTTTTGTCATTTTCTTTAAGAGCCGTAAGCAGTTCTTCACAGCCTTTTCCACTTCTTGCAACAACAGGAACGACTGTTACATCTAATAGCTCTGATAATCGTTTTACATCAATGACAATTCCTCTTTGCTTCGCCACATCAACCATATTTAAACCAATTGAGACCGGCTTACCAAATTCAAGTAATTGCAACGTTAAATGCATATTTCTCTCAAACTGCGAAGAATCTACGATATTTAACATATGATTAAATTCTTCTGTTAATAAAAAGTTTGTTACAACACCTTCATCACGTGAAACTGGATTTAAATCATACACACCTGGCAAATCAATTAATGTTCCTTGTCTATCTTTTAATTTACCAACCTTTTTTTCTACTGTTACACCGCTCCAGTTTCCTACGTATTCATAAGAACCAGTAAGTGCATTAAATAATGATGTCTTCCCTGTATTCGGATTCCCTAGCAAAGCTACCTTATTCACGCTAATTCCACCTTTATCATTTTCGCGTCACAATGACGAATACTAATTAACTGTCCACGACACTCCAATGTACAAGGACCTTTGAACATCGCTTTCTGCTTCATACGAAGTTCGCTTCCTTCAGAAAGACCAAAAGCAGCCAGTCTTCTCTTTAATAATTGATCTAACGACTGAACGCTTTTTACTAGCACTTTCTCACCGATTTTAATATCTACTAAGCTCATAACCTTCCCCCTCAGAAGAGAATGATAATTATTTTCAGAAGAATTATAGCACACTCTATTTCTCTTGTACTATACCTTTTTGCTTCATATTTATTAACATTTCGCTACAATTCTATTTCAATTATTGTCATACAGCATTTGTTTGCCATTCTCATCCATTTCGCTTACAATAAACAATAACAAATAAAGAATTTCGTTATCACTGGGGGAGCCATGCCGCTGAGAGGGAACACTTCGTTCCGACCCTTCGAACCTGTTAGTTAATGCTAACGCAGGGATTGTGCAAACGTCCGAAATACATACCTCATTTTTATTTACGTATTTCGTATCCTCCTATGATATCTATTCTTTTTTGTACAACTTGGATTTAGGGGGAGACAACATGCGTAACACCAATTTACAAGCGATGATCGAATCTGCTATTCTTGCAGCCTTCGCCTTGGTCATCGACATTTTACCACTTTCAATAAAAATATCAGCAACAGGCGGTTCCATTTCATTTGCTATGATTCCTATTTTTATTATCGCGTACCGCTGGGGTTTCAAAATGGCTTTCTTAGGAGGCCTAATTTGGGGATTATTACAAATTGTCGTAGGCGATGCCATTATCGTCACACCAATTCAAGTACTAATTGAATACTTTGTTGCTTTTGCATTCATTGGATTTGCTGGTTTATTCTATCGTCCAATTCAAAAAGCACTTTTAACTTCCAATGATAATAGCGAAGAGCAATCAAATTTAGGTAGCCGTAAAGACAAACCTTCATTAAAATCAAACCAAGGAAAGAAAGTAATTGGATACATTATCGTCGCTACTTTTATCGGTAGTCTAGCTCGTTACTTCTGTCACTTTATCGCTGGTATCATTTTCTGGGGACAATATGCACCAAAAGGCCAATCGGCTTTCCTATATTCTTTAATATTTAACGGTAGTACAATGATTGGTTCCTATATTCTATGTACCGTTTTACTTATATTTTTATTTATCACTTCACCACGATTATTCAAAAGCATCAGTGCTTATCAAATGAATACACAAAAAAAGGGCGCTTAATGAGCGCTCTTTTTTCATATCGTAATATCAATTAAAAATACAATAAATGCGCAAAAGAAAATAAATACCATTATACTTAGCCAATTGCTATGCACGGTTCATCGACTCCTTACATAACCTCATATTCTAAACAAATTATACTGATTAAAAATAAAGATTAGGTAAAGATAATATGAAAATAAATTAAAAAAGCGTAAATCATAGTATTTACGCTTTTTTCGGTAAATAGAAGTAAAATAACACACCATCTTCTGTATTTCCTGCCCCATATTCAGTATCATGTAGTTCTAAAATATTCTTTGAAATGGCAAGCCCAAGCCCCGTCCCACCTTGTGAACGCTGACGAGCTGTATCCACTCGATAAAAACGATCCCAAATTTTATCTAATTGTTCTTCTTCAATGTGAGTACCTTTATTTTCAATGCACACTTTTATACGATCCTTCTCATCTATTGTAGAAATAATAATATCTTCTTTATTTGGTGTATAACGTATGGCATTCGTAATGAAATTCACGATGACTTGTTCAATCCGGCCTTGATTTGCAATCACTTCAAATGAACATATATTTTTATGAACACGAAGCTCTTTTTTCTCTATTTCTACAGATAGATGTTCACATATGTCTTCAATTACTGTATCAATATAAAACGAATCCTTTTTCATTTTATATGTACCAGATTCAAATTTAGCTAACTCAAGCATATCCAAAATTAACGTATCCATTTTGTCTACTTCTCTCTCCATTGCCTGAAAATAATACTCTTTTTTATGTTCAGCTACCCCGTCTTTTAAAATAGAAATACAGCTTTTCATAATACTTAGCGGTGTTTTTAATTCATGTGAAACACCAGAAATGAATTCTTTTCGCGTCTTTTCTAACTTTCTTTCCTTTTCAATATCTTCTTCTAACTGCCCAATATGCGAATGGAGTTTATTTGATAGAACATTAATATTTTTCGATAAATCTCCAATTTCATCTTTTGAAGTAATCGGTATTTTTTCTGTAAAATCTAATTGTGCTATTTTCTTCGTCGTATCATTTATTTTTAATAATGGTTTTGCAATTTGTTTTGAATAATAAAACGAAGCTAAAAAAATAAGAACGACTACAAATGCAATGATATAGATGTAATAATCTTGCACCATTTGTACAGCTTCATCTACAGGCTGTAAAGAAGCCATCGCATAAATATATGTTACTGATCCATCTTTTTCTTTTATTGGTTTCATTAATAATTTATATTTTATATCATTCTTTTCATAGTCCATTGTCTTTGTTGAATACTCTATTTGATTACTCTCTTTTAATAATACATCCGTTTGAAATTCTTTTATACTATCCAAAAATAAAGTATTTTTATAAATTGGATTTACGGGGCCTTTTACATCTGGAAACTGTACTTTTGTAACAAACCCACCTATATAAGCATCTGGTTCTTGGGCAGCTTGCTCCTGAACAGCCGGATTCTTTTCCTTACTTACTTGTTCCTCAGCTGCTTTCTTTTTCTCCTCATCTAATTTACTCATTTTCTCCTTAAATGCTTTTTCTAACGGTTTATTAGATCCACTTAAATTCTGCTTAGATAACGAGAAAGAGAATGGAATAAAACTATCTCCTTTTTTCACTCCAGAAAAATAAATTTCTTGCCCTAAAAACTGCTCTGATGGTTTATTATCAATCTCCTCTATATTGACGAGATTGTATAGGGGGATTTTGAATAGTTGTTGTCCAAACCTCTTTTGTTGCCAACGATCTATCGTTACTTCAAAATAAAAATCATCTGCATGTTTTAAATTCCCGTTCTTATCTAATGTCGTAATCCACGTATTATTTTCTCTTAAAAAGTCTTGCTCTAGTTTCTGAATTTCTTCTGCATTTCCTGCATAATTTAAATAATTCTTCTCAAAGGAATTTAAATTTACTTTAATATCTTCCACTTTTCGATTCGCATAATATTGTTTGAAAAATATCGTTTGTCCAATAAATATCGTCGCTAAAATCAACATGCATAATGCTGCTGTAAGAGTAAATAATTTTAGTACAATCCCTTTTCTCATATATTCCCCTCAAATTTATAACCAGTTCGTACTACAGTTGTAATATACTTCGCTTTCTCTCCTAATTTATTTCTTAAATTACGAATATGACTATTCACCGTTCGATCATCACCAGCAAATTCATATCCCCAAATTCTTGAAATGAGTTGCTCTCGCGTTAAAACGATTCCTTGATTTTTCATGAAATACGCTAATATTTCAAATTCTGTATGCGTTAAATTAATATCGGTTCTATCTACCGTAACAGTGCGAGACGGAAAATGAACGTGAATGCCGTGGATTGATAATGTATCATCTTCATTCTCTAAAAGTTGCTTTGTCACTTTTCTGCTTTCTAACAACCTTTTCGCTCTTGCTAATAAAATTGGCGGACTATACGGCTTCGTCACATAATCATCTGCCCCAAGTTCAAAACCAAGTAACGTATCGTCTTCATCTACACGCGCCGTCAGCATAATAATAGGCACCTCGGACGTCTTTCGAATCCTTCGGCAAACAGACCATCCATCGAGTTCTGGCAACATAATATCTAAAATAACTAAATCAACCTCTTCTTCTTCAAATACAACTAAAGCCTCTTTTCCGTCCCTCGCTTCAAACACTACATATTGCTCACTTAAAAAATAATCTTTTAATATTTCACGTAATATGTCTTCATCTTCAACAATTAAAATGTTTTTTGACATAACTTATTTATCCCCCTCTCGCTTTCAGAAACTATAATTTCACTTTGAATAACTAGCAGTTAACTTCGCCTCGATAATATATCTATCTGGTGCATCCCCTATATAATTAAATGGGTAACAAGTTGTCAGTGTTAATATCGGTTCTTCTTTTTTTATAATAACAGTGCGATCATCCGCATGGGTAATCCACGTCTTTTGAATTTCGTATGTGTACGTTTTATTATCATACTCTAAAATAAGAGTATCCTTTTCTTTCAACTCTCCTAAATCTGTAAATACAGTATCTCGGTGTCCACTCAGTACAGTATGCCCCCCTCCAGATGGAGTTGTCGTTAAATCGCTAACGAACATACCCACTCCTTTTTTCAAAGTCGTATCATCTGCTCCCCAATATATAGAAAACTTCTTCTTTATTTTCGGTATGTTTAACATCGCTACCTTTTCTCCTTCTTTATGTTCTGTTTGAGAAGAAGGCACTTGAGAAGTTACAGGTGTTTCATGAGAAAGTTGAGTATCTTGTATATTTTTAAGACTCTTTATTTCTTCTGCAGTTAATTGCCCGGCAGAGCTTCTTCCTTTATACCATTCCACAACATAATAGGATCCCATGAATAGCCCTATAGCCATCAATATGATACCGATATAATTGAGTAACTTCATTCTTCATTCCTCCATGCCAAAAATGGTAGGAGTAACCTACCATTTTTAATATATGAAATTATCCCATTCTTTATAGGAAAATATTTTATTTACGCTTTAATCTTATTGCGACGATTCAAACCAAATAATGTACCTACCGCTACAAGACATGCACTTAATCCCATCATTGCTACATTATTTGATGCTGTATTTGGTAATTTTTCACCTTGTATAACTGGCTTTGCTACTTCTTTTTTAGCTACTTCATTCTTTTGCTCGGCTTTTATCGCTGCTTCTTTTTTGGCCATATCGTTTTTTAACTGTTCTTGCGCTATTCTCTTTTTCTCTTCTTCACTTTTTTTTTCAGCTTTTATTGCTTCTTCTTTTTTAGCCATATCATTTTTTTCTTGTACTTGTGCCGCTTGCTTTTTCTCTACTTCACTTTTTTGCTGTTCCTTAATTGCTTCTTCTTTTTTAGCTTTATCTTGTTGCACTTGCGCTTCTTCCTTTGTTACTGTTCCAGTATCTGCACTCGCTACTGAAGAATATCCTACTGTTAAAAGTGCCATTGCACAAATTGGTAATAGTCTCTTTTTCATCTTAATTCTCTCCTTATATTTTATTCACATCAACTCGCACCGGATGTATTACTAGAATAAGCAAGAGATATAAATATAAGATGCAGATGAAATATATTTCATTTAAAGATTTCATTGTAGAAAAAGAAAAAAACATCGCAATATGTACGATGTTTTTTTCGGGTGTGTGTCTCAATTATTTACATGTTACTTTCGCGTGATTTGGAAGTAGAACGGGCTGGAGCGATAACTAATTGTCTCGGCTCAGTTTTCTTGAAGTGATTTTTGACGTTACACTTACGACGTTGAACAACCCACGCTTTAATAGGGTTTGTTAAAATAATCTTTTGCTCTTCGTTAGGGGCCTCTTCTTCAAACCTACAACTCTCGCTCCATTTATTCCATTTCATTGTAAATTTAGAAGAAGAATGATCATCTTCACGATCAAACAAGTGCAAAAAATCCATTTTTCCATCTAGTATTACGGTGTTACTAGTCGCTAAAAAAGAAAAGGTCGTCCAACGTTTCTCCATGCCCTCCTACTCCTTTTTCACATATAGAGTGCCTAAAACTTAATTTACCTAAAATATGCTTGCCTTTTACCTTACACCCATAGTTTATCCAAAATGCTATTATGCAACTATCGATTTGCCTTACAACTACCTTACATTTTTGTAAGAAACAAAAAAACCTTCACTCGATATAATGAAGGTTTCTTACTTTTTATCTATATGATCTCTCATATCATCAAGTCCAGCTTCTTTTAGCTGCGACATCATACCGTGCGAAATTGCTCCTAACACTAAAGTCATTCCAATTAATGAAATACGAATCGCAGGTACATCAATTACGTAAGCCAACAGGCCAAGAACAATTGTTAAAAGTAATGCTTTTATAAATGTTACACTTGTGTACTGTTTCTTCTTCATCATATTCACCCTTTATGGAAGCGTTTTCTTAATACACTTAGTATATCATATCATCAGATGATTTTGGCGTTATCTTTGTAAAAAATTACTATCTCCTTTGACTTTTTCTATTCTATCCTTTACAGTCGAAATGTTCGCAAGTTTTACACTGTAGGAGGATTACAATGAATATTGAAATAAAAGACACTTTAATTTCTGAAGAACAATTACAAGCAAAAGTTAAAGAATTAGCACTTCAAATCGAACGTGACTTTGAAGGAGAAGAAATCGTAGTTATCGCAGTATTAAAAGGTTCATTCGTATTTGCTGCTGATTTAATTCGTCACATCAAAAATGATGTAACAATTGACTTTATTTCTGCATCTAGCTACGGAAATCAAACAGAAACAACAGGAAAAGTGAAACTACTAAAAGATATCGACGTAAACATTACTGGAAAAAACGTAATTGTTGTAGAAGATATTATCGATTCTGGTTTAACACTTCATTTCCTAAAAGACCACTTCTTTATGCATAAACCAAAAGCACTCAAGTTCTGTACATTACTTGATAAGCCAGAACGTCGTAAAGTAGACTTAACAGCTGAATATGTTGGCTTCCAAATTCCAGACGAATTCATCGTTGGATACGGTATCGACTGTGCGGAAAAATATCGTAACTTACCATTCATCGCTTCAGTTGTAACGGAATAATCGTATAACTTAAAAAATCGATAGTACATAAAATGTATATCGGCGATTTTCAAAATATATCGACCGTAACTCAAATTATATCAGCGATTTTTTAAATATATCGACTTACCGACAATAACTGACAATGTTAGCACCCAATTAATAGGGAGAAGCTGTTCTAAAATACATGGGAACAGCTCCTTTCTTTCCATTTACAAACTACAGGGAGAGATGAAATATGACAAAGACAAAATTTGAAAAAGTACTCCTCATCGTAAATCCGAAAGCTGGTCAAGGTGACTTACATACAAATTTAACGAAAATCGTACCACCTCTTGCCGCAGCTTTTCCTGATCTACATATCCTTCATACGAAAAAACAAGGTGATGCAACAAAATATTGCCAAGAGTTTGCTAGTAAAGTAGATTTAATTATCGTCTTTGGTGGTGATGGAACAGTATTTGAATGCACAAATGGCTTAGCACCTCTCGAAACTAGACCTACACTTGCAATCATTCCAGGCGGAACTTGCAACGACTTCTCTCGCACACTTGGTGTTCCGCAAAACATTGCAGAAGCGGCAAAACTTATTACAAAAGAACACATAAAACCAGTTGACGTTGCAAAAGCAAATGGACAACATTTCTTAAACTTCTGGGGAATTGGCCTCGTATCTGAAGTATCAAACAATATCGATGCAGAAGAAAAAGCAAAGCTTGGTAAAATCGGTTACTATTTAAGCACAATTCGAACTGTAAAAAATGCTGAAACATTCCCAGTAAAAATTACTTATGACGGACAAGTATATGAAGACGAAGCTGTCCTTGTCATGGTTGGAAATGGGGAATATCTTGGTGGTATTCCATCCTTTATTCCAAACGTAAAATGTGATGACGGAACACTTGATATTTTCGTAGTCAAATCAACAGGTATTCAAGCATTTAAAGATTACATCGGAAAGAAACTATTTGAAGACTCAAATGAAAATGACATCTTCCACGTAAAAGCGAAATCCATTCATATTGAAACGAAAGAAGAAAAAGAAGTAGATACAGATGGAGAAAGTTCGCTTCATACACCTTGTCACATTGAATTATTACCAGGACACTTTACGATGATTTATAATCCTGCGGTTGTGTAAAGAAAAAAACGAGTGCTAGCACTCGTTTTTTTCTCTTCTAATCTAGTTATGTCGTTGAATCATTTCTTGTATTTCTTTAACCCTCTCTAAAGTAATTCCATTTCTTTGTTCGATCGCTAAAGGATGCTCGGTTGGCTCTAATTCAACATACGGTGCCGTTCCAACTTCTCTTATATGTACATTTGTTTTTAAATTTAATGTTTCTGGATAAAATGGTATTTCTACAGATAACCAACCAAAATAAGGATCACTATTTTCTCGGCCTCTCTCATCCCACTTTTCTAATACTTCATCATAACTTTCTTTACTAAGTGATACCCAAACAGTCCATATGAAATTTTCGTGGTAGTCAATGATAGGAATCTCTAAACATCCTCTAATAAAATAATGTTCATCATCCATTACACAAAGATCTGATGTTAAATGGAAGCGTTCCTCTCTTTCATGGGGCGCTACCTTGTAATAATAATATGGTGCTTCACTTCCGTAGCATAGAGGTAGTGCAAAACGATGCATTTGTACTTTTTCTCCGGATTTTCTTCTTCTTTTCATTTGTTATTCTTTCTCCTATCCTTTTCAGTCACAATCAAACTCTATCCAATTTCTCCAATGCGTATTAGCATTTTCATTCACAATAACACTTGGATCTTTCTTCTCTATTGCAGCGGCTACTGATTGGAAGAATTCATTTTCACTTACTTTTTCGTCTTCAACATGTTTCCATTCTTCCGTTTCATACGCTACTTCCCAGTCGCCTTCTAAACCGAACTCTTCTAAAATTTCTCCTTTATCCCACCACAATAATTTTTGAGCTTCCTCATTAGTAGCAAGCATACGCATGAAGTATGTTGGATAATGCTCTGTCGTTTGTACTTCTATTCCATTATTTATATAATCTTCTTCTGTAAATTCATATTCAAAATGATGCTCGCGAATTTTTAAACTGCCGTTATAAATATTCGGTATAAATTCACCTTCATCATCAAACAACTCATAATCGCCATTATTTAATTGTAAAATGCAATCATCACCCATTGAATGAGTAATTCTATCGCCATATACTTGAATATCATTACATACACCTAATGAACCTACACCAACAATTTGAAACACCATTAGCCAATCCTTAGTATCTTTAAAGAAAAGAGAGAATTTCACTTGTGAAATATCAATATATTCATTATCAAAGGCAGGAAATTCATACTTACTTTGCTTTTTATCTAATAGTTTTAAAATATCTTTTTGCATATGTAGCATCTTCACCTCGATATAAACAAAAATATTTTTTAAATTTCACTAGAGTATAACATAACCATACTTACCTGTGACATTCTAATAACACTACTAAAAAATAGAAGAATGGCTTGTTTGCATACTCTAGTTCTTTTTATGTACAATGAAAGAAAGAAGCACCTTCATATAAGGGAGAGGACAAACTTTGTTCAACCAACAGTTAGTTAATTTACGCATTGATTTTGCATTTAAACAATTGTTTGGTACGAATGGTAGCGAAGATATTCTAATTGCATTTTTAAATGCTATGTTACAAGAGTCTTTAGAGTCGCCCATTGCTTCTCTACAACTAGAAGATCCACATTTACACAGGGAATATGAAGAGGATAAGTTATCGATTTTAGACATTTCAGCGACATTAGACACAGGAACAAAAGTTAATGTAGAAATACAACTCAATAATAATCACCATATGGTTAAACGCAGTTTATATTATTGGGGAAGACTATACACATCTCAACTACAAAAAGGGATGCCCTACAGTGCACTTCACAAAACCCTCACCATAAACTTACTAAACTTCGTAATGTTTTCGGAACACCTAGCCTTCCATACAACGAGCATATTATGGAATACACAACAACAAAAACTCCTGAGTGAAGACATAGAAATCCACATTATAGAAATTCCAAAGTTAACTGAACAATGGCATGAAGAAAAAGTAAATCCGTGGAAAGATCCATTTGTTCGTTGGCTTTTATTGCTTTCAGCAAATGAGGATGAGCACTTAACTAAACTATTGGAGGATATTGCTATGAACGAAGATCCTATTTTACAAAAAGCGATAAATAAATGGGAACGTATGAGTCAAGATTCTTCTTTCCGGCAAGCCTATGACGCAAGGGAGAAAGTTTTAATGGATGAAGCAGCAAAATTCGCCCATGCAGAGACAGAAGGAATAAAAAGAGGAATGGAACAAGGGATGAAACAAGGAATTAAAAAAGGAATTAAAAAAGGCATTGAAAAAGGCATTGAAAAAGGCATTGAAAAAGGCATTGAAAAAGGCATTGAACAAGGTCGAAAAGAAGGAGTTCAGCAGGGAAAAATTCAAATGATTAAAAATATGTATGATCTTGGTATACCACTTGAAACGATTGCTAAGGCAAGTAAATTAAGTTTGCATGAGATTGAGCATATTTTAGGACATAAATAGTGATAAAAAAAGAGCTTGAATAGTTTCAAGCTCTTTTTTTCAACTCTCCTCAATATCATCCAATTGAGTCTTATAACATTCATCACACTCTGACCTAGTAGGAAGAATCCCTCTTTCATCAGGTAATAAAACCCTCAAAACTTCTCGATCCATCTCTGCGAAAGACTTCATAATAATGGGATATCCTTCAATAATATTCGTATACTCAATCCCTTATTCAAACTTTTTTCCGCTCTTTATTTCTTCTATTATGGTACAAAAAACACTATGCGCGACTTCAGGATCCATATTTAATGCTATTTGTAAATCTTGATGATTAAACCATGCGTATGATAATTAGCATGGATGCCATCAATATCTTCTGCTAATATGCTATGCATGTATCATCCATACTCTTGTAGCATATTTTCTTCCCATGCATCTGCATCCTCTTCTAAATCTTCATCAAACAAATTCGGATCATACCACACGTCCTCGTAATCTCCAGCAATTAAAAATCTCCAACCAGGTGGTAACCCTAAATACTTCTTTATTTCAGGTGCCCATTCATCAATATGTTGAACATGTAAAGGAAGAAAGAAATCTTCTTCTGTCCCCATTTCTTCACCAGCCCAAATGTACCAACCTGTCGTTCCGTTTTCTATAGGCATTCGTAACCCATTAATCGGAACAATACCATCTTTCACATTTTGCGCTATTCCTAATTTCAAGTCATTCGGAGATTCTACATACTCCGCTTTATATTTATCACATATACTCCTCTGTTCTTTTATGTATTTTTCCATCCTTTTAGCACACTCCCCAATTTTTGAAAGATAGATTTCTTCGCCGAAGCACTCTCTAACTTCCATACCCCACACGGATTATAAAATGGATCTTCTTGTTCATAACGATTATCTATATAATGAGATAAAAGATACACTGGAGCATCTTCTATGAAACTAATTGTATCTCCATCTTTCAAATTAGGTTTTTCCAATATATTATGTAGGTTAAAATCATTCAATAAATCTACAGCTACTTCCGGATCTATCCCTCCGTCTAAAACAACGTCTGGTAGATTAAATGCTTGCATTCCACATGAATAATAACCGTCCTCTTCATCTCCAACTAAAGTTACAAGGTGCGAATACATCGGGAAGATTTCCTTATCCTCTGCAAGCTCTTGCCATTCTTCTTTCGAATAAGCCACACCTGCTGTTTCAACTTTTAAAGCAAGTCCACCTGCATTTAAAAGTTCCATTCCTACATCAATTACTTCTTGTAATCTCTCTGTATCGTCAACTTTCGCAATAACATACACTGTATAAGTATGCTTCTCCAACTCCTGAAGCAATTCTTCATCAAAACGCTCACCACCTGCATAGAAGAAAGCCTCTCTCAAAGAAGGGTCTTGTTCATATATATCAATTTCAAAGCCAATCTCTTTCTCCTTATGGTGCATCACATTTCCCGCTAATATATAGTTACTTTTACTCACAACTTCTTGTATTAATTCTGTTCTATCTTTCCATAAACCAGGTACTCCAATAACGATTTGTGTCTCCATTAATATGCTCCCTTTTCACTTTAAATCACTACAATATTTTTGGGTAATAAAAAAGCAAAGCTGAATGACTAAGCACATTCTACTAATCTTTTTTGGAATTCTTAAGAAATATGTAGCAAGTGTTTCTAATATATATTACTCTACGTTAACCTCTAGTTATTTCCACTTCAAGATTTATACTACCTATTAATTAGCACTACTCACTTTTATTAAAAATCTAATGAATTCTAAAAAGAAACTCAACTAAAGAACATAAGATTTTAAAGAAAAAATACCTACTCCGATTATTTATCGACACTTTTCCATTTTCTATTTCATAATCACTCAAAACAAATTACAATATATTTATACAAAAATACATTGTAAACAAAGTGTAATATCCACCTTGTTTATTAGTGTGAAATAAACAAAAAATCCTAAAATAAGAACGAACCGTTAAGTAATAATAACCAATATAAATAACACTATACACACCGATGCTAATTAGTAACGGAACTGCAATTTCATACGGAATAACTGTCGCTAATCCTTTTAGTGCAAATAAAGTGTGTATTATACCAACTACTAAAGGAATAAAGAAGATAAATCTCATTTGTTTTGCGATTGCCTTTTTCATTTCTTTTTTCGTGACACCGAGTTTTCAAAGGACGATGTCACGCTCTCGATCTATATGTGCTTCTGCCCTCTTTACATCCACAGTTTCTTCATTCTATTATAATTCGTGATGTTCTCTTTAAGTAACAGCATTGAGTATAGATATATTTTCTTAAAAAGAAATTCTATACTCATAAAAAAGCCTGCAGCTGTTACACTGCAGGCTTTCAAATACTCACTCTATTTTTTTGTTTAATAAATTAATTAAGCTAAATATGCTTGTTGTAACGCCTCTAAACCATCTTTATAAATTCCATAGAATAGATTAATTGCCTCTTCATCAGTAACCTCTACAGGAGTGAAGCTACCAGACCATTCAACTAATGATGTGTTAGCATCTTTCCCTTCTTTAACACGGATTGTAGATAAATAATTAGTTACAGGGAATGGTGCTTGCATAATTGAATATGTGTAGTAACGTTCTTTCTCATTAAATGCTTCTAAACGCTCTACAATCGCATCGCCATCAGGATTAGCTAAATGGCGTACACGTCCGCCTTCAGTTACTTTACTGCTAGGAATATACGGTAACCAATCTGGAAGTGCATCAAAACCTCCGATTAATTTCCATACTTGTTCAGGTGAAGCTGGAATTTGAATAGATGTAATAGTCTTTGCCATGTTAATTACTCTCCTTTTTATTTAACGTTGATTGGTAGTGGTGCATTAGCTGCAACTAGTTTTTGTTCACGCATTTCTTCCCAGAACGCTGCCGGAATCACTGTTTTTAATGCAGCTTGGTCTTCTGCAATTCGTTCCGGTTTACTTGCACCTGGAATAACAGCAGCAACTGCTGGATTAGCCAATGCAAATTGTAAAGCAGCAGCTTTAATACTGATTCCATGACGATCTGCAAGGTTTTTCATTTTATTAACTTTTGCAATGATTTCTGGTGACGCTTTTTGGTATTCGAAGTGAGCTCCTCCAGCAAGAACACCTGAGCTATATGGTCCACCAACAACAATGTCCATATTGTTTTTTACAGCCGCAGGCATTACGCGTTGTAACGCACGCTCATGGTCTAATAATGAATAGCGACCAGCTAGTAAAGAAACATTTGGTTTTGCTTCTTCTAAGTCCAGCATAAGTTCAATTGATTCTACTTTATTTACTCCAAGGCCCCAGCCTTTAATTACACCTTCATCACGCAATTGAGTAAGTGCACGGAATGCTCCTGTTCGAGCAATTTCAAATTGTGAAATCCACTCATCTCCATAAAAATCTTGTGCTACGTCATGAATATAAACAAAATCTAGACGATCTGTTTTTAAACGTTTTAAACTATCTTCAATAGAACGAAGAGTTGCGTCCGCACTGTAGTCGTTGATAATTTTATTTTTACGACCAAATTCGAACAGTCCGCCTTTTTCACCTAAATCACGTGTAGATGGATCTTCCAATTCATCTGAAATAATTCGACCTACTTTTGTACTTAAGAAGTACTCATCACGATTTCTTTTCGATAGTGCTTCACCAAGACGAATCTCTGCTAAACCAGATCCATAAAGTGGAGCTGTATCAAAGTAACGAACACCATTATCCCAAGCAGCATCCACTGTTGCGATTGCTTCTTCTTCCGGAATATTGCGGTACATATTACCTAGTGGTGCCGTACCAAAACCAAGTGTACCTTTTAATAAATCTTTCATTTAAAATCTCCTCCTAAAATCTATTTAAAAATGTTTAATGAATATCAATTAATGTGACAAGGACTGGCCGATCAAAGCACGATAGTTATGAAAAATAACATAGATGCTTTTTAGCTCCTCACTACTCATTTCCCTCTCACGTATGTAATTATGTCTTATCTACAACACAATAAAAAGTACGCACTTTAAAGTGTTATAGATACAAATAAGTAACAATTTTACGTTTCAACGTATGTAGCTCCAAAATAATTTCATTTAAAATGATTTTATTAAAAAAATACGCTATTCCTGCGGAGGTAACTGTAAAAGTTATTAGTGAGAAATGAAAAATTGTTCTTATTCTTCATTAAAAAAGGCAAAAACGAACCGAAATATGTTCGTTTTTGCCTTTTTACCTTCTCTAAAATATTAAATTACATTTCGAACAAAAAGGCGCAGCATTCCTTTTTCTAATTTTCACATCACATTTTGGGCAATATACATATCGCTCTTCTATCTTTTGTCGTTCTATCATATGTAAGGATACTATTCTCATACTGCACATAATCCCAATCAATATAAGGCTAACAATAAGTAGCATGCCTCTCACTCCTCCCCTCTAAATTTTACCATAAAATAACAAACCCGATTCTCTCATCAAGAATCGGGTTTATATTTACAATCCTAACTTTGCCTTCGCACCTTCAGGAATTTTCTCTATCGTTACTTGCACTTTGTCATGTAAAAACTTCCCTCTTGTAATTACATGCCAATACGAACCTTTCGGCAACTCATCAACCTCACTAATCGTAACTTCTTTTGCCTCACCTTTCTCATCATAAGCTTTCACTGTATACTCACGGCCTTTATTTCCACCTAATTCTTTTCCATCATTATCAATAATTGCGTAATGGTTCTCTAAATCAATAAATGGATTCACTCTATCAATCGTAGCACTCCCATTTAACAAATATGCCGCTCCTGCTATGATGACAAGTAATGATCCTAAAATAAATCTTTTCATCTATATTCCGCCTTTCATTATGTTTTTCTATAAGACCTTTCTAAGTATAGAGAGCATTTCTTAATAAAAACTCGTACGGTTTCTTAACTTTTTCTTAATGTAACAGGGCTTTGCATCAGCACTTCGATAAATAAATCCATATTAATAATAAAAGGAGGCTGCCGCCTCCTTTATTTACTCATCACTGTATTTCTTTTTTGTCTGTAAAAATAAAACACACTCACAATCAATGCAATGCTCCCGCCAAAATACACACCATACTCTATCGCAACTGCTACAATACTTTCAATATGTTGTCCAAATAAAGAACCTAGCACAAAGTAAACGAGTGTCCAAAGAAATCCTGTCATATAAGAATACAAAGCATACGTCTTAAATGACATGTTATTCATTCCAACTAAATACGGTACAACATGTCTTACAACTGGTATGAAGTAACTTGTAACTAATGCATAATGACCATACTTCTCTACCATCTCTTGCGATTTCACAACATACTTTGCTTTTTTCTTTTTCATTAGCTTATCAAGTACTTTTGTACCAAATATTTTCCCTAATATATAGCCTAAAGAAAGTCCGGACACAACGCCTAAATACGTTAATAAAAACGCAGGAATAACATTTAATATACCTAATGAAGATACAAATCCTCCGCTCATAACAATCATTTCATCTGGAATTGGCATACCGATAATACCTAACCATAAACAGAAAAATAATGCCCAATAACCGTACTGCTCAATATAGGATAATAATTCATGTAATTCCATTATGCATACGCTCTCCTTAGCTCTTTTTTACAGCTAAAGACGTAGGCTGGCGGGAAATTGAGCCATACTTTTTCTAGTGTAATTTCAGGGAAGAAATGCTGTATAAATCCTTTTTTCACAAGTGAATATTGAAATGTAATAAATTCACCATTCTCATGTATCGCTTCCATTACATTGTTTAAAATACGTTTTGAAACTTCTTCTGGTAAAGAAGTAAAAGGTAATCCCGATAAAACGTAATCCACGCATTCTATATGGAACTCTTCCATATACTTCTTTATATTTTCAGCTGAACCGTGCATAACAATGACGTTCTGCTCATCTTTAAATTTTCTCTTTAGCTCTTTGCAAAACACTTCATTAATTTCAATAAGAAGAAATATTGTTTCCTTCTTTTTTCTCTTCATAATCTCTTTCGTAAAGACCCCTGTACCAGGCCCTAACTCTACAATACATTTTGCTTTATTAAAATCAATTACATCGACCATTTTCTTTGCTAATATTTTTGAACTTGGCGCAATTGCACCAGTATGTTTCGGATGTTTCATAAATTCATGTAAGAATGTTATGAGTTGCATATAAACCTCTCCTCATTCGTTCGGTAGTTTTTAACTTGTGTCTAAGTATAACTATCGTTTCTTAATAAAAATTGAGGAAGTTTCTTAAGATTTTATGAAGAATAAAAAAACAGCTATCGCCTGTAGCGATAGCTGCCCCTTATTACTTCGCACTCACGATCTTATAATAAGAACGAACAGTTAAGAAGTAATATCCAATATAAATAGCGCCGTATACTCCGATACTAATTAGAAGCGGAATCATAATTTCAAATGGTAGTATGTTCCCTAAACCTTTTAATGCAAACAAGCTGTGCAGGATTCCGATTACTAACGGGATTGCAAAGATAAAGCTTACTTGTTTTGCAATAGCTTTTTTCATTTCTTGTTTTGTGACCCCTATTTTGTGAAGTACAACATAACGCTCACGATCAGCATTTGCTTCTGTTAATTGTTTAAAGTAAATGATAGAACCTGTTGCTAGTAAGAATACAAGCCCTAAGAACATTCCAATAAACATCATTAATCCTGTTCCTTCAAGCCCCATATGGAAACCAGTGTAGAAATCTCTAAATGATAACACCATTTCTGATTCACCAGCTGGCATCACTTTTGTTAATTTTTCCGTTAACACTTTACTGTTTTTCTCATCTTTCACATCAATATTTTTTACAATACGTGTTCCAAATGCTTGTTTCGCTTGTTCATACATTTCATCTGAAACGACAACAACTAATTCACCTAAATTTGTAATCGCAACGTCATTTGCACCTTGGATTTTTAATTGCTTCGTTTCGTTCCCAATTTGGAATACTGCTTTGTTTCCTTTATATTGTGGACTAAACTCATGTCCTTCAATATACGAACTATCATATATAAATGCTTCATCAGCAGCTACATTCACTGTTTCTGCGTCGATTTTCTTAGCAAGCTTATTAAATTCAGATTGAGACATAAATTGATATTTCTCTGAGATACTGTAGTTCATATTAAAGATGAAATCAACTTTATCTCCTTCAAACTTCCCTTTTACAGGAACTGTCTCAATTTCAAATTGATCTTTAATCGGATGATCTTTCTTCTCTTCTGCAAAAATCGCATTTACTTTCTTATCAAGCGCTGCATCTTTTTTCTCATAAGAATAGCTATATGGTGCAACTGCTTTTGATTGCGTAAATGTGTTGTAATACATCGTAACTGACGTACCAACCGCTGTTAATGTTACCGCACTTAAAATAGAAATTGTCGCAAGTGATTTTGCATTTCCTTTAATACGATATAGTAGCTGCGACGTCGTTACCATATTCATACCGTTATAAAACGCTGACTTATTATTTCTTGCACGTTTCAATACAAATACTGTGAAGAACATAAACAGTAAATAAGTCCCTGCTACTGTCGCTAATAAAATGTATAATGCAACGACCATAAAGTCTGCATATTTAACAGCCTTCATGAACATTAATGCTAAAAAATAACCTGAACCGATTAAGACAACTGAAATTAATGCCATAATAACTGATCCTTTTGGCATTGCTTCTCCTTCACGTTCGGCGCGGAAAAGTTCAATTAGCTTAAATCGATAAATTAAACGATATCCTTGAAGTGATGTATATAAAATAATCACAAAGAAAATAAGTGCTGTATCAATAATGGCAGCCATCGGTACTTCAAAATGAACATTTAAGTTTAATCCCATCATGCTTACTAGCAGTTCAAGGAATAATTTTGAAAGGACACTACCAATCGCAATACCGATAATTAAAGACATTAATCCCATTAACATATTTTCATAAAAGAGCATTTTACCAATTTGTCTTTTACGGATACCTAATAACGAATATAAGCCAACTTCTTTTTTACGTTTACGTGTAAAGAAACCGTTCGAATATATAATAAACACTGCTACGAAAATGATAAGCATGACACTTGAAACTTGGAACGCTCCGCTAATTTTTTTTGAAGCTTCTGCAGCTTTTTCCATTTGTGAATTGTATTGCAGTGCTTTAAATGTAAAATAAATAACGATACTAAAAATCATAGATGCAAAATATACAAAGTAGTCTTTAAAGTTCCGCTGTATGTTGCGGAGGGCAATGCTAGATAAGGTCATCAGCCATACCCCCAGAAATAGAAGACATTACATCAACAATTTTTTGGAAGAACTGTTTACGCGTCGATTCACCGCGGTGCAATTCTTTATATAGTTCACCATCTTTAATGAAAATAACTCGTTTACAATAACTTGCTGCAAATGCATCATGCGTTACCATTAAAATTGTTGAGTTATCATATTCATTTAACGACTTCATACTTTCAAGTAAATCTGTTGCTGATTTAGAATCAAGTGCTCCAGTTGGCTCGTCTCCGAAAATCATACTTGGATTTGTAACAATCGCACGTGATGCTGCGCAGCGCTGCTTCTGTCCACCAGATACTTGATATGGGAACTGACTTAAAATATGATCAATACCGAATTTCTTTGAGATTTCAAGAACGCGGCGATCAATCTCACTCGCTTTCACCTTTGATAACGCAAGTGGTAAAGCGATATTCTCTTTCACCGTTAACGTATCTAATAAGTTATAATCTTGGAAAATGAAACCTAAATGATCGCGGCGGAATAACGCTAACTTATCGTCATTCATTTTTACGATATCTTTTCCATCAATTAAAATTTCACCGTTCGTCGCATTATCAATTGTAGAAAGAACGTTTAGTAGAGTCGTCTTACCAGAACCTGAAGGTCCCATAATTCCAACGAACTCACCTTCTTTTACTTGTAAGTTAATACCTTTTAACGCTGCAAATTTATTACCACCCGTGTCATATACTTTTTCAATATTTTTTGCTTCTAGCACTGTTTTCATCTCGACATCCCTCATTTCATCTATTCTCTATTTTCAACTATATACACTCTCTACTCTTGCCACTATCGATGTTTCTTACACAAACATGACAGTTATGTAAGGCACATAAGTAAAGAAATCAAAAAGTTAACGTAATGAATTAAAGTACTTTGTTACTATAACATTGGGATATCATACCATCCATTCATTCTCCTTACAGGAACATTACAATTTTGTAAGGTAAAAAATGCACCTACAAAGTTGTGCACGAAATGTCGGATGGAGCTATTTCGTTCCTGCTATTCTATGTACAGAGGAGGTCATAATATGGATTCACTTAAAAATATGAATGCTGCAATGCGCTATATTGAAGATAACCTTACGAATGAAATTGATTTTAAAGAAGTTGCGAGGCTAGCTCTTTGTTCTGAGTATCACTTTAAAAGAATGTTTTCGTTTTTAGCAGGTATATCACTATCAGAATATATTCGCTGTAGACGTCTTACTCTCGCTGCCTTTGAACTAAAAAACAGCAATGTAAAAGTCATTGATATCGCTATAAAATATGGATACAACTCACCAGATTCATTCGCTCGTGCATTTCAAAACTTGCACGGTATAACACCTTCAGAAGCCCGAAATAGTAGCCATTCTTTGAAGGCTTATTCACCAATGACCTTCCAATTGTCCATTCAAGGAGGAAATGAAATGAACTATCGAATTGAAGAAAAAGAGCCCTTTCGAATTATAGGTATTACAAAACGAGTACCAATCGTTTTTAACGGTGTAAATGAAGAAATTGCTTCTATGTGGAAAAGTTTAAATCCAGAGTCCATTGAAATGTTAAAGTCACTTTCAAACATGGAACCGAATGGAATCATTAGTGCTTCTACTAACTTTTCTGAAGGAAGAATGGAGGAAAAAGGCGAACTCGATCACTACATTGGAGTAGCCACAACGAAAGATTGCCCAGAGCAATTCATACAACTTGAAGTCGCAGCTTCAACATGGGCCATATTTGAAGCTGTCGGTCTATTTCCTGATGCATTACAAAATGTGTGGGGACGTATTTATTCTGAATGGTTCCCTTCTTCGAACTATGAACTAGCGGAAGGACCGGAAATATTGTGGAATGAACAGAAAGATATATCTTCTCCAAACTTTAAAAGTGAAATTTGGATACCGGTTTTGAAGAAGTGATAAAAAAACAAAGCTGCTCTTCCCTAAAAGGAAAAGCAGCTTTATTTACATTTTCAACTCTTCTTTATAAATACTATATGACTTTATTGTTGATACGATAATGCATATTAATATCATTCCAATCCCTATAAAAATATTAAATGGATCTGGAAGCAAAGTCCCGGCATATATACAAAGTGAACCTATTACAAATACCCTCGAAGCAAATCGGTGTGTTTTCCTCCAAACTACAGGATTTTCTAATGTCCAGTCCATTCGAATGCCTACTAACCCGTTCGGCTTCGTTTGTTGCATGTAATTACCTAGTACAAGAAACAATGTTCCAAGCCCAAAATTAAATGCAATTGAGCCCGATGCAATATAATTAGACGCGGCTAATAGTGCAAATAAGTTACAACCGAATCCTATTAAAAGAATTGCATAATGGATTGCGGAAAGGACTTTAGCATGCTGTTTATACTTATCTTTCGTTACATCAATATACCCAAGAGCTAGCCATATCAAATACAGCAACATCATGCTACCTATTGAAACAGAACTTGCTTCTATTTTAGAAAAATATCCATCTACTACTCCTGCTGCATTATAATGGCGTGGAATTTGTTCTGGTAAATATGGCCATACAATATACCATCCAATTGCAATGCCAATAATTAAACTCCATGGTAATACGTGTCTTTTCATCCTCTCTCCCCCATAATTTTTTATTAGGCCCCTATTTCTTTTTTATAAGCAATATATGAATATCCCATCGTTAATCCTACTGCACCAATAATAATTCCAACCATTACGAAAGATTTCCACGCCACTGGTGCAAAAACACTTAAAATCATAATGATCCCCAATGCAACAAACACCTTTCCGCTAAAACGATGCGTTTTTCTCCACACTTCTTCGTTACTTAATGTCCACGGTGTTTTTATACCTACAAAGTAGTTTGGTTTACATTGTGGTAAATAGTTTCCGATGACTATAAATAAAATACCTACTAATAATTCCGGCACGCGATTAATGAATAAATTGTATCCTAATCCACTTGTAATAATATCTATATTCCCTACAAATAGTAGCAGTAGTATCCCGTTATTCATCATCATAAAAGCTTTAGAGAACTTCTCGTAATTTGCTTTCTTTGGGTCAATCTTTGGTAACACGTTTAGAAAAATATATAAAACAATCATAATTCCAATCATAGAAACCATTCCATACAATTTAGAAGAATATCCATCTACTTTACCGCCGCTCCAATGCGTTGCAATTGTATCCGGCAAATGTGGCCAAGCAAACGCCCAAGCTAAACAAGTTATAACAATTAATAAGATTGCAAAAAGATGTTTTCTCATTTCTCCTCTTCCCCCTTATTCGTAAACGTAAACACCCAAGTCAATAAATCTTGAAAGACCGTTGTGTTTAAAGAGTACATAACGAATTGGCCTTTCTTTTCATCTTGAATAAGTTCAGCATTTTTAAGTGCGTTTAAGTGGTGTGAAATACTTGGTTTTGTCATATTGAAATGTTCAGCAATCTCACCAGCGGTTAGATCGCCTTCTTTTAATAAGTCTAAAATTTTTCGCCTTGTTGGATCTGCTAATGCTTTGAATGCTTGATTCAATGTCTTTCTTCCTTTCGATAATTAGACATTTAGATATTTATCTAAATATTAAACCGATTATCGTTATTTGTCAATTTCATCCAGCGCCCTTTTTACTTTTCTCACTTTTAACCTATACTGTTTACTAGCTTATCTTTCAACATAATGAAAAGACTTGAAACACATGATACACTATAGCTACAATTGTTTTTTTGAGGAGGAATATACATATGTATAAAATTTTAATCGTTGAAGACGATCCAAATATTTCATCATTACTGCAATCTCACATTCAGAAGTACGGTTATGAGGCTGTGGTAGCGGAGAATTTCGATGATATTATGGAATCGTTTAACGCTGTGAAACCACATCTTGTTTTACTTGATGTAAACTTACCGAAATTCGATGGTTTCTACTGGTGCCGTCAAATTCGTCATGAATCTACTTGTCCAATTATTTTCATTTCAGCGCGTGCTGGTGAGATGGAACAAATTATGGCAATTGAAAGCGGTGCGGATGATTACATTACAAAACCATTCCACTACGACGTTGTAATGGCGAAAATTAAAGGACAATTACGCCGTATTTACGGTGATTATGCACCAAATATTTCTGAACGTATCGTTGAAGTAGAAGGTTTAAAACTATTTCCTGAACGCCCAGAGATTCATTTTGGATCTGAACAAGTTCTTTTAACGAAGAAAGAGGCAATTTTAGCAGAAATGTTATTATCTAAATTCCCTCGTACAGCGAGCCGTGAAGATTTATTAGCTGCGCTTTGGGATGACGAAAGTTTCGTTGAGGAAAATACATTAAACGTAAACATTACACGTCTTCGTAAAAAGTTTAATGAGCTTGGCATTGAGAACTCTATTGAAACAGTACGTGGACTTGGATATCGCTTTAACGCAACTTGGAGTGAATAAGCATGAAGCTATTTTTACGTGATCATTTTGCATTTTTTCTACTGTACGTATTAAACTTCGGTATCATTTTTGTTCTTTATGATGCAGTAGACGGATTTCAAAATAATAAATTTTACTTCGTCGTTTTAAGCCTATACTTATTTATTTGTTTCCTCGCTTATCGTTACGTTCGCAATCGTAGAATGTACCATAGATTAAGTGAGCAACCAGAAAAAATGGAAGATGCGTTTATTGAAAGAGCAACTGCTCCGATGCCTCACGGTGTCAATGAACTCGTACGTACGCAGTACCGTCTATTCCAAAAAGAACTACAATCGTATGAAGTAAAACAACAAGAACATCAATTATTCATTAACCATTGGGTACATCAAATGAAGACACCTGTTTCTGTTATGCAGCTTATGGTGCTAGAAATGGAAGACGAGCATTTAATTCCAAAGTTTAAAAAAGAATTAGAGCGTCTAAACCAAGGGCTTGATATGGCTTTATACATGGCTAGGTTAAATAACTTCCATGAAGATTTCCATGTCGAGACGATTTCATTAAAAGATACGGTAACAAAAAATATTAACGGATTAAAAGAACTATTCATTCGTAATGGTGTCTTCCCTGTTTTAGAAGTCCATTCTGATTTAAAAGTTGCTTCTGATGCGAAATGGCTAAAATTTATCATCTATCAGTTAATGACAAATGCTGTTCGTTACTCTGGGGAACGCGGAAAGAAAATATTCTTATCTGCTTACCGAAACGGAAAAGATATTATTTTAGAAGTTCGCGATGAAGGTGTTGGTATTCCGCAAGAAGATATTCGAAGAGTATTTGAACCATTTTACACTGGAAAAAACGGTCGCGCATTCGGAGAATCTACTGGTATGGGACTTTATATTGTAAGTAAAATTTGTGATTATTTAGGTCACTCTGTCAAACTAGATTCTGAAGTTGGTAAAGGAACGACGATTAAAGTCATCTTCCACAACGCTGCAAATAATCAAGCAGAACATACAGAGAAGGTGACCGAAGCATGATCGTAACATATGCAAGCAAAATGTATGAGAACTCACTCTCATACATTTTTTGCAATACAACTACTTCTATATCTTCTAGCCGGAGGTATAATCTATGACATTTTGGCAATTTGCATTTAAAAACGTCACGCGCAACTCAAGAGCTTATTTTGCTTACTTTGTAAGTAGCTCCTTTTCCATTGCTGTGTTCTTTTCGTTTGCTGTTTACTTATTCCATCCGAAATTACAAAACTTTGACATGACCTCTGAAATTTCAGGATTAATGATATTTTCAGAAGTAGTAATTGTATTTTTCTCTTTCTTCTTTTTACTATATTCCATTGGTACTTTTTTAAAAGTTAGAAAAAAACAATTTGGTGTTTTGACCATTTTAGGAATATCGAGAAAACAATTACATCGTCTTGTTTTTATGGAGAATATGTTAATCGGGATTTTATCTATCTTTTTCGGCATGCAGTTTGGAGTTGTTTTTTCTCAATTTTTCTTATTAGTAACAGCCAAACTTACGCATGTTCCAGGAATATATTTATACGGTCCTACTAACGCGTTTATTTTAACAACCATTGTTTTCCTTAGTCTTTTTATCATTGTATCTGCATTCACACCAATGCTTATTCGTACAAAAAAAGCAGTACACCTTTTAAAAACAAATGGTGGAAAACAAAAAGAAAGAAAACCATCCATACTTGTTTCATTATTTGGTGCGATTTGTTTATTTGGTGGTTATGCGTTAGCTGGAAATCCTAAATATTTCGTATCAGTAAGCCCGCAAATCGGTGTTATATATATGGTTTCAAGTATTTTCATTATCCCAACGCTTGTTACAATTGGAACATATTTCTTCTTTTCACAAATTAGTTTCTTACTTATTTATATTTTAAAGAAAAGAAGGAAGTTTTATATGAAACGGATTAATATGCTTTGGATTTCGGATTTAGCAAGCCGTATTCGAACGAATATTAATATGCTTTTTATTGTAGCGATGCTATCTACAATTGCTTTCACAATGATTACGTTTCTATATGGATTCGGGAAATTTATTAAGCTAGAGGTGAATAGAACTTCTCCTTTTCCAATTTCTTATTTTTCTTATGATGCGAACCCTTTTGTTACAGAACATTTAAATTGGCTTGAGCAACAATTACAAAAAGAGCATTTCCCTTATCAAAAAATAAAAGCTGATATATATGAAACACCACTAAAAGAAGATAAAGATATAGCTATTTATAATGACGTATACGCAATTAAGCAAAGTGACTATAACAAACTTGCAGATTCTTTACGAATGAAACAACTATTTATGGATGATAACGAAGCATATGTGCTAACAGGGACATCTTATATCACCATATTCAACGAATTTGAGCAAAGCTACAAAAGAGATTACATTACACTCTCTAGTACAAATACGAAATTACGAGTAAAAGGTTATGAGCATGTAAACGCAATCCCATCTGACTTTTCATATCAAACGATAGTGTTGCCTGATATTATCGTAAATAACTTACCTAACACCGTAAAACATATATCAGCATACAATTACAAAATTCAAAACTGGGAACAGACATATGAAATTGCTGATAATTTTATAGAAAAAGTGCAAAAAGATCGAAATAAATCCCAGTATGAAGGACCTCTTATTCGTTCCTTTGAATCAGCAGGATCGTTATACAAAATAACATCAGGCAGTGCTGCATTTTTCCTAATTGGGACATTTTTAGGAGTTATTTTCTTCATTGGAGCTGGTAGCGTTCTTTACTTTAGAATGTATACGGATTTGACGAACGAACAAGAGAAATATATAACGATTTCTAAAATCGGTGTAACAGATACAGAGATGAAACGATCTGCAACCATTCAACTTAGTATTTTATTTTTCATTCCGTACATTATGGCATCCATTCATACAATGTTCGCAACAAAAATGCTACAAGATGTAATTGGTTTATCTCTGTTCAAAGAAGTTTCAGCCGTTCTTATTATTTTTGGATTCGTTGAAATCGTATTTTTCTTATTCATTCGTTCACTTTATATGCAAAAATTATCACATTACACGAGTGGACAAAATATTTAAAACAAACTTGATGAAAAGAGTATCTCTCATACTCTTTTCATCTTCACCCTATTAGGAGGTTTAGGTGAATGACATTTTGGCAGTTTGCATTTAAAAACGTGACGCGGAACGCCAGAGCTTATTTCGCCTATTTTGTAAGCAGTGCGTTCTCCATTGCAATCTTTTTCTCATTTGCAGTTTATTTATTTCATCCGAAATTGCATATGACAGACGTTAATTATTATCTGAACATATTAATGACAATTTCAGAGGTTGTCATTGTGTTCTTTTCATTTTTCTTTTTACTGTATTCAATCGGGACGTTTTTAAAAGTACGAAAAAAACAGTTCGGGATTTTAACAGTACTTGGCATATCTCAAAAACAATTAAAACGACTCATATTTATAGAAAATATGTTAATTGGTGTTCTTTCTATATTTTTTGGCATTCAACTTGGAGTTGTCTTTTCACAGTTCTTTTTGTTAGTTACCGCCAAAATTACACACGTACCTGGTTTATATTTATATGGGCCTACAAGTGCTATCGTTTTAACTATCATCATCTTTCTTGGGCTCTTCATTCTCGTATCATCTTTTACACCGATGCTCATTCGTACGAGAAAAGCCGTACGTCTTTTGAAAGAAGGAACACAACAAAAAGAAAGAAAAGCATCCGTGCTCATCTCTCTATTTGGTGCGACGTGTTTAATATGTGGATATGCGTTAGCCGCAAATCCGTTGTATTTTATGTCGCTAGGTGACATCATTGGGCTTTTATATGCCGTCTCTAGTATATTTGTCATCCCATCCCTTATTGCAGCTGGAACATACTTTTTCTTTTCACAAATTAGTTTTTTACTTATTCGTATTTTAAAAACGCGAAGAACGTTTTATATGAAACGAATTAATATGCTTTGGATTTCTGATCTAGCATCACGTATTCGGACGAATATTAATATGCTCTTTATTGTGGCGATGTTATCGACGCTCGCTTTTACAATGATTACATTCTTATATGGATTCGGGAAGTTTACAAAGTTTGATGCGATTAGACAAAACCCTTTCCCGTTTACGTATTTATCGCATACTGAAAATACGTTAGCTGATGAACATTTAAACTGGTTAGAGCAGAAATTTAATGAAGAACACTTTACTTACACAAAATTTAAAACGGATATATATGAAGTATCTTCGGCTGAAGATAACACGCAGCTCTATTATGCCATTAAACAAAGTGACTATAATGTACTTGCTAAGGCTTTAAATTGGGAAACGCTCACAGTAAATAAGAATGAATCTTATATTCTTATGAAAGACTTAGATGATCAAGTTATTGGAACACTTCATAATAAAGAACAGAAAAATACTCTTACACTTACTCAAAACAATTTACAACTACAAGTGAAAGAATATAAAAGTTATAGCCCATTCCCAAACAGCTTAATATACAAATTACTCATACTATCTGATGAAAATGTAGAAGCCTTATCCACCGTTTCCAAACAAATGAGTGTATATAACTTCAAAGTTACAGATTGGGAAAAAGCACATAATATTGGTTCATCGTTTATAACAAAAATCGATAACGATAATGCAGCGATTCAAGCAGAGCATCCACCGTTCCATGCGAGTGAAGCGAGCGATTCTCTATATAAGACAAAACTAAATGTTGCCTCATTCTTCTTAATTGGTACTTTCTTAGGTGTTATTTTCTTTATCGGTGCTGGTAGTGTTCTTTACTTCCGAATGTATACAGATTTAACAAATGAGCAAGAAAAATATATAACGATTACGAAAATTGGCTTAACTGAGACTGAAATGAAACGTTCAGCGACAATTCAGCTTGCGATTCTTTTCTTCGTGCCTTACATTATGGCATCAATCCATACGATGTTTGCGACAAAGATGCTACAAGAAATATTACATCTCTCATTCTTCGCTGAAATTACAGTCGTACTTATGATTTTTGGAACAGTTGAAATTTTATTTTTCCTTTTAATTCGTTCCTTTTATATGCAAAAATTATCACAACACATTAAGTTTTAAAAAGTAGAAAGGTGATTACTATGGAAGAAGTATTACACATAAAAAACGTCTCAAAAGTATATGAGGGAAAAGTCCCTCATACTGCTTTAAAAAATATAAATTTACACGTGGATAAAGGTGAATTCGTTGCCATTATGGGACCATCTGGTAGCGGGAAATCTACATTTTTAAACGTTATCTCTACAATCGATTCTCCGACTTCTGGTGATGTCGTGATTAACGGAAAAAAACCGCACACATTTCGTAGAGAGAAGTTAGCTATTTTCCGCCGCCAAGAGTTAGGATTTGTTTTCCAAAACTTTAACCTACTAGATACACTAACAATCGGTGAAAATATCGTACTACCTTTAACATTAGATAATGTTCCATTAAAAGAAATGGATGAAAAGCTTGATAACATTTCAAAAAAGCTTGGAATTGATCATATTTTGGACAAGCGTATTTTTGAAGTTTCCGGGGGACAAGCACAGCGTACCGCAGTAGCACGTGCTGTTATTCATCATCCTTCACTTCTACTTGCCGATGAACCGACAGGAAACTTAGATTCAAAAGCGGCAATTGACGTAATGGAGCTATTTACGAAATTAAATAAAGAAGAAGATGCAACGATTTTAATGGTTACGCACGATCCGTTTGCAGCAAGTTATTGTAACCGTGTTATTTTCATTAAAGATGGAGAGCTTTACAATGAACTACACCGCGGATTATATCGCGAGAAATTTTATCAAGAAATATTAGATGTTTTAGCATTATTAGGAGGAAGACGTGGATGACATTTTGGCAATTCGCATTTAAAAATGTCTCACGTAATTCGAAAGCATATTTCGCCTACTTTGTAAGTAGTGCGTTTTCTATCATGGTTTTCTTTTCATTTACTGTATACGCGTATCATCCACGCTTACAAATTATGAATAAATTACAAGAACAAGATCCGCTCATGAACTTAACCGGAATGGCACAGTTTGTTATCGTTTTGTTCTCGTTCTTCTTTCTCTTATATTCTATTGGGACATTTTTAAATGTACGGAAACAACAATTTGGCATTTTAACTGTTCTCGGTATATCTCAAAAACAATTAAAACGACTTTTGTTTACTGAAAATATGATCATTGGAATGCTCGCTATTTTTGCTGGTATTCAAGGCGGTCTTGTTTTTTCTAACTTTTTCTTACTCGTTACTTCTAAATTAACAAACGCAAAAGGCCTCTATTTATATTGGCCTACAGAAGCAATTATCGTTACAACAATAACTTTTATTATTTTATTTCTTATCGTATCTACGTTTACACCGATGTTCATTCGTACTCGTAAAACAACTCGATTAATTAAAAATAATAAAAAGGAAAAAAACGAAAAAAGACCGTCTATACTCATTTCACTATTTGCCTTAATTTGTTTAGGACTATGCTATTATATTGCTGGTTATCCGCAAAGTTATATAACAGAAAAAAATTTACAAAACGGCTCTGCCCTCCTTATTATTTTATCTATTTTGCCGCTCGTAGTGGTGGGAACATATTTATTCTTTTCACAAACGTTTCTTCTCTTTATCTTTATTTTGAAAAAGCGGAGAAAGTTTTATATGAAGCAAATAAATATGTTATGGATTTCAGATTTAGCTAACCGTACTCGTAGTAATATTAATGTACTCTTTATCGTTTCTATGCTATCTGCACTTGCATTTACGATTATTATCGGATTATTTGCTACTAATAATAATACGAAAGCAATGATATTAGAACGCCGTCCTTTCCCCTTCACATATACGTCTACAGGGGAAAATGCACTTGAACAAAAACATATTGCTAAAATTGAAACGGAGCTTACAAATGCTAATTTTCAATACAACAAACATAAGTCTACATTGTTAAAAGATACCGCTTTAAAAGAAGACATTGCTCTTATGAAAATGAGTGATTATAACACGCTTGCGAAACAATTAAGGAGACCAGAAATACATCTTGATTCTACACAAGTTTATATTATTTCTCGTTACTCACCAGAGCTCTTAAATCTTGTATCAAATCCATTCGCAAAACAAAATACAATTACAATTGGATCTAATAAAAAAGAATTTCATATTAAAGGATTTATTAATAAATCAATTGAACCAGCCTTCGCATTCCCTTATTTAATGGTTGTACAAGATGATGTATTCAATAATATGATTCCTCATATTGAAACAACCATAGTGTATAATTACTTCGTTGAAAACTGGGAAAATGCGATTGCTCCTACGAAAAATATATTAAAACATATTAGAAATGATACAGATAACTTCTATGAGGCACACAAAAATGCGGAAACTGATTTTCAACCCCCATTTAATATTTATACAGCGGCCGATGACCTAAAATACAGCAAAGGAAATTCAATTGCTACTTTCTTTATTTGGGCATTTCTCGGCTTTATTTTCTTTATCGGAGCAGCTAGTGTTTTATATTTCCGTATGTATAATGACTTAACAACTGAGAGACAAAAGTATATTACGATTACAAAGCTTGGTTTAACAGAAACAGAAATGTTTCGTTCTGCAACGATTCAATTAGGAATTTTATTTTTCGTCCCTTACATCGTTGCTGGTATTCACACGTTATTTGCAGTTAAGTTTTTACAAAGCATGTTCTCTTTCTCATTACTAAAAGAGACATGTATCGTACTCACCTTTTTCGGGATTATCGAGATCATTTTCTTCTTCTTAATCCGTTCTCTGTACATTAATAAATTATCACAGCATATAAAAATATGAATAAAATGGCCTTGTGCGTATTGCACAAGGCCATTTTCAATAGTTTTTAATAATTAGCAGCAATATCCGCCGTAGCCGCCAGCATAACCGCCATAACCACCATAGCCACAACCGCCGCCTCCGCCGAAGCAGCTAGCACCGATGATAATTAATAAAATAAACAATACGATTAGAAGCGCAAAACCGCCTCCGCAACCATGTCTGCGGTTACAATCATCATGTCTGTGTTCACACTTTTCGCTCATTACCCTATTCCTCCTTTAGTATCATTCATAACAAGTTCACCTTGCTCTAAATGAGGGGATTCCATTTATATTATGTTTTCAGGGCGAATAGGAAGCTTGGCTTACCTAAAAACGGGCTTGTTTCAGAAAATGAGCCTTATCAAGATGTAGGTATAAAACATTTGACATACTAATAATTTCTTACTAATATTTAATTGAACGATCAATTAATTTTTTGATTATACATTCAAATTATATAAATCAGGAGTTGAATAGCGTGACTGATTCTTTTATTGCAGAGGCTAGGCGTGAACAAATTATTCTTGCATGTATTGATACATTAGAAGAGGTTGGATATAACAACTTAAGCTTAACGAAGGTGGCAAAAAAGGCTAAGATTAGTACCGGACTTATTTCTTATCATTTTAATGATAAGCTTTACCTTATGAATCGCACATTACAATTTTTAGTTGCCAAGCAACATGAATTTATTAGTAATCGAGTGCTATTAGCTCAATCTGAAATAAATAAACTAGAGGCCTTTATTGAAGCACATTTGGCTTATCAAGAAACTCATTACAAAAATAATATTGCCTTAATTGAGATTGTCTTTAATGCAAGAAATGAAGAGAACGTTCCTTATTACAGAATCGAAGACGACGAAGAGGAGGATGCTCTTAGAACGATGTTATTAGATATTTTGAAGACTGGTCAACAAAATGGCCTGTTTTCCGATTCTTTCCAAACCGACACATTAGCTTCATTTATTTTAGGAGCAATCGAAGAAAGAATGCTGAAGGCAAATTCATCTATATCCATAGAAAATTACTCAGATGAGCTCATAAAAATGGTGAAGAAACTCACTGTTTAAAACATGCCTGGTTAAAAAAAATATATAAGAAAGGATGAACTACACATGAAAAAGGCATCTGTCATTGGATTAGGTTTTTTAGAAAAATTACTTGCTATAGCAAGTCCCATCCTTTTAGGCGTTATTGGATATTTTTCCCCTAAATTAATAGAGATTATAAAAAAGATTCCTCTCTTTTCTGATTCAAAAATTATAGAACTTTTACATTCTATTAACCCCTTCTGGCTTCCTATTATCCTCATGCTAATTGGTGTTATTGCAGGAATTTTATTTTCTTTAATTATTTATAGTGAAGCTTTAAAAATGAACATTACTTCGGAAAGCATTCACGTGAATAAGGACGATCAAAAGAAACAAATCACCAGATCAAATGTAAAAGCCGTTTTTGTAGATAAGCGTCAAGTGGTTATCATTGATCAAGAAGACCGAGAATGGTTACGTGAAACATCTGACATTACCCCAAGCAAAATTAAAGATACTTTCTTAATGCACGGCTTCCCCTGGGTGGAACAAGATCCTTATAAACATGAGTATAGCTTATGGAAATTAGAGGATGAGCGATTTAATAAAAGCATAAATACTATTTTGTATGAAAGACGAAATGCCCTTCGAGAAGGAAACTCGAAAAAAAAGAAGCATTTACGCAAAGATTTGAATGAGCTAGGAGTCTTTGTCAAAGACGATGGAGAAGATCAGTATGTCCGTTCCATTAAGTAATAGAAAGCACAAAAAACGAATAAAACCTACAGAGAAATTACATTTCCTCTGTAGGTTTTATTCGTTTAAATCTGATCTCCTCTCCTAAAGAAACATATTCAACAAAAGAGCAAAACCAAATGCAATAAATGATAACAATGTCTCGAGTACCGTCCACGTTTTAAACGTTTCCTTCACCGTCAAACCTAAATACTCTTTTACAAGCCAGAACCCTGCATCATTTACGTGAGAAAACATCAATGATCCTGCACCGGTTGCAATAACAAGCAACTCTAAATTCACACCAGACATGTGCTGAATAACTGGTGAAACAATCCCTGCTGCTGTCGTTAATGCTACTGTCGCTGAACCTGTTGCAATTCGAATTAATCCAGCTACCATGAAAGCTAATACAATTGGTGATAACGATATATGTTCTGCCATTTGCGCAATGGCCGTTCCAACGCCACTTTCAATTAATATTTGTTTAAATCCACCGCCTGCACCGATAATTAAAATAATGGAACCGACCGGTAATAAACTTTCGTCTGTTAATTTTTTAATCATCTTTTTATTAATTCCTTGTTTGATACCAAGTAAATAAAATGCTGCGAAACATGAAATAAGTAAAGCAATTACTGGGCTTCCTATAAAAACGAAAAATTCAGTCATTTTTTTCGGTAATGAAATATATGGTGCAACTACTGATAAAATCATCAATACAACTGGTAGTAAAATAATAAAGAATGAAACTTTACGACTCGGCAAATCAGTTGAGACAGTCGTAACTCGAATAAGCTCTGGTTCATTTTCAGGTATAACCCTTTTATGTACCCACTTTGCAAATATCGGTCCTGCGATAATGGCTGTTGGTAACGCGATAATTAATGAATATAAAAGTACCTTTCCTAAGTTCGCGTTATAAATACCGATTGCTGTCATCGCCCCTGGATGCGGAGGCACGAGCCCGTGAACAATAGATAATCCTGCAATGACAGGTAACGCAATTAATAATATATTTTGCTTCGTCGTTTTTCGAATGGAAATAACAAGTGGTAATAAAATGACGATCCCCACTTCAAAAAACACTGGAATCCCTATAACAAATCCTGCAAATAACATAGCCCAAGGTAGTTTCCTTACACCGAAAAATCGAATAAAGAAATCTGCCACTTGCATGCCGGCCCCTGAATCGGACATCATTTTCCCTAAAATTGTTCCGAGAGCTAAAATACCAACTAAATGCCCTAGTACACTACCAACACCAGTTTCATAGGCAGTCACTATTTTCGTTAAGTTCAGTCCAGACATGATAGCTAAAAACAAACTCGCAACTGTTAAACTAATAAATGCATGCCATTTCCACCATGATACCCCTAAAATAACAATCGCAATTGCAAGTAACGTGACGATTAATAAGTATATACCCATCTCCCATTCTCCTTACTTTATAAAAAAAGAGGGAAAATCCCCTCTTTTTTATACGTCATAATTCACTACATAATGCTGCATTTCTGTATTGTAGTAGCCTTCGCTATATTCAATTATTTCGCCAACTTCATCGTAAGAATAACGCATGCGTTTTAATAGCGCTGTCCCCTCTTTTTCACCTAGCGCTTCTGCAACGAAAATAGGCGCGAGTCCAACAGCGAATTCATCTCTGAAGTTTTCTAAATGAATACCTCGGTCTTCAACTAAATCATAAAGCGATTGCAAGTCAAAATCCGATAAATCTGAACTTGCCATTCCTGCTGAGAAATAGTGCGTATAATGAATGTACGGTGCATCATTTAACGTATATAAACGTTCAATACGAAAACTCTCCTTACCGAATAATCGAAATGGCACTGTTCCTTCTTCATTCTGCACAATTTCTGCTTTTAGCAATTTCTTCTGTACTTTATATCCTTCTTCCACTAACACTTCAGTAAATTTCTTACCCTTTGACAGTTTTGTCGCAGAAGTATTGCGGATGACTTTCGTTCCTTTACCGCTTTTCTTTTCCAAATATCCTTCTTGAGCGAGTTCTTTAATCGCATTTCGCACTGTAATTTTACTCACTTTGAACTCTTCTTCTAACTGCGGTTCGGAAGGAATATTCGTATGAATCGCATATACACCATGCAATATTCGATCACGAATAATATTTTTTATTTGCAAATATAATGGTCCTTTTTTTCTCGTTACGTTCACCGTTACACCCACTACCTTTCTACATCACCTACTGATGCCGTCATTGCCCGAAGTATATCCTTCTCTGATGACATTGGCGTATCACCGACGATTGTATGTGCTAGCATTCCAGCTGCTGACGCAAATGAAACAGCTTTCTCTGGTGCGAACTCCTTTATCTCGCCATGAATAATTCCGCTCGTATAAGCATCTCCAGCACCTATTCTATCATATACAGAAAACGTAAGTGTTTTTGCAAAAGTGAACGTTCCATCTTTACATATAAACCCGCGAAGCGAATGTGTATTATCACTGTTAATAGAGCGATGAGTACCAGCGATTGTAGCGATATGATACGTTTCAGCTACCTTTGGAATAAGATCAACAAGTTGCGCCTCTCGCTCCGTTTCTTCGGTTTTTATTCCTAAAACAAACATTGCATCTTTTTCGTTCATCATAACGATATCAGCAAGTCCTAGCATTTCTTCATAATGCGGTTTTGCCTGTTCATATCCGTCTTCTCCCCAAAGTGATGGACGATAATTGCAATCAAAAACGACGGTTCCTCCGTTTTCTTTAACTGCTCTCGCTAAAGACTTCATATGATGGCGCACCGTATCATTCATCGCAAGTGTAATACCGCAAAAATGAACGATATCAATTTCCTTAGCAATTTCTTCAAATTGGTACATCTCTTCAGACGCCGTATTAAAGCTACTTTCTAGTCGATTCGAATACGTAACGCGGCTTGCACGTGCACCGAATCCATTTTCTAAAAAATACATACCTACATATTTACCGCCTCTTGAAACAAGAGAAGTTTGAATCCCTAACTTTTGAATGTAAGATACAGCTGCATCTCCAACCGAATTTTCCGGTAAAGTTGAAATAAGAAGCCCTTCATGCCCTAAGTGAGAAAGTGCCGCTGCAACGTTCACACCTGTACCTGAAAATGAGTAATTTAACGTGTTAGCTTGCGACAACAATTCATATCCAGGTACTTGCAGGCGCATCATTACTTCGCCAAACGCTGCAATTTTCTTACGCATATTGATCAACTAGCTTCTTCACGACTGCTAATAATTCGCGAACATCTTCTACTTTCGTATTACCAGTTTCTTTATCAATAATAGAAGAGTACACGTGCGGGATAACTTGCTCTACGTTTGCTTCAAGCGCAATACGTACAATTGTTTCGAAGTTTTCTTTATCAATTCCGCCTGTTGGTTCTAATGCGAATCCTTCTTCCGCACAAGCTTTCGCAACTGCACGATATTCTTCTTCATGAGCTAGCCCTTTCATCGGGAAGTACTTCAATGAATTTCCGCCCATATCACGTACAAGTGCGATCGCTGTTTTAATTGGAACGATTGCTTTTTCTTCTCCAGCCGCACTAATTGGGCCAGTAGAAATATTTACGTAACCTACTTTTCCTGTTGGCGATACTAAACTATTAATCCAGCTATCTTTTTCGCCAAGATTTGCACGTGTCGCTCCAACTGAAGGGAACACTTGGTTAATATGGCTACCAGGATAATGCTTCGCAATTTCAGCCACAACTGCCGCTTGGCGATTATCTCCTGCGCCTAGTCCGATTGATACAGCGTCATCAATTTCTTTTCCATATGCTTTCATAGCTGTAACAGCTTCTTCTACTGTTGGATAGTCTTTTGATAACACTCCCACTACTACATAACCTTCTGCTGCTTCAAAAATATCTTTCGCATTTTCTATATTGTTTGCCAATACATTTAATGCTACGCGGCCTTTATAAAAACGTTTTTGAATGTTTGTCATTTTAGTTTCCCCCTACAATTTCTCTCAATTTTTCTTCAATCACATGTATGTCATCACCTTGAAGTGGACGTGGATCAATATCAAAGAATCCTTGTCTTACTCCGTAATCACGTGTATAAATGGCAATTTCCCCTTCGCGTAATGCAGTCACAACATCTTTTGCTGATTTATTTAATTCTTTCTCGTTAATATGAATACGAGCTCGAAAGATTGCTCTTCCAGCTTCATCCTGAACGATCGTTACATTTACACCATTTAATTCTTTTAGCGGCATAAGTACTTGTAGCAATTCTTTTTCTTGCTCGCTCTTATCTTCTTTTACTCCGTACTCATCAAGTGCTTGAAGTAAACCAAAAGTTGTTTCTTTCCCAACTTTCATGCTTCTTCCGATACAATGTAATTGCACTTTCAGCCATTCAATATACTTTCTTTTACCGCCCACAATACCAGAAGTAGGTCCTTCAATTGCCTTTGAACCGCTATAAATAGCAAGATCTGAATACTTCACATATTTTTGAATGTCTTCTTCAGCTGCTGCATCCACGATAAGCGGTACTTTATTTCGCTGCGCAACTTCCCATGCTTCTTCAACAGAAATCATATTTTTTTGCACTGCATGATGTGATTTCACATACAGAATCGCTGCTGTATTTTCACCAATTGCATCTTCAATATGCTCTACTTTCCCTTCATTTGCATAGCCAACTTCTACAAGTTTACCGCCGCCTAAGTAAATCATCGTTTCAACAGGAGCACCGTATTGAACGTTATGACCTTTTAACATAATCACTTCGTTTTTCGCGATTACTTCTTGATGAAGTCTTTCACTTTTACGGCGATTTCCTTCTGTAACGATACCAGCGATAGAAAGCGCAATTCCACTCGATGCTGAGTTCACAACGACCGCTGCCTCTGAATCTAGAATTCTCGCAATATGGTCTCCCGCTTTATCTACTAAATCAGCAATTTCCACATAATTTTGTCCCCCATGTTTCATCGCATCCATTACTGTATCTGTAGGAGCAGATACACCTAAAATACTCATTCTACCGCTCGCATTAATTACTCTTTTTAATCCGTACTTAGCATTCAATGAATGACCCATTAATTACAACCCCTTTCGTATCAATCCTTCTTTCAGCAATGCGCTGATCCCCTTCTGAATCAATTAACGTAACCTTCTCATCTTTCACCGTAAATAAAGTTAAGTTTGCAATATCTCCTTCTTGAATGCGGCCAAGCTCTGGTTTTTTCAGCCACTCTGCTGCATTTTTCGTAACCGCGTCAATTACTTCTTCTAGCGGATAACCTAAGTAAAGGAATTTCGAAAGAACGTGAGCCATACTATACACGGGACCATGCACGCGATTCTTCCGGTAAATATCTGTACTAATTGTATTAAAAGCAATACCGTGATGCTTCGCCGCCTCTGCTACTTTAAAAGAAAAACTAGCATTACCGTGACCAACATCTAAATGAACACCACGATTCACTGCATCTAGTAATACAGGTAGCGGTTTGCCTTCTTCATCAAATAAATTATTTTCTTTCCCGTTTAAGTAATGTGTAATAACATCATCTTTTTCTAAAAGAGGTACAACTTCCTCAATGCGAGGAGGCGCTGAACCGATATGTACCATAATCGGTAATGATGTTTCACGGGATAAAGAGCGGGCTACATGCAGCGGTTCAATTCCACTATCACAAACGACGCTTTTACTCATTCTCGCCTTTAACCCAACGATTACATCTTTATACTTTTCTACTGCTTCTATCACTTTCTCTTTATCTATCCATTCCATATTGGATAATTCATCAATTCGTTTCAAACCGATGCGAGAAATATTTAAAAAGGCAAATAAATTTGTCTTTGCCTGCTCTCTACTTTGTACTAAATCTGCAATACGATCAGCACCGCAACTACCCGCATCAACAATTGTCGTTACCCCTTGCTTAACGCCAATTTCATCCACCTCATCGCCATACGGATCAAACTCTGGAAAAGCATGAACGTGTAAATCAATCCAACCACTCGATACGTAAGTACCAGAGTAATCAAGAACCTTTCCACCCTCGCCAGCACCAGCTTTCGTCACCTGTGCGATTTTATTATTTTCAATTACAATGTCAATCTCTTCCCCGTTCACACGTTTCACATTACGTAGTACGAATCGTTCTGTCATTGTACTTCCACCCTTTTCTATAAGAAGCCATAAGAATACGCTTACATTAAAGTTTCACTTTTATATCTCTTTCACACGTTTAGCGTAACACAAAAAAAGGGAGAAGTAAATATAACGTTATAATGTTTAAAAGCAAATAAAAAGATGCTCCTCCAAAATGCTAATAGTATAGGAAATTATATCAACGATTTTTTGAATATATCTATCATAACTTACAATATATCAACGATTTTTCAATTATATCTACCGTAACTCACAATATATCAACGATTCGACAAAGAATATCGATTTACCGACAAAAAACATCAATCCCTTTCTTATATATACGAAGAGGTTGCTCCAAACGGAACAACCTCTTTCTCTATTCCTGAACCGTCACAATAACCCCATCCATATTGTTCCCGGAAATTTCATACTGCTTGTTTGCTGGAACGTTCACTTTCATATTCTCAGAAACTTTATAATAAGAAACAGTATATTTCTTACCTTCTACTTCAGTTGAAATCTCTTTTTCCTCTTTTAAAAACTCTAAATATTCCTCTAGTGTGAAATTCTTTTTTTGCATAATTGCGCTATGAGGTAAGCCTACATAACGTATATGCCATGGCTCATATTGAATGCCTGTAATGTTACTTTTATTTTTCGGATAACGTAATACAAAGCCATGCTTCCATACGTTCTCTTCAATCCATTTTCCTTCAGGCGCTTTCTCCATTTTCTTTTGAGTAGACCCAATGTCCAGTGATAATCCTAAGTTATGTTCACTGTATCCTGCTGGAAGTGCATAATCAGATCCCATTTTTTCATATAGCTGTTTTTGCTCTTGGAAATCTCTATAGCCACTACTAATCAAAAAATGGTTAACACTTTCTTTTCCAGCCGCATCGACAACGTTCAAAAACTTTTTCACAACATCCTTTGATAAACGAAGATTTCTATCAAATATTACATAGCCTCTCACTAATTCACTATTATGATTTACATTTATAATATCAGACCTAATACTATCTTTTTTTACTGGGTAATCCCTGTTAACTAATAATAAATCGCCCTTATAAATTTGTTCCTTCGTAATCTCTTTCCCATCGGTGTTTGCCGCCTTTACTAGCTCATCTTTCCCGACAATTTTAACGTCGATTTCCTTTTGAAATAACGGTGATATATAAACGCCTACACATACTGTGCATACTATAAAAAAAGAAATAAATACCCACTTTTTCATTTCTAGTTCCTCCTTAACGTAACTTACGTATAGAATAGAAAAAACTATTAAAATAAAAAGTGGGGTAAAGTTTAAATTTTTATTAAATTGTTACATTCTCGTCTTTTGGCAATCGTACTTCAAATATCGTTCTAACTACATTGCTCTCAGCAGAAATCGTACCGTTATGTTGCTCGACAATATTTTTCGCAATAAATAGTCCAAGGCCTGTCCCGCCACAGTTCTCAGTTCTTGCTTTATCACCTGTATAGAACATATCAAAAAGATACGGTAAATCTTCTTCCGGGATGCTATCTCCGTAATTCATAATTTGTACGACAACTTCTCCATTATCAACATACCCATTCATATCAACAAATTGTCCATCATAGCCGTAACGAACGGCATTTGTTAACAAGTTTTCAAATACTCTAGCTAACAATTTTCCATCACCGTGCATCGGTAAATGAGGAGCCACATTCAATCTAGCTTCTAAATGATGTTTTTCTAATAACGGATACAATTCCTCCTCTAACTGTATAAGCAACTCACTTATATCAATCGGCTTTTTATCCAGCTTTAGCATGCCATAATTCATACGTGTAATTTCAAATAGCTCATCAATTAAGCTTTCCAGTCTTTGCGATTTCGTATATGCAATTGTGGAGAAATGTTTAATTTGTTCTTTTGTTAAATTTTCATCTTTAAGAATTAAATCTAAATATCCTAACACGGATGTTAATGGTGTTCTTAAATCATGAGCTAAATTCACAACGAGCTGACTTTTACTACTTTCAGCAAAATCTCCTCTTTCAACAGCTTCTTTTAACTTTTCACTTGCAACATTTATTTCACGCGCGATATTTCCAAACTCATCATTTGATGAAACTTGAACTTTATTCGTAAAGTTACCGTTCGCAAGATGATGAATCCCATTAGAAATTTCATCAAAGTATTTTAAATACGGTTTTGTCAAAAAGAAGAAAAAGATAATAGATAACGGAATAAAGAAAATTAAAAAGAAATTAATGTCTCCAAATTCCCTTACCATTGACCTAAATTGTGCTAAAGGCTCTTCGTAGCGAACCATCGTTTTATAATACAGCTGCAATCCTTTATAAATTATATAAGTTACAGTTGCTGCAAGCACCATACTTAACGCAAATAAGGCAATCATTTTAAATCGAAAACTTTTCATCATATTAGCCATTAAAAGTATAACCTACTCCCCACACTGTTTTTATTAATTTATCCTTTCTTTTATCTTCTCCAAGTTTCTTCCGCAACGTACGAATATGTACCATTACTGTATTTCCACCTTCATAATAATCGTCTGCCCATACGTGCTGAAAAATATTTTCCACATTGTACACTTTCTTCGGATGACTCGCTAATAAATATAAAATATCAAACTCTTTCGGCGTTAATTCAATTTGCTCACCATATACATCAACCGTCCTACGCTCGGGATTAATTACGACTCCGCCTATTTCTAAAGCAGATTTACTCTCCGCTACTTTCGGTTGATTTAACGTAAAAAACCTACGCAGTTGTGCATTTACACGTGCAACTAATTCAATCGGTGTGAAAGGCTTCGTCATATAATCATCCGCGCCTAGTACAAGACCTGTCACCTTATCAAAGTCCGAAGTTTTCGCGCTTAAAAAAATAATCGGCATATGATGTTTCGTGCGAATTTGACGCGTCACCTCATACCCATCCATTTTCGGCATCATAATATCTAAAATTACCAAGTCGATTGGCTGCGTTTCAATAATATGAACCGCCTCTTCCCCATCCGCTGCCTTCACAACATGGTACCCTTCTTTTTCTAAATGTATCTCAATTAAATCAGCAATTTCTGCCTCGTCATCCGCTATTAAAATTGAAATGCGCTTCATTTTACTCCCCCTTTTTCATTCCATTTTTATACGCTCGATTGTAAACTAGTCTATCCAATTTGTACAATACAAAAAGGCTACTCGTTAGAGTAACCTTGGTAAATAAAATTATATCAGCGATTTTCTAATTATATCGAACACAACTTGAATTATATCAGCGATTTTCCAATTATATCGACCGTAACTCAAATTATATCAGCAATTATTGAAATATATCGACTTACCGACAATGAACGACAAAATCCTCTCGCTATTTGCGGGCATCCTAATGAAACTTCCATTTACCGCTCAAAAACAATCCGCTGCTTCGTAATTTCCGCCAACCTTCCGCGATCTACTTCATACTCAGCTTCAACACTTTGCGGTACAATCACTTTCCCGCCCTCAAGCGTCACTTCCGGCCAAATAATATCCTGCTCCCAATGTCTACTAGAAGCAGATATATCTCCTGGAATCGTAAAGTTAGGCAATGAAGCAAGAGCAACATTTTGCGCTCGTGAAATCCCCATCTCTACCATACCACCGCACCAAACGGGTACGTTATGTTCCATACAATAATTATGGATTTGGATTGATTCTGTTAATCCGCCCACTCGCCCTGGTTTAATGTTCACAATTTGGCAGCTACCAAGCGTAATCGCAACGCGTGCATCTTCTAAACTATGAATACTTTCATCTAAACAAATCGGCGTTTCAATTTTCTTTTGCAATTCCGCGTGATCGAGAAAATCGTAATCCGCTAACGGTTGTTCAATCATCATTAATTGGAATTCATCTAGTCGTTTCAGCCTCTCCGTATCCCCTAATGTATATGCTGAATTTGCATCTGCCATTAGCGGGATATGCGGAAACTCTTTACGAATTTCTTTCAATAACTCATAATCATGCCCCGGTTTTATTTTTACTTTAAAACGCTCGTATCCTTCTTCTGCGTACTTCTCGATTTGTTTTAACATAACCGGAATTGTATTGATCCCAATTACAACGCCGACTTCAATTTCAGACTTCGTTCCGCCAAGCAATGTCGCTAACGATTTCTTTTGACGCTTCGCATATAAATCCCAAACAGCCCCTTCAATTCCGGCCTTTGCCATTCGGTTTCTTTTTATATGTTGAAATAGACCCGGTACCTCATTCGGATGAGAAATTTCAGCCTTTAATAAATCCGGTAATAAAAAGTCTTGCAGTACATGCAGCGCCGTCTTCACCATTTCTTCCGTATACCACGGTTCAGAGAACGCAACGACTTCGCCAAATCCAATGTACCCGTCTTCATCTTCTAATTCAATGACGATACTCTCACGCTTTTCGTAAGTCCCGTAGCTTGTAGCAAACGGGATTACGAGTGGCATTTCCGTTATATACAGTGTCGCTTTTTTTATTTCCACCTACATCTCCTCCACTAATTGTCTTAACTCTCGTCTTAACAATTTTTTCGAAGCGTTACGTGGTAATTCCTCTAAGAAACATGCTTTCTTCGGCACTTTATATTTCGCTAATTTCTCCTCGCAAAAATGAAGAATTTCTTCTTCTGTTACCGCCCCGCTTTTCACAACAAAAGCAGCTGGTACTTGTCCCCATTTGTCGTCAGACATACCGACAACGCCAGCTTCCGCTACTGCCGGATGGGAGAGTAACACTTCTTCAATTTGAGCTGGGTATATATTCTCTCCGCCAGAAATAATTAAATCACTGCGGCGATCTAATACGTATAAAAACCCTTCTTCGTCTAAATAACCGAGGTCGCCAGTATGAAGCCATCCGTTTTGAATAGTCTCTCGCGTCGCATCTTCACGGTTAAAGTAACCGCCTGTTACGTTCGGTCCTTTTACTACAATCTCACCTTCCGCAAATGGTGGCACTACTACGCCATCTTTTTCAATACGAAGTTGGCACTGAAATAGTGGTTTTCCAGCTGATCCTACTTTCGTTAACATGTAATCTGCGGATAACGTACAAATTTGCGAAGATGTTTCTGTCATACCGTACGTTTGATATACAGGAATTCCTTTTTCTACACATGCTTCTAATAGTGGTTTTGGCGCTGGTCCTCCGCCAAGTAACATGCATCGTAAAGAAGCTGGGTATGTCCCTTCTCCAAGTCTCTCTAATAAATCTGTTAACATTTTGGATACAACAGAAATAATCGTAACACCTCTCGTTTGAAGTGCTTTATGAATAAAATCAGCATCATATTTCGGAACAAGTAAAATGCGCATACCATACATAATGTTTTTCATTAAAAGAGATAGCCCGCCAACATGGAACATTGGCATGCAGGCTAACCAACAATCATCATCACGAAGTCCTAAATTAAGCGACGAACCGACTGCGCTTGCCCAATGATTGCCGTACGTTAAAATAACGCCTTTCGGTTTGCCTGTTGTCCCAGACGTATAAATAATTGTCATCGCTTCTTCTAAAGAAAACTCTTCTTGTATAGAGGCTTCCTCTTTTGGTCCATTCATCACTTCGGCGAATGAATAAACAGGAACATCTTTAGCATCAAAATCTTGATCCGTTACTAAACAAACAACTTCAGCATCATCCATTTGCCAAAGTAGCTCTTCTCTTGAAAGACGCGTATTTAAAAGCACAGCTACTGCACCTACATAAGATAGGGCGTGAATAACTGTAATCATCTCCATACCATTTTTCATCAGAACAGCCACCTTTTGCCCTCGCTCCACTCCAACATGCGTGAGGTGTTCACAAACAGATACTACTTTTTCATGCAGCTCCATAAAAGTAACTTTCTCTTCCTCTATTTCAATTGCAGTGCGATCTGGTGTTAAAAATGCACGTTGCATTAACCAATTTGGCATCGTCTCCATCATTCATTCTCCTTTCATGAAAGAAAGAGACTTGATATGATATCAAGTCTCTTAGTTGTTTTGTTTCCGGTTTGGTCTTATCCAGCTATAGCGGCTAGAACAGGCGGTCGTTTCACGCCTTCCTATGAGGCAAAAAGCGCCTCTACGTCAGGAGTTCCAACGCCCTCTTGTTCTAAGCGAGCCGCTTCCGCTTTTAAAACATCCAGCTACAGCAGCTAGAATGCTCGGTGGCTTCACTTCTTCCTACGAGGCAAAAAGCGCCTCTACGTCAGAAGCTCCATCCCCCTCACATTCTAAGCAAGCCGCTTCCGCTTTTAATCTTATCCAGCTGCGCCTCCTAGCCCCTTCCGTCTAAGAACCTTCCGCACGAGAAAGTAAAAAACACTTTCTGTGCGAAAGAAACTTAGCCAACGGGGCTAAACAGTCGGCTTCGCTTTTATCACGGGAAACGAGGGAATTGACCGAAGTCCGGACTGCGTTTTTCTTTGAATGCGTCGCGACCTTCTTTTGCTTCGTCAGTTGTGTAGTACAATAACGTTGCATCTCCAGCTAGTTGTTGAATACCAGCTAGACCGTCTGTGTCTGCGTTGAATGCAGCTTTTAGGAAACGAAGTGCCATTGGGCTGTTTGCTAAAATTTCTTGTGCCCATTGTACTGTTTCTGCTTCAAGCTCTTCTAGTGGTACTACAGTGTTTACTAAGCCCATATCAAGTGCTTCCCCAGCACTATATTGACGGCATAGGTACCAAATTTCGCGAGCTTTCTTGTGGCCTACCATACGAGCTAAGTAACCAGCTCCGTATCCACCGTCAAAGCTTCCTACTTTAGGACCTGTTTGTCCGAATACAGCGTTGTCTGCAGCGATTGTTAAGTCACATACGATATGAAGTACGTGTCCTCCACCGATTGCATAACCTGCTACCATTGCGATAACTGGTTTAGGAATTGCGCGAATTAGACGTTGTAAGTCTAATACGTTTAGACGTGGGATTTGGTCGTCACCTACATATCCACCATGACCGCGAACTTTTTGGTCGCCGCCAGAACAGAATGCACGTCCCCCTTCACCTGTTAAAATGATAACGCCAACATTTGCATCATCACGAGCTTGTGCAAAAGCGTCGATTAACTCCATTACCGTTTTAGGACGGAATGCGTTATGTACTTCAGGGCGGTTAATCGAAATCTTTGCGATACCATTGTATGTTGAATAAATAATATCTTCGTAATTGCCTTCTTTTACCCATTCAATAGCCATTACAACTACCTCCTTGTATATTTCTGATCTCCTCTATAAGTGTAACTTCATTCTTAACTGAAAAAAGCATCACTGCATAGTTTTTAGAAATCCCTTTACTATTGTATCAAACTTTTCCGGTTGTTCCACATGAATTGCATGGCCAGCACCATCAATTTTGACAAATTTCGCGTCAGAGATGCATTTTTCAATATTTTTTAATATACGAAAGAACTTTTCATCATACTCTCCGTTCATTAAAAGAACAGGTATTTTTAAGTTTTTCAGCTCATCCCACCATGAAGGCTGAGCCCCCGTTCCCATGCCGCGCAAGCTATTTGCAAGTCCTTTTGGATTGTTAGCAAGTCGTTCTTTTCGCACCGCTTCTTGTACGTTTTTTGCTAAACGTTTTTGCGTTTCAAAAAGCGGAATATTTTCCCACATGGATACAAAACTTTCTATGTCTTCTCGCTCAATTTTATCGGCAAGTCGATCATCTTTTTCACGACGTTCTTTTCTATCTGCTTCGTTTTCGAGCCCAGCTGTACAATTTTCTAATAAAAGAGAATGTACATAATTTGGATATAGACATGCCATCGTAATCGCCAATCTACCGCCCATTGAATAGCCAAGTATATGTGCTTTTTCAATATGAAGGTAATCTAATAGTTCTTTCATTTGCAATGCCACATTTCGGATATCATAATGCGCAACATCTTCAGGACTCTCCGTCTTTCCGTGCCCAACAAGATCAACTACAATAACTTGAAACTGCTCACTCCATGAAGAGATAAAAGAACGCCACGTTTCCATGCTTCCCGTAAAACCATGAAGAAGTAGAAGTGGTTCCCCGCTTCCGACTACTTCATATTCATACGATACACCTTGCAGCGTTACTTTCATTTTGATTCACCTTGCAACGATGTAGTAATTACGTCCTGTGTTTTTGCCCATAACGTACGGTGCAATGTTAAGTTTTCATCACGATTCGTACAAATTTCCACAACGTGTAAACCTTCTGTCGTCGTTCCTTTTCGAACTTCTTCTCGGAATTGCTCCCAACCATTTACACGGCTAAATGAACCGCCGTACATTTTGACAACATGCTCATAATCAAGTCCAATTGGTGTTCCAAATAATGATTCAAAATGTTCCTTTTTCTCATACTGTGGTAAGAATGAGAAAATACCCCCACCATCATTATTTACAACGACAATTGTTATATTTAATTCATGTAATTTCGCTGCTAACAGTCCATTTAAATCGTGATAAAATGATAAATCACCAATTACTAATACAAGTGGGTCGCAAATAACGCTTGCTCCTAGAGCTGTCGAAATGATTCCATCAATACCATTTACACCACGGTTTGCCATCACATGGATGTTTTTATCCGATGTGAAGAAGAATGAGTCTGTATCACGAATTGGCATACTATTGCTCGCAAATAACGTTGCGTCTTCTGGTAATACGCGCACAATATCTGTAATAACCTTTCCTTCAAATGCAGTTTCATATGTTTCCATTTCACGAAGCGTTTCCTTCGTTTTTTCGTTTATATGTTGCCACATTAGGGACCAATCATTCTTTTTCATAACTGGCATTTTTTCTATTAATGCCTTGCAGAATTCAATGTCACTTGCTTGCACAACTTCTGTCGCAACAAGAGCTGGATCTCTCCATTGTCCTGATTCATCGACAACGATATGAACTGCTTTTGTTTGTTTTTTTATGAACTGCGTTAATGATTTAGAAACAGGCATACCACCAAAGCGAATTAAAACGTCCGGTTTCCATGTTTCTTTTAACTTTTCATTTCGTAAAAATGTATCATAACAGTCAATTACCATCATTTTATCGTGGTGTCCGCTACGAATATTAGAAAGTGGGTCTGCTAATATAGGATAGCCAGTTTTTTCAGCTAGTTGCGTTGCAAACATTGCAATTTCTGCATGACTATCATCTCCACAAATAATAAGCCCCTTTTCCATATGTGAAAGGCGCCCTACAAGAGAATCTACATATTCACTCGGCATCACCGCGTTTCCTTGCTGAACTACTCCTGTATATTCACTACGTCCTTTATCCCATAAGCTTTCTAGTGAGAAATCAGGGATAAGTGGCTCGCGAACTGGAAAATTAAGATGAACAGGACCCTGCGGCGCTAAACAAGCATTTGCTACTATACGCTGCGTCGTCATACGAGCGTAATGATACATCGCTTCACTTGCTTCTGGCAGTGCCATCTCTGTAAATTGTTTCACAAAAGTACCGTATAAATTAAATTGATTCATTGCTTGTGGTGCACCCACATCTCTTAATTCATGCGGTCTATCCGCTGTTAAGACGATAAGTGGGACCCTTGAATGAAAAGCTTCACATACAGCTGGATAATAGTTCGCTGCTGCTGTTCCTGACGTACATAATAATGCTACTGGGCGTTTTTTTGCTTTCGCAATACCGAGCGCGAAAAATCCTGCTGATCTTTCATCCACATGTAAATATGTGTTCATTCCTTCGTGTTGTTCCATTAGTAAAGCAATCGGCGTTGACCGTGAGCCTGGACTAATGACAACATCACATACATCTAGACGCGTCAGTTCATCCACGAACGCGCCTAAATAATATGATAATGCTTCTATATGATTGTTCATTTCATTAATTCCTCCAAAGCACCAAGCATCGGTCTAAACTTCAAACTTGTTTCTTCATATTCAAGCTGCGGGATTGAATCAATTACAATACCACAACCGGCAAATAAGGATGCTTTCTCGCCGTTTAATAATCCGCAGCGCAGCGCAACCGCAAATTCACCATTTCCTTCATCATCTATCCAGCCAATCGGTGCACCATACAACCCTCTGTCTAACAATTCAACATCACGGATCAGTTTCATCGCTTCCAAACGAGGTGTCCCGCCAAGAGCTGGTGTTGGATGTAATTCTTCTACCATTGTTAAAAGACTCGCATCGCCTTTTGCTTCTACAGGCGTATATAAGTGAATTAAGTTTTTCGTTGTTAATAAACCTGGGCTTTCCGGAATATTAACGTATTCGCAATGTTCATTTAGTACCGAGCGGATCATGTTAACAACATACCCATGTTCAGCTAAATTCTTTTCATCATGAAGAAGCGCATTACTATTTCGCTTACTTTCTTCTATAGAATGACCATGACCGATTGAACCCGCAAGACACATCGATGTAAATTTCTCATCTTCTTTGCGAATTAATCTCTCAGGCGTCGCTCCTAAGAAGCATGCTCCTTTATAATCAAAAGAAAATACGTAACAATCCGGTTGACCAATGCGAAGTGCTTCTAAAACAAGAGCAGAATCAATCGAATGATTCATCTCTACTTTTAGTTCCCTCGCCAATACAACCTTCTGCACGTTACCCTGCTTCATCTCATCTTGTACTTTTTCAATTGCTTTCATCCAGCCTTTCGGATCCACTTCTACTTTAGAAATAACAGTCAATTTCGATCCGTTTAGCGCACATTTACTCTCTCCCAAAATCTTCTCTTCTAAAGAAATCATTTCGTTAGAAAGAGTTTCTGCACAATCTGTTGCTGAAACAAATGTATTCATCGTTAACCATGCTTTTTCATTTTTTACAGTTAATAAAAATGCTGGTAGTGAAAATGTCGTATCTTTAAATTCTTTCCATAGGTCCGTTTTCTCTTTTTCTGGATCAAATGAAAAACCACCAAATAAAAGCGGACCCGTTCCAAATTCATATTCATCTCTTTGGACAAATGCATTCTCTTTTACTTTCTCCCACTCGTCGCGAGCGGTTTGAAAGCGCTTATGAGAAGAATTTGCTATAGTGAAAACAGAGCCAATTCCTGCAAATATTACATGCTGAGCCGGGTCTGCAAAATAACATCTATTTTCGAATGAAATCCTTTTTCCTGCTGCATAGAACAGAAGCGGATCCACCCAGTCTATTTGTTTTACAAAACTAACCAATGTTTTTTCGTTAGTTGCACGCTTGATAGCTGCAATAAGAACTTCTTGCAAGCCTTTTTGTTTCGTTTGAATCACAATTGTCTCCCCCCTATGGGCGAAAAATAGTCATAATTACGCTTGATTTTAAGATACACCTCAAACGAAAGGCCTGTCAACGTTTAGCATTTCTGAGAAATTCACCTTCTCTTCCTAGAAAATAAACGTTGACACTAAATGATGCTTTTTCTACACTTAGTTGTGTACAATATGTGACCAAAGGAGGATTCAACATGGAAATGAACGTCAAAACGAATTCCTCTCCTACGGCGCCAAAGCCAAGTAAGCAAACAGGCTGGCGCATCTGGTGGAGTTTACTACGTCCCCATACATTAACAGCCGCTTTCGTACCTGTTTTCATCGGAACAGCATATTCGATGCAGGTCGGAGGTATAAATCAAATACATCTTCCTCTTTTCCTTATGATGCTTCTTGCTTGTCTTCTCATTCAAGCAGCAACAAACATGTTTAATGAATACTTTGATTATAAAAGAGGACTCGATCACGAAGGTTCAGTTGGTATCGGCGGCGCTATCGTTCGCGATGGCATTCAGCCAAAAACAGTGCTTAACTTAGCATTTGGATTTTTCGGCATCGCAATACTATTAGGTGTTTATATTTGTATAAATTCTAGCTGGTGGCTTGCTGCAATCGGTCTTGTTTGTATGGCCGTTGCTTACCTTTATACAGGTGGCCCACTTCCAATTGCATATACACCATTTGGAGAGTTGACAGCCGGATTATTTATGGGTGTCATTATTATTGGGATTTCATTCTTTATTCAAACTGGAACTGTAACATCAGAAGTCATTTTACTATCTATCCCAAGCTCCATTTTAATTGGCGCCATTTTACTAGCTAATAATATTCGTGACTTGGATGGCGATAAAGAAAACGGTCGTAAAACGTTAGCAATTCTCGTTGGGCGCGAGCGAGCGGTTGGTGTACTTGCTTCGATGTTCATCGTTTCCTACATTTGGACAATTGCTTTAATTATCGTGGGCATCGTATCACCATGGATGCTTATCGTATTTTTAAGTGCACCGAAAGCATTTAAAGCGACGAAAGGCTTTATCGGCAAAAGCATTCCAATAGAAATGGTACCTGCGATGATTGCAACAGCAAAAACAAATACAATCTTCGGTTTCCTAATGGGAATCGGATTATTACTTGGATACTTTCTATAAAAGGAGCTGCTTATGCGGCTCCTTTTTCATATCTGAAATTCATCTCATAATTCCTACTCTCAACGCCCATACTATGTAAAGAAACTGAATTGTAGGAAGGTGGACGACTATGTTAACTCCACAACAAGTAGGTCAATTTAAATCCATTTTAGAAAAACAAAAACAAGAACTAGAGCAAACGATACAAACTCATGAAAATACAGATCGTGCTTCTGAACGTGATTCCGTTGGAGAATTATCTAGCTATGATAACCATCCAGCTGATATGGCTACAGAGCTATATGAACGGGAAAAAGACTTCGGACTTATTGAACTTTGGCATAAACAGCTTGAAGACACGAAACATGCCTTGCAAAAAATAGAAGCGGGTACGTACGGCATTTGCGAAGTGTCTGGCGAAGAAATTCCATTTGAAAGATTGGAAGCAATGCCAACCGCTACAACATGCATCCAGCACGCGACAAATAAGTTAAATATGAATACACGACCAGTTGAAGAAGAAGTGTTGTCTCCTTCTTTCCACAAGCATGATGAGGACCATTCTGTTGAGTACGATGCGGAAGATGCGTGGCAAGATGTCGCAAATTACGGAACATCTGAAACGCCGTCTGATTTAGAAAGACAAGATTCAAAAAACTATAATGGCATGTATGTAAATAGTGAAGAAAACGTAGGCTACGTGGAGGATTTTGAAAACTTTATCGGTACGGATATGTACGGAAAAAACCCACAAGTTTTCGCTACAGAAGAGCATGAAGAATATGAACAAATGCTTGATGATTTTGAAGAACGTACCTTCAAAGGTGAATTATCTTCAAATGAATCTAGTTCCAAAGAATAAAAAAAAGCATTCCGAAAATCGGAATGCTTTTTATCGCTAGCTAATTAGTTTTTTGTAACGTTAGCAGCTTGTGGTCCACGGTTACCTTCAACGATTTCGAAAGAAACTTCTTGACCTTCTTCTAAAGTTTTGAATCCGTCACCTTGGATAGCTGAGAAGTGAACGAATACATCGTCTCCACCTTCAACTTCGATGAAACCGAAACCTTTTTCGCTGTTGAACCATTTAACTTTACCTGTTTGCATGTCATGTACCTCCTAAATAAAAATGAAACTATGAATCCACATGAAAAGGTGGATATAAAGGACATGAATGTATAACAAGCTTACAGCCTTTAATTCAACGTGCTTTATTTCCGTACCACATTATGTAGCTCAATAGTGATTTCACTATATCACGCTATATCCAAAACGTCAAATGAGAACACTTTCATTCCACCATTTTTTTATAATTTTAATATAATGTTGAATTTCCATATTCATATATTATCCCGCCATTTGTGGACAGCTTGATTGGCGGGAGCTGATAATCAGTTTTGGCTGGTTCCACTTTATTTGAAAATTAACAAAACTAAAGTATTCTAATCCTATTAAATTCTGTACAATATAAGTATCTATTACATACGAGGTGAAAAAAATGAGAGCACACGAAATCGAGTATAAGTTATATGGCGATGATATGCAGTTTGTTGAAATTGAGTTAGATCCAGAAGAGAGCGTGATCGCAGAAGCTGGCGCAATGATGATGATGGAAGATTACATAGAAATGGAAACAATCTTCGGTGATGGTTCTGGCCCATCTGGAGGTTTATTCGGAAAATTAATGGGCGCTGGTAAACGTCTCGTTACAGGCGAAAGTATGTTTATGACTGTATTTACAAATACAGGTCACGGCAAGCGCCACGTCTCATTTGCTGCTCCTTATCCTGGTAAAATTATTCCTGTAGATTTAACAGAGTATCAAGGAAAAGTAGTTTGTCAAAAAGATGCCTTTCTTTGTGCCGCAAAAGGTGTTTCCATCGGAATTGAATTTACGAAAAAAATAGGAACTGGTTTCTTCGGTGGTGAAGGTTTCATCATGCAGAAACTTGAAGGTGATGGCCTTGCTTTCATGCACGCAGGTGGAACTGTATATAAACGTGAATTAAAACCTGGTGAGAAACTTCGCATTGATACAGGTTGTCTCGTTGCTATGACAAAAGACATTAACTATGATGTCGAGTTCGTTGGTAAAGTAAAAACAGCTCTATTTGGCGGCGAGGGTTTATTCTTCGCAACATTAGAAGGTCCTGGAACAGTTTGGATTCAGTCCTTAACACTTAGCCGCTTAGCAGCACGCCTTACAAGCCCAGCAGCGCAAAGTACTGGCGAAGGTAGTGTATTAGGTGGACTTGGTCGTTTATTAGATGGGAAAGAGTAAACTGTGCCCTTATGTAGGCATGGCCATCAACTAATAAAATAATAAAATTAAAACACCCTTGCTTGCAGTAATGCAGTGAAAGGGTGTTTTAATTTACGTCTACAAACGAGAAAAAGCAGTTAAAATAAAGTAATAAGGTTTACTTCAGGAAAATAAGGTATATTATATTTGTTGAATAGATTCTCTTTAGAGACAAGAAAAGTAGGTGAACAAAGTGGGAAAATATCAATTGGATTCCAAAAGTCAGGTAGCTGTGGCAAAGTTCCATGAAAAACAGAAACCTGCCAAATTTGATAAAAAGCAGCAACTTGAAAAATTGCGTACGGAGTATTTGAAAAAGAAGCAAAAACAAACAGATAAATAATACGTTTTGTTTTTCAAATTTTTCTGTATATAGTGTAAACAAACACAAGAAAATAGGTAAGTTATTCATCGTTCAAATATATACAGGCTATTTTTTCAAACCTCTTACTTATGCAACTAACGCATGCGTCAGTTCATTAAGAATAACTAAAAAAGTCGATTCCTTGAGATGAAAAAGAGTAAACAGTGCCCTTATCAGGCACTGTTTTATTTTGACCTTATAATTTCCTCCACCGATTTAGATAAGCGATACAAGCTATTCCCCACCTCCAAAAGAATGAATCAAGTTCCTCACTGCATATATTAAACTATACTTTTTCTTAAGGAGGGCTTCCTTAATGCGTACTCCTTTATCCTTTGATAAAGACACTGCCATACTGTTAGCTTCTTGTTGTGAGTTAACGTATGAACAATATAAACAAAATGGCATTTTCGAGATACCAGATGGTTTTCAATATGTACAAGGGTTTCAAGGAAAGGCCATTCAAACAACAGAATGGTTCGGATTTATATTAGAATCTGAGGATACAATTATTGTTGCCTTCAGAGGCACTCAAACAGACCCCGATTGGATTATTGATTCTCTCGTCAATCAAAAACCTTATCCTTATGCTTTAAATGGCGGAAATGTCCATAACGGTTTTCTCTCTATTTATGAGTCTTGTCGTGATTCTATTATGGATATGCTCGTATCATTGCCAGCACATAAAAAACTGCTAGCTACTGGGCATAGTCTAGGTGGCGCGCTTGCCACATTACACATATTAGATGCACGTATAAATACTGCCTTCGCACAGTATGGACTTTATACATTCGCTTCTCCAAAAGTAGGAGATATCGCTTTTCGAAATTATTATAAACTACAAGTAGCTAGTAGCTTTCGTTTCGTCAACTTGTTCGATGTCGTCCCACTTCTCCCTCCCCGAAACATAAATTTTAATGATCATGATTGGGAGTATGCACACGTCCATCACAACATGACATTTACAAAAAACACAAAATCCATTACAAATAATCATTCCATTACAACATACAAAACATGTCTGACTTCTCATTTTTAACCAGTAAACAATTGGAAATAAAATATTCGTATACTATAATAATGTATGAAGTTATTTTTGGATGAGGGGACCTTACATGTTAAAATTTATCTTCGCACTTTTTCTTATTGTAATTTTTACGGTTACAGGTTTCTTTACATTTTCATACTTTGCGACAGGAGAGTATGATGGGGCAGGTATCATATATACCACTGTTCCATTTCTTTCTTAAGCAAAATAAATAAAACGAGCTTAATTTTATTAAGCCCGTTTTATTTATTAATATCCATTTCGGTTGGTAAATCGATAATATATCTCCCAATATAGCAACCTCTTTAAAACTGTTTAACTGCATTACCAATACCCCAAATTTCATTACTGTACTGCAAAATTGTTCGATCGCTCGCAAAATGACCAGACTGTGCAATATTTAAAATCGACATTTCTAGCCACTTCGTTCGGTTCTCATAAGCTCTACCGACAGCCTCTTGTCTTTCAGCATATGGACCAAAATCTCGCAGAACGAAATATTCATCGTTTTGAATAACGAGAGAATCGTAAATCGCTTCAAATTCAGCTCCCGATTGTGCAAAGAAACCATTTGTTAATTGATCAACTACTTTTTTAATGTGTCTATTGTGGTGATAATAATCACTTGCACGATAGCCACCATTTTGATAGTAATGAAGAACTTCTTCGGCCGTTAAACCGAAAATAAAACAGTTATCATCACCGACCCGGTCTTTTATTTCAACGTTAGCACCGTCTAGCGTTCCGAGTGTAATCGCACCATTCATCATAAATTTCATATTACCTGTTCCCGATGCTTCTTTACTCGCCGTTGAAATTTGTTCACTTACATCCGCCGCTGGGAATATATCTTCCGCTAAAGAAACTCGATAGTTTTCTAGAAAGATAACTTTCATATATTGACTGACATACGGGTCATTATTTACTTTTCTTGCGAGTTCATTTATTAATTTAATAATTTTTTTCGCGTAATAATAGCCAGGTGATGCTTTCGCTCCAAAAATAAAAGTACGCGGATAAAATGTAAAACTAGCATCCTCTTTCAAACGGTTATATAAATATAAAATATGAAGAACATTTAATAATTGTCGTTTATAAGCATGTAATCTTTTCACTTGCACATCAAAAATAGAATTTGGATCAATGGTAATCCCCATTGTATTATGAATACGCTCTGCTAAAATCTCTTTACGCTCTTGTTTTACCTCTGCAAATTTCTCTTGGAAACTCGCATCATATTGAACTAATTGTAGCTCTTGAAGCTTAATCGGTTCTTTCTTCCACTCCGTTCCAATCGCCTCTGAAATGAGATTTGTTAACTGTGGATTTGCTTTCATAAGCCAGCGCCTATGAGCAATTCCATTCGTCTTATTATTAAACTTATCTGGATAAAATTCATAAAACAATCGCATTTCCCGCTGCTTTAATATTTCCGTATGAATTTTTGCTACACCGTTTACGCTATGGCTACCGACAATCGCTAAATGAGCCATTTTCACAAGGTCATGTGCAATAATCGCCATTGCTTCAATACGATCCCACTCATACGGATACTGTTCCCACAGTTCATGACAGAAACGTTCATTAATCTCTTCAATAATCATATAAATTCTCGGTAATAACGGTTTAAAAATGTGAATTGGCCACTTTTCGAGCGCTTCTGATAACGTCGTATGATTCGTATAAGAAATCGTCTGCGTCGTTATGTGCCAAGCTTCTTCCCATGCTAACTTTTCTTCGTCTAGTAAAATACGCATCAGTTCCGGAATTGCTAAAACCGGATGTGTATCGTTAATGTGGATCGCAATTTTTTCATGTAGTTGACGAAGGTCACCATATCTTTCTCTATGCATTCGAACGATATTTTGCAAACTTGCTGATACGAGGAAATACTGTTGTTTTAAACGAAGTATTTTTCCCTCATCATGCGTATCATCTGGATATAAAAACTCCGATACAGCCTCTGTTTCACGCTTATATTTCAAAATATCTTTGCAGTTTTGCGGGAAAGGAACTGGTTCAGCATTCCAAAGTCTAAGTGTATTTACAGTACTCGTCTCATAGCCAACTACCGGCACATCATATGGCACGGCCATAATGACTTCTGCATTTGTATGCCTGAACTCTAAACGCCCGTCAATTTCTAGCGGTTCAACACTGCCGAAATAACTTACTTCTATAGCTTGATCATATCTTCTTACTTCCCATACGTTTTCATGAAGAAGCCACTGTTCTGGAAATTCAACTTGATAACCATCAACAATTTTCTGATCAAACAAACCATGTTTATAACGAATTCCACAGCCGTGTCCTGGTAAGTTTAAAGATGCGAGTGAATCGAGAAAACAGGCTGCTAAGCGTCCAAGCCCACCATTACCAAGGCCTGCATCTGCTTCCACTTCTTCTAACTCTTGTAACGAAATCCCTAGTTCAGATAACCCCTGCTCGCATACATCTCGAATACCTAAATTCAAGATGTTACTTCCAAGCAAGCGTCCAAGCAAAAACTCAATAGACAAGTAATACATTTGCTTTTGCTCTCCGGATCGATAACTCTCGTTCGTTGCAATCCATTGACTATTCATATACTCACGTACCATATGGCCGAGCGTATTATATTGATCACGAGTTGTAGAATCTTTAAAACTTTTACCATACATCGTCTCTAACTTTTCTAGAAAAGTTGATTTAAAACTTTCAACATGAGTAAACATTTTTTCACCACCTACATGTTATTCCATGAGACTTTTATACAATTCCTTATAAGCAAGAGCCGATTGCTCCCAGCTATAATCTTCAGTCATCGCTTGTTTTACAAGCTGCTCCCACACTGGTTTATCATGATAGAATTCAATTGCACGATGAATCGTATGCAGCATGTCATGTGCATTAAAATTCGTGAAACTGAAACCATTTCCTTCGCCTGTTTCTTCATCATAAGAATGTACCGTGTCGTTTAACCCACCTGTTTCTCTTACAATTGGAATTGTACCGTATGCTAATGCGATAAGTTGTCCAAGTCCACACGGTTCAAACAGCGATGGCATTAAAAACAAATCGCTTCCCGCATACACTTGGTGAGCTAATTCTTCATTAAATCCGATATAAACTTTTACCTTCTCCGGATACTCATATGCCATCCACTCAAAGAATTGCTCATATTCCGAATCACCTGAACCTAAAATAATACATTGTACATCTTCTTCCATTATTTCGCGGAATACAGTACGTACTAAATCAAGACCTTTTTGCTTCGTTAATCTCGTTACCATTGAAATAATTGGTGTATCCTCTTTTTCTGGCAAACCAAAATAACGCTGCAAGGCGCGTTTATTTTCACTCTTTTCATATAATGACTCTGCATCATACTGGGCCTTAATATATGAATCCGTTTCTGGATTATATACGCTCGTATCAATACCATTTACAATGCCGCTAAGCTTATCATTATATTTTCGCAGTAATCCATCTAACTTCTCACCGAAAAATTCATATTGAATTTCTTCTTTATACGTCGGGCTCACCGCTGTAATTTGATCCGAAGCAATAATACCGCCTTTCATAAAGTTTACGTTTCCATAAAACTCTAGCTGCTCACTATGAAAATATTCATCACCAAGCTCTAACAAGTCGTACATCACTTCAGGAGGAAATACACCTTGGAACTGCAAGTTATGAATCGTATATACCGTTTTAATACGCTCATATAACGGGTTATCTTGATACTTTTCACGAAGTAAGAAATTAACCATAGCCGTATGCCAATCATGGCTATGAAGAACATCCACTTCAAAATCAAGGTGCGGAATACACTCTAACACTGCTTTTGAGAAATAAGAAAAACGCTCTCCGTCATCGTAATGCCCATACAGAGAATCTCTCTTAAAATAATATTCATTATCTATTAAGTAATACGTAATTCCGTCTTGCTCACCTTTTAAAATTCCACAATATTGATTTCTCCACCCAAGAGGGACGTTAATTACTTTATGTAACGTACATCCATCTCTTAACTTTTGCGGAATGAGACTATAATTCGGAAGTATAATACGAACGTCCACTCCTAATTTTTTTAGCTCTTTTGGGAGTGCACCCGCTACATCAGCTAATCCTCCCGATTTCACAAACGGTACACATTCTGATACTGCAAATAAAATATTCACTTGTTGTCCCACTGCGCGAAAAGTTTTTATTACTCCTCTTGCAGCTTCCTCCCTTCGAGTTTTCATTTAAATTAAAACTTTAATCAGTGGAGGAAAAAGCCCCCACTGATTCTTTAGGAATAACTATTAATCGTACTGTTTTGTACGCTTCCTTTTTCTACAACATACGGCTCATCGGCGCTTCCTTTTAATACGACACCGTCGCCAATTTTCACGTCTTTATCAATAATAACACCGTCTATTATACAGTTATCTCCAATTTGGCTCTTTTGCATAATAATACTGTTACGAATAATTGAACCTTTTCCAATTTTAACCGAACGGGAAATAACACTGTTTTCGACTTTCCCTTCAATAATACTGCCATTTGCAATCATTGTATTTTTCACGACTGCATCCTTTAAATAACGAGTTGGTGGCTCATCTTTTACTTTCGTAAAGATCGGTGCTTCTTTCTTAAATAATTGCTTCCAAATAGCAGGTTGCAAAATTTCTAAGCTATGTTTATAGTAACTTTCAATCGAGTCAATAATTGCTACATATCCAGTATGTTCATATGTAGCAATGTGTAATGATTTCCCGCGCTTTTCTCTCACTACATCAAATAAACTGTATTGTTCCACACCTTTATATGACTCAAATAAGTCTAACAATAATTGTTTCTTTAACACGTATGTTTGAAGCGAAACCCCTTCATGGCAAACTTCTGTAATATCAGCTGCCGTATGTATATGTCGCTCTAACACCGCTTGAAAATTTAATGCTGTTACGAGATGGCTATTCGTAATAACAACGTACTCTTCTCTGCTTCTTAGAAAATAATCAATATGTCTTCTAAAGTGTGCAAAAGACCCAAATTCATCTTGGTCACATTGGCAGTTTGGCGGGAATAAAAATAGTCCGTCTCGTTTTCTATCTAAATCCCACTGTTTTCCTGAACCAACATGGTCCATTAACGAACGATTTTTATGGCTTGTAAAAACTGCCACACTATGAATACTAGAATTCACCATATTTGAAAGCATGAAATCAATGAGTCGATAACGGCCCCCAAACGGTAACGCCGCTAGTGAACGATGCCCTGTTACTTTCTTTAAGGAAGGAAAACTTCCCGTTGCATTAATAATCCCTAACATTTTTTCTCCCATTCATTTCATCCCCCTTTTCTATTTCCCTTCAGCAATTAATACTACATCGTCAACATTCTTTTCTGGACGAATGATTGTTCCATCTTCGATAACCATTTCTGATCCAACAATCGCTCTTTCAATCACAACATTTTTACCAATCTTAGCTCCTGGCATAACGACAGAATCAATCACCATACTTCCTTCTTCCACCGTCACTCCTTGGAATAACACAGAATGCTTCACGTCCCCTTCAATGACGCACCCTTCGTTAATAAGCGATTCTTCTACTTTCGCCTTTTCAGCAATATATTGAGGCGGTTCGTTTGGATTGACAGAGTAAATACGCCAATTACGATCGTTTAAATTCAGTGATGTTTCATCGCGAAGCAAATCCATATTCGCTTCCCATAAGCTCTTCACCGTTCCAACATCTTTCCAATATCCTTCAAACGGATACGCCATTAACTTCTTCCCTTCATCCAATAAAAGCGGAAGTACGTCTTTTCCGAAATCGTTACTAGATTCAGGGTTTCTTGCATCCATCTCTAAATACTCTTTCAAAATTGACCAATTAAAAATATAGATTCCCATTGATGCAAGATTACTTCTTGGAAATTGTGGTTTCTCTTCAAACTCAACAATCTCCATCTCTTCATTCGTATTCATAATGCCAAAGCGACTCGCTTCATCCCAAGGTACTTCAATAACAGAAATGGATACATCCGATTCTTTCTCAATATGGTAATCTAGCATCTTACTGTAATCCATTTTATAAATATGGTCGCCTGATAAAATGAGAACATACTCCGGTTCATACTGACTTAAATAGTTTAAGTTTTGATAAATGGCACTTGCCGTACCTGTATACCACTTAACCCCTGAAGACTCCGCATAAGGAGGTAATACTGTGACTCCACCGTTTACTCGGTCTAAATCCCACGCATTTCCGATTCCGATATAATTATGAAGTTCGAGTGGTTGATATTGCGTTAAAATCCCAACCGTTTCAATACCAGAATTCGCACAGTTACTTAGCGTAAAATCAATAATGCGATATTTACCACCAAATGGAACAGCTGGCTTGGCTAAATTTTTTGTTAATGCACTTAAACGACTACCTTTTCCCCCTGCTAGTAACATTGCTACGCACTTTTGTTTTTGAGCCATCTTGTTTTTTGCTCCCCTTTCTCGTCTTCACTGGTCGTAATATGGATACGCCAAATGGTGGAATTGTAATCTCTACATGTGCTGCTTGATTATGGTACGGTTCTAGAATCGTCTTAAGACGTTTCTTATTCACTTGCCCCGAACCGCCATATTGCTGTGCATCACTGTTTAAAATCTCGTTATAATACTCGAAATCTGGTACACCTACTTTATAGTTTTCATATGTAGCTTTCGTAAAATTACATACGATAACTAACGCATCCTCTTGTTTATCCCCTTGACGGATAAACGAGAAAATACTTTGCTCGTTATTATTAGCATCAATCCACTGAAAACCTTCAGGCGAATGATCAAGCTGCCAAAGTGGTTTTGAGCGCTTATACAATGCTATGAGCTCTTTAAAGTAATCATGCATATAACGATGCATTTCAAAATCATGTAAATTCCAATCTAAATCTTCAAGGTCTTTCCACTCATCAAACTGCCCGAATTCTCCTCCCATGAAAAGTAATTTCTTTCCTGGGTGAGTAAAGAAATATCCATATAATAAACGAAGCTGAGCAAACTTATCCCAGTAATCACCTGGCATTTTATTTAATAACGACTTTTTCCCATGAACGACTTCATCATGAGAAAGCGGTAATATGAAGTTTTCAGAGTACGCATATAGCAAAGAAAACGTCATTTTCTCATGAATGTGTTTCCTATATTCAGGCGCACACTCCATATATTTCAGCACGTCATTCATCCAGCCCATATTCCATTTGTAATTGAATCCAAGCCCACCTTCATACGTTGGAGTTGTTACAAGTGGCCAAGCTGTTGAATCTTCTGCCGTCATAAGAAAATCTTCATCCTCTGCAAACACTGCTTCATTTAACTCTCTTAAAAATGAAACAGCATGCTCATTACTTTGCTCTTGTCCTTCTTTATTCCAGTACAACATGTTCGCAACTGCATCAACTCTGAAACCATCAATATGGAAATATCTCATCCAAAATAACGCATTTGAAATTAAGAAATTACGTACCTCTCTCTTTCCTAAATCAAAATTGACAGTTCCCCATACTGGATTTTCTTGTACATCTTTATCTTTATATTCATAGGTCGGTGTACCATCAAACAAATATAAACCGTGAGCATCTTTACAAAAATGCCCCGGCACCCAATCTAAAATGACACCGATTCCATATTTATGACATTCGTCGACAAAATGCATTAAATCATGCGGCGTACCAAATCTACTCGTCGCTGCATAATATCCCGTTCCTTGGTATCCCCAAGAACGATCATATGGATGCTCAACAAGCGGCATAATTTCAATATGTGTAAATTGATGTTCCACCACATATGGAATGAGTTCTTCTACCATTTCCCTGTAAGAATACAGTGTTCCATCTTCTTTCTTTTTCCAAGAACCAAAATGCAATTCATAAACTGTCATCGCTTCTTTATAAATCGATTTTTTCTTTTTCTTACGAGTCCAGTTTTTATCATTCCATTCATATCCCTTTATATCAAAAACTACAGATGCCGTATTCGGTCTTACTTCTGCATATACAGCATACGGATCTGCCTTGAAAATGACGTCACCAGCCAACGTTTCAATCGCATATTTATATATTTCTCCTTCTTCAATATGCGGTATAAACAAGGACCAAATGCCTTCTTCTGTCACTTGTAGCATTTTATGTTGCTCATAATCCCACTCATTAAAATCTCCAACAACACTCATTGCTTTCGCATGAGGAGCCCACACTGTAAATCGTACTCCTTGAATCTCATCTTCCGTCACAACATGTGCGCCAAAGATATTATAACTTTCATAGTACTTTTCTGTATGAAACTCATCTCGTTTCACTTCTTCACAATTTATTACACTCAATATGCTCACCTCACTTAGATGACAGAATTTTTTATACTTTAACTATTTCTGCGAAAAACTGCAATATCCTTGTTAATTTATAAAAAACATTCGTTTTTTTCTTAAAAATGTTAGTTTTCCTTCACATTTCCGTGTAAAATATCGAATTTTGACGAATATTCATTGAAAACGCTTTATTATTCTTCTATATTTTTACCAATTATTTTTTCTCAACCTTTATTTTATTATGTTTATCCTATTTTTCATGCTATTTTCCACTTAAAATCAAAACAAAATAATCTGTCATAAAAAAATGTTTCTCAATATTTTTTGTCACAATTTTATTGAAATGCGAAATTGAATCCTGCTTTTGAAAAACTCCTTTCTGAAAAAGGGGTAACAGCAAAAGTAAATGAACCGAAGCTAGAAGCAGGCTCTGTTACAGTTGGCGGTGCTATCGATGACAAAAACTTCGCTGGATTAGATGGTGATTTCCCGTTCATTGATGTAACGTTCAAAGTAGAAAACGATGAGTTTTATGAAGCAAATGCTCAATTAGAGTTACCAGTGTTTGTATACTGGAAACCAGGAGAAACAGAGCCAAATAGAATGCGTGTCCTTCAAGATCAATCATTCTCAGTAATGTCCTTAAACTCACTAGTAGAAGGAAATATTAAGTCTGGTGCATTCTTAAATGAACGTGGATATTTAGATGAAAAGTTCGATTATACAAAGCTTGGCGTAAAAGTATATGCGACTGATTCTTATCGTCATAAGTTTGAAGGCTCACTAGATAAATACGGATACTTCAAACTAAATGGACTTCCAGTTAATAAACGCGACTATAACTTATATGTAGAGGTGCCAGGACATTTAACAAGCCGCCTAACAACGAAACTTGGTACTGAAAAAGACGGTAAGCTGCTTGGCCAATATTATTATGCAAGACCTGACGAAAACCTTGCCGGCGATGTAAATGCTGATAAAGTAATCGATATTAGAGATGCTGAAATTATCGCTAGCAACTATGGTAAAAAAGGACTAACTGTAAAAGACGGAGACCTTAATAAAGATGGGATTGTCGATGAAAAAGATATTCGCTTCGTCGAAAAGAACTTCTTGAAAAAAGGTCCGGATGCATCTAAATCACAAACACCTGTAGAAAAATCCAAAAGCGGTACACTGGCAGATATTTTAAAGAAATTAGGATTAACGCCTAAAAAATGATAAAGTGAAACTTTAATCAGTGGGGGGTGTTCATCCCCCACTGATTATTAGTTGAACCAATCGGGCTTTTACGGGCAGTTGATCACCAAACTAACTTCTTTGCTTTCGCTGCATTTTGAGGTGGGGATCTTACTGCCCGTTAATGCGGGATAATAAAGAGCACTCTACTTAAAGTAGAGTGCTTTTTTCTATAAACGACCCTGATCCAGCAAAAGGGGTATATTGGGGATATACAAGGAAAACCGGAAAAGGAATTTATATTAAATTATATGAATTTAGAGGTAGGAAGCAGTGTCCCGCCCCTAAATGATTTAGCAATTATTATAGTACTGGTGCCATTGTTTCTTTTAATACTTTTACAGAATGAGCGAACTTCGCTTTTTCTTCTTCATTTAACTCAAGCTCTACGATTTCACGTACACCTTCGCGGTTAATTACAGCTGGAACACCTACGTAAGCATCTTTCTCACCGTATTGGCCTTCAAGGTATGCAGATACAGTTAATACGCTGTTCTCGTTGTTTAAGATTGCTTTAGTTACACGAAGTAGTGACATACCGATTCCGTAGTAAGTTGCACCTTTACGCTCGATGATATGGTAAGCTGCATCACGTACATTTTCGAAGATTTTATCTAAGTCTTCTTGTTTGTACTGTTCGTTGTTAGCTAAGATTGTTTCTAGTTTTTGTACACCGATAGTAGCGTGGCTCCATACCGGAAGTTCAGTATCACCGTGTTCACCAACGATGTAAGCATGAACGTTGCGTGGATCTACATCTAAGTAGTCACCTAACATGTAACGGAAACGAGCAGAGTCTAAAGTAGTACCAGAACCGATTACGCGCTCTTTCGGTAAACCAGATTCTTTCCAAGTTACGTAAGTTAAAATATCAACTGGGTTAGTTGCGATTAAGAAGATTCCATCGAATCCGCTATCCATAATGCCACGAACGATTTGTTTAAAGATCTTTGTATTTTTCTCAACTAAGTCTAAACGAGTTTCACCTGGCTTTTGTGGTAACCCAGCAGTGATAACAACTAAATCTGCATCTTTACAATCTGCATAGCTACCGCTCCAAACTTTTGTTGGTGATGGAGAGAATGGTACCGCATGGCTTAAGTCCATTGCTTCCCCTTCTGCTTTTGCTTCATTAACATCTACTAATACGAATTCTTCAGCTACACCTTGGTTGATCATTGAGTAAGCGTAACTACAACCTACAGCTCCTGTTCCTACTAATACTACACGATTGATACCTTTTTTCATGGTAATTTCCCCTCTCTATTGTTCACATATATTTTTTATGATTGTTTAAGTAATTAATTAAAATACTAATTTAATGTTGTTTAACTTCTTTACATTCATATTGTAGCACGTATTATTGTGAATTACTTCACAAATTATGACCTATTTGTGAACTTTTTCACATAGAGTGTAAAGTTATTGGAATAGGTGTGGAATCCATTTCAATGGAGGCGTTTTCTTTAGATTGTGAAAGGGATTTTCTTGTGGTTTTTGTCGGTAAGTGAAATTATACCAGCGATTTTTAGAATATATCGACTGTAACTCCAAATATATCAGCGATTATTGAAATTTATCGACCGTAACTCAAATTATATCAGCGATTTTTGCAATATATCGACTTACCGACAAAACTCGACAATACTGACAACATAAAAAAGCTGTCTTCAGTAGATCACAGCTATTGAGAGAAAGCAGCTTCTTCTATATATTATTTATTTTCCACAGTAGCTCCCAGATGCATTTTCATCGGTTTCTCCAAGTGTAGGAGGCTACAGCCATACAGCTGGGGTAAAAGTTCAAGTTGAAGTTAATTCCTTCATATTCATACAGGTCCAAATAATTAACATGATTGTATTTACGGCTCTCTATGTACCCAACTGCAACAGCGAATACTTCATATTTCTTCTATTGCATAAAAAAGCAGACTATCCAAAGTCCATTTTTATACAACAAAAAAGAGATAGCAGATTATGCTATCTCTTTTAGTATGACCCGTACGGGATTCGAACCCGTGTTACCGCCGTGAAAGGGCGGTGTCTTAACCACTTGACCAACGGGCCAGTTCTGGCAGAGAAGAAGGGATTCGAACCCTCGCACCGCGTTCGCGATCTACTCCCTTAGCAGGGGAGCCCCTTGAGCCACTTGGGTACTTCTCTATAAATATGGCTCCGCAGGTAGGACTCGAACCTACGACCGATCGGTTAACAGCCGATAGCTCTACCACTGAGCTACTGCGGAACAATTATGGTGGGCCTAAATGGACTCGAACCATCGACCTCACGCTTATCAGGCGTGCGCTCTAACCAGCTGAGCTATAGGCCCATAATTGAAAAGCGGGTGAAGAGAATCGAACTCTCGACCAGAGCTTGGAAGGCTCTTGTTTTACCACTAAACTACACCCGCATTAAATTGTAAATGGTGAGCCATGAAGGACTCGAACCTTCGACCCTCTGATTAAAAGTCAGATGCTCTACCAACTGAGCTAATGGCTCATTTTGAAAGTGGTGCCGACTAGAGGACTTGAACCCCCAACCTACTGATTACAAGTCAGTTGCTCTACCAATTGAGCTAAGTCGGCTTGCGACTTCAAAATGGTGGCTCGGGACGGAATCGAACCGCCGACACGAGGATTTTCAGTCCTCTGCTCTACCGACTGAGCTACCGAGCCTTTATGTAAAAATGGCGGTCCCGACCGGGGTCGAACCGGCGATCTCCTGCGTGACAGGCAGGCATGTTAACCACTACACCACGGGACCATTTGGTTGCGGGGACAGGATTTGAACCTGCGACCTTCGGGTTATGAGCCCGACGAGCTACCGTGCTGCTCCACCCCGCGATGATAAAATATTTACTATAGAAAAAATGGAGGAGGTAGAGGGATTCGAACCCCCGCGCGACTCTCGCCGCCTGTCGGTTTTCAAGACCGATCCCTTCAGCCGAACTTGGGTATACCTCCGAGATATATACGTCTAATGGTGGACCTTGTAGGACTCGAACCTACGACCGGACGGTTATGAGCCGTCTGCTCTAACCAGCTGAGCTAAAGGTCCTTTATGGTAGCGGCGGAGGGGATCGAACCCCCGACCTCACGGGTATGAACCGTACGCTCTAGCCAGCTGAGCTACACCGCCATAAATGATATTAATATAAGTGGAGCCTAGCGGGATCGAACCGCTGACCTCCTGCGTGCAAGGCAGGCGCTCTCCCAGCTGAGCTAAGGCCCCATGTTTTTTAGGAATATCGGGAAGACAGGATTTGAACCTGCGACCCCCTGGTCCCAAACCAGGTGCTCTACCAAGCTGAGCCACTTCCCGTTAATAAAAGCGCGCCCGAGAGGAGTCGAACCCCTAACCTCTTGATCCGTAGTCAAACGCTCTATCCAATTGAGCTACGGGCGCATATGGTGCCGAGGGCGGGGGTCGAACCCGCACGGTGGTCACCCACCGCAGGATTTTAAGTCCTGTGCGTCTGCCTGTTCCGCCACCCCGGCATGTCATATTGAAAATTGGAGCGGAAGACGGGATTCGAACCCGCGACCCCAACCTTGGCAAGGTTGTATTCTACCACTGAACTACTTCCGCAAGACATGTATGAGTTATTTAATTAAAAGTGCGGGTGAAGGGAGTCGAACCCCCACGCCAAAGGCGCCAGATCCTAAGTCTGGTGCGTCTGCCAATTCCGCCACACCCGCATATTAATTTATTTAAGAAAAATGGGGCGACTGATGGGAATCGAACCCACGAATGCCGGAGCCACAATCCGGTGCGTTAACCACTTCGCCACAACCGCCATGATTTCTGGTGCCGACTAGAGGACTTGAACCCCCAACCTACTGATTACAAGTCAGTTGCTCTACCAATTGAGCTAAGTCGGCTAAATGGTGGAGGATGACGGGATCGAACCGCCGACCCCCTGCTTGTAAGGCAGGTGCTCTCCCAGCTGAGCTAATCCTCCATTTGCCTGGCAACGTCCTACTCTCACAGGGACAAGGTCCCAACTACCATCGGCGCTAGAGAGCTTAACTTCCGTGTTCGGTATGGGAACGGGTGTGACCTCTCTGCCATCA